>CAXSDV010000001.1:0-16090 GCA_964235945.1 uncultured Caulobacteraceae bacterium
GGCAGCGCGTAGAACTCGCCCGGGTGCATGCGCGAGGGCACCAGGAAGTCGCGCGCGCCTTCGGGGCTGGAGGCGGTCAGGATCGGCGTCTGGAACTCGGTGAAGCCCGCGACCACCATGCGGGTGCGGATGGAGGCGATCACGCGGCTGCGCAGCAGGATGTTGCGGTGAAGCGTGTCACGCCGCAGGTCCAAGTAGCGATGCTTGAGGCGCAGGTCCTCCGGATAGTCGGGCTCGCCGAACACGGGCACGGGCAGTTCGGCGGCGGGCGACAACACCTCGAAGCCGCGCACGCGGATCTCCACCTCGCCGGTGGGCAGGTCGGCGTTGACGGTCTCGGGGCTGCGGGCGAGCACCTCGCCCTCCACCCGCACCACGCTCTCGGCGCGGGCGTGCTCCGCCTGCGCGAAGCCCGGCGTTTCCGGCGAGAGCACGAGCTGGGTCAGGCCGTAATTGTCGCGCAGGTCCACGAACATCAGCCCGCCGTGGTCGCGCTTCCTGTGCACCCAGCCGGAAAGCTTGACGGTCGCGCCCGCGTCGGAGGCGCGCAGGGCGCCGCAGGTGTGGGTGCGGTAGGCGTGCATGGCGGAGTGTCTCGGCGGAGAGGTAGGATGTGGAGGCGCGCGGGTTGAAGGCTGCGCCGCGCGGGGTGTCAAGTTGAGCCCGCCCGCCGCCCCTGGTACCGCACCCGCGTGACCCGCCCCTCCCTCGCCCCCCAAGCCGCCGTGCTGACCACGCGCGCCTGGCCCGACCATGCGCTGCTCGATTCGGGCGGCGGGGCCAAGCTCGAGCGCTACGGCCCCTACCGCGTGGTGCGGCCCGAGCCCCAGTGCCTGTGGGCGCGCCGCCTGCCCGCCGCCGCTTGGGCAGGTGCGGACGCGATCTTCGACCCCGCCGCCGCGCAGGACGACGAGGACGCCGGCCGCTGGCGCTTCGCCGCAGCCTCCCCCCCCGCGCCGGACGGCTTTCCCCTGGCCTGGGGGCCGGCGCGCTTCACCGGGCGCTTCACGGGCTTTCGCCACCTGGCCTTCTTCCCCGAGCAGGCGGCCAACTGGAGCTGGCTGGAGGCGGCCGTGCGCGCCATGGCCGCGGACTTCGCCGCTGCAGGCGGCGAGCCGCCGCGCGTGCTCAACCTGTTCGGCTACACGGGGGTGGCGAGCCTGACGTGCGCCGCGGCCGGGGCGCACGTCACCCACGTGGACGCCTCCAAGAAGTCGGTGAACGGGGCGCGGGAGAACGCGGTCCTGTCCAGGCTCGACCACCATCCGGTGCGCTGGCTGGTGGAGGACGCGCGCAAGTACGTGGCCCGCGAGGCGCGCCGCGGCGCGCGCTACGACGGCATCATCCTGGACCCCCCCAAGTACGGTCGAGGCCCCACCGGCGAGGTGTGGCGCTTGTTCGAGGACCTGCCGGAGCTGGTGGAGCTGTGCGCCGGCCTGTTGTCCGAGCGCGCGCGCTTCCTGCTGCTCAACGCCTACGCCGCGCGCATCTCGGGGGTGGCGCTGGGCAACCTCCTCGTCGACGCCCTGCCCGGCCGCGTCGGCCGGGTGGACTGGGGCGAGCTCGCCCTGGAGGAGGACGCGCCCGATCCGCGCGCGCTCGGCCTGTCCTTCTTCGCGCGTTGGAGCGCGGCGCCCCCGGACCTGGCCCCGTGAGCGCGGTCCCCGGCGCGCGGGAGGTGACGAGTCTCGCCAACCCTGCGGTGAAGGCGGCCCGCGCCCTGCACCTGCGCAAGGACCGCGAAGCCTCCGGCCTGTTCCTGGCGGAAGGGCTGAAGATCGCGGTGGAGGCCATGGAGCTCGGCCATGCGCCGCGCACGCTCATGTTCGGGCCGGACGGGGCCGACCACCCGCTGCTGCGTCGCGTGGCGGCGCACACGCTCGCCCACGGCGGCGAGGTGCTCCAGGTCTCGCGCGACATCCTCGAGAAGGTCACCCGCAAGGAGAACCCCCAGGCGGTGGCGGCCGTGTTTCCCCAGCGGCTGCACGCCCTGGCCGGGCTCGACCCCGCGCGCGCCGACGTGTGGGTGGCGCTGCAGGCGGTGCGCGATCCCGGCAACCTCGGCACGGTGGTGCGCACGGCGGACGCGGCGGGCTGCGGCGGCGTGCTGCTGGTGGGCGAGTGCTGCGACCCCTTCAGCGTGGAGGCGGTGCGCGCCACCATGGGCTCGATCTTCGCCGTCCCGATCTTCCGGGCGACGGTGGAGGAGTTCCTCGGCTGGCGCGAGGGCTGGCCGGGGTCGCTGGTCGGCACGCTCCTCACCGCCACGCAGGATTTCCGCGCCGCCGACTATCGCCGTCCGACCCTGATCCTGATGGGCAACGAGAGCCACGGCCTGCCGCCCGAGCTCGCCGCCGCCTGCGATACGGCGGTGAAGATCCCCATGCGCGGCCGCGCCGACAGCCTCAACCTGTCGGTGGCCACGGGGGTGATGATCTACGCCGCCACCGGCTGACCGGCCGGGCGACCGTCACGTCCCGCGCGGCTTGGCGCGGGTGGTGGGAACGGCGAGGAGGGGGTCCTCCGGCCAGGGGTGGCGGGGATAGCGGCCGCGCAGCTCCACGCGCACCTCGCGCCAGGAGCCCCGCCAGAAGCCCGGCAGGTCGCGCGTCACCTGCACCGGGCGGCGCGCGGGCGAGAGCAGGACCAGGGTGAGCGGAACCCGCCCGCCCGCCACCGCCGGGTGCGTCGCCAAGCCGTACAGCTCCTGCACCCGCACCTGGACGCTCGGTCCGCCCTCCGCGGCGTAGTCGATGGCCGCGCCCGTCCCCGCGGGCGTGGTGAAGCGCTCGGGGCCGTCGCGGTCCAGCCGGCGCTGGAGGTCGTAGGGGACCCGCGCGCGCAGGGCGGCGTCCAACTCGGCGGGGCGCAGCGCCTCCAGCCGCGGAACGTCGGCCAGGCGCGGCCCCAGCCAGTCGTCCAACGCGTCCAGCAGCGCCGCGTCGGCGAGGTCGGGCCAGCCCGCGTCCGGCTCCAGCGCGCGCAGGAAGGCGACCCGCGCGCGCAGGGCGGCCGCCGCCTCTCCCCAGGGCAGGACGGACAGGCCCTCGGCGCGCAGCCGCGCGGCGTGGGCCCGCGCCAGGAGCGCCGGGTCGGGCCGCTCCAGCCGCCGCTCCTCCACCACGAGGCGCCCCAGGCGCGACACCCGCCGCGCCTGCACGCGGCCCTGGTCGTCCGTCTCCACCTCGTCGGCGGTGGTGATGCGGTCGGCGAAGGCGGAGCGCAGCTCGGCCTCGTCCAGCGCGGCGGCGGCGACGATGCGGTCGCGCACCGGGCCGCCGGCGAGCTCGCCCACCGCAAGCCAGCGCTCGCGCGCCAGCCGGTCGGCCGCGTCGAGCCCCGCGCCGCGGCCGTTGGCCAGCCGGTACTCGCCGGAACCGCCGCGGGCGCGGGCGATCCGCTCGGGATAGGCGAACGCCAGCAACAGCCCGTCCGAGGGCGGCTCGCCCTTCGCGGACGGACCGGCGGTCAGGGCGGCGGCCCGCGCCCAACGGTCGGCCAGGGCGCGCGCGTCCGCCGCGCGGGGACCGCGCTCGTCGTGGAGCCGGGCGAGGCGCTCGGACACGTCCGCCCCCTCGCCGCCCAGGCCCCGCTCGCTCAGCAGCGCCGCCAGCCGCGCGGCGCGCAGGCCCGCGCCGCGCCGCGCGCCCTCCACCACCATGTGCGCGAGCCGCGGCGCGAGGCCCACCGCCGCCAGGGCGCGGCCGTGGGCCGTGGGCGCCCCCGCCGCATCCAGCGCGCCGAGCTCGGCCAGCAGCCGCCGCGCCTCGGCGAAGGCCCCCGCGGGCGGCGGATCGAGGAAGCGCAGGTCCGCCGGCCCGCGCGCGCCCCACAACGCCAGGGAGAGCGCCACCCCCGACAGGTCGCTGTCGGCGATCTCCGGCCGACCGTACGGGGCGAGCCCCCGCGTCTCCGCCTCGTCCCACAGCCGGTAGCACACGCCCGGGGCGGTGCGCCCCGCCCGGCCGCGGCGCTGGTCGGCGGCGGCGCGCGACACGCGCACGGTCTCCAGCCGGGTGAGGCCGCTGGCCGGATCGTAGCGGGGCGTGCGGCTCAGCCCGGAGTCGACCACCACGCGCACGCCCTCCAACGTCAGGCTGGTCTCGGCGATGGAGGTGGCCAGCACCACCTTGCGCACGCCGGGCGCGGCGGGGGCGATGGCCAGGTCCTGCTGGCCGGGCGCCAGCGCGCCGTAGAGCGGGGCGACCACCACCGCGGGGTCGCGCACGTCCTGCGCGAGGCGCTCGGCGGTGCGGCGGATCTCCGCCTGGCCCGGCAGGAAGACGAGCACGCCCCCCGACTCCTCCGCCAGCGCACGGCGCACGGCGCGCGCCACGTCCTCCTCCAGCCGGCGCGCGCGATCGCGGCCGAGGTGGCGCGTTTCGACCGGGTGGGCGCGGCCCAGGCTCTCCACCACCGGCGCGCCGCCCATCAGCGCGGCCACCGCCGCCCCGTCCAGGGTGGCGCTCATGGCCAGCAGGCGCAGGTCGGGGCGCAGTTGAGCTTGGGCGTCCAGGGCGAAGGCGAGGCCCAGGTCGGCGTCCAGGCTGCGCTCGTGGAACTCGTCGAACAACACGGCCGCCACGCCCTCCAGGCCGGGGTCGCCGGTGATCCTGCGGGTGAACACGCCTTCGGTGACCACCTCGATCCGGGTGGCGGACGACACGCGAGACTGCAGCCGCACGCGGTACCCCACCGTGGCGCCCACCGCCTCGCCCAGGGTGGCCGCCATGCGCGCGGCGGCGGCGCGGGCGGCCAGGCGGCGCGGCTCGAGCACGAGGATCCGCCCGCCCGCGACCCACGGCTCGTCCAGCAGCGCCAGGGGAACGACCGTGGTCTTGCCCGCGCCCGGAGGGGCCACCAGCACCGCGTTCGGCCCGGCGCGCAGCGCCGCCGCCAGCGCCGGCAGCGCCTCGTGGACCGGTAGGCGGGGCGGATCGGACATTGCGCGAGGGTCGGAGCATCCGCGGCCTGCGCGCCGCTGCGACGGCTTAGAGCTTGACCCCGCGGGCGGCGGCAAGTCACCTGCGGAAGGCGGCCCCGCTTCGTTGCGGCGGGAGGCCCCGCCCCTGGGAGGATCGAAGACTTGGATTGGCGTGTGAAGTCGCTGGACGCCATTTTGGCGACCGCGCAGAAGAAGTCCCTCCACCGCTCGCTGGGCGCCGTCCAGCTCACCCTCCTCGGCATCGGCGCGGTCATCGGCACGGGAATCTTCGTGCTCACCTCCGAGGCCGCCCAGAAGGCGGGCCCCGGCATGATGATCTCCTTCATCGTGGCGGGCGCGGTCTGCGCGGTGGCGGCGCTTTGCTACTCGGAACTGGCCTCGATGGTGCCGGTGGCGGGCTCGGCCTACACCTACTCCTACGCGGTGCTGGGCGAGTTGGTGGCTTGGCTGGTCGGCTGGGCGCTGATCATGGAGTACGCGCTGGGAGCCAGCGCGGTGGCCGTCGGCTGGTCCGGCTACGTCACCGGCCTGCTGCACGGGTTCGCGCACATCGACATCCCGCTCGCCATATCGGCCGGGCCGGACGGCGGGGGCGTCGTCAACCTGCCCGCGGTGATCATCGTCGGCCTGGTGACGGGCCTGCTCATCGTCGGCACCAAGGAGAGCGCCACGGCGAACGCGGTGCTGGTGGCGGTGAAGATCACCGCCCTGACCGCCTTCGTGGCCCTGACCCTGCCGGCGATCCGCCCGCACAACTTCGTCCCCTTCACGCCCAAGGGTTGGGGCAATCCGCTGGGCTCGGGCGGCACGGGGGTGCTGGGCGCCGCCGCCTCCATCTTCTTCGCCTATGTGGGCTTCGACGCGGTCTCGACCGCCGCGGAGGAGACGAAAAATCCCCAGCGCAACGTGCCCATCGGGCTGATCGGCTCGCTGGTGATCTGCACCATCTTCTACATCCTGGTGTCCGGAGGCGCTGTGGGGGCCTACGGGGCCCAGCCCGTCTACGGCCCGCACGGCGAGGCGCTGGCGTCCGGCTCGCGCGCGCTGACCGAGCAGTGCCTGGCCATCCACGGGCCCCAGCCGCTGGTGTGCTCGCACGAGGCGCTGGCCCACGTGCTGCGCCAGATCGGCCATCCGGTGGTGGGCGACGCCCTGGGCTTGGCCGCGGGCTTCGCCCTGCCCTCGGTCGTGCTGCTGATGATGTACGGCCAAACGCGCGTCTTCTTCGTGATGGCGCGCGACGGGCTGCTTCCGCCCGTGCTCAGCAGGGTTCACCCGCGCTTCAAGACGCCCCACGTCGTGACCATGATCACCGGGGTTTTCGTGGCGTTGGCGGCGGGGCTCCTGCCCGTCGGCAAGCTGGCGGACTATTCGAACTCGGGCACGCTGTTCGCCTTCGCGGTGGTGTCGGCGGCGGTGATGGTGCTGCGCTTCACCGCCAAGGACCGGCATCGGCCGTTCCGCGCGCCGCTGCTGTTCGTGGTGGCGCCCCTGTCCATCATCGGCTGCGTGGTGCTGTTCGTGAGCCTGACCATCGAGGCCAAGCTGCTGTTCCCGATCTGGAGCGCGGTCGGGCTGGCCGTGTACTTCCTCTACGGCTACCGCCACTCCAACGTGGCCCGCGGCGTGGTGGAGGCGGACGAGGTGGAGCCGATGGGCGCCTGAGCCCGACGGCGGGCGCGAAGGCGGGAGGGCGCGGCTGATGTCCGTTGCGGAACGCGGCGGGGCCTCGCGCCTGTTCATCAAGAAGTCTATCGACCAGATTCAGCAGGAGGCCGCCGCCCACGTGCTCAAGCGCTCGCTGGGGGCGGTCAACCTCGTCTTCCTGGGCATAGGCTGCATCATCGGAGCCGGCATCTACGTCATCACCGGTAATGCGGCGGCGCAGTTCGCCGGGCCGGCGGTGATGATCTCCTTCGTGATCGCGGGGCTGGCCTGCGCCTTCGCCGGGCTCTGCTATGCGGAGCTGTCGTCCTCCATGCCCGTGTCGGGCTCGGCCTACACCTACTCCTACGCGACGCTGGGGGAGCTGTTCGCCTGGATCATGGGCTGGCTCCTGGTGCTGGAGTACGGCGTGGCCGCTTCGACCGTGGCGGTGGGCTTCTCCGGCTATGTGGCGAGCTTCCTGCGCGACCTGGGTCTGGCGGTGCCGGCCGCCCTGTCCAGCCCCACCGTGCAGTCCTTCGCCGGACCGGACGGGACCCTGCTGTTCCACGCCACGGGCAGCGTCAACCTCGTGGCCGCCGCGGGCATCCTCATGGTGACCGCCCTGCTGGTGGTGGGCATCTCGGAGTCCGCCCGGGTGAACAACGTCATCGTGCTGATCAAGGGCGGAGTGCTGCTGCTCTTCATCGGCTTCGGCGTGTTCTACATCAAGACCGCCAACTGGACGCCGTTCATTCCGCCCAACCAGGGCGGGTCGACCTATGGATGGGCGGGCGTGTTCCGCGCCGCTTCCGCCATCTTCTTCGCTTATGTCGGCTTCGAGGCGGTCTCCACCGCCTCGGCCGAGGCGAAGAACCCCCAGCGCGACGTGCCCATCGGCATACTCGGGTCGCTGCTCGTCTGCACGGTGCTGTACATGGCGGTGGCGGCGGTGTTGACCGGGGTGGTGCCCTTCCGCGAACTGGGCGTGCCCGAGCCCATCGCCATCGCCGTGGACCGGATGCACCTTCCCTGGTTCGCCAAGCTGATCAAGGTGGGCGCCATCACCGGCCTTTCGTCGGTCATGCTGATCCTGACCTACGGCCAGACCCGGGTGTTCTTCTCCATGGCGCGCGACGGCCTCCTGCCGCCCATGTTCGCCCGGCTGCACCCGCGCTTCCGCACGCCCTGGCTGGGCACCCTGTTCCTGGGCGCGCTGATCGCCGTGGCGGCCGCGGTCCTGCCCATCACCATCCTCAACGACCTGGTGAGCCTGGGCACGGCGGCGGCCTTCGCCATCGTGTGCCTGACGGTGATGTACCTGCGCTCCACGCGGCCGGAGCTTGAGCGCCCGTTCCGCGTACCCGGGGGCGGCGTGTGGATCGGCCGCGCCTGGATCGGCACGGTGCCTGTGCTCGGCATCCTGTCCTGCTTCGTGCTGGCCGGACCGCTCCTGGTCGACATCGTGCAGAAGGCCGCCCGGGGGGACGCGATCCCCGCCGTGCTGCTGGCCGTGTACGCGGCGCTGGGCGCGGTGATCTACGCGGTCTACGGGCTGAAGCACTCGCGCCTCGCCCGGGGGCTCGACATACTGGACGTGGGTCCCGGCCCCGAGCAGGCGCTCGCCGCCGGGCACGGCGACCCCGCCAACCGGTGAAGGCCGCCTCAGGCGCGCGCGTGTTGCGACCCGGTCATACGCGGGAGACGTGCGTCTGACATGCCACGCAGCATGGATTTCGACCCGACCGACGCCGGCGCGGAGAGCGCCGCCCCCGCCGCCCGCATCGTGGTGGTGGACGACGACGCCGGCATCCGCGAGACCGTGACCGAGTTCCTCGCCCAGCACGGCTACCAGACGCAGGAAGCGGCGGACGGCGCGGGGCTGGCGCGCATCCTGGCCCAGGGCCGGCCCGACCTGATCGTCCTGGACGTCATGCTTCCCGGCGAGGACGGTCTGGCCATCTGCCGCCGCGTCGCCGCCCTGGATCCCTCCCCGGCGGTGATCATGCTGTCGGCCATGGGCGAGGACATCGACCGCATCGTGGGCCTGGAGCTCGGCGCGGACGACTACCTCGCCAAGCCCTGCAACCCGCGGGAGCTCCTGGCCCGGATCCGCGCGGTGCTGCGCCGCCGCGGCGAGCCCGGCCCGTCCGCCGAAGGCCCGGGAGCGCGCTGCGAGTTCGCCGGCTGGAAGCTCGACCTCGTGCGGCGCGAGCTGAAGAGCCCCGCGGGCGTGGTGGTCAACCTTTCGGGGGGTGAGTTCTCGCTGTTGCGCGTGTTCGTGGAGCGGCCCCGGCGCGTGCTGACGCGCGACCAGTTGCTCGACCTCGCGCGCGGGCCCGACAGCGACGCTTACGATCGCGCCATCGACGTGCAGATCAGCCGACTTCGGCGCAAGCTGGAGGACGGCGGCCAGGGCGGCGAGCTGATCCGCACCGTCCGCAACGAGGGCTACATGTTCACCGCCCCGGTCGTGTTCCGGTGAGCGCCGAGGTCGCGCGTTCCGTAACCGCGCGGCCGCGGGCGGCCTCCCTTCCGCTCTTCGCCCAACTGTTCCTGCTGATCGTGCTCAGCCTGGTCGCAGCCCAGGCGATCAACCTGGCGGTGCTCTACTTCCTGCCCTCGCCGCCGCCCGACTTCTTCAAGATGAGCGAAGTGGCGTCGGCGCTGAAGGCGCAGGGCCGTCCCGTGCGCGCACGCAACGGCATGATCCTGCAGGCGGTCGCCCGTTCCGCCCCGGGCTCCGACCGCGCCCGGCGCTTCAGCCCCGTGGCCGACGTGCTGAGGCGCGAGTTGTCCGAGCAGCTGGGGGCCGGACCGGAGCGCACGCGCCTGAACCTGCTGGAGCCGCGCCGCCCGCCCATGCGCCGGCCGCTGCGCACCCTGCGGAGGCAGCTGGGGCCGGACTCCTTCGGGCGAAGCGGGGGCGACCACTTCGTGGTCTCGCCCTTCGAGGCCGACCTGCAGGCGGCCGACGGGCGCTGGTGGACGCTGCGCCTCGTGGAAGGCGGCGTGCTCTCGGCCTGGCAGGGACGCGTGCTGCTCTGGTTCACCCTGAGCGCCCTGGCCCTCGCCCCGGTCGCCTACCTGTTCGCCCGGCGGCTGGCGGCGCCCATCGGCGCCTTCGCCGCGGCCGCGGAGCGCCTGGGCCGCGACCCGGGCGCGCCGCCCGTGACCGTGCGCGGATCCGCCGAGATCGAGACGGCGGTGGCGGCCTTCAACGACATGCAGGACCGGCTGCGCCGCTACGTGGCCGACCGCACCACCATGATCGGCGCCGTCGCCCACGACCTGCGCACCCCGCTCACCCGGCTGCGCTTCCGCATCGAGGGCGCGCCCGAGCCGCTGCGGCGCAAGATGGCGGCGGACCTGGACGAGATGGAGCAGATGATCGCCGCCACCATGGCCTTCGTGCGCGACACCGCCCAGCCCGCCCAGCGGCGGCGGCTGGAGCTCTCGTCGCTGGTGGAGGCGGTCGCCGACGAAATGGCCGAGACCGGAATGGACGTGCACGCCGAGCCCGGCCGCCCGGTGGTGGTGGACGGCGACCCCGTGGCGCTGCGGCGGCTGGTGGCCAACCTGATCGAGAACGCGGTCAAGTTCGGCGCCCGCGCCCGCGCCCGCGTCTACGCCGACGACCAATCGGCGGTGGTGGAGATCGACGACGACGGCCCCGGCGTGCCCGACGCTCAGCGCGAGCAGGTGTTCGAGCCCTTTCACCGGGGCGAGCCTTCGCGCTCGCGCCAGACCGGCGGGGCGGGCCTGGGGCTGGCGGTGGTTCGCTCCATCGCCCGCGCCCATGGCGGCGACGCCCAACTGGAGAACCGGGCGGAGGGCGGGCTGCGCGCCCGCGCCCGCCTGCCGATCTCCCCCACCCCCGCCTGAGCTGCGCACCGAGGTCCCGAATGCGCCCCACTCCCGGCCTCGGCCTCGCGGCCCTGCTGCTCCTCGTCGGTTGCGCCTCCGCGCCGGAAGGGCCGTCGGCGGACGTGACCCGCTTCGGCGGCTCGGCGGCGGGCGAGGGAGGCGCCGTTCAGGGCCGGCGCGCGCTCAACGTCTTCCTGAGCCCCTCGGGCGAGCCCTTTCGCGGCGGGCGCGACGAGCCGTACGTCGCCGGAGTCTGGTTCGCACGCGCGGACGCCGACCATGACGGCCGGCTGACGCCCGCCGAGTTCCGCGCCGACGCCCTGCGCTTCTTCCGCGTGCTCGACGTGGACCATGACGGCGTGATCGATGGTTTCGAGGTGCAGGCCTACGAGCAAACGGTCGCGCCGGAGATCCAGCCGCGCATCGGCGGTCTGCGGGGCGGAGAGGGCACGGACGAGACCCTGTTCAGCGACCGGGATCGCGGAGCAGGCCGGAGAGGACGCAGGGGCGGAGGTGCGGCGCGCCCGCAGCGCCAGTATGCTGGGGACCGGCGACCGGAGGGCGCCTCGCTGTTCGGCGTGCTCAACGAGCCCGAGCCCGTCACCGCGGCCGACGCGGACCTGGACGGGCGCGTCACCCTCGCCGAATGGACGGCCAGGACCGACCGGCGCTTCGCCCTGCTGGACACGGCCGGACGCGGCTACCTCACCCTGGCGGGCTTGCCCAAGACCGAAGCCCAGGGCATCCTCGAACGCCTCAGGCTGCGCGAGGCCAAGGAACGCGCCCGCGGGAGCCCGTCACCCAGGCGGTGAATAAGGGCGAGCGTCGACCTTCAACGGCGCGCACGCCTCATCCCCAGCAGCAACCCCGCCGCGAAGGCGCAGGCGGCGGACACGCCGACGGCGGTGAACGGCTTGGTCTGCACCGTGTCACGCAGCACGTCCGACAGGTCGACCGCCCAATCGCGCGCGTCTGCGACGACTCGGCCGCTGCGACGACGGGCGTCTTCGGCGACATGCCGGGCCCGCTCCGCCGCATGGACGAAGGCGCGGTCGTCAGCCCCGGCGTCCTCCGGTTTCGAAGGCGCACCAGGAGATTGGGGCTTGGAGTCGTCGTCGGTCATGGGTGCGGCGAGCCTGCAAAAACGGCCGGTTCAACGGATCGGCTCCGGTCCGGTTCCAGCAAGCGCCGGCGGGAAGACCGACTCAGACCGGGGCCGTCTCCAGGCGCGGGCTGTGGAAGAACAGCGCTTGGCCGACCAGCGCCTTCACCGTGTCCTCGCGGAAGGGCTTGGTGACGAGGAAGGCCGGCTCGGGCCGCTCTCCCGTCAGCAGGTGCTCGGGGAAGGCGGTGATGAAGATCACCGGCACGTCCACCCGCGCCAGTATGTCACGCGCCGCGTCCATGCCGTTGGAGCCGTCCGCCAGCCGCACGTCGGCCAGCAGCAGGCCCGGGCGCTTCTCGGCGGCCAGGGCCACCGCCTCGTCGCGCGTGGCGGCCACCCCCGTCACCGTGTGGCCCAGCTCGCGCACCACGCGGGTCAGGTCCAGGGCGATGATCGGCTCGTCCTCGATGATGAGCACGTCCGTGGCCAGCTGGCGTTCCAGCTCGGCCTGGGCGGTGTCCAATTGGCCGCGCAGCACCTCGACGGGCAGCTCCATGACCACCGCCGCCTCCTCGGGCGTGAAACCCTCCATGGCGCAGAGCAGCAGCGCCGACCGGTGCGCGCCCGACAGGGTCTGCAACCGACGATCGGCGGCCCCCGGGGCGTCCGCGCCGGACTCCTGCGGAGCATCGCGCCAGGTCTGATGCAGGGCGCGGAACAGGGCCAAGCGCAGGGGCAGCTCGCCGTCCAGCCGGTCGGGGTCGTTCAGCAGCCCCTCCATGGTGATCTGCACCAGGGCGTCGCCCTTGGCTTGACCCCCGGTCAACGCCCGCGCGTAACGACGGAGGTAAGGCGCCTGGCGCGCGATCTGCTTGGCCGCCATGGACTCCTCGGGCGTCGACGCGGCCGCCAACTCCTTGCTGGAGGACGGCGCGGCCGGACGTAGGACGGACGCCAAACGGCCGAGTTTGCGCACGGTTCCTGCCCCTCCGCCCCGCCTAAGGGCGTGCAAGGGTTTCGCATGACCGCGGTCGCAGGGCGCGGCGGCGAAATGGCGCGCCACCGTGCCGACGTCGCCGAAAGTGCGAACTTCGCAGGTTCGGGCGCGTTCGCACCGTCCGGTCCGGGGAGCGACGCCGCGATCCCGTCCGCTCTCCTCGTCACCCTATCGGGGCTCCGCTCGCGAGATCGACGTCGCCGGCTCGGCCGAAGAAGCGATCCCCGCCACACCCCCGTTCGACGCCGATCCGGTGATCGCCCGACGGACGGTCCGAAGCCGACCGTATAACACTTGTTTCGTCCGAAGCGGGAAAGGCACCGCTGCGAGCCGAACGGTGAACAGGGCCGGAACTCTTGCATGCCGGGCCGGTTGTCCACCCGAGCTCACCGTCAAGCCTCAGATCAATTTAGGAGCGAAACATGGCCCAGAGCGAGAGTACTTCCACCACCGGGAAATCGAACCGTGGCTTCGCTTCCATGGATCCCGAAAAGCAGCGCCAGATCGCCCGGAAGGGCGGCGAGAGCGTTCCCAACGAGAAGCGCAGCTTCTCCCAGGACCGAGGCTTGGCCGCCGCCGCCGGCCGCAAGGGCGGAGAAGCGTCCCAGGGCGCCCGCCGCAAGCCGGACTGAGCCTACCGACCTGGACGGGACCGGGGCGGCGCAAGCCGCACCGGTCCCGTCATCTCTATTTCAGCCGCGTCCAGGTCTCGCTCTTGCACGCCGGCCAGACCAGGCAACCGGTGAGCTTCATCCTGTCGGCGCTCACCAGCCGCAGCGATCCGGAATAGGTGCCCCCGTCCGCGGGGTTGTACACTCGGCCTTTCCAAACCTCCGGTCCTCCGATCATCTCGTGGATGATCTCCAACCCGCGGATGGGGCGGTCGCGTAGCGACGCATCCTTGTTCAAGGCGTCCTTGGTGTCGGGCTGCGTCTTCAGTCGCTCGGAGGTCACCACCGCGCCGCAGATGCCGGCCCCGCAGTCCGCCACCTCGATCACGCCGTCGTTCTCGGGAGTCAGCCACCGCCCCGAGGCGGGGGAGGCCGCCGCCTGCCCCGCCGTCGCCATGACCCAGGCCGCAACGACCGAGCCCGCGACCCACGCATCCAACTTCATCCGGCGTCTCCCGCGCGAGCCCGTACGGACCGACCGCTGCTCGTCAGGTCGCGGCGCGGGCGCACCCGATCAAGACCGGCGCGCGTGCGGGCGTCAACCCGCCTCCACCAGGGCCAGCCATCCGGCCTCGTCCACCACCTCGACCCCCAGGTCCGCGGCGGTCTTCAGCTTGGAGCCGGCGCCCGGCCCCGCCACCAGCAGGTCGGTCTTCTTGGACACCGCGCCCGCGACCTTCGCCCCCAGCCGCTCGGCCTGGGCCTTGGCCTCGTCGCGGGTGAGCCGCTCCAGGGCGCCGGTGAACACCACCGTCTTGCCGGCGACGGCGGAGTCGCCGCGGGGCCGCTCCGCGTCCTGGATGTCCAGCAGGGCCGCCAGGTCGTCGGCCGCCGTCCGGCTGTCCGGCGCGGCGTAGAAGGCGGCCAGGGCGGCGGCGGCCACCGCACCCACGCTGTCCACCCCCGCCATCTCGATGAAGGCGGGACTTGGCCGCGCCGCCGCCGCCGTTCGAGCCAGGGCCGTGAAGGCGGCCCAGTCGGGCAGGACGCCCGACAAGGCGGTGCGGACCGTCTTGGGCAGCTTCGGCGCGGCCTGGGCGATCTTCTCCGCCAGGGGGGCCTCGGGCCACGGGTCGGCTTCCGCGGCGGATGCGCCGTAGGCGGCCAGGGCGTCCACCTGACCCGGCTTGAGCTCGGCCAAGCCCTCCGGCGGCGTGAACGCGCCGCCCGGCCGCGCCTCGCCCACCGCCGCGCGGAAGCGGTCATAGCTTGCGTAATAGCGCGCCAGCAGGGCCGCGGTCTGGTCGCCCACGTGGCGTACGCCCAGCGCGAACACGAAGCGCTCCAGGCTGATGGTGCGCCGCGCACGGATGCCGGCGCGCAGGTTGGCGAGCGAGGTCTCCCCGTAGCCGTCCAGCGCGCGCAGCACGTCCAGCTTGGCCTCGTCCTCCGCCAGGCGGAAGATGTCGGCGGGGGTGGAGATCAGCCCCTGGTCGAGGAACAGCTGGAGCTGCCGCTCGCCCAGCCCCTCGATGTCGAAGGCGCGGCGCGAGACGAAGTGCTTGAGCCGCTCCAGCCGCTGGAAGGGGCAGGCCTGCTCGCCCGTGCAGCGGCGCACCACCGTGTCCGCCCCGCTGTTGGTGGTCTCGCGCACGACCGCCGTGTGCAGGGGGCACGGGCAGAGCGTGGGAAATTCGAAGGGCTCGGGCCCGCGCGGCGCGTCCGGCGCGGGGCCCAGCACCTGGGGGATCACGTCGCCCGCGCGCTGGATCAGCACCACGTCGCCCACCCGCACGTCCTTGCGGGCGATCTCGTCGGCGTTGTGCAGGGTGGCGTTGCGCACCACCACGCCCCCCACCGTCACCGGCCGCAGGCGCGCCACGGGGGTGAGCGAGCCCGTGCGGCCGACCTGGATGTCCACCCCCTCGAGCACGGTGCGCGCCTGCTCGGCGGGAAACTTGTGCGCCACGCCCCAGCGCGGGATGCGGCCCACCGACCCCAGCCGCCCCTGCCAGTCCAGCCGGTCGACCTTGTAGACCACCCCGTCGATGTCGTAGCCGAGGTCGGCGCGCAGCCGCTCCAGCTCGCGGTAGACCGGCTCCAGCCCCGCCGCGTCCTCCACCCGGCGCGACAGCGGGTTGACGGGGAAACCCCACGCGCCCAGCCGCTCCAGCGCCTGGGCCTGGGTGTCGGCGAACGGCGCGCTGACCAGCCCCCAGGCGTAGGCGAAGAAGCGCAGCGGCCGGGTGCGCGTCACCTCCGGATCGACCTGGCGCAGCGAGCCCGCCGCCGCGTTGCGCGGGTTGGCGTAGGTGCGCACGCCGGACCGACCCTCGGCCAGCGCGGTTTCCGCGGCGGCGTTCATGGCGGCGAAGTCGGCATGGCCGATGTAGACCTCGCCGCGCACCTCGATCACGTCGGGCCAGCCCGAACCGGCGAGCCGCCGCGGCAGTTCGGACGCGGGCAGGGTGCGCAGGTTGGCGGTGACGTCCTCGCCCGTGCGCCCGTCGCCGCGGGTGGCTCCCTGCACGAGCACGCCCCGCTCGTAGCGCAGGTTGGCCGACAGCCCGTCGATCTTGGGCTCGGCCACGAAGGCCAGGGGCTCGGCCGCGTCCAGCTTGAGGAAGCGCCGGATACGCGCGGCGAAGTCGGCCACGTCGTCGTCCGAGAAGGCGTTGTCCAGGCTCAGCATGGGCGCGCCGTGCGTCACCGGCGAGAACTGGGCGGCGGGCGGCGCCCCCACGCGCAGGGAGGGCGAGTCGGGCCGCACCAAGGTCGGGTGCGCCGCCTCCAACTCGGCGTTGCGCCGCTTCAGCGCGTCGTACTCGGCGTCGGACACGGCGGGCGCGTCCTCGCGATGGTAGGCCGCATCGTGCGCCGCGATCTCCCGCGCCAGCCGCTCCAGTTCGACCGCGGCCTGC
>CAXSDV010000001.1:16190-24749 GCA_964235945.1 uncultured Caulobacteraceae bacterium
GTGATCTCGCGGCCGGCGAGCATGCGGGCGAGCTCCTCCTCGCGGTCGGCGGGGGCGAGCACCTCGACGGTGGTCAGCAGGGCGCCGTCGGTCCCGCGGGGGCGCTTGGAGACGCGCCACTGGGCGTCGGCGCGGGCGGCCACCTGCGGGCTGTGGGTCACCACGATCACCTGGCCCGTGCCCGCCAGCCGCTTGAGCCGCAGGCCCACCGCGTCCGCCACCGCGCCGCCCACCCCCTGGTCCACCTCGTCGAAGATCATCACCGGCCCGGCGGAGAGGGGCGCCCCCTCCCCGCCCCGGCCCGCCAGCGCTCCGGCCAGCGCCGCCTTCAGCGCCAGGGAGAAGCGCGCGAGTTCGCCGCCCGAGGCGATGGCGCCCAGGCCGCCGAAAGGCGCGCCCGGGTTGGTCGAGACCTCGAACTCCACCCGGTCGGCCCCGTCGCGGCCCGCGCGCTCGGGGGGCAGAGGCTCCACCGCCACGCGGAAGCGCGCGCGCTCGAGCTTCAGGGGAGCGAGCTCGGCCTCCACCGCGGCGGCCAGGCGCGCGCCCGCCTCGCCCCGGGCGGCGGACAGGTCGGCGGCGGCGACGCGATAGGCGGCCTCTGCGCGCACGGCGGCGGCGTCCGCTTCGGCCAGGGCGTCGGAGGCGGTGTCGGCCGCGCGCAGCGCTTCGGCGAAGCGCAGGCGCGCGGCGGGCAGGCCCTCCACGGGCAGGGACAGCTTGCGGGCGGCGGCGCGCAGGGCGAACAGGCGCTCCTCCGCGCGTTCCAGCGCCACGGGCTCGTGGTCGAAGGCGTCCGCAGCGGAATCGATGGCGGCCAGCGCCTCCAGCGCTTCGGTCAGGGTGCGGTCCACCGCGTCCGCGGCGGCGGTGAGGCGCACCAGCACGGGCTCGTCCGCCCCCGCCCCCGCCTGCACCACCCGATCGCGTGCGCGCTCCAGCGCCCGCAGCGCCTGGGAGACGTTGTGGGACAGGCGGTCGCCCCCCAGCACCTTGCGCGCGTCGGCCACGTCCGCCAGCGACTTTTCCGCGCCTCCCAGCAGCGCGCGGCGACCGACCAGCTCCTCCTCCTCGCCCTCGCGCGGATCGAGCCGGTCGAGTTCGGCCAGGCGCAGTGTCAGCTCCTCGCGGTCGGCGTCGGCGCGGGCGGCCCCGGCGCGCAGGCGTTCGCACTCGGCGGCGGCCTCGCGCCAGGCGTTCCAGGCGTCCGCGCAGGCGCGCCCGCGCGGACGCAGGGCGCCGTAGCCGTCGAGCTGGGCCCGGTGGGTGCGCGGGTCGAGCAGCCCCACCGTGTCGTGCTGGCCGTGTACCTCCAGGAGCAAGGCCCCGAGGTCGCGCAGCACGCCCACCCCCGTGGCCTGATCGTTGACGAAGGCGCGGCTGCGCCCGTCGGCGGAGACCTGGCGGCGCAGCACGAGGTCCTCGCCGGGTTCGGCGTCCAGGCCCTTGTCGGCGAGGTAGGCGTAGGCGGGGTGGCCGACCGGCGGGGCGAAGCTCGCCACGGCGCTCGCCTGGGCGGCCCCGTGACGCACGAGCCCCGAATCCGCACGTGCGCCGGTGGCCAGGCCCAGGGCGTCCAGCACGATGGACTTTCCCGCCCCCGTCTCCCCCGTCAGCGCGGTGAGGCCGGCGGCGGGGGACAGGTCCAGCGCCTCGATCAGAACGACGTCGCGAATGCTGAGGGCGGTCAACATGCCCCGGAGGTCGCCGTCGCGCGGGCCCGCGTCAAGGCCGGCGCGCGACGACGCCGCACGATCAGGCGCGCTTGGCGAGGCCCGGCAGGCCCCGGGGCTTGAGCCGGGGGGCCACCGAGGGCTTGAGCCCGCGGCTGGTGAGCAGGGCGTAGGCCTCGCCGTACCAGCGGTCGCCTGGAAAGTTGTAGCCCAGCACCGCCCCGTCGCGCTTGGCCTCGTCGCGCAGGCCCAGGGTCAGGTTGGCTTCCACCAGGCGGTAGAGCGCCTCGGGGGTGTGGCTGGTGGTCTGGAAGCGGTCGATCACCGTGCGGAACCGGCCCATGGCCGCCAGAGGCTGGTTGTTGCGCAGGTACCAGCGGCCGACGGTCATCTCCTTGCCGGCGAGTTGGTCGTGCACGAGGTCGATCTTCAGCTTGGCGTCCACCGCGTACTCGCTGGTGGGGAAGCGCTTGCGCACCTCCTCCAGGGCGGCGAGCGCCTGCTCGCTGGTGGCCTGGTCGCGGCCCACGTCGACGATCTGTTCGAACCAGCACTGGGCCTTGAGGTAGTAGGCGTAGGGCGTGGAGGCGTTGCCCGGGTAGAGCGAGATGAAACGGTCGGCCGCGGCGATCGCGTCCTCGTAGTTGTTGGCCTGGTAGGCGGCGTAGGCCTCCATGAGCACCGCGCGGCGCGCCCACTCCGAGTAGGGATGCTGGCGCTCCACCTCGTCGAAATAGCGCGTGGCGTCGGCCCACTGGCGCTGGTCGAGCTTCTGCGCGCCGGTGGAGTAGAGGAGTTCGACCGGGCGCTCCTCGTAGGCCAGGTCCTGCTTGGGTCCCTTGGACTTGCCGGCGCAGGCCCCCAGCGCCAGGGCCGCCAGGAGCGGGGCGGCGCACGCCAGAACGGGGGCGGCGCGGCGGAGGAAACGGAACGCCAAGTCGGTGACCTCGAAGAATGGGCGGCGACGCGGCCGCAGGTTCGCCCCGGAGCCCGCTCCTACACCGGCGCGGGCGTACGCGCCAATGCGGCGCGCGGGCGCGCCCGAGGCGCCGACCTCAGCCGGCGGCGGCGAAGTCGGGCTGGAAGCGGCGCTCGCGCCAAGCCCGGGGCCGCTCGACCAGGGCGCGCGCCAGGGCGTTGTTGAGCGCGTGGCCCGGATAGCGCGCCTCGTAGCGGCCCAGGATCGGCGCGCCCAGCACGTACAGGTCGCCCACGGCGTCCAGCGCCTTGTGGCGCACGCACTCGTCGTGAAACCGCAGGCCCTCGGGGTTGAGCACCCGGTCGCCGTCGATGGCCACCGCGTTGTGCAGGCCCGCGCCCCGGGCGAGCCCCATCGCGCGCAACGCCTCCACCTCCTCGACGAAGCCGAAGGTGCGCGCCGGGGCGAGGTCGCGGCGGAACGCCGCCTCGTCCTGAACGCCCGCCCAGCGTTGGCGGCCCACGGCGGCGCTGGCGAAGGCGATCTCCACGTCCAGGGCGAAGCCTTCGCCCGGGAGCAGGGCGGCGCGCTTGTCGCCGTGCTCGACGACGATCGGCTCCAGGATTTCGATGTGCCGCCGCGGCGCGGACTGGGCGCGCAGCCCCGCCCGGTCCAGCGCGCGCACGAAGGGCAGGGCCGAGCCGTCCATGATGGGGGATTCAGGGCCGTCGAGCTCGACCACCGCGTTGTCCACGCCCAGGCCGGCGAGCGCGGCCAGCACGTGCTCCACCGTGGAGACGGTGACGCCCTCGGGGTCGCCCAGCACCGTGTGCAGGCGCGTGTCGACCACCGCCGCCGGGGACACGCGCACGCGGTTGTCGCGGTCGGTCACGTCCAGGCGCACGAACGCGACGCCCGCGTCCACCGGCGCGGGGCGGACCACCAGCCGCACGGGCAGGCCGGAATGGACGCCGACGCCGCGGCAAACCGCGGGGCCGGCCACCGTGTGCTGGAAGGTCGCCGAACTCATGCGGACATCCCTCGCCCCGCCGCCGAGACGGAACTTCGTTGATGACGGGATAGGCGGCGGGCGTGGCGGGATCAAAGCACGTCCTGTTTCCGACTGTTACGTTCGGTCGCACGCTCGGGCGGCGGCGGCCGAACGTGCGAAGGCCCGGAGCGCGGGCGCGCTCCGGGCCTTCAAAACCCTCGACCTGACGATCCTCAGTTGGCGAGGCGACGCAGGAAGGAGGGGATGTCCAGGTCCTCGCTGGAGTCCATCGGCTCTTCGGAGGGCGCCGGCTGGGCGGAGCCCGTGTGCGACTGAACCCGCTGGGCCGGGACGGGGCCCCGCGCCGGTGCGGCCGCCGGCGTCGGCGGGGCGTCGTAGCGGGGCCGACCGCCGCCGAACAGGCTGAGGAGGCCGCCGCGCCGCGCTTCCGGCGTCTGCCGGGGATCGGGCAGGGGCGGCTGGCCGGGGCGGGCGTAGCTGCGCGGGCCCTGGCTCGCCGTGTCCTGACGGGGACGCGACAGGTCGGGGAACAGGGCGCCGCCCTCCTCCGCGGCCGGGTCCACCACGCGGACGGGCTCGGCCGGAGCGCGGCGCGCTTCAACCGGCGCCGCCGCGGCGGGCTCGGCTTCCAGGCGGGACCCGTAGGCCCCGCCGCGGGAGACGGAGGGACGCGCGGGCGCGGCGGGGGCCGCCGCCTGCGGGCCGCGGACCGCGGGCGAGGGCGGCGGAGCGGCGGCGGAAGGGCGCTGGGGCGCGGCGTCGCGGCCGGCCTCGGCGTCCATGCCGGTGGCCACCACCGACACGCGGATCTTGCCTTCCAGCGCGGGGTCGAAGGCGGCGCCGAAGATGATGTTGGCGTCGTCGTCCACCTCCGAGGAGATGGCGTTGGCCGCCTCGTCCACCTCCAGCAGGGTCATGTCCAACCCGCCGGTGACGTTGACCAGGACCGCCTTGGCCCCCTTGAGCGAGACCTCGTCCAGCAGCGGGTTCTGGATGGCGTTCTGGGCGGCCACCAGGGCGCGGTCCTCGCCGTGGCCCTCGCCGGTGCCCATCATGGCCTTGCCCATCTCGGTCATCACCGAGCGCACGTCGGCGAAGTCGAGGTTGATCAGGCCCGGCAGCACCATCAGGTCGGTGATGGAGCGCACGCCCGAGTGCAGCACCTGGTCGGCCATGCCGAAGGCCTCGGCGAAGGTGGTGCGTTCGTTGGCGACGCGGAACAGGTTCTGGTTGGGGATGACGATCAGCGTGTCGACGTAGCGGGTCAGCTCGTGGACGCCCGCGTCCGCCAGCCGCATGCGGTGGCGCCCTTCGAAGGTGAAGGGTTTGGTGACCACGCCCACGGTGAGGATGCCGCGCTCGCGCGCCGCCCGGGCGATGGCGGGGGCCGCGCCCGTGCCGGTGCCGCCGCCCATGCCGGCGGTGATGAACACCATGTGCGCGCCTTCGAGGTGCTCGCTGATCTCGGGGAGGCTCTCCTCCGCCGCGCTCATGCCGACCTCGGGGTGGGCGCCCGCGCCCAGGCCCTGGGTGACCGTGGCGCCCAGCTGGATGCGCCGGTCGGTCTTGGCGAAAGCGAGCTGCTGGGCGTCCGTGTTGGCGACCACGAACTCGACGCCTTCCAGCCCCGCCTCGATCATGTTGTTGACCGCGTTGCCGCCCGCGCCGCCCACGCCGAACACGACGATCCGGGGCTTGAGTTCGGTGGCGCGGGGCGCCGAGAGGTTGATCGCCATGGGCATGTCCTGACCGCCGGGTGTGTCCGGGGCCCCTCCTCGGGTGTCCGCCCGATTAAGGACCCGGCATCCTTAACTGATGATTAACTCCTTAGGCCGAGTCGGCGCGCGTGTGACCCACACGTCTGTGGACAAGCTGCAAGCGGAGCCGACTCATATCGTCGCAGCCGGGCCCGTGAAGGCGCACGTCAGAGGTTGGCGCGCAGCCAGCCGGCGGCGCGGGCCAGGGGGCCGCTCTCCCCGGCCGACGCTTCGCGCGCGGCCTGGGCGCGGCCGCTGGCGACCCGCAGGGTGACGGCCTCCCGCGGGCCGAAGGCGGCGCGCTGGAGCACGCCCGCCGCCGAGCAGAAGCCGGCGCCGCTGGCGGCCTCGGCCAAGTGCGGCGCGCGGCGGGGACGGCCCAGGCGCACCGGACGGTCGAACACGCGCTGGGCGGTTTCGGCCACGCCGCAGAGTTGGCTGGCGCCGCCGGTGAGCACCACCCCCGCGCCGGGATCGAGGGGCGCGCCCGCCTGGCGCAGCCGCTCGCGCACGAGTTCCAGCGTCTCCTCCACCCGGGGCGCGATCACGCCCTTGAGCAGGGAGCGGGGCGCGATGACCGGCTCGGCGCCGGGGTCGTCGCCCCGCGGCGGCGCTTCGATGGTCTCGCGGTCCTCGTTGGCGGAGGCGATGGCCGAGCCGTGCAGCGTCTTGATCCGCTCGGCGCCGGCCAGGGTGGTGTTCAGACCCCGGGCGATGTCCGCGGTGACGTGGGCCCCGCCCACCGCCAGGCTGTCCACGTGCACGAGCGCGCCGTTCTGGAACACGGCGGCGGAAGTGGAGCCGCCGCCCATGTCGATGCAGATGCAGCCCAGGTCCATCTCGTCGTCCTCCAGCGCGGCGAGGGCGGAGGCGAAGGGGGCGGCGACCACCGCCTCCAGCTGCAGGTGCGCCAGCTCCACGCAGTGGCGCAGGGTGGCGTGGAAGGTCTCGGAAACGGTCACCACCAGGAGGTCGAGGCCCAGCACGCGGCCGAACATGTGGCGCGGGTCGCGCACGCCGCGGCCGCCGTCCACGCTCCAGGAGATCGGCAGCAGGTGGATCGCGCGACGGCCGGGGCAGCGCGCCTGGGCCAGCGCCAGATGGAGGGCGCGCCCGAGGTCGGCGTCGCCGATGGGCCGCGGGCCCAGGCTGACCTGGGCCGACACGCGATGGCTGGCCATCTGTCCGCCGGAGGTGGTGAGCACCACGCCCGAGACGGACACGCCGGCCATGGCCTCCGCGCGCTCCACCGCCTGGGCGATCACTTCGGCGGCCTCGTCCACGCTGACCACCGCGCCGCCGCGCACGCCGCGGGCGCGCACCTGGGCCACCCCCGCCGCGTGGATCTCGCGCAGTTCGCGGTCGGCGCCGTCCGGCTTCATGATGAAGCAGCCGACCTTGGAGGCGCCGAGGTCCACGGCGGCGACCAGCGGCTGGCGGCCCCCCGTCAGCACCTTGAGCCCGTCCCGCGCCTGCTGCCGATCCGAAAGCCGCGACATCCCCACCTCGTCCTCATGGAACCGGCGAAGCCGCCGGTCCCGTCCGTCGTTGAAGAACCCTAGAGCCCCGTCGGCGCCGCGCCGGGAGCCGGTGCGGCGTCGGCCCCGCGGGGCCGCACCGTCACCATCTCGGGGTCGCGCAGGTCGATGCGCGCGAAGCCGAGCTCCAAGAGGCGCGAGCGCTGGTCCAACTGGTCGAGCTGGATCAGCGCGGCGTCCTCGTTCTGCGCGGGAAGCTGGACGATGCCGCCGTCCTTCAGCCGCAGGTCCCAGCGCCGCGCGTCCACGCGCACCAGGGCCTCCAGCCGCTCCATCAGCCGGGGCCGCGCCTGCACCAGCGGCAGCACGGCGGCGGCGGCCTCGTTGGCCCCCTCCCCCACCACCAGCGGCAGGTCGGTGAAGCGGCCGGCGTCCGCCTCCGGGATGACTTGGCCGTCCGTGTCGATCAGCCGGGGCCGGCCGCCCATCTGCCACACCGCCAAGCGGGGTCGCTCGGCGGCGGCGATCACCACCGTGTCGGGGTAGAGACGCACGATCCGCGCCGACTTGATCCAGCCCACCTGCTCCACGCGCTCGCGCAGGGCGGCGAGGTCCAGCCCCGCCAGCGGCATGTCGCGCGAAAGCCCCGCGGCGCGCAGCACGTCGGCCTGGGCGTAGGGGGAGACGCCCTCCAGTCGCACGGTGGCCAAGCGAAGTCCCGCGGATCCGAGCCCGCGGGCGACGGCGGCCCCCGCGGCGGCCCCCAACGCGTGCAGGCGGCCGCCGGTGCCGAGCGCCGCGCCCGCACCCAGCACGAGCACCAGACCGGCGACGGCCGGGGCGACGCGCGGATCGAGGCCGGCGCGCAGCCGGCCGGAGCCGGCGGGCGCCGACGCGGCGGCGGCGCGGCGCGGGCCGGCGGCGCGGCCGGTCGGGGCGGAGCCGCGCGGGCCCGCACCGCCCGCTCCGCGCCCGCCCTGAGCTCCGCGCGTTACCGCCGGCATGAAGCGTCCTCCACCATCCACGCCACCAACCGGTCGAAGCTCCATCCCGCGTGGGCCGCCTGTTCGGGGGCGAGCGAGGTGGGGGTCATGCCCGGCTGGGTGTTGACCTCAAGGAGAACCATCTCGTCCTTAACATCGTCGTAACGCAGGTCCGACCGGCTAACGCCTCGGCAACCTAAAGCCGCGTGGGCGAGCTCGGCCTGGCGCAGGGCGCGCTCGGTCGCGTGGGGCGGCAGGTCGGCCGGCACCACGTGGCGCGAGCCGCCCTCCCCGTACTTGGCGTCGAAGTCGTACCAGCCGGTGGTGGACACGATGTCGGTGACCGCCAGGGCGCGCGGGCCCGCCGCCTCGCCCAGCACCGCCACCGCCAGCTCGCGCCCGGCGACGTAGGGTTCGACCATCACCCGCTCGCCGAAGCTCCAATCGTCGGCTCCGACCTCGGCGGGCGGGCGGTTCGCCCCCTCCATCACCAGGAACACGCCCACGGACGAGCCCTGGGCGTTGGGCTTGACCACGTAGGGCGGCGGCAGGACGTGGCGCGCCGCCACCTCCCGCCGGTCGTGGAGGCCGCCACCGGGCACGCTCACCCCCGCCGCGCGCAACACCGCCTTGGCGCGGTCCTTGTCCATGGCCAGCGCCGAGGCCAGCACGCCCGAGTGGGTGTAGGGAATGGCCAGCGTCTCCAGCACGCCCTGGACGCATCCGTCCTCGCCCCA
>CAXSDV010000001.1:24849-132831 GCA_964235945.1 uncultured Caulobacteraceae bacterium
CGCTTGACCTCCCACTCGAGGTCCACGCCCGAGCGGGCGCGCACGTCGGCGCGCACCGCCTCGCCCAGGCCCTCCAGGTCGGCGGCGGTGGCCTCGCCCGTGTTGATGAGGAAGTTGGCGTGCTGGGGGCTGAACATGGCCCCGCCGCGGAGCTTACCGCGCCAGCCCGCCTCGTCCACGCAGCGCCAAGCCGACAGCGCCTCGCCCCCCGGCCCGACCGGGTTCTTGAAGGTGGAGCCGCCGGTCTTCTCGCGCACGGGCTGGCTCTTCTCCCGGCGCTCGGTGATGGCGGCCATGCGCGCCCGCACCGCGTCGGGCGCGTCGGGCCGCCCCTGGAACAGGGCGCCCGTGAAGATCAGCGCGCCGGAGGCCGCGGCCTGCGACCGGCGGTAGGCGTAGCCCATCTCGGCGTTGGAGAGCGTCACCGCCTCGCCCGTTCGCGTCAGGGCGTAGGCCTCGACCAGCACGTCCTTGGTCTCGGAGCCGTAGCAGCCCGCGTTCATGACCAGCGCGCCGCCCATCGCACCCGGCACGCCCGTGTAGAACTCCAGCCCCGCCATTCCGGCCTGCGCCGCCGCCTTGGAGAGCGCGGCGTCGAGCGTCGCCGCGCCCGCGCGCAGGCGATGACCGTCCAGCACCTCGACTTCCGCGAAGGCGCGGCCCAGGCGCACCACCACCCCCTCCACCCCGCCGTCGCGCACCAGCGTGTTGGAGCCCACGCCCAGCACGGTCAGCGGGACCGCCGGGTCAAGGCCGCGGAGGAAGCCCTGAAGGTCGGCCTCGTCGGCGGGCAGGTAGAGCACGTCCGCCGGCCCGCCCACGCGCAGCCAGGTGTAGGGCGCGAGCGGCGCGTCCATCACGATGCGCCCGCGCACTTGCGGCAGGGCGCCGCGCCAGCCGGCGGGTGGTGCGCTCACGCCAGCGCCTCCAGCTGGCCCGGCAGCGCGTACGCCCAGGCGGTGATGTCGCCGGCGCCCAGGCACACGACGAGGTCGCCGGGGCGCGTCTCCTCGCGCACGAGGCGCGGCAGGGCGGGCACGCTCTCCAGCGGCAGCACGCGGCGGTGGCCGTAGCGGCGCAGGCCCTCCACCAGGGCGTCGCGGTCCGCGCCGGGGATGGGCGCCTCGCCCGCGGCGTAGACGTCCGCCACGATCACCGTGTCCGCGTCGTGGAAGCAGGCGGAGAAGTCGGCGAACAGGTCGTGCAGGCGCGAGTAGCGGTGCGGCTGCACCACCGCCACCACGCGCCCGTCCGTGCCCGACTGCACCTCGCGCGCCGCTTTCAGCACCGCGGCGATCTCGACCGGGTGGTGGCCGTAGTCGTCCACCACGCGCACGCCGCCGGACACGCCGGTGGTGGTGAAGCGGCGCTTGACGCCGCCGAATTCGGCCAGCCCCTTGCGGACGGCCGCCTCGTCCAGCCCCAGCTCGCGCGCCACGGCCAGGGCCGCGCAGGCGTTGAGCACGTTGTGGCGGCCGGTCATGGGCAGCTTCAGCCCGAGCCAGTCCATCGGCTCACCCTCGCGCGGCGAGAGGCGCACGTCGAAGTCCGCCCCGTCCGGGCCCATGGAGATGCGGGTGGCGCGCACCTCGGCCTGGGGGCTCGTGCCGTAGGTGACGAGGCGGCGGTTCTGCACCTGCGCGGCCAGGGCCTGCACCTCCGGGTGGTCGAGGCAAAGGGCGGCGAAGCCGTAGAAAGGGATGTTCTCCACGAAATCGCAGAAGGCCTTCTTCACCGCCTCGAAGTCCCCGTAATGGTCGAGGTGCTCGGGGTCGATGTTGGTGACCACCGCCACCGTCGACTTGAGCCGCAGGAACGAGCCGTCGCTCTCGTCGGCCTCCACCACGATCCAGTCGCCGTCGCCCACCTTGGCGTTGGTGCCGTAGGCGTTGATGATGCCGCCGTTGACCACGGTGGGGTCGAGGCCGCCGGCGTCCAAGAGGCTCGCGATCATGGAGGTGGTGGTGGTCTTGCCGTGGGTGCCGCCCACCGCCACCGACGACTGCAGCCGCATGAGCTCGGCCAGCATCTCCGCCCGGCGCACCACGGGGATGCGGCGCTCGCGGGCGGCGGCGTACTCGGGGTTGTCGGGTTTGATCGCGGTGGAGACCACCACGGCGGAGGCGCCCTCCACGTTGGCGCCGTCGTGGCCCACGTGGATGCGCGCCCCCAGGGCCTCCAGCCGCTCGGTGTTGGCCGAGGCCTTGGCGTCCGAGCCCGACACCGCATAGCCCAGCCGCAGCATGATCTCGGCGATGCCGCTCATGCCGATGCCGCCTATGCCGATGAAGTGCACCGGGCCGAGGTCGAAGGGGATGGGGCGCTGCTTGGGGGGCATGGCGGGAGGGGTTAGCCGATGGTGGAGCGGAGCGGCAAGGTGGGCGAATGTCCCGGGCGGCGGTCGGATCGCGGCCGATGCGCCCGGGCGCGTCCGGGCGTGTCGAGGAGGTCGCCTACCGCGCCGTCGCCTCCACCAAGTCCGCCAGCCGCTCGGCCGCGTCGGGCTTGGCGGCCGCCCGCGCGGAGGCGGCCGAGCGCGCGAGGCCGCCCGGCTCGGCGATCATGGCCTGCAGGGTGTCGGCCAGCCGCTCGGCGGTGAGGCCCTTCTCCGGCAGCACCTGGGCGGCGCCGACGCCGGTGAGCAGGAGCGCGTTGGCGCGCTGGTGGTCGTCGGCGGCGATGGCCAGCGGCACCAGCACCGAGGGACGCCCGGCCACGGCGATCTCGCACACGGTGGAGGCGCCCGCCCGGCCGATGACGATGTGCGCCTGGGCCAGGCGCCCGGCCATGTTGCGGAAGAAGGGCGCGATCTCCGCCTCCACCCCCGCCTCCGCGTAGATGCGGCGCGCCGATTCGAGGCTGTCCATGCGCGTCTGCTGCTCGACGCGCAGGCGGGTGCGCAGGTCCTCGCCCATGAGCGCCACCGCGTCCGGCACGAGTTCGCTGAGCAGCCTCGCCCCCTGGCTCCCGCCGGTGACCAGCAGGCGAACGGTGTCGCCCGGGGCCTCGTAGGGCAGGTCGTAGAGGGCGCGGATTTCCGGCCGCACCGGGTTGCCCACCACGCGGGCGCGCGCCACCACCTCGGGCCGGGCGCGTCCGAGGATCGGGAAGGCGCAGGCCACCGCGTCCACCTTGGGCGCGAGATAGCGGTTCACCCGGCCCAGCACCGCGTTCTGCTCGTGGATCACCGTCGGGATGCGCCCGCGCGCGGCCAACAGCGCCGGCAGGGACGGATAGCCGCCGAAGCCCACCACCACCGAAGGGCGCAGCCTGCGGAAGGCGCGCCGCGCCGCGCTCACCCCCGACCAGATGCGCAGACCCGCGCGGACCATGCCGCCCAGGTCGCCGTTCTTGAAGGTGGCCGCCTCCAGCGCCAGGCGCTCCTCGGCGGGGAACTCCTTGGCGAACTGGTCGCCGCGGCTGTCGGTGGCCAGCACGATGCGCCAGCCGCGCCCGGCCAGGGTGCGCGCCAGGGCCTCGGCGGGGAAAAGGTGGCCCCCCGTGCCGCCGGCGGCGACCACCGCCAGGCGGCCCGTCGCCCCGGTCGCGCCGGCGCTCCCGGTCAAGCGAGGCCCGTCACAGCGCCGGGGCCCGGTCGGCGGAGGCGGCCGGCGCGGCGTAGGCGCCGGGGCGGCGGCGCGTCAGCGCGAGCGCCAAACCCAGCGTCAAACCCATGGCCAGCATGGACGAACCTCCGTAGCTGATGAAGGGCAGCGTCATGCCCTTGGTCGGGATCAGGTTCAAGTTCACGCACACGTTGATGAGCGTCTGCTGACCCAGAAGCACGAACAGGCCGGAGGCCGCCACCTGCTCGAACCCGTCGGCCAGCTTCATGGCGCGGTAAAGGCCGCGCACCACCACGAAGGCGAACAGGCCGATGAGCGCCAGGGAGAACAGGTAGCCGTACTCCTCCGCCGCCACCGAGTAGATGAAGTCGGTGTGCAGGTCGGGCACGTGGCGCTTCATGATGCCCTCGCCCGGGCCCACGCCGAACAGGCCGCCGTGGGCGATGGCCTCCGCCGCTTTGTCGACCTGGTGGGTGTCGGCCTTGTCGGGCGAGAGGAACTTGTGGAAGCGCGCCGCCACGTGGGCGAAGGCGAAGTAGATGGTC
The DNA here is from genome assembly GCA_964235945.1 of uncultured Caulobacteraceae bacterium. Classification (GTDB taxonomy): domain Bacteria; phylum Pseudomonadota; class Alphaproteobacteria; order Caulobacterales; family Caulobacteraceae; genus JASLDZ01. Next base: position 28,961 of record CAXSDV010000001.1, read on the forward strand.
ACGAAGCCGCCGGCCGCGAACCCGCCCAGCCCCAGGATCCAGCGCCAGGGCACCCCCGCCATGAAGAAGGACGCGCCGAAGGCCACGGTGATCAGCACGGTCTGCCCCACGTCCGGCTGGAGCAGCAGCAGCGCCACGGACACGCCGTAGAGGGCGAAGGCGATGCTGACGCCCGGCACGCCCTGGCCCTTCTGCGCTTCGGAGAACATCCAGGAAGCCAGCACGATCAGGGCGGGCTTCATGAACTCGGACGGCTGGAGCGAGAAGCCGCCTATGGCCAGCCACCGGTCCGCCCCCTTGGCGGCGTGGCCCACCAGCGGCAGCACCATCATGATCGCCACCGCCGCGATGTAGATGAAGAAGCACACCCGCCGCACCCCGCGCGGCGAGCACAGGGACACGCTCAGCAGGAGGCCCGCGCCCAGCGCGCCGTACACGCACTGGCGCGTGGCGAAGTGGAACGGGTCGCGGATGCCGATACGCATGGCGGCGGCCGGGCTCGACCCGAAGGACAGGGCCACCCCCACCGCGATCAGCACCAGCACCGCGCCGAGCAGGAGGCGGTCCACCGTCCACCACCACAGCCCCAGGCGCGTGCGGTCGGTGCGGGCGAAGGCGTGCGGGGCGTAGGCGGCGGTGGCCATGGCGGGGCGACTCGCTCCTGGGTGCGACGGTGCGGGCGCGACGCCTGCGGGCCTCACCCCTGACGCGACGGGGTTAACCGGAAGTTGCGCGGCGGCTCCGGCCTGCGCCGGGCTGAGCGTACGGACGTCGCTTGCAGGGCGTCACGCAGGATCGGCGGCGGAGGAGGCGCGCGCCTCCTCTTCCCCGGCCGCGGGCAGGCGCAGCCGGTACACGCCCTTGAAAGCGTCGGGGTCGGCCGGCTTGCCGTGGCGGGTGATGACCAGCCGTCCCTGGCGCGCGAGGCCCACGGCCGTCGCGCGCACCTGGCCCAGGCGCCCGCGCCAGTCCTGCGGGTCCAGCGCGCGTGCGGCGTCCGAAGGGCAGATGCTCTTGCCCGGGTCCCGCTCGGCCAGGAGCGACAGGATCGCCGCTTCGACGTCGGCCGCCATCAACCCCTCCAGCGTCCGTCGCTCAGGCCGGGTCGGGATCGGCGTGGGTCTGGGCGGGCAGCATGCGCTGGAGCAGACCGTCGCGCCTCACGGCCACGTGGTAGACGGTGGCCGTCACGTGCAGGGCGACCAGCACGTAGAGCGCCCACTGGCCCAGCGAATGTCCGGTCGCCGCCAGTTGCTGGATGGCGGCCACCCGCGGCAGGCGCGGCAGGGGCACGCCCCACACCTGCACGCCGTGAGGCCCCATGGCGCTCATCACGTAGCCGGAGATCGGCATCGCGAAGAGCACGAGGTACATCAGCCAGTGGTTGGTCCGCCCGACCACGTCCATCCAGCGCGGCATCTCGCGACCGGCCGCCGGGGCGGGATGGCCCGCGCGCCAGGTGAGCCTCGCCGCGATCAGCAGCCAGATGGTCACCCCGATGGACTTGTGCAGGCTGAACATGAACCCGCCCGTCGGGTTGGCCGCCGGCAGGCTCAGCATCACCCAGGCGATGGCGACCTGCGCCATGACCAGGGGCGGCGTCAGCCAGTGCAGCGCCTGGGCCACGCCCGTATAGCGCCTGCCGTCCGGGGCGTCCGCCTCGATCCCCGTGTCCCTGGTCACCGCCGCCATGCCCGTTCCCTCGCGCTCCGCAGGAAGCTAGTCCCGACCCGGTGCGGGTGTCACGCACGCCGCGCGTCGGCGCAATGGCGTTAAGCAAGCTCGCGCCTGTCGTCCCGCGCGGCGGGCGTGCTAGAACGCCGCACCTTCCCCGCTAGGAGACCCGCATGCTGGCTGCGCCCCGCGCCGACCTGAAGCCGAACACCCTGGAGTTCGAGACCACCCCTCTCGTCAAGGCGACCGGCTTTCGCGAGTACGACGCGCGCTGGGTTCTGGAGAAGGAGATCAACCTTCTGGGGATCGAGGCGCTGGGCCTGGGCCTCGGGACCTACATCCACGAGCAGGGGATCAGGCCGCGCATCGTCACCGGCCACGACTTCCGCGGCTACTCCCTGTCGGTGAAGCAGGCGCTGACCCTGGGCCTGCTCTCCGCGGGCTGCGAGGTGCTGGACATCGGCCTGGCGCTGAGCCCCATGGCCTACTTCGCCCAGTTCGACCTGGACGCGCCCTGCGTGGCCATGGTCACCGCCAGCCACAACGAGAACGGCTGGACCGGCGTGAAGATGGGCGCGAACAAGCCCCTGACCTTCGGCCCCGAGGAGATCGGCCGGCTCAAGGAGATCGTGCTGGGCGGCCAGGGCGTCACGCGCGAGGGCGGCCGGCTGGACCACGTGGAGGGCGTGCGCGAGCGCTACCTCGCCGACGTGGCGAGCCGCGCCACCATCACCCGCCCGCTCAAGGTCGTGGCCGCCTGCGGCAACGGCACCGCCGGAGCCTTCGCGCCGGAAGCGCTGCGCCGCATGGGCGTGGAGGTCGTCGCCATGGACGCCGAGCTCGACTACACCTTCCCCAAGTACAATCCCAATCCCGAAGACCACGAGATGCTGGTCGAAATGTCCAAGGCGGTGCATGAACACGGCGCGGACCTGTGCTTCGGCTTCGACGGCGACGGCGACCGACTGGGCGTGGTGGACGACACGGGCGAGGAGATTTTCGCCGACAAGATCGGCCTGATGCTGGCGCGCGACCTCTCGGCCCGGCATGAGAACGCGACTTTCGTAGTCGACGTGAAGTCCACCGGTCTCTACGCCACCGACGAAGTGCTGAAGAAGAACGGCGCGACCACCATCTACTGGAAGACGGGCCACAGCTACATCAAGCGCAAGACCGCCGAGGTCGGCGCCGTGGCCGGCTTCGAGAAGAGCGGCCACCTGTTCTTCAACCCGCCTTACGGGTACGGTTACGACGACGGGCTGGTGGCCGCCGCCAACGTGCTGGCCATGCTGGAGCGCAATCCCGGCAAGAAGCTCTCCGAGCTGAAGAACGCCCTGCCCAAGGCCTGGACCTCGCTCACGATGAGCCCGCACTGCGGCGACGAGGTGAAGTACGGCGTGGTCGAGAAGGTCGTGGCCGAGTACCAGAAACTCGCCGCCGACGGCGGCTCCATCCTGGGTCGACGCATCGTCGACGTGATCACGGTCAACGGCGTGCGCGTGGCGCTGGAGGACGGGTCCTGGGTGCTGGTGCGCGCCTCCTCCAACAAGCCGGAGCTGGTGGTGGTGGTGGAGTCGAGCGGGTCGGAGGACGACATGCGCGCCCTGTTCCGCGAGGAGGTCAAGCCGCGGCTGGCCGCCCACCCCGAGGTGGGCGCCTACAACCAGGAAGTCTGACACGGGCCCCGGCCGGGAGCGAGCACGACGGAGCCGCCCATGCGCCACGTCCCGTTCCTCGCGGCCTTCGGGTGTGCGCTCGTCCTGCACGGCCAGGCGCCCGCCCAGACGGCGGGCGCCTGGAGGATCGGCCGGCCTGATCCGCCCGCCGCTCCGCCCTCCCGGCCGGCGCCGGCGCCCGCCCCCGCGGCGCCCGCCCCAGCCCCGCCGACGGCCGCGAGCTTCTCCCAGCCCGGCGAGAGCGCGGTGCTGCAGGAGGTGACGGTGATCGGCCGCGCGCCGGGTCCCGCCCTGTGGCGCGTGCGCCGCGGCGGGTCGGAGGTGGTGATCCTGGGCGGCCTCAGCCCCCTGCCCCACCAGCTCCACTGGGACGACGTGCGCGTGCGCCGCGCGCTGACCGGCGCGCGCGTCCTGCTCGTGTCGCCCACGCCGCGGGTCAACCCGTTCGAGGGTGCGGTGCTGCTGCTGCGGGCGGGGGCGGTGCGCCTGCCCGGGGCCAAGCCCCTGCGCGCGCGCCTGCCGCCGGGGCTGGCCGCCAAATTCGACCACGCCGTGGCCGTCGCGCGCACCGACCCCCGGCGCTACGACAAGTGGCGGCCCGCGGCGGCCGGCGCGCTGCTGATCTCCGACTTCCGCCGCGCCGCGGGCCTGTCCACCGCCAAGCCGGGCACGACGTTGACGCGCCTGGCCAAGTCGCTGGGCGTGCAGGTGCGCGCCACGGGGCGGCTGGGGCTGGCCCCGGTGTTCGACGACCTGGTGGGCCTGCCGGAGCCGGCCCAGTTCGCCTGCCTGGACGCGGCCGCCGACGACGTGCTGCAGGAACAGGCCCACGCCGCCGCTGCGGCCCACGCCTGGGCCGACGGCCGCCTGGGCGAGATGCGCGCCCAGTGGTCGACCGCCACCCTCGACCGCTGCCTCCTGCCCGACGCCCGCGTCCAGGCCCTGCTGGAGCGGGGCACGGCCGACGCCACCCGCACGGTGGAGGAAGCGTTGGGCCAGCCCGGACGCGCGGTGGCGCTGGTCGACCTCCACTTCCTGCTGCGTAGCGACGGCCTGCTTGACCGGCTGCGCGCGGACGGCGCGCAGGTGGACACGCCGCCGGCCTGACGCTTAGACTCGACCTCAGGTTGCAGTCTCGTCGGAGCCGTGGTGGTCGAGTCCGTTCCCGAAGCACTGCTGGCGCGCATCCGCGCCGAACGTCCGCCACCCCCGCCGCTCTCTTACGCGACGGTGGCTGATTACTGCGACAGCCGCGACCTTTTCGGCGGCTTCGCCCGGCGCGCCATGGATCTCAAGGACCAGCAAAGGCCCTGGATGCTGAAGGCGCTGCTGACCCTCACCCGGCCGGGCTCGCGCCTGCTGGAGATCGGCGCGGGCGAGCCGCTGGTGGCCGACCTCCTGGCGCGCTCGGGCTGCCGGGTGACGGCCGTCGACCCCTACGACGGCGGGGCGGGAGGACCGACCGAGCTCGACGTGTTCCGCCGACGGCATCCGGGCGTACGCTTCGTGCCCGCGCGCTTCGGACCGGACACGGCCGGGCTGGACGCGGGAGGCTACGACCTCGTGTATTCGATCTCGGTGCTGGAACACCTGCCGTCTTCGGAGCTGGCCGGCCTGTTCGCCGCCGTGAGCCGCGTTTCACGGCCCGGCGCGCGCCAACTGCACACGGTGGACCACGTCCACGCGGGCGCGGGCGCCGAGCACCACAGGGCGATGCTGGAAGCGGTGACGCGCGGGATGGGGCTGGACGCGGGGGAGCTCGGCCCGCTGCTGGCCCGGGCCGCGGACGACCCGGAGACCTATTGGCTGTCGGCGGAAGGCCACCACCGCTGGCGGGGCGGCCGCGCCTACGCGGACTTCCCCATGCGCCGGTGCATGGCGGTGCAGTTCAGCGCGCCCGTGGGGCGCGCCTGAGGCGGGTCAGCGGCGGCGGAACTGCGGGCGCGCGCCCGGCTTGATGCCGCTCGGGCCTGAGCCCTCCAGCTTGTGGCGGTAGGTGATGCGGCCCTTGGTCAGGTCGTAGGGCGTCATCTCGATGGTGACCTTGTCGCCGACGAGGGTGCGGATGCGGTTCCGCTTCATGCGCCCGGCGGTGTAGGCCAGCACCACGTGGCCGTTCTCCAGCTCGACGCGGTAGCGGCCCTCGGGCAGAAGCTCGGTGACCATCCCCTCGAACTCGATCAGTTCTTCCTTCGTCGACATGCGCACCCTGGTCTCGTCCGCCCGGCGCCTGAGTCGCCCGCGGACATGCTACCGCGCCGGCCGGTCCGCCGCAGCCGCCGGCATATAGAGCTTCGTCCTGGCGCACGCCAGCGCGCCGCGTCGCTCAGGCGGCGGCGGCGCGCACCGCCTCCACGATGGAGCCCACCACCTCGGCGACGACCCGCTCGTCGTCGCCCTCCGCCATGACGCGGATCAACGGCTCGGTGCCCGAGGCGCGCACCAGCACGCGCCCCGAGCCGTCCAGCCGCCGCTCGCCGTCCGCCACGGCCGTGCGCACGGGGGCGGCCTCCATGGGTCGGGCGCCCCGGGCGAATCGCACGTTCTCCAAGAGTTGGGGCACGGGCTCGAACTGGCGGGCCAGCGCGCTCATGGGCTCGCCCCGGTCGCGCAGCACCGCCAGCACCTGCAGGGCCGCGATCAGCCCGTCGCCCGTGGTGGAGAAGTCCGACAGGATCATGTGGCCCGACTGCTCTCCCCCGAGATTGAAGCCGCCTTCGCGCATGCGCGCGGACACGTGCCGATCGCCCACCGGGGTGCGCTCCAGCTTCAGCCCCCGCTCGCCCATGAACCGCTCCAGCCCGAGGTTGGACATGACGGTCGCCACCACGCCCCCGCCCTGGAGGCGGCCCGCGCGCGACCAGGCGTCGGCGACGATCGCCATGATCTGGTCGCCGTCGACCAAGAGGCCCCGCTCGTCGCAGATCGCCAGCCGGTCGGCGTCTCCGTCCAGCGCTATGCCGAGGTCGGCGCGGTAGGCGCGCACCGCCGCGGCCATGGTCTCCGGGTGGGTGGAGCCACATTCGTCGTTGATGTTGGTCCCATTGGGCTCCACGCCCAGGGGAATCACCTCGGCCCCGAGCTCGTAGAGCGCGGTGGGAGCCACCTTGTAGGCCGCGCCGTGGGCGCAATCGACCACCACGCGCAGGCCGTTCAGCGAGCGCCCCCGCGGGAAGGTGGCCTTGGCGATCTCCACGTAGCGCGCCTGGGCGTCGTCGATGCGCTTGACCCGGCCCAGGCCCGTGGGCCGCGCCAGGCCTTCCTGCAGGCCTTCGTCCATCAGGGCCTCGATCTCCGCCTCGCGCTCGTCCGAGAGCTTGTAGCCGTCGGGGCCGAACAGCTTGATGCCGTTGTCGGCGAAGGCGTTGTGGCTGGCGGAGATCATCACGCCGAGGTCCGCGCGCATGGAGCGCGTCATCATGGCCACCGCCGGCGTCGGCAGCGGGCCGAACAAGCGCACGTCCATGCCGACGGAGGCGAAGCCCGCCACCAGCGCCGGCTCGATCATGTAGCCGGACAGGCGGGTGTCCTTGCCGATCACCACCAGGTGGCGGCGGTCCGGGTCGCGCAGGAACAGCTTGCCGGCGGCCAGGCCCACGCGCAGGGCGACCTCGGCGGTCATGGGGTGGGCGTTGGCCCGCCCGCGGATGCCGTCCGTGCCGAAATAGCTGCGTGGGGTCATGCGGGCCGCCTCCGTTGGCGAGTAGGAGCGCGCCGTTCTAATGCGTATTGATGTGCGAAACGATGCGAAACGCACCCCGCCCGGGCCACCGGCGCGCGGGGTCCGCCGCGTCCTGCGGAGCGTGACCCCTTCATGTGCGGCATCATAGGCATAGTGGGCGCCCGCCCGGTGGCGGACCGGCTCGTGGAGAGCCTGCGCCGACTGGAGTACCGCGGCTACGATTCGGCGGGGATCGCCGTTCTGGCGGACGGGGCCATCGCGCGCCGCCGCGCCCCCGGCAAGCTGCGCGCGCTGGAGGCGGTGCTGGCCGACTCGCCCGTGGACGGGACGACGGGCATCGGCCACACGCGCTGGGCCACCCACGGCGGCCCCACCGAGGCCAACGCCCACCCGCACCTGGCCGGCCGGGTCGCCGTCGTCCACAACGGCATCATCGAGAACTTCGCGGCTCTGAAGGCCGAACTGCAGGCTCAGGGGCGGCGGTTCGAGAGCGAGACGGACACGGAGGTGGTGGCCCAGCTCCTGAACGCGGAGCTGGAGCGCGGCCTTCCCCCCCACGACGCCTTCAAGGCGACGCTGGCGCGGCTGCGCGGAGCCTACGCCCTGGCGGTGCTGGTGCGCGGCGAGGGCGAGCCCGTGCTGCTGGGCGCGCGGCTCGGCCCCCCGTTGGTGATCGGCTGGGGCGAGGGGGAGATGTTCATCGGCTCCGACCCCCTGGCGGTGGCCCCCTTCACCGGGCGCGTGTCCTACCTGGAGGACGGCGACCACGCGGTGGTGGACGCGGGCGGGGCGCGCGTCTTCGACGCGGACGGCGCGGCGGTGGAGCGGCCGGTGCGCGCCATGTCGGTCTCGCCGGCGCTCCTGGAGAAGGGCGCCCACCGCCACTTCATGGAGAAGGAGATCCACGAGCAGCCGGACGCGGTGCAGCACACCCTGTCGGCCTATGTCGACCCGATCAGCGGCCGCGCCGTCGCCCCGGGGATCGACTTCGCCGCGGTCCCGCGCGTGCAGATCGTGGCCTGCGGCACCGCCTATCTCGCGGGATTGACCGCCAAGTACCTGTTCGAGCGGCTGGCGGGCCTGCCGGTGGACGTGGAGATCGCCTCCGAGTTCCGCTACCGCGACCCGGCGATCACGCCCGGCGTGCTGGCCCTGGCGATCAGCCAGTCGGGCGAGACCGCCGACACCCTGGCGGCGTTGCGCTGGTGCAAGGCCCGCGGGCTGGCCACCGCCGCGGTGGTCAACGCCCACCATTCCTCCATGGCGCGCGAAGCGGACGTGCTGTGGCCGACCCACGCCGGGCCGGAGATCGGCGTGGCCTCCACCAAGGCCTTCACCGCACAGATCGCGGCCCTGACCGCCCTGGCCATCGCCGCCGCCTTCCAGCGCGGCCGCATCGACGCGGGGGAGGAGGCGCGGCTGGTGGCGCTCCTGCTTGAGGCTCCGCGACTGATCTCCGAAGCGCTGGGCCGCGAGGAGCAGGTCGCCGCGCTGGCCCCCGACCTCTCCCGCGCGCGCGACGTGCTCTATCTCGGCCGCGGACCGCTCTACCCGTTGGCGCTGGAGGGTGCTCTAAAACTGAAGGAACTCAGCTACATACACGCCGAAGGTTACGCGGCGGGCGAACTCAAGCACGGCCCCATCGCCCTGGTGGACGAGCACATGCCCGTGGTGGTGACCGCGCCCTCCGGCGAACTCCTGGAGAAGACGCTCTCCAACCTGCAGGAGGTGGCGGCGCGAGGCGGCTCGCCCATCATCCTGATCACGGACGAGGCGGGGGCGGCCAGCGCCCACGCCGCCACCCGCACGGTGGTGGTGCCCGACTGCGACCCGCTGCTCGCGCCCCTGGTCTACGCCGTACCGATCCAACTCCTGGCCTACCACGTGGCCGTGCAGAAGGGCACGGACGTGGACCAGCCGCGCAACCTCGCCAAGTCCGTCACCGTGGAGTGAAGCGGGGCGCGCCGGCCGCGGTCAGTGGGCGACGCCGCCCACCCCGCCGTCGGTGACGAAGCCGGTCGCCGGACCCGCCTGCGCCTGGGAGACGGCGCCCCCGCCCCAGCGCACGCACTGCTGCGAACTGGACTGCATGACCTTGATGCCTGCGCCGTAGCGGCGCAGCAGCGAGCGTTCGTTGCAGTCGCGCGCGGGCGTCTGCGGGCGGCACTGGAGCCTTCCCCCGAGGTCGCGCCACAGCGCCTCGCCCTTGCGGCAGACGGTCGTCTGGCCGTGCTCGAAACGCGCCTGGCCCGCGAAGCTTCCCAGCACGTACTGCATGCGCGAGCCGGCGATGCAGCGGAACAGCTCGCCCGAATAGCCGCCCGCCACATCCCGCTCGGGCGAGAGCTGGCTGGCGGGGTGCGGCACGTCCTTGTCGTCCAGGCACACGGCCTGGATCGCCACGGCGGTGGAGGTGGAGGCGTACTGCAGGCACACGGGCGGGGCCGCTTCCGGCGCCTCCACCTGCAGCACGCCGATGGTGGAGCTGGGCCCCTGGTCGACGAAGAAGCTCGACCCGCCGCCGCTGGCCAGAAGGTTGGCCACCGTGGCGCTGTTGGCCAGGGCCGAGCCCTGGGCGTTGGCGAAGGAAGCGCTCTGGGCCTGGGCCTGCGCCTCCGCCGACGCGCTGACCGACACGTCCACGCTCGTCTGGCCCACGCCCGCGAAGGCCAGGCCCGGCGGCTGGATGACCACGTGGGGCGGCGTCACGTCCACCCCCGGCACGTTGACCGTGTGCGCCGTCGGCAGGCAGCAGCTCGCGCAACCCGAGCCGCAGCCCGCCTCGGCCGTCCCGGCGAGGGCCAGCGCGAGGAGGCCCGCGGCGGCCGACGCCAGGGCCGGGAGGAGCGATGCGCGCATGGCTGGAGGGTCCGCGACCGGCATGATCGCGTCACCAAGCCCCAGCAATCGCTACAACCGCGTTAACCGTCCCGGCGTGGGACGGCGGGGGCGGCGCCGTTCCTGCGCGGGACGGGACCTAGGCCAAAGGTGCGTCCCCCGATGATCCACGCCAACACCCGCCGCCTCCTGGACGAGTGGCGCCGTCAGCGCGGCGGGGCGCGCCTGCCCTCGCGCCCGCAGATGACCGCCGCCGCCTTCGCCCCCGTGCTCCCCCAGGTGTTCATCCTGGGACGCGAGGCCGGCGCCTGGCGCTTCCGCCTGGCCGGCGGCATGCTCACCGACCTGCACGGCCGCGAACTGCGCGGCGCCGCCTTCGACGACATCTGGTCGCCCCCGGGCCGGTCCAGGGCCATGCGGGCGCTCGACCGCGCGGTGGACGAAGCGATCCCCGTGGTGATCGCCGCCCGCGCGGAGGACGGCGAGCGCTGGGCGGGGCTGGAGATCGCGCTGGCGCCCCTCGCCGGTCCCACCGACGCCCCCGACCGCCTCATCGGCCTGCACCAGCCGACCTCCATGCTGGCCCGACTGGAGGGCGCGCCCGTGCCGACCCTGCGCTTCCTGGGCGTGCGCGACGCGGAGGAACTGGCGCGCCCCGCCCTGCGCCTGGTGGTGGACAACAGCCGCCGCGTCGCGTGACCGAAGCCCCGCGCTTCGCTAGACAGGCCTCCTGCCCGCGGACATGGCGGAATCGGTAGACGCATCGGACTTAAAATCCGCTGGCCCTGGGTCGTGGGGGTTCGAGTCCCCCTGTCCGCACCACCTTCGCCGTCGAAGTCGTCGCCCGCTTGCCCGCCCGGCCACGACGGACGAAGAAGGCGCATGGTGATCTTCGCGACCGATGAGTCCCGGTCCGGGCGCGCGGACGCCGCCCCTCCTGGGGAGCGGCTGGTCTTCGGCCATCCGCGGGGGCTGGCCTACCTCGTGTTCGCCGAAGCGTGGGAGCGGTTCGCCTTCTACGGCATGCAGGCGTTGCTGGTGCTGTACATGGGCCGCAGCCTGCTGCTGCCCGGGCACGCGGAGCACGTGGCGGGGCTGGCGGGGCTCAAGGCGCTGCTGGAGCGCGCCTACGGGCCGCTCTCGCCCGCGGCGCTGGCCTCGGCGATGTTCGGCCTCTACGCGGGGGGCGTCTACCTGACGCCGCTGGCGGGCGGTTGGGTTGCGGACCGGCTGATCGGCCGCACCCGAGCGGTCGCGCTGGGCGCGACGCTGGCCGCCGCCGGGCATTTCCTGATGGCGTTCGAGGCCTCGTTCCTGTTCGCCCTCGCCTGCCTGCTGGCGGGGGTGGGGTTGTTCAAGGGCAACATCGCCACCCAGGTGGGCGAGCTTTATGCGCCGGGGGACGGCCGGCGGGCGGACGGCTTCCAGATCTTCATGCTGGGGATCAGCCTGGCGGTGATCGTGGCGCCGCTGGTGTGCGGCACGCTGGGAGAGCGCGTGGCGTGGCACTGGGGTTTCGGCGCGGCCGGGGTCGCCATGCTTCTGGGCCTGCTCGTCTACCTCGCCGGCCGCCGGCACCTGCCGCCCGAGCCTCCCCGCCGGACGCGGGCGAATGGGGCGGCTCGGCCCCGCCTCGCGCCGGGCGAGGGCCGGGCGGTGCTGGCGCTGCTGGCGCTGCTGCCCGCGCTGACGCTCTCGGCCCTGGGCAACCAGGAGATCTTCAACGCCTACCTGGTCTGGGGCGGGGCGCACTACCAGCTCGTGCTCCTGGGGCGGGTGATGCCCACGAGCTGGCTCGTCTCGCTGGACGCCTTCGTCAGCAGCGGCGTGCTGGCGGGGACCGTGGTGTTCTGGCGGTGGTGGCGCGCGCACCGGCGCGAACCGGACGAGATCACCAAGCTGACCCTGGGCGCGGCGATCTCGGCCCTGGCCCCGCTGGTGCTGGCCCTGGCCAGCGCACAGGAGGCGGCGACCGGGCGCAAGGTGGGACTGGCCTGGGGCCTGGCCTTCCACCTGCTGAACGACATCGGCTTCGCCAACCTGTTCGCGGTGGGGCTGGCCCTGTTCTCTCGCGCGGCGCCCCGGTCGATGGTCGGACTCATGTTCGGCGTCTACTACCTGCACCTGTTCGCGGCCAACCTGACCGTGGGCTGGCTCGGGGGTCTGCTGGAGCGCATGACGCCCACGCGCTTCTGGCTGCTCCACGCCGCGCTGGTGGGGGCGGGCGCGCTGATGATGCTGCTGCTGCGCCTCGTCTTCCGCCGCACCCTGGCCCCCACGACCACCGCGGCGGCGGCCGGTTAGACCTCCTGCGCCTCGTCCGGCGCGAAGGCGAGGTGGTGCAGGGCGATGCCGCTGGTGGTGGCGAGGTTGAGCGAGTCGAACGTCCCCGCCATGGGAATGGCCAGGGTGCGCGTGCGCGCCAGGAGATCGGGGGCGAGGCCCGGCCCTTCCGCGCCCAGGAGCAGCGCCGCGCGGGGCGGCCGCGCCGCCGCATGCAGCGGCCGCATCCCCGCCGGGCTGAGCGACAGCGCCGCGAAGCCGTGTTCGGCCAGGAGGGCGGGGGCGTCCTCCCCCGTCGTCAGCCGCGCGAACGGCGTGGTCAGCGCGGCCCCGACCGAGACGCGGATCGCCTTGCGGTAGAGCGGGTCGCAGCAGGTGGCGTCCAACAGCACCGCGTCCGCGCCGAAGGCGGCGGCGTTGCGGAACACCCCGCCCATGTTGTCGTGGTTGCCCACCCCGAACAGCGCCACCACCAGCGCCCTCGGCCCGCAGCGCGCGAGGAGGGCGCCCGCCCCCTCGTCCGGAGCGCGCACGCCCTCGGCCAGCACGCCGCGGTGGAGCGGGAAGCCCGCGACCGCGTCCAGCACCGGCCGGGGCGCGAGGAGCACGGGCGTGTCCTGCGGCAAGCGCGCCAGGGCGTCGACGAGCTTGGACTCACGGCCCTGCGCCAGCAGCACCGAGCGCACGCCGTGGCGGCCTTCACGCAGGAGGGTGCGCAGCACCACCTCGCCTTCCGCCATGAAGCCGTTGCGGCCCGCCAGGTCGCGCTCGCGCACGTCGCGATAGGGGTCGAGGCGCGGGTCGTCCGCATCGTCCACGGCCATGAAGCGGGGCATGGCCGGCGTTAGGCCGCCGCGCAGCTCGTCGCAACCGGGAGAACGACGCGAACGGGAGCCGGCGGGCCCGCGCCCGTGTTAAGGAGAGGTCGCCGACTATCGAAGAGCGTACCGTCCATGCCCGCCGTCCAGACCGCCCAAGCCCCCGCCGTGCCGCCGGAAGCCGCGCCCGCCCCCTACGACACGGCGCTGGGGATGATCGGCCGCACCCCCATGCTGGAGCTGCACGGCTTCGACACGGGGCCCTGCCGGCTGTTCGTCAAGCTGGAGAGCGCCAACCCCGGCGGCTCCATCAAGGACCGCATCGCCCTGACCATGATCGAGGCGGCCGAGCGCGACGGTCGGCTCATGCCCGGCGGGACCATCGTAGAGGCCACCGCCGGCAACACGGGCCTGGGGCTGGCGCAGGTCGGCATACTTAAGGGCTACCGCCTCGTGCTGGTGGTGCCCGACAAGATGGCGCGCGAGAAGATCCAGCATCTGCGCGGCCTGGGCGTGGACGTGCGGATCACCCGCTCGGACGTCGGCAAAGGCCATCCGGACTATTACCAGGACATGGCCGAGCGTATCGCGCGGGATGTGCCGAACTCGGTGTTCATCAACCAGTTCCAGAACCCCGCCAACCCGCTGGCGCACGAGACCACCACCGGCCCGGAGATCCTGGCGCAGATGGGCGGCGACCTGGACGCGGTGGTCTGCGGCGTCGGGTCGGGCGGCACGCTGACGGGGCTGGGCCGCTTCTTCGCCGCCCACAGCCCCAAGACGCGCATGGTGCTGGCCGACCCGGTCGGCTCCATTCTCGAACCGCTGGTCAACCGCGGCGAGCGCGTGGAGGCCGGCTCCTGGATCGTGGAGGGCATCGGCGAGGACTTCGTGCCCGACAATTGCGAGCTGAAGTACCTGCACGCGGGCGACGCCTACGCCGTTTCCGACCAGGAGAGCGTGGAGCACGCGCGCCTGCTGCTGGCCAAGGCGGGGGTGCTGGGCGGCTCCTCCTCCGGCACCCTGCTGGCGGCGGCGCTGCGCTACTGCCGCGACCAGACCGAGCCCAAGCGGGTGGTCACCTTCGTGTGCGACAGCGGCAACAAATATTTGAGCAAGGTCTTCAACGACCACTGGCTGGCCGAGCAGGGCCTGGCCGGCCGCGCCATGCACGGCGACCTGCGAGACCTGATCGCCCGCGGCGTGGAGGAAGGCGGCGCCGTGACCGTCGGCCCGACGGACACGCTGGACACCGCCTACAAGCGCATGCGCGTCGCGGACGTCAGCCAGCTTCCCGTGATGGACGACGGCCGCCTGATCGGCTTGGTGGACGAGGGCGACATCCTCGAAGCGGTGGACGAGCCGGGCGCCGACCGCGAGCGCCGCTTCCGCCGCCCCGTCTCCTCCGCCATGACCGCCAAGCTCAACACCCTTCAAGCGCGCGAGTCGCTGGACTCGCTGATCCCCGTGTTCGAGCGGGACGAGGTGGCCATCGTCATGGACGGCCGCGAGTTCCTGGGCCTCATCACTCGGGTGGACCTCTTGAACCACATGCGCCGCGCCGCCTGAGCGGCCCCGGCGCCGCAAGGGCGGGCGTGGCCGCTCGACCACCCCTTTGCGCGGCCGCCCGCGAGCGCTATATTGGTTTTGGCCCGCGACGGTGGGTCTATGGGGATAAACGCGCGCGTAATAAGCGGACCGGACCCGGGTGCGATTCCCGGCGGCTCCACCAAACTTTCGACCGGGTTGTCGCCGGCGAGGCATGGGGCCGATCAGCATCGACGGACGTGTAAAGGCGATTGCTTTCTCTCGGTGTGGGACTCCGCGATCGTCCTATTTTGTAACTGCGAACGATAACTTCGCTGAAGAAGTCCGCCTGGCCGCGTAAGCGGTTCGGTTGATTTCGTGACTTAAGTCCTGGGGGTTCAGATCCTTGGGCGGGGCTCGGGGGCGCCTGGCAACAGAAGCCCCCACTTCACCACTTCTCCTCCGCACGCGACGTCCCGCCCTGCGGTGGTGTATGACGGCGGCGTAGCTGCGAGTCCCGAGGAGCGTATGGCCGACCAACCCGCCCAGGATCTGATGGGGTACGAGGCGCTCGCGCAGGAGGCCCTGCGCGGCGTGGTCAAGGCGGCGCTGAGGCGCGCGGCCTCGCCCGAGGGCCTGCCGAGCGGACACCACCTCTACGTCACCTTCAAGTCGCGCGGCGCCGGCGTGTCGATCCCCCCCGACCTGGTCGAGCGCTTCCCCGACGACATGACCATCGTGCTGCAGCACCAGTTCTGGGACCTCGCCCCCGGGGAGACCTTCTTCGCGGTCACTCTCAAGTTCGGCGGCTCGCCCAAGCGCCTGTCGGTGCCCTACGCCGCCGTGACGCGCTTCTACGATCCGAGCGTGCAGTTCCTGCTCCAGTTCGAGGCGCCCGAGCCCGTGGCCGCCCTGCCCGTGGGCGCCGGGTCGGAGGTCGTGTCCATGCGGCCCCGCCCCACGGAGGTGGAGGCCCCGCACCCGGCCGCACAGACCGAGGCGGGCGACGAGGACAAGGCGGACGCGCCGAAAATCGTCTCCCTGGACACCTTTCGGAAGAAGTGACGCCGCGCAGGTCTCCCGCAAGGCTTCCGCGGCGGGCGGGCGCGGCCTAGTCTGATCAGACTCGCTCCCGTCGAGGTCGCATGGTCGTCGTCCGCCTCGCCGCCTTTGTGGCCCTGACGCTCGCGAGCCTGGGGGCCGCCCCGCCGGCCACGGCCGCGCAGAGCGACGACGAGGCTCCGCGAGCGCCCATCCCCTACAGCCAGCTCGTGCGCGGGGACCGTCCCGTGCGCCACGCACCTCCGCGAAGAACGGCGCGCCCGGTCCCGCCCAAGCCGGCCGGGCCCGGAGCGGCGCCGGGTGTCTCCGCTCCGGGGATGTCTCCCACGCCGCTCGTCGCCGGAACAGGACGGGTCGGGGCGGGCGGCTCGACGGTGGCGGGACTCGCGCCGCCGCCGCCGCTCGCGGCGCCTCCCGTCCAGGCGGGGGCGCGCCTGCCTCGCGGCGCCCTACCCGCCCCCGCCGAACTCGAAGCCTTCGTGGACGGCGTCGTCGCCCGCGCCCTCGCCCAGGACCACTTGGCGGGAGCCGCCGTCGCGGTGGTGGGCGGCGGCCAGGTCCTGTTGGAGAAGGGCTACGGCCTGGCGCGGCTCTCGCCCGCCGGGGCCGTCGACCCCCGCCGCACCCTGTTCCGCCTGGGCGGCGCCTCGCGCCTGCTCACTTGGCTGGAGGTGCTGCGCTCGGCGGAGCTCGGCCGGCTGCGTCTCGATCGTCCGGTGGACGACGCCCTGCCGCCCGAACTGCGCCCCCCGGCGGAGGGCTTCGCCCGGCCGATCCGGTTGGACCAGCTCCTGTCCCAAAGCTCGGGTTTCGAGGCGCGCGAGTTCGGCCGGCTGTACGTCACCTCGCCCGACAGGATCTCGCCGCTGGACGTGCAGCTGCGCCGCGCGCGGCCCCATCGCGTGCGCGAGGCGGGGGGCCCGCCCACCGGCGGCGACTACGGCGCCGCCCTGGCGGGGGCGGCGGCGGCGCACGCGGCGCACCGGCCCTTCGAGGACCTGGTCGAGGCCGACCTGCTGCGCCCGGCGGGCCTGCTCTCCACCAGCTTCCGCGAAGCGCGTCCGGCGCGCGACGACCTGCCCGCCCCGCTCCCGGACGCGCTGGCGCAGCGGATGGCGGAGGGCCACGCCTGGACCTCCGAGGGCGTGACGACGCGACCGCCGGTCTACGGCGGCGGCCTCGCCCCCGCGGTTTCCGCGTCCACCACCGCCGACGACATGGCGCGGCTGCTCCTGCTCGTGCTCGCGGGCGGCCGACGCCCGGACGGCGCCGTCGTCTGGGGTCCCGCGGTGGACGCCGCGCTGCGCACTCCGGGTCCCGGCGGCGCGGGGGCGGCCGCCACGCTGGGCTGGGTGCGCGCGCCCCTGCCGGGCGGTTTCGCGGGCCTGGAGCAGGCGGGCGGGGCGCCCGGCCATCGCGCCGGCCTGTGGGTCGCGCCGCAACTCGGCCTGGGCGTGGTGGTGCTGGCGGACGGCGACGAGGGCGCCCCGCTGGTGGCGGGCCTCGCCCCCGCCCTGGTGGAACGCTTCTACGCCGCCCCGGCCGCCCGCGCGCCCAGCGCCGTGGACGGGTCGGCGTACGCGGGCGTCTACCTCGACACCCGGCGCGCTTACCACGGGCTGGAAGGCTTCGTCGCCCGGCTGCGTCGCCTGTCGCGGGTGACGGCGGGCGCGCAAGGCGGGCTGGTGCTGGCCGGCGGCGGGCGCGCTTCGGCGTGGACGCCGACGGGCCCCGACCGGTTCACCGGCGCGGACGGCGCGGGCGAGCTCACCTTCCTGGGCGGGGGCGACCGCCGCGCCGCCTACCTCGCCCCCGGCCTGCGGTCGGCGGAGCGGGTGGGCTGGCTGCACCGTCCGCTCGTCCTGGGCGCGGCGGCCGCGGTCGCGGCGCTGGCCGCGGTTCTGGTGCTCGCCGGCCCACTGCTCCGCTTCGGCCGCGAGGACGCGCGACACACGGACGCCCAGTTGCTCGCCGCCCTGGTGCAGGGCGCCGCCGCCCTGATCTGGCTCGGGTCCGGGGCGGCGTTCGCGGTGTTCGCCGCGCGCACGCGCGACCCGACGACGCTCATGCTCGACTGGCCCGCCCCCTGGCTGGTCGGCGCGTCCTGGGCGGCCCTGGCGGCGACGGCGCTCACCGCCGTGCAGTTCGCCCAGCTCGGCGGCGTGTGGAGCGACGGCCGGCGCGCGCCCGGCTGGGGGACGGGGCGCAAGCTGCGCCACACGGTGACGCTGCTGGTGTTCACGGGCTTCGCGACGGTGCTGGCCGCCTGGGGCGCGCTGGAGCCCTGGTCGAGCTGAACCGCCGGTCAGGCGAGGGGGCGAAGCGGCGTGACCACGATGGTGATGCGCTCGCGCTCGCCCGAGCGCCGCTCCACGAGCAGACGGCCCACCTGCATGTCGTCGTGAAAGGCGTAGCCCTTGATCGCGTCCAGCAGCGCCTTGGCCAGGTTGTCGAGGTCGAGCCAGGGCGCGTCGCCCGTGTACTCCATGGCGATCTCGACGTTGTAGTCGCCCCAGGCGGGACGGCGGCCGCGCCATTCCTTGCGGAAGAATTCGTAGATCAGCGGCTTGTAATACTTGGCCTGGGTGGTCAGCCCGTCGACCACGATCTCCAGCGCCGGTCCGCTCTCGCGCGCCCGCACCTTCCCCGTTCCGACCCAACCCGCCATCCCGCGCAAGGTGGGGCGAAGCGCGCCCGATTGTAAGCGCCCGCCCCGCCCTCGAAGAGGCTTGCAACGCCGCCCGCAGGACCTACGTTGATCGCCTCGCTCAACATTTGAAAGGAGGTGATCCAGTGTCTCATTGTCTCTCGCCCAAGGCGGACGCCGCAGCCTGGACCTCCCTCGAGGTCGGCGCCTAAGCGCGACAGGACGGCGGGCCGCCCCGGCGGTTCGACGATGGAAGGCCCGTCCCGGGAGACCGGGGCGGGCCTTCGACGTTCAGGGTCGCGCCGGCGGTGGACGCTCAGGCGGGGGCGCGCCAAGCCAGGGTGGCGGCGCGGCCGATCACGCCCACGTGCCGGGCCGCCGCGTCCACGCGCACGCCGTCGGGCTCGGCGCGCAGGGTCCAGCCGGCGGAGGCGTGCAGGGGGCGGCGCGGGCCCAGCGACAGGTCGGCGTCGCCGCCGCGCACCACGCGCAGGACGGGGCCCGCCGCCAGCGAGCCGGGATCGACCCGGCCCACCGCCAGCGCCTGCGCCTCGTCTCCGTGAGGACGGCGCAGGAGTTCGAAGGCCCACAGGTCGGGGTGCGCCTCGGCCAGGGTGGTCCACCAGGGGTCGGTCATGGCCAGCACCGCCACCGCCGCGCCCGCGTCCGCGCGGCGCAGCGCCTCGGCGGGGCTGTCGACCAGACGGTAGGTGGGGTGCGCGCCGAAGCGGTGGCGCGCCTCCCAGAGCAGGTGCGCGGCGTTCTCGCCGGTCCAGACCAGCACTTCCATCGCCTCCTGCTCGGCGAGGCCCGCGGCCATGACCTCGCGCCAGACCGCGCGGGTCAGGGTGCGCATGTCCGGGTCCGAGCGCGCGGCCAGACGCGCGAGCACCTGGTCCTCGCGGTCGGGCTTGAGGCGCAGGCAGGTCTCGCCGCCCGCCTTGGCGCGACCGATGCGCACGGTCAGGTCGCGCCGACGCTTGAGCAGGTCGAGCATGGCGGCGTCGACCGCGTCGATCTCGCGGCGCAGGTCGGGCAGGTCGAGTTCCGCCGGCATGGCGGACGCGCCGCCGCCAAGGGCGGACGCTGGAATGGAGGGCATGGAGTGGTGCTTTCGTTCGGCGAGCGCAGCCGCTCGGGCGCGCGGACATGGGATTCGGGGTGCGGTCAGGCCCTCCCGAGGGGAGGGATCGCCAGCCTGCGGCTTCGCTCGTCGGTCGGAGAGCGACGCGTCAGCCGGCGGGGCGAAACCCGTAGACGCCATAGCCGAAATGGTAGAAGGCGCGCGCTGAAGCCTGGACGACGATGGACGAGAAAGGACGCGTCATGGCGCGCTCCGGGCTCCGAGTGGGGTGTCGACCAAGCGGCAGTTTCGACCCGCTGTCAACGCGCGCGCGGCGTCGGCGCGCAAGACTTCACCGGGCTAGAACCAAGAAGCGCGTGAAGTTGTCCGCCCGATCCTCGACCGCCTCGTACAGCACCGACAGGCCGTAGAGTTCGGCCGCCCGGCGCGAGGCCGCCGCCGCCCGGGTGAGATCGCCGGCCCGGGCCACCGCCCGCGCCGCGCCGGCGGTGTCGAACGCCTCGCGCGCGAGCAGGCCGTGGCGGCGCAGGAACTCGCCGCACTGCTTGAGCGCCATGGGATGGCTTTCCACGCTCCGCAGGTCGCCCAGCGCCGCACCCGGGGCCGCCATGAGCGCGAGGCGGATCGGCAGGTCGTGCTCCTCCAACACGCGCAAGGACGAGCCGGCGAGGAGCGCCACGACGTCCGGCACCGGCCCGGCCACGCTGTTCTCCACGGGCACGATCGCGAGGGCGCAGCCGCCGGACTCCACCGCGGCGAACACCTCGTCGAAGCTGGCGAAGGGCGTGGGGGCGAAGTCGGGCGCGAACCGCTCGGCCGCCTCGTGGCTGAAGGCCCCGGGCGCGCCCTGGTAGGCGACGCGCGCGCCCTCGCCGCTCAAGCGCCGATCAGTTCGCGGCCGATGAGGAAACGGCGGATCTCGTTGGTGCCGGCGCCGATGTCGTAGAGCTTGGCGTCGCGCATCAGCCGCTCGACCGGGTACTCCTTCAGGTAGCCCGCACCGCCCAGCGCCTGGATGGCCTCCAGCGTGGTCTTCACGGCGTTCTCGCTGGCCAGCAGGATGGCTCCCGCCGCGTCGAACCGGGTGGTCTTGCCAAGGTCGCACGCGCGCGCCACGGCGTAGACGTAGGCGCGCGCCGAGTTCAGCGCGACGTACATGTCGGCGATCTTGGCCTGCATGAGCTGGAAGGAGCCGATCGGGCGGCCGAACTGCTTGCGGTCGCGCACGTAGGGGATCACCGCGTCCAGGCAGGCCTGCATGATGCCGAGCGGCCCGGCCGCCAGCACCGCGCGCTCATAATCGAGCCCGCTCATCAGCACGCCCGCGCCGCCGTCCACCGGGCCCATCACGCTCTCGGCGGGCACCTCGCAGTCCTCGAACACGAGCTCGCCCGTGTCGGAGCCGCGCATGCCCATCTTGTCCAGCTTCTGAGCGCAGCGGAAACCCTTGAAGTCCTTCTCGATCAAAAAGGCGGTGACGCCGCGGCTGCCCGCCTGCGGGTCGGTCTTGGCGTAGACCACCAGCACGTCGGCGTGGGGGGCGTTGGTGATCCAGAACTTCGTGCCGTTGAGCACGTAGCGGTCGCCCCGGCGGTCGGCGCGCAGCTTCATGGAGATCACGTCGGAGCCGGCGTCCGCCTCGCTCATGGCCAGGGCGCCGACATGCTCGCCCGAGATCAGCGCGGGCAGGTGGCGCGCTTTCTGCTCGGGCGTGCCCCAGCGGCGGATCTGGTTGACGCAGAGGTTGGAGTGCGCCCCGTAGCTCAGCCCCACCGAGGCGGACGCGCGACTGACCTCCTCCATGGCCACCACGTGCTCGAGATAGCCGAGGCCCAGGCCGCCGTCGGCCTCCTCCACGGTTATGCCGTGCAGGCCCAACTCGCCCATCTCGGGCCAGAGTTCGCGGGGAAAGGCGTTGGTCTCGTCGATCTGCGCGGCCAGGGGCGCGATCCGGTCCGCGGCGAAGCGCGCGGTGGTCTCGCGGATGGCGTCGGCGGTCTCGCCCAGGCCGAAGTCGAGGGCGGCGGCGGTGTTGGACAGCATGCCCTTCCTTAGCACGCCGGGCGGTCGCGGGGGAGGCGGACGTCAGCGCCGCGGCTTGGGGCGGCCGAGCAGGCGCAGGAGGTAGGGGATCATGAACACCACGCCCAGCACGCCCACCAGCAGGAAGCCGAAGGTCGCCCGGTCGAGGATGCACACCACCGCCGCGACGAACAGCACCAGGCCGATCAGCGCGATTCCGGCGTAGACGGCGCCCCGGGCGATCCAGGGCGAGCGCGTCCCGCCGGGCGCGGCCGTGTCCGGCATGGCCGGGTGCGGCTGCGGCCGCGTTCCCGGAAAGGGCGCCCGGCCCTCGCCCGGCGGCGGGGCCGGCCCGGACGCAAGACCGGAGGCCGCGGGCTGCGGACGAGGGGGCGGAACGGGCGGCGCCTCCACCTCCACCGGGTCCGACGGCGCGGCGACGGCGGGTGGGGCGGCGGGCGCGGGCGGGGCGGCCTGCACGGGCGGCGGCTCCGCGTCCGGCACCAGACGGTCAAGTCGCTCGGCCAGCGCGTCCACCACCGCGGAACTGGCCGAACGCGGCGGCGCCTCCACCAGACGCGCCCGGGCGTCGTCGCCCTCCAGCGGCGCGGCCACCTCCACGGCGGGCTCGACGGCGGCCGGCCGGTCGGCGGAAAGCGCGAGGGCGCCGTCGGCGCGAGGGCGCAGCACGGGGGTGGGCGCCGCCGCGAAGCCCTCCACCGGCGTGAGAAACAGCGCCTTCTCCGCCGCCCGCCGCCGCACCAGGGTGTCGACCACGAGGTTTCGACCCTCCAGGTCGGCGCGCCGCCAGGGCTCGAAGGCCGCCGCCGCCTGCAGGGGCAGGCCCTCGTTCAGCAGGGCCAGCACCTGCGACCCGCGGAAGGTCTTCTCGCCCAGGTTGAAGGCGAGGGAGACGAGGGCGTCGAACTGGTGGGCGTCCAGGGGGACGGACACGACCTGGTCCAGCAGTTCGGCCGTGCGCGACAGATCCCAGGCCAGGAGCGCCCGGGCGTCCTGCGGCGAAACCTCCACGCCTTCGCGCGCGGTGCGCACATGGCCGTGCCCCACCGTCCAGGACCCGTCGTCCAACCGCGCGGCGCGGCGGCGCAAGCCTTCGAAGGTCGCCACGAGGTCGAGGGTGGAGCGGGTGACGCGCGGGTGGAGTTGCATGATGACCGGACCGGGACGCTTCGGAGACGTCGCGTCCGCCTTCCGCAAGATCGGGGCCGATCCGGGGCGCGTCCTAGATGCGCAAAAGGCCCGCCTCGCGGCGAGCCTTCACGTCTCCGGATGGTGCGGTCGAGAAGACTCGAACTTCCACGGGTCGCCCCACAGCGACCTCAACGCTGCGCGTCTACCAATTCCGCCACGACCGCCCGTACCCGGAGGCGCGGTGGGTAGCAAACGCCGTCGCGCTTTGGAAGGGCCTTGACGCTCGGCGGTCAGACCGTTCCGCCCGCCATGAAGTCGTACACGTTCGCCGGGCCCGTGACGGTGATGGCGATCTTGTCGTCGTTGATCTGGATCTCGCCCCGGGCGATCGGGTGGTTGTTGGCGAGGATCCACACCTCCTCGTTCTCCCGGGCGTCCAGCGGGATCACCGCGCCGCGGCCCATGCGCAGGAGCTGCTGCATGGGCAGCTGCGAGCGCCCGAGCACCACCGAAATCTCCACCTGGACGGCCGCGACCTGACCCACGCTGGCGCCTGCTCCCCCGCCCGACGCTTGCGCGCGCCTCGGCGACGGCCACATTGGGCGGGTCATGCTTGCCCGCGCGTTAAGCGATCCGCATCCGGCCGCCTTCTTCCGCGACGACGAGGCGCCCGCAGGCTGGGCGGTCTCCACCGGGCGCGTCGGCTATCCGGAGGCCGCGGCGGCCATGGAGGCGCACGCGGCCGCCATCGCCGAGGGCTCGGCGGGCGAGCTCGTCTGGCTGCTGGAGCATCCGCCGCTCTACACCGCGGGAGTGTCGGCCAAGGCGCACGACCTCTTGGACGCGGGCGGCCGGCCGGTGTTCGCCACCGGGCGGGGGGGCCAGCACACCTATCACGGGCCCGGCCAGCGGGTGGCCTACGTCATGCTGGATCTGCGCGCGCGCCGGCGCGACGTGCACGCCTTCGTCCGGGCGCTGGAGGCGTGGGTGATCGAAGCGCTGGCCGAGTTCAACGTGACGGGGGAGCTGCGGCCGGGGCGCGTGGGCGTGTGGGTCGAGCGCCGCTCGCCGGGCCTGCCCACCCGCGAGGACAAGATCGCCGCCATCGGCGTGAAGGTGCGCAGGTGGGTGAGCTTCCACGGCGTCAGCCTGAACGTGGAGCCGGATCTCGACCACTTCGCCGGCATCGTGCCGTGCGGCATCCGCGACCACGGCGTGACCAGCCTCGTCGATCTCGGCCGCCCCGCCACCCTGGACGAGGCGGACGCGGCGCTGCGCACCGCTTTCGGCCGCGTGTTCGGCCCGACGATGCAGGCCGCGCCGCCGCTCTGACGGCGGCGCGGCCCGCCCGCCTCAGAGCACGCCCAGCATGTCGGCCACCAGCGGGTGGCGCACGATGTCCGGGTCGGCCAGGCGCACCACGCCCACGTGCGGCAGGGCCTCCAGCCGGTCGGCCACGTCCGCCAGCCCCGACACGCCGGGCAAGAGGTCCGACTGGTTGGGGTCGCCGGTGACCACCATGGTCGAGTTCCAGCCCAGCCGGGTCAGCAGCATCTTGAGCTGGCCGTAGGTGCAGTTCTGCGCCTCGTCGATCACCACGAAGGCGTTGTTGAGCGTGCGGCCGCGCATGAAGCCCACGGGGGCGATCTCGATCTGCCCCTCGGCCATCAGAGCGCGCACCCGCTTCATGGACAGCCGGTCGCTCAACGCGTCGTAGAGGGGACGCAGGTAGGGGGCGAGCTTGTCCTCCACGGCGCCGGGCAGGAAGCCCAGCGTCTCGCCCGCGTCCACCGCGGGGCGGCTCAGCACGATGCGGCCGACGCGCCCGGCCTCCAGCGCCTCCACCGCCTTGGCGATGGCGAGATAGGTCTTGCCGGTGCCGGCGGGGCCGAGCGCCAGCACGAGGCTGCGCACGTCCACCTCGTCCATCAATCGCTGCTGGGTGGGCGACTTGGCCTTGATCGTCTTGAGGTAGCCCTGCTCGCGCCCGGGCTCGGCCACGGCGCCCGGACCCGCGGGCCCGGCCCGGCCGCCCACCGGCGACCAGCCGCGCTCGACGGGCAGCCGCCGGATCTTCGCGTCGTCGAACTCGGCCACGTCCAACTCACCTTCGCGCACCATCCGCTTCAGCGCACGCTTGGTCATGGGAACCTCCGGGAAGGGCCAGGGAGTGGGGGACAAGAAAAAAGCGCGCCCCGGGCGGGGAGCGCGCTCGAACGGTGGACGATGCGGAGGGACGCCTGCGGAAGGCCGCCCGGCGGACCGGGCGGCGGCGAGGGCGGGCTGTGCGAGTCCGGCTTCACCCGGGCGTGCTCCGCGTCCACGTCGCGCGTCGGCGGGGCGGGTCGCCCGGACCGAATCGCACGATCCATTGCAGTCTAGCGGGGTTTAGAAGCGGTGAAGCCCCGCCGTCGCCGCAGGAGCCGCACATGACCCCCTCCCCGACCGCCGCCCTCTACGCCCTGGGCCGCCACGCCCCCGAGCTGCCGCCCGCCGGCCGATGCTGGGTGGCCCCGACCGCCGTGCTGGTGGGCCGGGTGGTGCTGCACGCGGACGCCAGCGTCTGGTGGGGCGCGGTGCTGCGCGGCGACAACGAGCCGATCGTGGTGGGCGAGGGCTCCAACGTGCAGGACGGCGCGGTGCTGCACACGGACATGGGCTCGCCGCTGGTGCTGGGGCGCGACGTGACCGTCGGCCACCAAGCCATGCTGCACGGCTGCACGGTGGGCGACGGCTCCCTGATCGGCATCGGCGCGGTGGTGCTCAACGGCGCGCGGATCGGGCGCGGCTGCCTGATCGGGGCCAAGGCGCTGATTCCCGAGGGGCGCGAGATCCCGGACGGGTCACTGGTGACGGGCTCGCCCGGCAAGGTGGTCCGCACCCTGGACGAACCTGCGATCGCGGGGCTGCGCGCGGGGGCGCACCGCTACGTCGAGAACTGGAGGCGCTACGCCCGCGAACTCGCGCCGGTGGCGTGAGGCTCAGCCGGGCGCGGCGGTCCAGAGGCGCCGCAACGCCAGGTCCGCTTCGCCGTCCAGGTTGAACCACGCCGCGTGGTGGGGCGAGGCCTCCACCACCAGCAGCGCTTCCGGCCCGCGCAGGGCGTGGGACACGCCGTTGCGCACGGCGGCCGCGTCGCTGTCGGCGCGCACCAGCCACACCCCGGCGGCGGCGCGCACCGCCGGACCCCAGGCGGCCAGCGCCTGCTCGAGGGCGCCCTCGCGAGCCGGCTCGACCGCCGCCACGGCCAAGAGCGCCCGCACGCCCACCCGGACGGGCCTGGGCGCCGGGCGGGCGGCGACCGGGGCGGGACGGGGCGCCGGGGCGGGGTTCGGCGCAGCCGGCGGGTGCGGCGCCGCAGGCCGGGGCGCGCCCGGGGGCGTCGCGCGCACGGGGCTCGACCGCGCGGCCGGCGCGGCCGGCGCGAGCTCAGCCACCCCGGGAGGCTGGAAGGCCGCGCGGGAGCGCTGCGGCGGGGCCTGCAGCACGGGCGGGGCCGGGGCCGGCGTCGGCGCGGGAGCCGGCTCTGGAGCCGGCGCGGGGCGGAACAGGGCGGACAGCGCGTCGTCCTCGCCCGCGGGCGCGAACGGCCCGGTCGCGGCGCGCGCCACGGGCGTGGAGGCGGTGAGCCGCCCCTCGCGCACGAAGGTGGGCAGGCGCTCGGCGGGAAAGGGGCCGAAGACGCGCGCGTCCGTCAGCACCCACCAAGCGGCGGCGGCGGCGCTCATGCGTCCACCCGCTCCGCCTCACGGACTCCGGCGGCGAGCAGGGCGGCCTCGACCTCGCCCAGCGCCCGCTCCACCTCGTCCGGATCGCGCCCGCGCACCACGAGGTTGGCGCCGTAACCGCCGCCCTCCACCTGGAACGGATAGGAGCCCAGGCTCAGGCTCGGGTGCGCCTTGGCCACCCCCTCCAGCGGCGCGGCCAGCACCCCCTCCCCCGTGCCGACCACGCGCAGGGTGCGCGACACCACCACCGCGCCGCCGCGCAGGCGCGGCCCCACGTCCTCCAGCATGCCGCGCATGATGGAGGGCACCCCCGCCAGCACGAACACGTTGCCGATCTGGAAGCCGGGCGGCCCGCTGACGGGGTTGCGCACCTTGGAGCCGCCCTGGGGGATGCGCGCCATGCGGCGGCGCGCGGCGTTGGGCGGCTCGCCCAGGCGCGCGGCCATGTCGGCGACCACCTCCGCGTCTTCAACGAGCGGCACGCCGAAGGCGGCGGCCACCGCGTCCGCCGTGATGTCGTCGTGGGTGGGGCCGATGCCGCCGGTGGTCACCACGTAGTCGTAGCGCGCGCGCAGGGCGTCCAGCGCCGCCACGATCTCCTCGTGCACGTCCGGCACGGTGCGCGCCTCGGCGAGGTCGACGCCGCGGGCCCCCAGCGCGCGGGCGATGTCGCGCGTGTTGGTGTCCTGGGTGCGGCCGGAGAGGATCTCGTCGCCGATCACCAGCACGGCGGCGGTGACGGGGCGGACGGCCGCCGCCTCGGGCGTGTCGGACATGAACGGCTTCCCTCCCGCGCGGCGATGCTGTGAGTAGGCGCGATCATGCGCTTCCCGCAACCGCTCCGCCGCGCCCGCCTCGTGCGCCGCTACAAGCGCTTCCTGGCGGAGGTGGTGTTCGACGGGGAGACGGCCGAGACCACCGTCCACGTGCCCACCCCCGGCGCCATGCTGGGGCTGAACGAAGCGGGCCGCATCGCCTGGCTCTCCCGCTCGTCCGCCCCGACCCGCAAGCTGCCCTGGACGCTGGAACTGGTGGAGGCGGACGGCGGCGCGCCCGTGATCGTCAACACCCAGCTTCCCAACCGCTTGGTCGCCGAGGCTCTGGCCGCGGGCGCGATCCCCGAACTCGCCGGCTACGCCCGCATCCGCCCGGAGGTGCGCTACGGCGAGGCCAGCCGCGTCGACTTCCTGCTGGAGCACCCGGACCGGCCGCCCTGCTGGGTGGAGGTCAAGGGCGTCACGCTCTCGCGCGAGGCGGGGCTGGCCGAGTGGCCGGACTGCACCTCCGTTCGCGCGACGCGCCACGTGGGCGAGCTTTGCACGCGCCGCGCGGCGGGCGAGCGCGCGGTCGTGCTGTTCGTGGTGGGGCGCGCGGATTGCGACCGCTTCGGCTTGGCCGCCGACCTGGACCCGGCCTTCGCCACGGCGCTCGGGCGCGCTCGCCGCGCGGGCGTGGAGGCCCTATGTTACGATTGCGAGGTCGACGCTTCCGGCGTGCGGCTCGCGCGGGCCCTGCCCTGGTCGGACGGCCTCAACGAACTTCAGGAACCCGCATGACCCAGGTGGCCGTCTCCGACCTCGCCGACACCCCCGTCCGCACCGGCCGCATCAAGCTGCACGGGCCGGAAGACTTCGAGGGCATGCGCCGCGCCGGACGGCTCGTGGCCGAGTGCCTGGACATGGTCACGCCGCACGTCGTCCCGGGCGCGTCCACCGAGGAGCTCGACCGGCTGATCCGCGAGTATACGCTGGACCACGGCGGCCTGCCCGCGTGCCTGGGCTACCGCGGTTACATGAAAACCACCTGCATCTCGGTGAACCATGTGGTCTGCCACGGCATCCCCGGCGCGCGCACCCTGCGCGAAGGGGACGTGGCCAACATCGACCACACGGTGGTGCTGGACGGCTGGCACGGGGACACCAGCCGCATGTTCGCGGTGGGCCAGGTCGCGCCCCGCGCCGGCAAGCTGATCGACGTCACCTACGAGGCGCTGGAGCGCGGGCTGGCCGCGGTCCGCCCGGGCGCGCGCCTGGGCGATGTCGGCCACGCCATCCAGCAACACGTGGAGGCCAACCGCATGAGCGTGGTGCGCGAGTTCTGCGGCCACGGCCTGGGCCGCGTGTTCCACGACTCGCCCAACGTGCTGCACTACGGCCGGCCGGGCACGGGCGAGGTGCTGGCCGCCGGCATGTTCTTCACCGTCGAGCCCATGGTGAACCTGGGCAAGTCGGGCACCAAGGTGCTGGCGGACGGTTGGACGGCGGTGACGCGCGACAAGTCGCTCTCCGCCCAGTGCGAGCACTCGGTGGGCGTGACGCAGGACGGGTGCGAGGTTTTCACCCTCTCGCCGGGGGGCCTGTTCAAGCCGCCCGTCGCCGGGTGATGCTGCGCCCGTAAGAGTCGGCGTACGAGGCGGGCATGGACGAGGCGACCGGGGGAGTGCGCGAAGCGGCCCCGCCGCACCACCTCGGCCACCGCGACCGGCTGCGCGCCCGCGCCGCGCAAGGCGGGCTGGAGGCGCTGCCGGACTACGAACTCCTCGAGCTCTACCTGTTCCGCACCCTGCCGCGCGGCGACGTGAAGCCCCTCGCCAAGGCGCTCTTGGCGCGCTTCGGCAACCTGGAGGGCGTGCTGGCCGCGCCCGAGCGCGAGCTCGTGCGGGTGGAGGGGGTGGGCGCGGCGGCGGCGACCGACCTCAAGCTCGTGGGCGCGTTCGCCCTGCGCCTCGCCCACGGCAAGGTCGCCAAGCGCCCGGTGATCTCCTCCTGGAGCGCGCTGTTGGCCTACGTGCGCGCCGCGCTGCAGCACGAGACGCGCGAGCAGTTCCGGGTGTTGTTCCTCGACAAGAAGAACCAGCTCATCGCCGACGAGGTGATGAACCGCGGCACGGTGGACCACGCCCCCGTCTACCCGCGCGAGGTGGCGCGCCGGGCGCTGGAGCTGGCGGCCAGCGCGGTGATCCTCGTGCACAATCACCCGAGCGGCGATCCCACGCCGTCGGGCGCAGACATCGACATGACGCGGGAGGTGGTGAAGGTCGCGGGGGCGCTGGGCCTGTCGGTCCACGACCACCTGATCGTGGGGCGCGACGGGGTGGAGAGCCTCAAGGCGCGCGGGCTGATGTGACCCGCACGCCCGGGAGCGGCGCGCCTCAGCGCTCGGCCAGGGCGGCGCGCTCCCATTCGAGGAAGTCGGGCTCGGCCAGCAGGGTGGCGGCGTATTCGCCCGCCGCGCCCGTGTCGCCATAGTCGCTCGGCCGCACGCCGTAGGAGCGCAGGCGCGTGGCCACCGGCGTGAAGAAGGCGTCCGCGATCGACCAGGTCCCGCACAGGTAGGGGCCGGCGTCGGCGAAGCGTCCGCGCAGCCCGCTCCACAACTCGACCATCCGGCGCAGTTCGGCGCGGGTGGGCTCGGTGACGTCGCGCCGTTCGTTCAGCTCCAGGTCCATGGACAGCTCGCCGCGGATGGAGGGGAAGCCCGCGTGCATCTCGGCGGCGGCGCACCGCGCCAGCGCCCGCGCGGCCGGGTCCACCGGCCACAGGTGAGCCTCGGGCTTGATGTCGGCGACGTACTCGGCGATGGCCAGCGAGTCCCAGACCACCAGGCCGTCGTCGGTCTTGAGCACGGGCACGCGGCCGGCCGGCGCGCCCGCCGCGGCGATGGCGGCGGGCGTTTCGAGCCGGCGCAGGCGCACCAGCGTCTCGGTGAAGGGCAGCCCCGCGCGCTTGAGCACCAGCCACGGGCGGAGCGACCAGCTCGACCAGAGCTTGTCGCCGATCACCAATTCCATCCCGCAGTCCCCTTCGCGCCACACACGAGGCCTCGCCGCGCGCACCGCGCATGAGCCCGCCCGTAAGCCCGGAGGAAAAGCCGCGACCGCCCCGCCCGTTCCGGCCCGGGTCGCGCCGGCGCCGCGGAACCGCGCCCCGCCCCGCCGGTTCGTCCGCCGTGAGGAGTTCCCACCATGGCGCACGAGACCGAACGCACCGACCCCAAGCTCTGGGAGAAGGTCAAGGAGGAGGTCACGGAGGGCGACAAGGGCGGCGAGCCCGGCCAATGGTCGGCGCGCAAAGCCCAGCTCGCGGTGAACGAGTACAAGCACGAGGGCGGCGGCTACGTCGGCGAGCGCGATCCGCACAACCACCTCAAGGAGTGGGCGGACGAGGACTGGGGCACCAAGTCCGGCAAGCCCTCGGGCGAAACCCACGAGCGCTACCTGCCCAAGGCCGCCCGCGAGCACCTTTCCAAGGAGGAGTACGACCGCTCCACCGCCAAGAAGCGCGACGACACGAAGAAGGGCAAGCAGTTCTCCGCCCAGCCCGAGGACGTGGCGAAGAAGACCGCCGCCGACCGCCACCACGACGGCGCGGCCGGCGAGCGCACCAAGGCCGACCTCTACGCGGAGGCCAAGCGCCGCGACGTGCCCGGCCGCTCCAAGATGAGCAAGGACGAGCTGGCCCGCGCGCTGAAGTCGTGACGCGGCCGTCCGCCGCCTTGTAGGCCGCGGCTCCTCCACGTACATGCCGCGCGCCGGGCCGGCGGGCTCAAGGCTTGCGCGCGCCTCCGGGCCGGAGGACCCCTCACCATGCTGCAGATCGAGGACCTCGTCTTCAACGCCTGGGGCCGGCGCTTCTTCGACCGCGCCAGCGTCAACCTGCCCGCGAACGCCAAGGTGGGCCTCGCCGGCCGCAACGGCGTGGGCAAGTCGACCCTGTTCAAGCTGATCCTGGGCGAACTGCAGCTCGACGGCGGCTCCGTCGAGATCCCGCGCGCGGCGCGCATCGCCGCCGTCGCCCAGGAGCACCCGGCCACGCCCGAGACGCTGATCGAGACCATTCTCGCCGCCGACGTCGAGCGCGCCGCCCTCTACGCGGAACTCGAGACCGCCGAGCCCGAGCGCATGGGCGAAATCTGGGAGCGGCTGATCGAGACGGACGCCGAGCGCGCGCCCGCCCGCGCCGCGGAGATCCTGAACGGCCTGGGCTTCTCCACCGCCGACCTCGACCGCGCCATGGCCGAGTTCTCCGGCGGCTGGCGCATGCGCGTGGCGCTGGCCGCCGCCCTGTTCGCCGAGCCCGACCTGTTGCTCCTGGACGAGCCGACCAACTACCTCGACCTGGAGGGCGCCCTCTGGCTGGAGGCGCGGCTGAAGAAGTACCCGCACTCGGCGCTGATCATCAGCCACGACCGGGAGCTGCTCAACAACTCGGTCGACTTCATCCTGCACGTGGCGAACGGCAAGCTGGAGCTCTACACCGGCGGGTACGACGACTTCGAACGGCGGCTGGCGGAGAAGAACCGCTTGCAGGCCGCCACCCGCGTCAAGCAGGAAGCCGAGCGCGAGCACCTGCAGAGCTTCATCGACCGCTTCAAGGCCAAGGCCTCCAAGGCGGCCCAGGCCCAGAGCCGGGTCAAGCGCCTGGCCAAGCTCGCGCCCATAGCCGAGGTCGCCTCCGAGCGCGTGGCTCCCTTCCTGCTCCCCTCCCCCGCGCGCCCGCTCGCCCCGCCGCTGATGAGCCTTGAGCACGCGGCGGTGGGCTACGGCGGCGAGCCGGTGCTCTCCAACCTGAACCTGCGCCTCGACGTGGACGACCGCATCGGCCTGCTCGGCGTCAACGGCGCGGGCAAGTCGACCTTCGCCAAGATGGCGGCGGGCGCCCTGCCCATCGCGTCGGGCCACATGCACCGCGAGGGGCGCATCAAGGTCGGCTGGTTCCACCAGCACCAGATCGAGGCCATGGACGGCGCCGACACGCCGCTGGACATCATCCGCCGCGCGCTCAAGGAGGGGTCCGAGAACTCCCGCCGCTCGCGCCTGGCCCAGTGGGGCATCGGCTTCGACAAGCAGGAGACCACCGTCGCCGACCTCTCCGGGGGCGAGCGCGCGCGGCTCCTGCTCAACCTCGTGGCGCTGGATGCCCCGCACCTGTTGATCCTCGACGAGCCGACCAATCACCTGGACATAGACAGCCGCCGCGCCCTGCTCGACGCGCTGAACGACTACGAGGGTGCGGTCATCCTCATCACCCACGACCGCTCGCTGATGGAGCTGGTGGCCGACCGGCTATGGCTGGCGGCCGACGGCGGCGTGCGCCCCTTCGACGGCGACATGGACGACTACGCCCGCCTGGTGCTGGACCGCAGCAAGGGCGGCGCCCGGCCCACCCAGCTCGGCGGGTCGGCCAAGAAGCAGAAGCGCGCCAAGGTGGCGGCGTGAGGCGGGAGGCGTCATGGCGGGGCTGAAGGACAAGCGCGGCTTCGTCGACCGCGACCGGCTCGACCTCTCCGAGCGCCAAGCGGTCGAATACTGGATGAAGCGCTGGGGCGTGACGCGCGACCAGCTCACCGCCGCCCATCGCAAGGTCGGCAAGATGGTCAAGGACATCGCCGTCGAGCTCGGCAAGAAGCGCTGACGCCGGGCGGGGCGCGCCGTTTCACGGCGGCGTCACCACGACGACCGCGACGACCGCGCGCGCGACGTGTGCGCTTCGGCGGGGTGGAGGTGGTGCGCGAGGCGGCGGGCGGACGGCGCCACCTCGTCACCACGGCGACCCGCCTGAGCAGACGCGATCATCTCATGCTGAACCTTGGCGCCGCTTTGATTGGTCGGCGGACGGCTGGCCATCAGTCCTGACGCCTGCGGGAACCCCGCCTGCGCCAACTCACTCTCGGGAAGCGGCTCAGGAGACGCACGCCATGCAATGGCTCATGATCCCCCTCGTCATCATCGCCGGCGCCCTGAACGGCGCTCAGGCGGGAGCCAATTCGACCCTCTCCAAATCGCTCGGAAACCCGATCGCCAGCGCGCTGGTGGTGTACTCGGCGGGCCTGATCACCTTCGCCGTCCTGGCTCCATTCTTCGGTTTCCAGTTCTCCAGCCTGGGCAAGCTGAGGCAAACGCCTTGGTGGGCCATGATCGGAGGCGTCGGCGGCGCCCTGTTCATCGTCTCCATGCTCGTGGCGGCGCCCAAGCTTGGCACGGGCGCCTTCACAGGGCTGACGATCACGGCCGCTCTCGTCGTCACGATCCTGATCGACAACTATGGTTGGCTGGGTGTCGCTCGTCATCCGGCGGGGCTGGCCCGCATCGCGGGCGCGATGCTGATGATCGCCGGGATAGCTTTGGTCGCCAAGTTCTAAGGCGGCGGGTCGGGAGCCGTCGAATGCGGCTCAGCCCGCCTCCGCCCGGTGCGCGACGCGGCCCTCGACCATCGTCAGGCGCACCTCCCCTTGCAAGCGGCGCCCGTCGAAGGGGGAGTTCTTGGATTTGGAGAGCAGGCGGTCGGCGTCCACCACCCGCGGCGCGTCCGCGTCCACCAGCACGAGGTCGGCGGGGGCGCCCGCAGCCAGCCGCCCGCACGGCAGGCCCAGGAGGCGGGCGGGGGCGCAGGTGACGGCGCGCAGCAGGGCGGCCAGGGGCGCGTCTATGTCCGCGTGCAGCGCCAGCAGCGCCGACAACAGCGTCTCCAGCCCGACCGCGCCGGGAGCGGCCTCTTCGAAGGGCAGGCGCTTGTTCTCGGCGGGAGCGGGGGCGTGGGCGGAGGTGACGACCTCCACCGTCCCGTCGATCACCGCCTGCAGCAGGGCGCGGCGGTCCTCCTCCGGGCGCAGCGGCGGGTCCAGGCGGTAGAAGGTGCGGTAGTCGCCTATGTCCAGCTCGTTGAAGCACAGGTGGTTGACCGAGGCGCTGGCGGTCACGCGCACGCCGCGGGCGCGGGCGGCGGCCACGCGCGCCACCGAGTCGGCGGTGGTCACCTGGTCGACCAACAGGCGCGCGCCGGTGAGCTCGGCCAGGGCCAGGTCGCGCTCCAGCCCGATGCGTTCGGCGGCGGCCGGAACGGCGGGCAGGCCCAGGCGCGAGGCGAACTCGCCCTCGTTGGCGCAGGCCCCGGCCGAAAGGAAGGCGTCGGCCGGCCGGTGGGCGACGAGCATGTCGAACCCGCCGGCGTAGCTCAGCACGCGGCGCATCACCTTGGAGTCGGTGACGAGGTGGTCCGCGTCGGTGACGTAGGCGGCGCCCGCCTCCCGCATCAGCCCGATCTCGGCCAGGGCGGAGCCCGCGCAGCCGCGCGTCGCCGCCCCCGCGACGTGGACGTGGACGAGGCCGATGTCCCGCGCGCGACGGCGCACGAAGTCGATGGCGGCGGGGTCGTCGATGGCCGGCTCGGTGTCGGGCTGGACGACGATGGTGGTGACGCCCCCGGCGGCGGCGGCGCGCGCGGCGGATTTCAGCGTCTCCTTGGGCTCGGCCCCGGGCTCGCCGGTCTTCACCCGGATGTCGACCAGGCCCGGCATGAGCAGCGCGCCGCGGCCGTCCACCACCTCGGCGCCCTCCGGCGCGTCGAGGGCGCCCTCGCCCCAGCGCGCCTCGGCGATCAGGCCGTCGCGCACGAGGAGCGCGCCCGGGCCGTCGCGGCCGGTGTCCGGGTCGAGCAGGCGCACGTTCTGGAACAGCATGGGGCGCGGGCTCACGCGGCGGCCTCCAACCGGGCGGCGAGGCTGGCGAGCACGGCCATGCGCACCACCACGCCCATCTCCACCTGGTCCTGGATCAGGCTCACGGCCGGGTCGTCCGCGACGGTGGAGGCGATCTCCACGCCGCGGTTCATGGGGCCGGGATGCATGACGCGCACGCCCGGCGCGGCGAGGCTGAGCTTCTCCTCGTCCAGGCCGTAGTGGCGGAAGTACTCGCGGGTGGAGGGTACGAAGGCCCCGTCCATCCGTTCGAGCTGGAGACGCAGCATCATCACCACGTCGGCGCCGGCGATCCCGCGGCGCATGTCGGTGTGGAGCTCGCAGCCCCAGCGGTCGGCGGCGGCGGGCAGCAGCGTGGGCGGACCCACCAGCCGCACCCGCGCCCCCAGGAGTTGGAGCAGCACCACGTTGGAGCGCGCCACCCGGCTGTGGGCCACGTCGCCGCAGATGGCCACCTCCAGCCCCTCCACGTCCCCGAAGGCGCGGCGCAGGGTCAGCGCGTCCAGCAGCGCCTGCGTCGGGTGCTCGTGGCGGCCGTCACCGGCGTTGACCACGCTGCAACCCACCTTCTGAGACAGGAGCGCGGCCGCCCCCGACGCGCCGTGGCGCACGACCAGCAGGTCCGGCCGCATGGCGTTGAGCGTCACGGCCGTGTCGATCAGCGTCTCGCCCTTGGCCACCGACGAGGTGCGCGGGCTCATGTTCACCGTGTCCGCCCCCAGCCGCTTGGCCGCGAGCTCGAAGCTCGCCTGGGTGCGGGTGGAGTTCTCGAAGAACAGGTTCACCAACGTGCGGCCGCGCAGGGTGGCGAGCTTCTTCTGCGGCCGGCGGTTCAGGGCGACGTAGGCGTCGGCCAGGTCGAGCAGGCGCTCGGCGTCCGGCCGGTTCAGCCCCTCGATCCCGAGCAGGTGCGGGCGCGGGAAAGCGAAGCTGCGCGCTGCGATCAACGCCTCGACGTCCCCCGCTCCAGGTGCGTCCGAGGCGGCGGGGGCGCGGGGCGGGTCCATGGGCGGGCAGTCCTACGCGCAGGCGCCCCCCCGCTCAAGCCGCCCGCCGGCCACGTCCGGGTCGCGGCGGTAGATGAAATCGAGGTCGACGTGGCGGCCGACCCGATAGTCGTGCTCGCCCGCGTGCACGAAGCCGCGCCGCAGGTAGAAGCGCTGGGCGCGCAGGTTGCCGCTCCACACGCTGAGCCACAGCCGGCGATCGCCCCGGGGATCGAGCGCGTCCAGCACCTCGTCGAGGGCGCGACCGGCGAAGCCCGTCCCCTGCAGGCCGGGGTGGACGTAGAAGCGGTGGATCTCCCCGTCCTGCGCGCGGGCGTCGGCGTGACCGATCTCGGCGGGGCCGGCCACGGCGTAGGCGTCCACGCCGCCGTCCGCGTCCGTGGCGACCCACACCCGCGCGCCCGGCTCCGCCATGCGACGGGCGAAGGCGTCGACCGAGCAGGACAGGTCGAGATAGGCCGCGAGGTCATCCCGCGGGTATGCGATGGCGAACCCGTCCACGAAGGTCTCCTGAAAGCTCTCCCGAGCGAAGCGCGACAGGGCGGGCAGGTCTTCGGGGCGGGCGGGGCGCAGCAGGGGGTGGGCCATCAACGCGCGCTGTAACCCGGCGCGCGAGGCGCGTGCTAGCGTGGCGTTCCTCCCGCCCCCGCGACCGTCGCCATGCCCCTGCCCGTCTACACCCACCCCGACATGCTGCTGCACCGGCCGGGCCCCGACCATCCAGAGCACGCGCGCCACCCCGAGCGGCCCGAGCGGCTGGTCGCGGTCATGCAGGCCCTGGCCGACGCCGGGCTGGACGGCGACCTGCGTGAAGCGCCCCCCGCCGGGCGCGAAGACCTGCTGCGCGTCCACCCGGCCGCCTACGTCGACCGGGTGCTCGGGTCCGAGCCCGCCCCCTCCCCGGACGGGTCGCCCGCGCGGCGGGTGGAGCTCGACCCCGACACCCACCTGACGCCCGGCAGCGGTGCGGCGGGCCTGCGCGCGGCGGGGGCGGCGACGGCCGCGGTGCGCGCCGTGGCCCGGGGCGAGGCGACGCGGGCCTTCTGCGCCGTGCGGCCGCCCGGCCACCACGCCGAGCCGGCCCGCGCCATGGGTTTCTGCCTGTTCTCCACCGCGGCGGTGGCCGCGCGGGCGGCGCGGGCGGAGGGCTTCGCGCGGGTGGCGGTGGTCGACTTCGACGTGCACCACGGCAACGGCACCCAGGCCGCCTTCGAGGCGGACCCGAGCCTGTTCCTGGCCTCCATCCACCAGTGGCCGCTCTACCCCGGCACCGGCCGCGAGGACGAGACGGGGGTGGGCAACATCGTCAACGCGACGGTGGAGCCCGGGGCCGCCGCCGCCGCCTGGCGCGCGCGCTTCGCCGACCGGCTGATGCCCGCGCTGGACGCTTTCTCCCCCGACCTCGTGATCGTCTCCGCCGGTTTCGACGCCCACGCCCGCGACCCGCTGGCGCATCAACGGCTGGAGGCGGAGGACTTCGCCTGGGCCACCCGCGCGGTGCTGGAGGTGGCCCGGGCGCACGCGGGCGGGCGGGTTGTCTCCACGCTCGAGGGCGGCTACGACCTGCGGGGGCTGGCGGAGTCGACCGTCGCCCACGTTCAGGCCTTGCAGGGGGAGTAGGGCCGGACGGTCGAGCGGAACGGGCGCACGGCGCCGTCCGCCGCGGACCGGCCGCCCGACGACGATGGCGTTCGAGCCGGACACACCGATCGACGCGTCGCCGAGTCCCTCCGGGTCGGACACGGCCGTTTCGGGTGCGACTCCCGCACGGTCGGCTCACCCGGAGAGCGCGACAACCGGCCCGCGTCGGCCGGGCGCCGTCATACTCGCCCGGCACGGCGAACCCGCCCTGTCGCGCCGGGTGCGGCTCAACGCGGACGGCTACCGCCGCTGGTGGGCCGCCTACGAGGAGGGCGGCATCCTGCCCGGCCAGACGCCGCCGCCCGCCCTGGTGGAGGCCGCGGCCGGGGCGCACGTCGTCCGGGTGTCCACTCGTCGCCGCGCAATCGAGACCGCCCGCGCGGTGCTCTGCGGGCGCGACTTCTCGCTTGACCCCGTGCTGATCGAGGCGCCCCTGCCGCCGCCGCCGTTTCCCGCCTTCCTGCGCCTGAAACCGCGCACCTGGGGGTTCGTTTCGCGCTTCTGCTGGTGGTGGTTCGACCACCACGCCGGCGAAGAGAGCCAGCGTCAGGCTACGGCGCGCGCCCGGGCGGTGGCCGACGACCTGATCGCCCGCGCCGGGGCGGGAGGCGACGTCATGGTGTTCGCCCACGGTTTCTTCAACGCCATGGTCGGGCGCGAACTGAAGCGCCGCGGTTGGCGGCTCTCGTCCAACGGCGGTTTCGGCTACTGGTCGGCGCGCCGCTACACCGCAGGTTGACGCGCATTGCCCCGGTCGGACGCCCCCGTTAAGGATCGCGCCATGGCCGACCCCGCCGCGACCTCCGCCGCCCCGGACGACGTGTCCGGGCTCAGCTTCGAGCAGGCGCTGGCCCAGCTCGAGCGCATCGTGGCCGACTTGGAGTCGGGCCAAGCGGAGCTGGAGCGCTCCATCGACCTCTACGAGCGCGGGGCCAAGCTCAAGGCGCACTGCGAGGCGCGGTTGCGCGCCGCCCAGCTTCGCGTGGAGAAGATCGTGG
The DNA here is from genome assembly GCA_964235945.1 of uncultured Caulobacteraceae bacterium. Lineage (GTDB taxonomy): Bacteria > Pseudomonadota > Alphaproteobacteria > Caulobacterales > Caulobacteraceae > JASLDZ01. Next base: position 67,275 of record CAXSDV010000001.1, read on the forward strand.
TGGGCGCGGCCGGCGAGTCGGTCCGCACGGAGCCGGCGGAGTTCGGGTGAGCCCCGCCCGGAGCGCGGGGATCGACTGAAGTGGCGCCCGACGACGCCGAACCGGAGCTCGACCGCCGCCTCGCCGAGACGGCGGACCTCGTCACGGTGGCGGTGGACGCGCTGCTGCCCCGGACGGACGGCCCGGAGGCCCGGTTGACGGAGGCCATGCGCTACGCGGTCCTAGGCCCCGGCCGACGCTTGCGGCCCTTCTACGTGGTCGAAACGGCGCGCATGTACGGGGTGGAGGACCGCGCCGCCCTGCGCGCCGCCTGCGCGGTGGAATGCGTCCACGTGGCGGCGCAGACCCAGGACGACCTGCCGGCGCTGGACGACGCGCGCACCCGCGACGGCCGCCCCGCCCTGCACCGCGCTTACGACCTCGCCACCGCCCTGCTGGCGGTGGACGCGCTCAAGGCGGCCGCCTTCGAGATGCTGGCGCACCGCGACACCCACGAGGACGCCGCCGTGCGGGTAGAGCTCGTGCGCAAGCTCGCGGTGGCGGCGGGCGCGCGCGGGGCGGCCGGCGGGCGCATGATCGAGAGCCTGGGCCCCCTGGAAGACACGGGAGCCGTTGCACGGATGCAACGGATGAAGACGGGCGCGCTGATCGCCTTCGCGGTGGAGGCCCCCCTCGTGCTGGCCCGCGCGGAGGGGCCCGAACGCGCGGCGCTGATGGCCTTCGCCACGGACCTCAGCCTCGGCCACCGCCTCTCGCAAGGCTTGCAGGCGTTGGGAAAACCCCGCCCCGCCGCCGGTGCGGGACGCGCGGTCAGAAGCCCCTCCCCCGGGCTCGACCTGGCCGCCTCCATGGGCGCTCCGCAGGCCCGTGAACGCCTGTCGCTGCTAGCGGAGCAGTGCCGGCGGCACCTCGACATTTTCGGGGGCCGCGCGCGTTATCTCCGGGACAGCGTTGATTTCGTGCTAGACCGACGCGCTTGAACGACAAGAGGTCGACTCGCGCGTCGGCCCTCCCGAGAGTTTCTCCATGCCGGCGCCCACTCCCCTTCTCGACACGGTCAACGAGCCCGCTGACCTGCGAAGCCTGCAGCTTCCCGAGCTGCGTCAGCTGGCCGACGAAACCCGCGCGGAGATGATCGACGCCGTCAGCCAGACCGGCGGACACCTGGGTTCGGGCTTGGCGGTGGTTGAGCTGACCGTAGCTCTGCACCACGTGTTCGACACCCCCAAGGACATCCTGATCTGGGACGTCGGCCACCAGGCCTATCCGCACAAGATCCTCACCGGCCGGCGCGACCGCATCCGCACCCTGCGCCAGGGCGGCGGGCTGTCCGGCTTCACCAAGCGCACCGAAAGCGCCTACGACCCCTTCGGGGCCGCCCACGCCGCCACCTCCATCAGCGCCGCCCTGGGCTTCGCCGCCGCCCGCGACCTGCAGGGCCAGGACAACCGCGTCGTGGCGGTGATCGGCGACGGCTCCATGAGCGCGGGCATGGCCTACGAGGCGATGAACAACGCCGCCGAGACCACCAAGCAGCTGACCGTAATTCTCAACGACAACGACATGTCCATCGCCCCCCCGGTGGGCGGGATGAGCGCCTACCTGGCGGGCATCGTCTCCGGCGGCAACTACCAATGGCTGCGCAAGGTCGGGAAGGGCGTCGCCGACCACCTGCCGCGCCCCTTCGCCACCGCCGCCAAGCGCGCGGAGGAGTACGCCCGCGGCATGGTGGCGGGCGGCACGTTCTTCGAGGAGCTGGGCTTCTACTATGTCGGCCCCATCGACGGCCACGACATGGACGCGCTGGTCACGATCCTGCGCAAGGTGCGCGAGATCAAGGACATGCCCGTCCTGGTCCACGTCGTCACCCAGAAAGGCAAGGGCTACGGCCCGGCCGAGAACAGCGCCGACAAGTACCACGGCGTGGTCAAGTTCGACGTGGTCAGCGGCCAGCAGGCCAAGGCCAAGCCCAACGCGCCCTCTTACCAAAACGTGTTCGGGGCCGAGCTCGTCAAGCGCGCCGAGCGCGACCCCAAGATCGTGGCCATCACCGCCGCCATGCCGGGCGGCACGGGGGTGGACATCTTCGAGCGCCGCTTCCCCGAGCGCACCTTCGACGTCGGCATCGCCGAGCAGCACGCGGTGACCTTCGCCGCGGGCTTGGCCGCCGACGGCATGCGCCCGTTCTGCGCCATCTACTCGACCTTCCTGCAGCGCGGCTACGACCAGGTGGTCCACGACGTGGCCATCCAGCGCCTGCCCGTGCGCTTCGCCATGGACCGGGCGGGACTGGTGGGAGCCGACGGCGCCACCCACGCCGGCAGCTTCGACGTGGGCTTCATGGGCGCCCTGCCCGGCATGGTGCTGATGGCGCCGTCGGACGAGGCGGAACTGGCGGGCTCCATCGCCCTGGCCTGCGAGCTGGACGACCGTCCCTCCGCCTTCCGCTATCCGCGCGGCGAGGGCGTGGGCGTCGACATCCCCGACCTGGCCGCCCCCTGGGAGGTCGGCCGCGGCCGCATCGTGCGCGAAGGCTCGGCGGTGGCGATCCTGGCGCTGGGCACGCGCCTGGGCCACGCCCTGCTGGCCGCCGACCAATTGGCCGCACGCGGCCTCTCGGCCACGGTGGCGGACGCCCGCTTCGCCAAGCCGCTGGACGAGGAGATGATCCTGCGCCTGGCCCGCGGCCACGAGGCGCTGGTCACCGTCGAGGAAGGGGCGATGGGCGGCTTCGGCGCCTTCGTGCTCCAGCTCCTGGCCTCCAAGGGCGCGCTGGACCGCGGGCTCAAGGTCCGCACCCTCACCCTGCCCGACAGCTTCCAAGACCAGGACACGCCGGACGTCATGTACCGCCAGGCGGGCCTGGACGCGGGCGGCATCGTCCGCGGCTGCCTGGACGCCCTGGGCGTGGAGACGGTGGCCGCCGCGGCGGGCCGACGGGCCTGAAGCGCGAGGCGCGGCGGCCCGCTCACTTGAGCGGGTCGTGGCCCCAGTTCTTGAGCGAGTAGCGCCAGCGGCTGTGCTCCACGTCGTCCTTCGGCCCGCCCTGGGCGGTGTGGCGGTGGACGTAGCCGACCACCTTGCGCATGTCGGCGTAGTCGGCCTCGGTCAGATCGACCTTCTTCTTGCGCTTGATCTCGACGATGCGGCCGCCCTCGTGGTGACCCACCGACTCGGGGCCGGACGCGTCGTGCTTGTTGGTCCCCCCCGCCCAGCCGACCGACTTGGAGTCGTCCGTCTTGAGCCAGGCCTCCAGCTCGGCGGGGCTCATGTTCACCGCGGCGTGGAAGTCGCGCTCGATCCGGGCGTGGTCGTCGTCGGCCATGGCGGTCTCCTTGGGTCGGCCTGACGAACGTTCGACGCGGGCTGCGCGATCCGGCTCTTGCGCGGCCGTGCTCCCGCCTTAGTCTCGCCGGACATGATCGCCAGCCCCGCCCTGATCCTCGCCTGCGCCCTGGGAGGCTACCTCCTGGGCTCCATACCCTTCGGCGTGCTGATCACGCGGCTCGGCGGGGCGGGCGACGTCCGCGCCATCGGTTCGGGCAACATCGGCGCGACCAACGTGCTGCGGACCGGCCGCAAGGACCTGGCGCTCCTGACGCTGCTGGCCGACGGCGGCAAGGGCGCGGCGGCGGTGCTGCTCGCCCGCGCTCTCTTCGGCGAATGGGCGACGGGCTGGGCGGGCGTGGCGGGCGCGACCGCGGGCGCGGCCGCCTTCCTCGGGCACCTCTTCCCGGTTTGGCTCAACTTCAAGGGCGGCAAGGGGGTGGCGACCTTCTTCGGCGTGATGTTGGCCGCCGCTTGGCCCGTCGGGCTCGCGGCCGGCGCGGTGTGGCTGGCCACCGCCAGGTTGATGCGCTTCTCCTCCCTGGCGGCGCTGGCGGCGGCGGCCGTGTCGCCGGGCCTGTGCCTGCTGCTGGGGGCGCCGCGCCACCTGATCTGGCTGGCGAGCTTCCTGGCGGCGCTAATCTTCGTGCGCCACGCCGCCAACATCGCGCGCCTGCGCGCGGGCGCCGAGCCGCGGATCGGCGCGGGCGGGGCCACCGCCCCCTCCTCCTCCTCCGGTTCCTGACGCAGTTGGCGACGCTTCCCACCGCCGGCGAGCGGCTCGATCGCCTGCGGCTGGCCCGCACCGATTCGGTCGGGCCCGTCACCTACGCCCGGTTGATGGAACGCTACGGTTCCGCCACCCGAGTGCTGGAGGCCCTGCCGCGCTTGGCCGAGCGGGGCGGCCGCGCCACGCCGCTCAAGCCGCCCACCGCCGCCGAGGCCCGGCGCGAACTGGACGCGGGCGACGCGCTGGGCGCGCGGCTGCTCACCGCGGGCGAACCCGACTATCCCGCCCCGCTCGCCGCGATCGACCCGCCCCCGCCCGTGCTGTGGACGCTGGGCCATCCGGGGCTCCTGCTGCGGACCTGCGTGGCCGTGGTGGGCGCGCGCGTGGCTTCAGCCGCGGGGCAGCGCTTCGCCCGCCAGCTCGCCGCCGAACTGGGCGGCGCGGGGCTGACGGTGGTCTCCGGCTTGGCGCGCGGGGTGGACGGCGCGGCCCACGAGGGGGCGCTGCCTTTCGGAACCGCCGCCGTGCTGGGCGGCGGGGTGGACGACGTCTACCCGCCCGAGCACGCCGACCTGCACCGTCGCATCGCCGCGGAGGGCTGCGTCCTCAGCGAGAACGCGATGGGCCGCCGCGCCAAGGCGCAGGACTTCCCCCGGCGCAACCGCATCATCTCCGGACTGAGCTTGGCGGTGGTGGTGGTCGAGGCCGAACTGCGCTCGGGCTCGCTGATCACCGCCAGGTTGGCCAACGAGCAGGGGCGCGAGGTGCTCGCCGTGCCCGGCAGTCCGCTGGACCCCCGCGCCAAGGGCCCCAACGACCTGATCCGGCGCGGCGCGGCCATCTGCGAGGGTGCGGAGGACGTGCTGGAGGCGATCCGCGGCGCGGCCTCCACCCTGCGGGAGCCCCAGGGGGACCTGTTCGCCCCGCCCGCCGTCGACCAGGGCGAGCTCGACCGGGCGGCGGACGCCTTGCGCGAGCGCGTCCACCTCCTGCTGTCGCCCACCCCGGCCCCCTGCGACGAAGTGGTCCGGGCGTTGCGCGCGCCCGTGCCGGCGGTGTTCGCCGCCCTGGTGGAGCTAGCCCTGGCCGGCCGGGCCGAACTCCTCCCGGGGGGCTTGGTCTGCCGCACCTGAAGGGGGCCGACGCGCGCTGATGCCGGCCTGGATGGCCACCAGGCCCAACGCCGCCGCCAGCGCGGTCTCGCCGCAGCCGGTGGCCATCTCCGAAAACTCCAACAGCATGTCCTCCACGTACGCGCACAGCGCCTGCGGGGACGGTCCGGAGCGGGCCGCACCTTCGCTATCTTCAGCCACCCGGGCCTCCCTCCGTCCTTATACACGTAGAGAGTGCATATCGTCGGATGCAACTCAAGGCTCGCCGACCCGCTCGCGTTGACAGGCCTGCCGCGGGGCACCACGTTCCCGCGCCGCGAAACCCCCCGAGATCGCCCTCCTCCATGAACGTCGTCGTCGTCGAGAGCCCGGCCAAGGCCAAGACCATCAACAAGTACCTGGGCTCGGACTTCACCGTTCTGGCGTCCTACGGCCACGTGCGCGACCTGCCGGCCAAGGACGGCAGCGTGCGCCCGGACGACGACTTCGCCATGGACTGGGAGGTGGACGCCAAGGCTTCCAAGCGCTTGTCGGACATCGCCGCGGCGCTGAAGGGGGCCTCGCGCCTGGTGCTGGCCACCGACCCCGACCGCGAGGGCGAGGCCATCAGCTGGCACGTGCTGGAGGTGCTGAAGAAGAAGCGGGCGCTGGCCAAGGACGCGGTGGTGCAGCGCGTCACCTTCAACGCCATCACCAAATCCGCGGTGCTGACCGCCATGGCCGCGCCGCGCGACATCGACATGGAGCTGGTCGACGCCTACCTCGCGCGCCGCGCGCTCGACTACCTCGTGGGCTTCACCCTCTCGCCCGTGCTGTGGAGGAAGCTGCCGGGCGCGCGCTCGGCCGGGCGCGTGCAGTCGGTCTCCCTGCGGCTGGTGGTGGACCGCGAGAAGGAGATCGAGGCCTTCCGCACCCGCGAATACTGGAGCGTGGACGCGGACGTCTCCGCCGGGGCCGACCCGTTCCTGGCGCGGCTGACGGTGCACGAGGGCCGAAAGCTCGGCCGGTTCGACCTGCCGGACGAGGCGACCGCGCTCGCCGCCAAGGCCGCGGTGGAGGCTGGGAGCTTCCACGTGGAGAGCGTGGAGAAGAAGCCCGCCCGCCGCTCGCCGCCGCCGCCGTTCACGACCTCCACCCTGCAGCAGGAGGCGGCGCGCAAGCTCGGCTTCAACGCCCAGCGCACCATGCAGGCGGCGCAGAAGCTGTACGAGGGCGTGGACGAGCAGGGCGGCTTGATCACCTACATGCGGACGGACGGGGTGGCCTCCGCCCCCGAGGCGATCTCCGAAGCGCGCCGCGTGATCGCCGACCGCTTCGGCGGCGCCTACGTCCCCGAGCAGCCGCGCCTCTACAAGTCCAAGGCCAAGAACGCCCAGGAGGCGCACGAGGCGATCCGCCCGACCTCGCTGGCGCGGCACCCCCAGAGCCTCAAGCTGGAGGGCGACCTCGGCCGGCTCTACGAATTGGTCTGGCGGCGCATGGCGGCCAGCCAGATGGAGTCCGCGCGCATCGAGCGCACCACCGTCGACCTCGTCACCGCCGATCGCGCGACGGGGCTGCGCGCCACGGGGCAGGTGATCCAGTTCGACGGCTACCTCGCGGTGTACGAGGAGGGACGCGACGACGCGGGCTCCGAGGACGACGCGCGCCTGCCCGCCATCGACGAGGGCGCCGCCGCGCAGGTGGCGGTCGTGCGCGCCGACCAGCACTTCACCGAGCCGCCCCCGCGCTACTCAGAGGCCAGCCTCGTCAAGAAGATGGAGGAGCTGGGGATCGGCCGCCCCTCCACCTACGCCTCGATCCTGACCGTGCTGCGCGACCGCGCCTACGTCCGCACCGAGAAGAACCGCTTCCACCCGGAGGACAAGGGGCGGCTGCTGATCGCCTTTCTGGAGGAGTACTTCGACCGCTACGTCGAGTACGACTTCACCGCCGACCTCGAGACCCGGCTCGACCAGGTGTCCGACGGCCAGCTCGCCTACAAGGCGCTGCTGCGCGACTTCTGGAACGACTTCCAGGCGGCCATAGCCGGCGTGGGCGACCTGCGCGTGACGCAGGTGCTGGACGCGCTGAACGAGAGCCTCGGCCCGGCCATCTTCCCGCCCAAGCCCGACGGGTCGGACCCGCGCACCTGCCCGGCGTGCGCGCAAGGGCGGCTGAGCCTGAAGGCGGGCAAGTTCGGGGCCTTCGTCGGCTGCTCGAACTATCCCGAGTGCCGCTTCACGCGTCCCCTGGCCCAGCCGGAGGGCGAGGACGGGGCGGCGCCCACCGGCGACCGCGAACTCGGGGTCGACCCCGCCACCGGCCGCACCGTCCAGCTCAAGATCGGACGCTTCGGACCCTACGTGGAGCTGCCGGGCGAGGGCGAAGGCAAGGCGGCGGAGAAGCCGCGCCGCTCCTCGCTGCCCAAGGGCTGGGCGGCGGACGGGCTGGACCTCGACCGGGCGCTGCAACTCCTCTCGCTGCCGCGCGAGATCGGCCTCAGCCCGGAGGACGGCGAGCCGATCCTGGCGGGGCTCGGCCGCTACGGTCCCTACGTGCAGCACGGCAAGACCTACGCCAGCCTGGACGGGATCGAGGAGGCGTTCGAGGTGGGGCTGAACCGCGCGGTGACGCTCATCGCCGAGAAGCGCGCGGGCGGCGGCGCGGGCCGCGGGCGCGCCGCCGCTCAGCCCATCAAGGAGTTGGGAGCGCACCCGACCACGGGCGAGGCGCTGGTGGTCATGCCCGGCCGCTACGGGGCCTACGTGAAGGCGGGCAAGGTCAACGCCACCGTGCCCAAGGGCGCCGACCCCGCCGCCCTCACCCTGGAGGAGGCGGTCGCCCTCGTGAACGCCCGCGGCGCGGCCGACGCCAAGCCCGCCCGCAAGCCCGCGACCAAGCCGGCGGCCAAGTCCAAGGCGCCCGCCAAGGCCACGACGGCGAAGGGCGACGAGGCCGCTCCCAAGTCCAAGACGGCGGCCAAGTCCAAGCCGAAGGCGGCGTCCAAGGCTGCGGCCAAGCCGAAGGCCGCGGCCAAGCCCAAGGCGGCGGCGGGCTGACCTCCCGCCGCGGCGCTCAGGCGACCTCGTGCGGCGGGGGCGGCGAGCGGTCGGCCTCGTCGCGGCGCCGCTCGCCCAGCACGGTCACGCAACTGCCCGCCACGATCAGCACGCCCCCCGCCGCCAGGGCGGGGGTGGCGCGGTCCCCGAAGGCGAACACGCCCAGGAGCGAGCCCACCACGGGCTCGATGTTGACGAACACCCCCGCCGTGGTGCTCGCCACCCGCGCGGCCCCGAGCTGCCAAGCCACCGTCGCCACCGCCGTGCAGAGCAGGCCCATGCCCCACACCCCCGTCCAGGCGCGGCCGGACAGGTGGAGCGGCGGCGGCCCGTACAGCGGCAGCACCACCGCCGCCACGAACACGGTGGACACGCAGATCATGGCGCAGGGCGCGGCCAGCGGGTCCGCGTTGGGCCGCACGCGCCGCAGCACCAGCAGCCAGCCGACATAGGCGGCCATGGCGGCTCCCAGCAGCGCCACCCCCAGCGGCGTGCCGGACGCGCCCGGCTTGGCCGCGATCAGCACCGCGCCCAGCGTCGCCGCCGACACCCCCGCCCAGCCCGTGCGCGTGACGCGCTCGCCGATCAACGGCGCCACGAACGCCACCAGCGCGGGCAGAAGCCCCACCATCAGCGCCGCCAGGGTCACGCTGGAGTGCGCGAGCCCCTCGAACTGCACGATGAAGGCGGGGCCGTAGATCGCGCCGGACACCCAGATCCACGGATCGCGGAAGGCCGCGCGCCCCGCCCGCGTGCGCAGCGCCACCGGCAGGCACGCCGCCGAGGCCGCCAGGAAGCGCAGCAGCATGAGCGGGCCGGGCTTCACCTCGGCCAGCGAGAGTTCGGCCAGGGGGAAGCCCAGGCCCCAGCTCACGCCGGCGAGGGTCAGGAGCAGGTAGGGCCAGCCGCGCATGGCCCGTCGCCTCGCCCGCTTCGGCCCCCGCCGCAAGGGCCGCATGCGACGGAGCCGACTCGCGCCTATCTAGGCGACATGAAGACGCCCCGCGGAGCCGCCCCGGCCCGCCCCTCCGCCTCGCCCGCCTCGTTCCTGGCCCTGCCCTCGCGCGAGGAGCTCGCCGACTATGTCCGCGCCCGGGGCGAGAGCGACCTCGCCGAGATCGCGCGCCATTTCCGCATCAAGGGCGCCGACCGCCGGGCCTTGCGCGCGCTGCTGGCCGAGATGCAGGCGGAGGGCGGGAGCCTCGCCAAGCGCGGCCGTCGCGGGCTCGCGCAGGCCGGCGCCCTCCCGCCGGTCGGCGTGGCCGACGTGACCGAGCGCGATGCGGACGGCGAACTCTACGTGCGCCTCACCAAGGGCGGCGACGACCTGCCCGCCGTACGCCTCGCCCCCGGCCGCGGCGAGGGCCCCGCCGGCGCGCCCGGCCTGGGCGACCGGGTGCTGGTGCGCTTCGAGCGCGACGAGGCGGGCGAGCTGCAGGCCAAGCTCATCAAGCGCCTGGGCCAGAGCGCGCACCGCATCCTGGGCGTGGTGCGCAAGGCGCGCCGCGAGATCCGCGTGGAGCCCGTCGACCGCAAGGTGAAGGACAGCCTGCTGCTCTCCGGCCCGGAGGCGGAGGCGCTGCGCGACGGCGACCTCGTGCTGGCGGCGGTGGGCGCCTCCGACCGGCGCTACGGCCCCAAGCTCGGCAAGCTCCTGGAGGTGGTGGGACGCGAGGACCATCCGCGCGCCGCCTCCCTGATCGCGCTGCACACCCACGGCGTGCCCACGGGTTTTCCCGAAGCCGCGGAGGCCGAGGCCGAGGCGGCGCGCGCACCCGTCCTGGCGGGCCGCACCGACCTGCGCGACCTGCCGCTCATCACCATCGACCCCGCCGACGCCCGCGATCACGACGATGCGGTGTTCGCGCAGGCCGACGACGACCCGAACAACGCGGGCGGCTGGGTGATGTGGGTCGCCATCGCCGACGTGGCCGCCTACGTCCGCGCGGGCTCGCAGCTCGACCGCACCGCCTGGGAGAAGGGCAACAGCGTCTACTTTCCCGACCGGGTGGAGCCCATGCTGCCCGAGCGCCTGTCCTCCGGACTGTGTTCGCTGGTGGAGGGCGAGGACCGGGCGTGCCTCGCGGTGCGCATGGTGTTCGACGCCGGCGGGACCAAGACCGGCCACCGCTTCGTGCGCGGCCTGATGCGCTGCGCGGCGGGGATCAGCTACGAGCAGGCGCAGGGCGCGGTGGAGGGCCTGACCGACGAGGCCACCGGCCCACTGGTCGAGCCCGTGCTGCGCCCGCTGTGGGCCGCCTACTACACCATGAAGCGCGGGCGCGAGCGCCGCTCGCCGCTGGGCATCGAGTCGGCCGAGCGCCGTATCCGGCTGGACGCCGAGGGCGCCATCGCCTCCATCGAGCGCCGCGCCAGCCTGGAGGCGCACAAGCTCATCGAGGAGATGATGGTGCAGGCCAACGTCTGCGCCGCCGAGGAGTTGGAGAAGCGCCGCACGCCGCTGGTCTACCGCGTGCACGACCAGCCCTCGGACGAGAAGCTGTTCAACCTGGCCGACTTCCTGGGCACGCTCGACATCCCCTGGACCAAGGGCGAGCCCGCGCAGACCTCGCGCTTCAACAAGCTGCTGGAGCAGACGCGCGAGGGGCCCCACGCCGACATCGTCAATGAAGTGGTGCTGCGCACGCAGATGCAGGCGATCTACAGCCCCGACAACGTTGGGCACTTCGGACTGAACCTGTCGCGCTACGCCCACTTCACCTCGCCCATCCGCCGCTACGCCGACCTCGTGGTGCATCGGGCGCTGATCCGCGCGCTGAAGCTCGGCGACGACGGGCTGACGGACACGGAGGCCGCGCGCCTGCAGGAGACCGCCGAGCACATCACCGCCACCGAGCGCCGCGCCATGGCCGCCGAGCGCGACGCCACCGACCGCTACGTCGCCGCCTTTTTGGCCGACCGGGTGGGGGCCGAATTCGCGGGCCGCATCACCGGCGTGACGCGCTTCGGCCTGTTCGTGCGGCTGGACGAGACGGGGGCGGACGGCTTCGTCCCCGCCTCCTCGCTCGGGGCCGAGTACTTCGTCCACGACGAGCGCACCCACAGCCTGGTGGGCGAGCGCACGGGCCTGCGCTTCAGGCTCGGTGCGCGGGTCGAGGTGCGGCTGAAGGAGGCCACGCCCCTGACCGGCGGCCTGCTTCTGGAGATGCTGACCGAGCCGGAGGCCGCCGACCCCGGCCAACCGCGCCCGCGGCTGGGCGTGCGCGGCCGCGGGGCGCCGCCCGCAGGCCCGCGCCGGGGCGGGCCGCCCAAGGGCGTGCGCAAGGGCAAGCGCCGGTGACGGACGCCGCCTTCGACCTCGCCTCCACCGAGGCGCGCCGGGGCGTCTCCGCTCGCGTCACGCGCCCCCAGCACGCGGCCACCCTCGTCCTGGTGCGCCGGGACGGACCCGAACCGCGCGTACTGATGGGTCGCCGGCACGCGGGCGCGAGCTTCATGCCCAGCCGCTGGGTGTTCCCCGGTGGACGCTGCGAGCGGGGCGACGCCCGCGCCCCGACGGCCAGCGAACTCACGGCCGAGACCGCCGACCTGCTGTCGCGCGCGGTCCCCCGCTCGGCGGCGGCCGCCCTGCCCCGCGCCCTCGGGGTGGCCGCCGTGCGCGAGACCTACGAGGAGACGGGGCTGCGCCTGGCCCGGCCCGGCGCGGCCGGCGCCGACTGCGCCGAGCCCTGGCGCAGCTTCTGCGCGGACGGCCGCCTGCCCGACCTCGCCGCTCTGAGCTTCCTGGCGCGCGCGGTCACCCCGCCCGAGCTCGCCCGCCGCTTCGACGCGCGCTTCTTCCTGGCGGACGCCGCGGCGCTGGCCGATCTCGCTCCCCGCCCCTCGGCGGAGTTGGACGAGGTGGCCTGGCTGACCCTGGCGCAGACGCGGGAGGTGGAGCTGCCCTCCGTCACGCGCGTGGTGCTGGGCGAACTCGCCAAACGTGAGGCCGAGCCCGGCCGTGCGCCGCTGTTCCTGCGCGTGGTCCACGGCCGCCGCCGTGCCGACCCTTTGACGGCCATACCTCGAGGCGCGTGACCGGCGATTGACTTACGCGTGGGCGGCGCTAGTTTCCTCCGTTCATATTTGCAGACCCGGCCCATCCCGCTTGCGGCCGCATGAGAGTGCTGACCGATGGCCAAGCCGGCTTCCATCAAGATCCGCCTGAACTCGACGGCGGACACGGGCTTCTTCTACGTCACCAAGAAGAACGCGCGCACCAAGACCGAGAAGATGGTGCTGAAGAAGTACGACCCCGTCGTGCGCAAGCACGTCGACTTCCGCGAAGGCAAGATCAAGTAAGCGCCGCGTCAGCGACAGATCACCGAACGCCCGGCCCCGTGTCGGGCGTTTCCTTTTGTAAGGTGATCCAGTGCTCCAGATGCACGGTCTGGTTCACGTCGATACGCGAAGGGCCGACGACGGCACGATACTGTTCGGACGGGGGTGGTAGATCTGAGCGATAGACGGTGAACGCCCAGCGGTCCGTGAGCCTGGACACCACCAACGGGGCCGCGTACCGGTCCGCCTCTATGACTCCCCATCCACGGCGCGCGTAGGCTGACGCGCCGTGCAGCTTGAGGCCGCGGGATCGGCGTGATCTTAGCTTGGTCCACGAGGCGGCGGCGGACTTGAACACCTCGGCGGAGGGCGCCACTCCTTCTAACTCGAACGTTTGGCGCAGACCGTCGCGTTCGACGCACTCGTCCTTCGCCGTTGCAAACCGATAGCTTGGCCAAAGGAGAGTGGCTGCTACCCCGGGAGCCGCACGCAACACGTCTTGGGCGAGGCTTCCAACGGTGACGGGCGGGGATATCCGAGGCGCGGACTGAAAATGGTCGTGCGTGTCCATTGCACGCAAGCGCCCAAAGCCTCGCTCCAACGCGAAGCGCCGATCACATCGACGGCCGGAACAGTAACGGTCAAGTGGGGAAAGTGTATGAAAACTGCGACCGGATCGTCCACGCCGGCGCCGTAGGCGGCCATCACACGACGTTCCGTCGGCGAGGGTTCGTCCGCGCCCGCCGGACCGGCGAGGCAGGCGACGCAGGCGAGCACGAGCCCGGCGAGAACCACCGCCCGCCTCACGCCGCGCGGCTCACCACCTGGTTGCGGCCGGTGGACTTGGCCTCGTAGACGGCGGCGTCCGCGCGTTTGAGCAGCGCTTCGGGGGTGTCCGCCTCGCCGTTGATGGAGGCCACGCCGACCGAGATGGTGACGTGCAGCGGGTCGGTCGCCCCCGCCACGCGGAACGGCGATCCCGACACGTGCAGCCGCAGACGCTCGGCGATCCGCGCGGCGTTCTCCAGGTCCGTGTCGGGCATGATGACCACGAACTCCTCCCCGCCGTAACGGCAGGCGAGATCGACGGCGCGCACGTTGGTGGCCATGCGCACCGCGAACTCGCGCAGCACCTCGTCGCCCACGTCGTGGCCGTAGGTGTCGTTGATGCGCTTGAAATGGTCCACGTCGACCAGGAGCGCCGCCACCGGGCTTCCGCCGCAGGTGGCGCGCTTGACCAGCGAGCCGAGCTGGCCGGCCATGTAGCGCCGGTTGTGCAGGCCCGTCAGCGGGTCGGTGACCGCCAGCTCCAGCGAATGGTCGAGGTTGTGGCGCAGGAAGTCGGTGTAGCGCTTCTGGCGCACGAGCGTCTTGACCCGCGCCGCCAGCTCCTCCGGGTCGATGGGACGCGCCAGCAGGTCGTTGACGCCGATCTCCAGCGCCTTGACGCCGCGGGCGCGCTCGGCGGGGTCGAAGATGGCGAGGATGGGCAGGCTGCGCGTGCTCTCGTCCGAGCGCGCCTGGGCCGCCAAGCGCAGGCCGTCGAAGCCTTGCGCCTCGATGTTGACGATCAGGAGGTCGGCCCGCGCCCGCACCGCCATCAGCGCCTGGGCGGGATCGGTCTCCACCACCGGACGGTGCTCGGCGCCCAATTCGTCCATGATCCGTCGCGTCTGGTGGGCGTTGTCGTCGGCCACCACCACCCGGCCGCCCAGGCCGCCCAGGCGCGCGCCCACGCCCTCGATCACGCCCATGCGCCGGCCCGCCACCTCGCGCTGGCGCAGCTCGTCCAGCACGATCTTGAAGCGCGCGAGGCTGCGCACCCGCGCGAACAGCGCCACGTCGTCGATCGGCTTGGTGAGGAAGTCGTCCGCCCCCGCCTCCAGCCCGGTCAGCCGGTCGCGCCGGCCGTCCAGCGCGGTGACGAGCACCACGGGGATGTGGCGGGTGACGGGGTCGGCCTTCAGCCGGCGGCACACCTCGAAGCCGTCCATGCCGGGCATCATCACGTCCAGCAGGATGACGTCGGGGGACGAGTCGGCCGCCGCCTGCAGGGCCGAAGGCCCGTCGCGCGCGGTCGCCACCTCGTAATACTCGGCCGTGAGCTTGGCCTCGAGCAGGCGCACGTTGGGCTCGATGTCGTCGACGACGAGGATTCTCGCGCTCATGGCCGCAACCCTTAGTCGAGGAAGCGCCGCACCGTCTCGAGGAAATAGCTCACGGAGATCGGCTTCGAGATGTAGGCCTCGCACCCGCCCTGGCGGATGCGCTCCTCGTCGCCCTTCATGGCGAAGGCGGTGACGGCCACGACGGGGATGTGGCTGAGATCGTCGTCCTCCTTCAGCCACTTGGTGACCTCCAGGCCGGAGATTTCGGGCAGCTGGATGTCCATCAGGATCAGGTCGGGGCGGTGCTCGCGCGCCAGCTCCAGGGCCGACATGCCCTCGCGCGTCTGCAGCGTCTCGTAACCCTGGGCGTCGAGCAGGTCGTGGAAGAGCTTCATATTGAGCTCGTTGTCCTCGACGATGAGCACGCGCTTCGCCATCATGTCCCGTGTCGAAGGGCGCGGGCGCGCCGGGGAGGAGGTCGCCCCCGGCGCACCCCCGCGTGTGAGGTTCAGGGTTGTCCCACGTACATCCTCAAGATTCGGTTAGCCTAAACGGCGGGGCGGGCGCCGACCGCGCCCAGGACCTGGCCGCCGCCTGCGAGGGGCTGGCGCGCGACCCGCGCCGCGCGGTGGTGGTCGTGGACGTGGACGAGGTGCTGGCGCTCTTCGTCCAGGGTTTCGCGCGCTACCTGCGGACGCGCGGGCACGAGCTGCGGTTGAAGCGGTTCGCCCTGTTCTCCAGCATCTACCCGGAAGGCGGCGCCGAACCTGCGGACCGCGCCGCGGCCCAGGTGCTGTTCGACGCCTTCTTCGCCCAGGGCTGCGGCGAGCTGGACGCCGCGCCCGGCGGCGCGGAGGCGTTGGCGCGCCTCGCCCGGCGCGCGCAGGTGGTGATCCTGACCGCCGCGCCCGAGCCCGCGCGCGCGTCGCGCTCGGGCTGGTTGAAAGCCCAGTCGCTGGACTACCCCCTGGTGTTCAGTCCCGGCCTGAAAGGCGGCCACGTGCGCGCCCTGGCGGAGGCGGCCGGCGGACCGGCGGCCTTCGTGGACGACCTTTTGCCCAACCTCGACTCGGTGGCGGAGGCCGCGCCGCAGGTGAAGCGATACCAGCTCGTGGCCGACCCGGCCTTGCGCGAACTCGCCCCCACCGATCCCGCCCGGCACCGCCGGGTCGACGATTGGCCCGAACTGGCCCTGGCCATCGAGGCCGACCTGTTCCCGCCCGGCTGAGCGAGGCGCCGGCGCTTCGACGATGATCGTGGGTGATGGGGCGCGACCGTCACGGCCGCGCCCCGCTCCCTCAGCTCTTGGAGCTGTCGTCCTTCGGCGCGTCCTTGAAGGCTTCCTGCACCTCGTCCTCGGTGATGCGGGCCTTGGGGTCGCCCGGCTGGCCGAGGTTCTGCTCTTCGGTGCCGTCGCCCATCACGCCGGGCTGGGATCCGTCCTGCTTGGGGTACTCGTCGGCCATGGGAGGCTCCTTCTGGGGTTCGCCCCGTCCAACGGCTCCGCCTGGAGGGCGTTCCGCCGCCTTGTGGCGCGCAAAGCACGAGGCCATACGGGACGCTCAACACAGGTTCACGTTACGTACCATGGCCAAGGCCGTCGCTTCCCCCTCCCTGTTCGACCTCCCCGTCGACCCGGCGTCGGCCCCCCCGCCCGCGCACCCCATCGCGGAGAGCCACGCCGAGCCCGTCGCGGCGCTGTCCGCCTCCGGCTACTCGGCCAAGGACATCGAGGTGCTGGAGGGGCTGGAGCCGGTGCGCCGCCGCCCGGGCATGTACATCGGCGGCACGGACGAGCGCGCCCTGCACCACCTGTTCGCCGAGGTGCTGGACAACGCCATGGACGAGGCGGTCGCCGGCCACGCCAAGGTGATCGAGGTGGCGCTCCTGGCGGACGGCGCGCTCAGCGTGCGCGACGACGGGCGCGGCATCCCCGTCGACCCCCATCCGCGCCATCCGGGCAAGAGCGCGCTGGAGGTGATCCTCACCGTGCTGCACTCGGGCGGCAAGTTCTCCGGCAAGGCGTACGAGACTTCCGGCGGCCTGCACGGGGTGGGCGTGTCGGTGGTCAACGCCCTGTCCGACCGGCTGGACGTCACCGTGCAGCGCGACGGTTTCGAGTGGCGCCAGAGCTTCAGCCGCGGCCATCCGCAGGGCCCCATCGTCCAGGGCGCGCCGACGCGCCGCCACGGCTCGACCGTGGTCTTCACCCCCGACCCCGAGATCTTCGGCGAGGGCGTGGCCTTCAAGCCCGCGCGCCTCTACCGGATGGCGCGCTCCAAGGCCTACCTGTTCCGCGGCGTGGAGATCCGCTGGCGCTGCGATCCCTCCCGCGCCACCGACGGCACGCCGACCGAGGCGTCGTTCAAGTTCCCCAACGGCTTGGCGGACTACCTGAAGGAACGCACGGGCGAGATCGAGACGGTCACGCCCGAACCCTTCGCCGGCCGTATCGAACGCGCCGAGGGCGGCGGCGCGGTGGAGTGGGCCGTCACCTGGAGCCCCGCGGGCTTCGGCGAGCACGACGGCTTCGCCCAGAGCTACTGCAACACCGTGCCCACCCCCGAGGGCGGCACCCACGAGGCGGGCTTCCGCGCGGCGCTGACCCGCGGGCTCAAGTCGTACGGCGAACTGACGGGCGACAAGCGCGCCGGGCTGATCACCGCCGAGGACGTGGCGGCGCAGGCGGGCATCCTGGTCAGCGTGTTCATCAGGAACCCCGAGTTCCAGGGCCAGACCAAGGAGCGCCTCTCCTCCGCCGACGCCCAGCGCCTGGTCGAGACCGCCCTGCGCGACCCCTTCGACCACTGGCTGACCGCCCAGCCCAAGCAGGCTGCGACCCTGCTCCAGTTCGTGGTGGAGCGCGCGGAGGAGCGGCTCAAGCGCCGCAAGGACCGCGAGGTCGCCCGCGCCTCCGCCACGCGCAAGCTGCGCCTGCCCGGCAAGCTCACCGACTGCTCGGGCACCAGCGCCGACGGCAGCGAGCTGTTCATCGTGGAGGGCGATTCGGCCGGCGGCTCGGCCAAGCAGGCGCGCGACCGGCGCACCCAGGCGGTGCTGCCGCTTCGCGGCAAGATCCTCAACGTCGCCTCCGCCGGGGCCGACAAGGCGCGCGGCAACCAGGAGCTCTCCGACCTGCAATTGGCCCTCGGCGTCCAGGGCGGGGCTAAGTTCCGCGAGGAGGAGCTGCGCTACGACCGCGTGATCATCATGACCGACGCCGACGTGGACGGCGCCCACATCGCCAGCCTGCTCATCACCTTCTTCTACCGCACCATGCCGGAGCTGATCCGGGGCGGGAAACTCTACCTCGCCATGCCGCCGCTCTATCGGCTGAGCCACGGCTCCACGACCGAGTACGCCCGCGACGACGCCCACAAGGACGAGCTCCTGGCCAAGACCTTCAAGGGCAAGAAGCCCGAGATCGGCCGCTTCAAGGGCCTGGGCGAGATGATGCCCGCCCAGCTCAAGGAGACCACCATGAACCCCCACACGCGCACCCTGGCGCGCGTGGGCCTGCCCCGCGCCGAGGAGGGCGTGGAGGAGCTGGTCGAGCAGCTGATGGGCCGCCGCGCCGAGCAACGCTTCCGCTTCATCCAGGAGAACGCCGAATTCGCCGCCGCCGACCTGGACGTGTAGCGCCCGCGTCCACGCGTCCGAATTGACTTCGCCCCCGTAAATCCCATATCCAACAGCGTGACCGGAGGCAGGTAGAGCGAATCCGCGCCGTCCGCACGCCCTCATGGGCGGCCCCGGCATCGCTTCACCATCCCTCCGAGGTACTTTGACCACCTTCTCCGACCTGGGCCTCAGCCCTTCGACCGTTCAGGCGGTCACCGACACCGGCTACACCGTCCCCACGCCGATCCAGGAACAGGCGATTCCCGTCGCCCTGGCCGGCCGCGACGTGCTGGGCATCGCCCAGACGGGCACGGGCAAGACCGCCGCCTTCACCCTGCCCATGATCGACCGGCTCTCCGCCGGCCGCGCCAAGGCGCGCATGCCGCGCAGCCTGGTGATCGCCCCCACCCGCGAGCTGGCCGACCAGGTCGCCTCCTCCTTCGACAAGTACGCCAAGGGAACCCGGCTCTCCTGGGCGCTCCTGATCGGCGGCGTCAGCTTCTCCGACCAGGAGCAGAAGCTCGACCGCGGCGTGGACGTGCTGATCGCCACGCCCGGGCGCCTGCTCGACTTCTACGAGCGCCGCAAGATCATGCTGCTGGACGTCAAGACGCTGGTGGTCGACGAGGCCGACCGGATGCTCGACATGGGCTTCATCCCCGACCTGGAGCGCATCTTCGAGATCACCCCCAAGGTGAAGCAGACCTTGTTCTTCTCGGCCACCATGCCGCCGGAGATCACCCGCCTCACCAGCCAGTTCCTCAAGGACCCCACGCGCATCGAGGTGTCGCGCCCGGCGACCACCAACGAGAACATCAGCCAGTTCATCGTGCGCATCCCCATGGACGCGCCCAAGGCCAAGCGCATGACCCTGCGCGCCCTGGTCGAGAAGTCGGCGCCCGACAGCGGCATCATCTTCTGCAATCGCAAGAGTGAAGTCGACATCGTCGCCAAGTCTTTGCAGAAGTACGGCTTCGACGCCGCTCCGATCCACGGCGATCTCGACCAGAGCCAGCGGATGAAGACGCTGGAAAGCTTCCGCAAGGGCGAGCTCAAGCTCCTGGTGGCGTCCGACGTGGCCGCGCGCGGGCTCGACATCCCGGCGGTCAGCCACATCTTCAACTACGACGTGCCCCATCACGCCGACGATTACGTCCACCGCATCGGCCGCACCGGCCGCGCAGGGCGCTCGGGCGAGGCGTACATGATCGTCGGTCCCAACGACGCGCGCGGCTACGACAAGGTGCTCAAGCTCACCAAGAGCGAGCCCGAAGAAGTCGTGGTCGAGGTGGACTGGGACGAGGCCGCCCGCGGAGCCGAGCGCGACCGCGAGCGCTTCGGCGGGCGCCGCGACCGCGACAGGGCCGACCGCGACGGTCGGGGCCGCGAACGCGACCGGGACCGTTCGCGCCCGGTGGCCGACCACGGCCACCGCGCCTCCACCGAGCCCCTCGTCGCAGCCCCCTCGCCCGTCCGCGAGGAGGTCGGCGAGACCGACGTTGCGGTCGAGACCCGCGCCCCGACGGGCGACGGCGAGGCGCGGCCCCGGCGCGAACGCTCGCGCGGCGGGCGTGGACGGACGCGAGAGCGCGAAGTGGTCGCCGCCGATCCGGTCGTGGAGATCGAGACCGCTCGCGCCGACGAGGACGAGGCCGCCGAGGCCGTGGTCGCCTCCGAGCCCCGCCGCGAGCGTGAGCGCGACCGCTCGCGCGGCCCCCGCGACCGCGAGCCGGACCGCGACGCTCAGCCGCGCGATGCGGGTCGCGACGCCCCCCGCGACTTCGGCCGTGGCCGTGATCGCGACGGCGCCTCCTCCCGCGACGGTCGCGGAGAACGCGGCGACGGCCGCCGCGACCGAGGCGGGCGCGAGGAGCGTGAGGAGCGCGGCGTGATCGGCTTCGGCGCCGACACTCCCGCCTTCCTGCTGCGCGCCGCCCCCCTGCCCCCGCTCCCCAAGAAGGGGTCGGCCGCGGCGGTCGCCGCTGACGCCGAGGCGGCCGAGCTCGCCCTGGTCGACGCCGAGGACTGATCCTCTCACCGCCCGGCGCGGCCCCCGCCGCCGCCGGGCGCGGAGCCCTCGCCCGTGCGCCTGTCCGACTTCGATTTCCACCTGCCGGACGAGCGCATCGCCCTGCGCCCGGCGCGGCCCCGCGACTCGGCGCGCCTGCTTGTGGTCCCGCCCGAGGGTCCGTGGGCCGACGCGCGCGTGCGCGACCTGCCCGGCCTGCTGCGCGCGGGCGACGTGCTCGTGTTCAACGACACGCGGGTGATCGCCGCGCGCCTGTCGGGTGTGCGCGAGCGCGACGGCCGCACCGCCGCGGTCGAGGCCACACTGCACCGGCGCACCGCCCCCGACCGGTGGACCGCCTTCATGCGCCCCGGTAAGCGGCTGGCCGCAGGCGATCAGGTGCGCTTCGGCGAGGCGCTCGACGCGACGGTGCTCTCCAAGCTCGAAGGCGGCGAGGTCGAGCTCGGCTTCGCCCGCGCAGGCGCCGAGCTGGACGCCGCGGTGGCCGCGACGGGGGCCATGCCCCTGCCCCCCTACATCGCCTCCAAGCGGACGCAGGACGAGCAGGACCGGGCGGACTACCAGACCGTCTACGCGCGGGAGGACGGCTCGGTGGCCGCGCCCACCGCGGGCCTGCACTTCACCCCCGACCTGTTGGCGCGCCTGGCCGAACGCGGGGTGGAGCGGGCCTTCGTCACCCTCCACGTCGGCGCGGGCACCTTCCTGCCGGTCAAGACCGACGAGGTGGCCGACCATCGCATGCACGCGGAGACGGGCGAGGTCTCGGCGCAGATCGCCGCCGCGCTCAACGCCGCCCGCGCCCGCGGCGGTCGCATCGTCTGCGTGGGCACGACCTCCCTGCGCCTGATGGAGAGCGCCGCGGACGAGGACGGAACGGTGCGCGCCTTCTCCGGCGAGACCAGCATCTTCATCCGCCCCGGCCACCGCTTCCGCGCCGCGGATGCTCTGATGTCCAACTTCCACCTGCCGCGCTCGACCCTGCTGATGCTGGTCGCGGCGCTGGCGGGGGTGGAGCGCACCCGGGCGGCCTACGCCCACGCGGTGGCGGACGGCTATCGGTTCTACTCCTACGGCGACGCCGGCCTCTGGTTCAGGAACTCCGCCGCGTGACGCCCAGCCATCCCGAGCGGCCGCCCAAGAGCTTCACCCTGCTGGCGACGGACGGCGGGGCGCGCACGGGGGTGCTCGCCACCGCCCGGGGCGAGATCCGCACACCGGCCTTCATGCCCGTCGGCACCGCGGGCACGGTGAAGGCGCTCACCGTCGATCAGGTCGCCGTCACCGGCGCCGACGTGATCCTGGGCAACACCTACCACCTGATGCTGCGGCCCGGGCCCGAGCGGCTGCAGCGCCTGGGCGGCCTGCACCGCTTCATGCGCTGGGACGGGCCGATCCTGACCGACTCGGGCGGTTTCCAGGTCATGTCGCTGTCGAACATCGCCAAGATGAGCGAGGAGGCGGTGACCTTCGCCAGCCACATCGACGGCTCGCGCCACGCGCTCAGCCCCGAGCGCTCCATCGAGATCCAGGCCGACCGCATCGGGGCCGACATCGCCATGCAGCTCGACGAGTGCGTGGCCTGGCCGGCGGACGAGGCGCGCGCCCGCGCGGCCATGGAGCTCTCCGCCCGCTGGGGCGCGCGTTCCAAGGCGGCGTTCGGCCGGCGTGACGACCAGATGCTGTTCGGCATCCAGCAGGGCTCGCTCTACCCCGACCTGCGGCGCGAGTCGGCCGAGCGGCTGCGGGAGATCGGCTTCGACGGCTACGCGATCGGCGGCCTCGCCGTCGGCGAGGGGCACGCGGCCATGTGCGAGGTGCTGGACCACGCGCCGGGCCTCCTGCCCGTCGATCGGCCGCGCTACCTGATGGGCGTGGGCAAGCCCGTCGACCTCGTGGAGGCGGTGGCGCGCGGCGTGGACATGTTCGACTGCGTGCTGCCCACGCGCTCCGGCCGCCACGGCCAGGCCTGGACCTGGGAGGGTCCGCTCAACCTGAAGAACGCCCGCTTCGCGCAGGACGAGACCCCGCTCGACCCGGACAGCTCCTGCCCCGCCAGCCGCGACTACTCACGCGCCTACCTGCACCACCTCGTGCGGTCGGGAGAAATCCTCGGGCAGGTGCTGCTGTCCTGGCACAACGTCGCCCACTTCCAGGCGCTGACGGCGGCCATGCGCGAGGCGATCGCGGCCGGGCGGTTCGAGGCGCTGCGGCGGGAACTCCACGCCGGGCGGGCGCCTCCGGCGACAGGCGGCGGCCGAGGCGAAGGCTAGGGGTTGGGCGCCTGGTGGCCGATCCGCCAGGCGCCGGCCTGGGTCTCGGTGGCCAGCGACGGCTCCGCCGCGGAGGCGGGCGGGCGTGTCGCCGCAGTTCCCGTCTGGCGCGCCGAGGCGCCGGCGGTCGCGAGGCGAAGGGGCGCGGTCGCCGCGGGAAGCGCGGGCGGCGGAGGGAGCGGCACGGCGGCCGGGATCACCGCGGGCGTGACGGGAGCGATCGGCGCCGGACCCGCCTGCAGCAGGGTCGGCCAGACCGGGCCGCCCGGGGCGGGCTCGAAACCGATGGGGGCGGCCGGCCAAGCGCAATTATGCTCCATGCCGTAGCTCTTCAGGAAGCCGCGGCGGATTTGGCCGGCGAGTTCGGCGCTCTTCTTCTTCTTCTCCGCGCGGTCGGCGCCGGAAATCTTGCGGATGGTGCCGCGCATGGGAATGAAGTGGTCGGCGGCGCTGCGCACCGCATCCAGCGCGGTGGAGGCCGCCATGTCGGCCCCGCGACCGTACATATTGTGGTGGCGGCCCACGTCCGGCGTGTCCAGGTCGGGGCCGAGCACCACGTCGAGCGCCGACACTTCCGTCAGCACCGCCTGGCAGCTGTTCAGCCCACGAGTGTCGTAGGTCCGCTTCCGCGCCCGCGAGAGCACGGGCGCGGTGCGTAGCCGGACCACGTTGAAGTCGCGCAAGGGTGCGGAGATGGCGCCGCCCATGCCGTTGTAGGTCTGCCCCAGCGTGTCCCAGCCCGCGTGGGCGCTGTTGCGCGCCACGGAGCCGGTGGAGCGATAGGCGACGCCGCCGGCTCCCGCCACCGTCGCGATCGGGTGCATGGCGCAGCCGCCGAGGCACAGGCCGGCCCCGGCGAGGGTCGCGGCGACGAATCTGATCGTGATCACGCGACGCTCCATGGCGAACCCTGCAGCCGATCTACAACACTTCCACCAAATCGACATGCTCCTATGACATGCCGGCGCTGTGACGCAGGGCGGCGCCGGGGCGGCCGGATCCGCAAGCGGGTCGGTGCGAACCGTTGGCGCGCTCGCGGGTTATCCTCCCGCTCCGCTCCGGGGGCGGACGAGGATCGACGATGGCGCTGTTCAACAAGGACATACTCCAGCTCGCCGAGAGCAACACGCACTGGCAGAAAGAGGTCTTCCTCGACGACAACTGCCAGATCGTGCTCATGCACATCCCGCCCGGCGAGGACATCGGCGAGGAGACGCACGAATCCGACCAGACCACCTTCTTCGTGTCCGGCGAGGGTCAGGCGGTGCTGGACGGCAAGCACACCAAGATCACACCCAACCACCTGCTTGTGATCCCCAAGGGAACCAAGCACAACATCATCAACAAGGGCGACGGGCCGCTGAAGCTGTTCTCCGTCTACTCTCCCGCGGCCGAGCCGCCCGGCGTGGCGTTCAAGACCAAGGAAGAAGCCGAGGCCGCCGAAGGCGAAGACTGAACCGCCGTTCCTCCGGGGGAGCCTGGGCTCCCCCGTCACCTTCTGCCGGAGACGCCGTCCATGACGACCGACTCGACCCCTCCCGCCCCCCATCCCGGCGCGCCGCTCACTCCCGAAGCGCAGGACGCCGCCCCGCCCAGCCACGCGGGAGGCAGCTACGCCCAGGAGAAGTACGGAGCGGCCGCGCAGCGTTCGCGGGCGCGCACCGACCAGCACGTCCCCGACACCGACGACGCCGCCCAACTCGCCGAAGCGATCGGGGGCGAGGTCGACCCGGGCGAGTCGGCGTTGGCCCCTTCCGTCCACATCGAGCCCAAGAACCCCTGAGCGGCCTAGGACGCACGGAGCGGCCGGCGTCCCATCATGGAACAGCCGGCGCTTCACATCTGTTACCCAGTCCAACAGGAGCCAGCTTATGACCGACGCCCATCGTCCCTTCGCCGTCGTGACCGGCGGGTCGACCGGCATAGGTTACGAGCTCGCCAGCACCTTCATCGCCAACGGCTACGACGTCATGCTCGCGGCCGAGGACGCCGGCCACCTCGCGGAAGCGGCCCAAGGGCTCGCGTCCGGCGATGCGAGGATCGAGACCCACGCCGCCGACCTCTCGAAGGAGGACGGGGTGGAGGGCCTGTACGCCGCCGTGCGCTCGATCGGCCGCCCGGTGGACGTGTTGTGCGTGAACGCCGGTTACGGCCTGGGCGGAGCGTTCGTGGACACGGACCTCCAGCGCGAGCTGAAGATGATCGACCTCAACTGCCGGGGTGCGGTCCAGCTCACCAAGCTCGTGCTGAAGGACATGGTCGCGCGCGACCGGGGCAAGCTCCTGTTCACCTCGTCCATCGCCGCCACCATGCCCGACCCTTTCGAAGCCGTGTACGGCTCCACCAAGGTGTTCCTGCGCTGGTTCGGCGAGGCGTTGCGCAACGAGTTGAAGGACACGGGCGTGGGCGTCACCGTGCTGATGCCCAGTGTCACCGACACCAACTTCTTCCACCGCGCCGAGATGGACGACACCAAGGCGGGCGCTTCCGACAAGAAGGACGACCCGGCCATGGTGGCCCGCAAGGCGTTCGAGGCCTTGCAGCAGGACAAGGACAAGCTGCTGCCGGGCCTCAAGAACAAGATCATGGGAGGGATCGCCGACGCCCTTCCCGACACCGCCGCGGCGGCCGTGCACCGGGGCATGTCCGAGCCGGGTTCGGCCAAGTGAGCGCGCGCGCCGTCGCCCGCGGGCTCGCCTGGTTCGGCGTCGGACTGGGCTTGGTGGAGGTGGTCGCCCCCAAGGCGCTGGCCCGCGCCATCGGTCTGGACGCAAGGCCCGGCCTGCTGCGGGCGTTCGGACTGCGGGAGATCGCGGCGGGGGCGATCATCCTCGTCGCCGAGCGACCGCAGGACTGGCTTTGGCTTCGCACCGCCGGGGACCTGCTGGACGGGGCGGTGCTGACGGCCGGCCTTTCCAGCCGAAATCCTCATCGTGGTCGCACGGCGCTGGCGACGCTGGCGGTGGCGCCGGTGGTGGCCCTGGACGCCCTGTACACGTTCAAGAAGAGGGATTGGGCCGGTTCGCAGCGTTGAGCTCTCCTTAAGGTTGTAGTTTCAGGGTCGACGGGCAGCTTAGGAGCCTCTCGTTGACCGCCACCCCGTCCGTCCTACAGCCCCTCTACCGTCTGGCGGGCCGGCGCGTGTTCGTGGCCGGTCACCAGGGACTGGTCGGCTCGGCGCTGGTGCGGCGGCTCTCGGGTGTGTGCGAGATCATGACCGTCGACCGCACCCGGCTCGACCTGCGTCGCCAGGCGGACGTGGAAGGCTGGATGGCGCTGCACCGGCCCGAGACGGTGATCCTGGCCGCGGCGCGCGTGGGGGGCATCCAGGCCAACGCGACGCACCCGGCGGACTTCCTGGGCGACAACCTGCTGATCGCGGCCAACATGATCGGCGCCGCCCACGCGTGCGGGGTGGGCAAGCTGCTGTTCCTCGGCTCGTCGTGCATCTATCCGCGCGACGCCGCCCAGCCCATCGCCGAGTCGGCCCTGATGACCGGCCCGCTCGAGCCCACCAACGCCGCCTACGCCCTGGCCAAGATCGCGGGGCTGGGCCTCGCCCAGGCCTACCGACGCCAGCACGGGGCGGACTTCATCTGCGCCATGCCGACCAACCTCTACGGCCCGGGCGACGATCATGATCCCCGGTCGGGCCACGTGCTGCCCGCGCTGCTGGCGCGGGTGCACGCGGCCAAGCGCGCCGGAACGCCGGAGGTGCGCGTGTGGGGCACGGGCGCGCCCTTGCGCGAGTTCCTGCACGCCGACGACCTGGCCGACGCCTGCGTGACCTTGATGGAGCGCTACTCCGGCGAGGCCCCGGTCAACGTCGGCTCGGGCGAGGAGGTGAGCGTGCGCCACCTGGCCGCGCTGATCGCGGAGGTGGTCGGCTGGCGCGGGCGCTTCGTGTTCGATCCGACCCTGCCCGACGGCGCACCCCGCAAGCGGCTGGACACGAGCGTGATGAACGCCCTGGGCTGGCGCGCCCGGATCGGCCTGCGCGAGGGGATCGCCCACACCTACGCCGACCACCTGCGCCACCATGCGGAAGCCGCGTGATGGCGCGCACCGCCCTCATCACCGGCGTCACCGGCCAGGACGGCGCTTGGCTGGCCTCGCTGCTCCTGGCCAAGGGCTATGTGGTCCACGGGCTCAAGCGCCGCTCCTCCTCGTTCAACACCGGGCGGGTGGACCACCTCTACGACGACCCGCGCCAGGGCCCCACGCGCTTCCACCTGCACCACGGCGACCTGACGGACGCCACCAACCTGATTCGCGTGGTGCAGGAGACGGCGCCCGACGAGATCTACAACCTGGGGGCCCAGAGCCACGTGGCGGTGAGCTTCGAGACGCCCGAGTACACCGCCAACGCCGATGCGCTGGGCGTGCTGCGGCTGTTGGAGGCGATCCGCATCCTCGGCCTGTCGGGGCGCACGCGCTTCTACCAAGCGTCGACCTCCGAACTTTACGGCCGCGCGGCGCACAGCCCGCAAACGGAGACCACGCCCTTCCATCCGCGCAGCCCCTACGCCGCCGCCAAGCTCTACGCCTACTGGACGGTGGTGAACTACCGCGAGGCCTACGGCCTGCACGCCTCCAACGGCATACTGTTCAACCACGAGGGGCCGACCCGGGGCGAGACCTTCGTCACCCGCAAGATCAGCCGGGCGGTGGCCGCCATCGAGGCGGGCCGGCAGGCGTGCCTCCACCTCGGCCACCTGGACGCACGGCGCGACTGGGGCCATGCGCGCGACTATGTGGAGGGGATGTGGCGCATGCTCCAGCAGGACGCGCCGGACGACTACGTGCTGGCCACGGGCGAACAGCACACGGTGCGCGAGTTCGTGGAGCGCGCCTTCGCGGTGGTCGGCCGCCGGGTGGTCTGGCGCGGCCGCGGCGTCGAGGAGACGGGGGTGGACGCGCTGACCGGCCGCACCCTCGTGCGGGTCGACCCGCGCCACCTGCGCCCCACGGAGGTCGACACCCTGCTGGGCGACGCCACCAAGGCGCGCGACCGCCTGGGCTGGCGGCCCAAGGTGACCTTCGGCGCGCTGGTGGAGGAGATGGTGCGCGCCGACCTCGCCGAGGCGGGGCTGGCGGACGCCTCGCAACCCGCGCCCCTGCGCGCCGTCGGCTAGCCTTCGGGCCGGCCGGCCTCGGCGTAGGGCGGGCGGGCGATGGAGGCCTGGGCGGTGCGCAACGCCTCCGACCAGCTCTCGGACAGGGAGGTGAAGTAGCGGTCGTCGGGTTCGATGCGGTGGCGCAGTTCGGCGCACAGGGCGTCGCGCCTCACCAGGGCGAAATCCAGCGGCGCCCCCACCGCCAGGTTGGAGCGCATGGTCAGCTCGAACGAGATCAGGCCGAGCTTGAGCGCGTCGTACATTTCGGTGCGCGAAGTCACCGCCCGGTCCAGGATCGGCTTGCCGTACTTGTGTTCACCGATCTGCAGGAAGGGCGCGTCGTCGCCGCACTCGATGAAGTTGCCCGCGCCGTAGATCATGAACAGGCGCATGGGCCCGTTCACCACCTGGCCGCCCAGCAGCAGGGTCGCGCCGAACTCGACGGAGGTGTCGGCCAGCGCCGCCCGGATGTCGCGGGTGGCCTTGGCCAGGGCGTGGCCGGCGAACTGGGCGACGCGGAACATGGTGGTCTGCTGGCCCAGGGTCTCGATCAGCCCGCTCTCGGGACTGAGCAGCCCTTCCTGCATCAGACTCAACGCCGATTGGGTGACCGACAGGCTTCCCGCCGAGGCGATGGCGATGACGTGGTGCCCCGCCTCCTCGTGGACGGTCAGCTTGCGGAAGGTGGAGATGTTGTCGACCCCCGCATTGGTGCGCGTGTCGGCGATCATCACCAGCCCGTCCTCGACGAGCAGGCCGCAGCAGTAGGTCATGGACGGTCCCCGGAGCGCGCGGTCAACGTTTGCGGGCGGGGATGGTTCGCGGGGCTCACGACCCGCCCTGGCTTTGGTTCTGGGTCTGGCCCTGGCCCTGGCCCTGGCCCTGGGACGGCGGGGCGCGCTGCACCTCCGCCACGTTCAAGCGCACATCCATGACCTCGCCCGCGCCGCCCGTGCGCGCGCCGCGGACGGGCGCGGCGGCCAGGTAGTCGGGCCCGGCCGCGACGCGCAGGTAGGCGTCCGTGGGGCAGGTGCGGTTGGCGGCGTCGAACCCGACCCAGCCCAGGCCGTCCACATGCGCCTCCGCCCAGGCGTGGGCGGCGTCCTGGTCGGTCAGGCCGTCCTGGCGCACGAGGTGGCCGGACACGTAGCGCGCGGGCGCGCCGAGCCGGCGCGCCGCGGCGATGAACACGTGGGTCATGTCCTGGCAGACGCCGTGGCCCAGCTCCAGCGCCTGGGCGGCGGTGGTGAGGGTGCCCGTGCGCCCCGTCTCGAAGCGCACGCGCTCGGCCACCAGGTGCATGAGCGCGTGCAACCGGCCGAGCGGGTCGCCCGTGCGGGCCTGGGCGTCGGCCGCCAACGCCGCCAGCGCCGGAACGGGCTCGGTCAGCGGCGTGTCGCGCAGGTAGACCTCCGGCGGGAAGCGCTCGGGCGCGCCGCGCAGCATGCCCGCCACATCCTCCACCTCCGCCTCGCCCTCGACGGAGATGCGCACCCGATCCACCGGCCGGGCCAGGTAGAAAAGGTGGCTGAGATTGCCGAAACCGTCCTCGCCGCCGCGCAGACGGCCGTCGGCGTCCACCTGCACGCGCCAGCGGCCCACCTGCTGGCCGTCGTGATCGCGCGGGGTGACGCGCAGGAGTTGGACCACCGCCCTCGGCGCCCGCTCGTAGGCGTAGGTCGTCTCGAAGCCCACCCGGATGCGCAAGGTCGCCGCCCCCTCAGCCCAGGTACTGTTCGGCGATGGCCCCGCCCAGCCGCGCATTGTCGGCCAGGAGCTCGCCGATGAACTCGTGCAGGCCGGAGGCGAACACCTCCTCCATCCGCGCCGTCCTGATGCGGCGGTGGGTGGCGGCGGCCTGGCGCTGGCTGGATCCGCTGCGGCCGTAGTCGGCGGCCAGGGCGTCCAGGTTGCTGACGATCACCTCGTAACAGCTCGCCACCGAGCGCGGCAGCTGGCGGTTGAGCAGCAAGAGGTCCGCCACCAGCCAGGGCCGCACCTCCTCGCGGTACACCCAACGATAGGCGGTCAGCGCCGAAACCTCGCGCAGGAGGGTCGACCACTGGAAGTAGTCGAGCCCGCCGCCCACCGGCTCGCGGTCGGGCAGCAAGAGGTGGTACTTCACGTCCAAGAGTCGCGCGGTGTTGTCCGCCCGCTCCACCATCGTACCCAGGCGCAGGAAGTAGTAGGCGTCGTTCCTGAGCATGGTGCGCGCGGCGGACCCGTCGAAGGTCAGCGACACGTGCTTGGCCCATTCGAGGAAGCGCGAGAACGCCTCGGCCCCCATGGAGGCGTCCAAGCCCTGGAGCTCGTTCCAGGCGCTGTTGATCTCCTCCCAGGTGGTGGCGGTGAGCGCGGTGCGGACCGCCCGGGCGTTGGCGCGCGCGTTGTCCAGGCAGGAGACGATCGACGAGGGGTTGTCGCGGTCGAAGGCGATGAAGTCGCGCACCGCCGCCTCCGTGGGCTCGCGACCGCCCGCGGCGAAGGTGTCCACGAGGTCGGCGGCCTGCAGGGCGCTCGTCCACTCCGACCCGTCCTCGCCCGAATAGCTGGACGGCAGCGCCGCCAGCCGCGTGGCGGCGTCCAGCACGCGCGCGTTGAAGTCGGCGCGCTCCACGTAGCGCGCGGCCCAGTAGAGGTTGTCGGCGGTGCGCGCGAGCATCAGCGGCGTTCCCGGGGCGGGCGGCGGTCACTCATCGAGCACCCAGGTGTCCTTGGTCCCGCCGCCCTGGCTGGAGTTGACCACCAGCGAACCCTCGTTCAGCGCCACGCGCGTCAGCCCGCCGGGGGTGATGCGCGCACCCTCCGCCCCGGTCAGCACGTAGGGGCGCAGGTCGACGTGGCGCGGGGCCAGCCCCTGCTCGACGAAGGTCGGGCAGGTGGAGAGCGCCAGGGTCGGCTGGGCGATGTAGGCCTCCGGGTGCGCGGTGAGCTTGGCGCGGAACGCCTCGATCTCGGCCGACGAGGCGGTGGGCCCCACCAGCATGCCGTAGCCTCCCGAGCCCGCGCACTCCTTCACCACGAGTTCGGGCAAGCGGTCCAGCACCTCGGCCAGGGCGCCCGGCTCGCGGCAGCGCCAGGTGGGAACGTTCTGAAGGATGGGCTCCTCGCCCGTGTAGAAACGCACGAGGTCGCCCATGTAGCTGTATACGGCCTTGTCGTCGGCCACGCCGGTGCCGGGGGCGTTGGCCAGGGTGAGGTTGCCGGCGGCGTAGGCGGCGGTCAGCCCGGGCACGCCCAGCGACGAGTCGGGCCGGAACACCAAAGGGTCGAGATAGTCGTCGTCCAGCCGGCGGTAGATCACGTCCACGCGCTTGGGGCCGTCGGTGGTGCGCATGTAGACCACCGCGTCGTCCACGAAGAGGTCCTCGCCCTCCACGAGCTCCACTCCCAACTTGTCGGCCAGGAACGAGTGCTCGTAATAGGCCGAGTTGTATCGACCGGGGGTGAGCAGCACCACGGTCGGGTCGCCGTCGCCCCGCTCGGGCGCGACCGAGCGCAGGCATTGCAGCAGGGTGTCGGTGTAGGTCTCCACCGGCGCCACGCGGTGGCGGGCGAACAGCTCGGGGAACAGGCGCAGCATGGCCTCGCGGTTCTCCAGCATGTAGCTCACGCCGGACGGGGTGCGGGCGTTGTCCTCCAGCACGTAGAAGTCGCGCTCGCCCGTACGCACGAGGTCCACCCCCGCGAGGTGGACGTACACGCCGTGGGGCGGCCTGACGTGGGCGGTCTCGGGGCGGAACTGCGGGTTGCGCAGCACGAGGTCGGCGGGGATCACGCCGGCGCGCACGCACTCGCGCGCGCCGTACACGTCGGCCAGAAAGGTGTTGAGCACGCCCACGCGCTGGACGAGGCCGCGCTCAAGGTGCGCCCACTCGGCCGCGTCGATCACCCGCGGCACGATGTCGAAGGGGATCAACCGCTCGACCGCGTCCGCCTCGCCGTAGACGGCGAAGGTGATGCCCAGTCGCCGGAAGAACAGTTCCGCCTGGCGGCGGCGGGTGGCCAGGAGCTGGGGCGGGGTGGCGTCCAACCAGGCGTGCAGGCGGTCATAGGGTGCGCGCACCGCCTGCGAGGCGGCGAGCGGCCCCTCCCCCGTCATCTCGTCGAACACCATGCCGGCGCGGGCTTTCCTGAGAACAGCTGAACCGTAAGCCGGTCGTGAAGTTTGACGTTCCGTCCGGTCGCCGTGGCGTCGGCGCCTTGCTCCAGACGCCGCGCGACCGGGCGCCGCTGCCGCGTTAGGCGGCGCCGCCCGCCTTCAGCCGCGGGCCGTCGGGCTCTTGGCGGCGGCGGAGCGTTCGTTCAGCGCCACCTCCGTCACCGCGCGGCGGCCGTCCACGCGGCTGAGCTGCACCGCCACGTCCACGACGCCGCCGACGTACTCCACGATCTCGGCGCGCCCGAGGTTCGCCCCGGACTGCAGCACCATCAGCGCGATCTGCTCCACCGCCGCGCGCGGATTGTCGGCGTGGACGGTGGTGATGGAGCCCGGATGGCCGGAGTTGACCGCCCGCAGGAAGCTGTAGGCCTCGCGCCCGCGCAGCTCTCCCAGGATGATGCGGTCGGGCCGCAGGCGCAGGGAGGCCTGCAGCAGGTCCTCGGCGGTGACGCTGGCTTCGCCCAGCACGCCGCGCGCGGCGATCAGGCCCACGGCGTTGGGGTGCTCCAGCCGCACCTCCGGCGTGTCCTCGATCACCACCAGCCGCTCCTCGCGGGGCACCTCCTTCATCAGGGCGTTGAGGAAGGTGGTCTTGCCCGTGGAGGTGCCGCCCGAGACGATCACGTTCTTCCGGGCGCGCACCGCCGTGCGCAGGAACTCGGCGATGCGGTTCTCGTCCAGCAGGGACCGCAGGTCGCGGTCCACGTCGGAGCGGCCGGCGAGATCGACGCTCCTCACGCGATCGAACCCGCCCGCCTCGTCGTAGTCGTCCAGGCTGAGGTCGCTCACCACCTGCTTGCGGATGGCCATCACCATGGGACCGCGGGTGGCGGGCGGGGCCACGATCTGCACGCGCGCGCCGCCGGGCAGGGTGGCGGCCAGCAACGGGTTCTCGCGGTTGACGCCCTGGTGGGCCGCCGCCGCGATCTGCCCCGCCAGGCGCCAGAGCGCGGTCTCGGTCAGCTCGGGCGCGGCGTGGCGCTCGGCGGGGCTCCCCAGGGTCTCGACCCACACCTCCCCGGGCGCGTTGACCAGGATGTCGGTCACGTCCGGCTGCTCCAGCCAGCGCTGGAGCGGGCGCAGGTAGGCGTCGAGGTAGACGCGCTCCACGGGCTGGGCGCTCACGGCGCGGCGTCCTCCACCGGCGAGAAGTCCAGGTCGCGCGCCACGAACACGCGGATGGGCGTGCCCTGCGCCACCTTGATGGTCGGCGAGATGTTGCCGGGCGTGAACGCGCTGGCCGCCCCCGCCAGGGAGCTCGCGTCCGACGAGGAGCCGATCACCACCTGGGTGGAGTTGCCGTTGGTCAGCGCCGCCTGGCCGAGGCTTATGGCCGAGAGCAGGGCCGCACCGCTGAAGCGCTCGAAGAAGTGGCGGTCGACCTTGCCCGCCAGCCCCGCGCGGCCGAGCTCGTCCGCCCCGTTGGAGCCGATCTGGATGGAGGCCCCGTCCGGGCGCAGCACGCGGGTCCAGATCACGAAGGCGCGCGACGCCCCCTGGGCCACGCCGCTCCTGTACTGGCCGATCAGCCGACTGCCGCGGGGGATCAGCACGGTGGAGCCGTCGAAACTCCTCACATCGCGGCTGACCACCGCGCGGGTGAAGCCCGGCAGGTCGGAGTTGAGCGCGGTCTCCAGCACGGCGGGGATCACCGCGCCCTGGGCCACCACCGAGGACTTGCCGCGCAGCATGACGGCGCGCGAGCGGTCGGCCTCGGCGGTGGTCACGCGGGCGCTGAACTGCTCGTCGCCGTTCAGACCGCCTCCCGCCCTGCCCGCGGCGGCCGTGGCGGCGGTCTTGGCGCTGTCGCCGCCGAAGTCGACCACCAGCGAGGGGGCGCGGCGCCGCTGCGCTTCGGGATCGACCGGCGGGGTCGCGGGGGCGGCGGGCGGCGGCGAGGCCGCGATCAGCGGAACCGGCGTCGGCGTCACGACCGCGGGCGCGGAAACCGGCGCAGGGGGCGGCGGAAGCGGCGCGGGGTTGCGCGCCGCCGCCTCCAGCGCCTGCAGATCCGCAGGCGGCGCGGCGTCGACCGACGTCGTGGAGGAGGAGGCCGTCTCGGTCGCGGCGGCGCCGCGCACCTCCTTGGGCGGCCCGGGGCGGTGGCTCGACAGCCAGAAGAACACGAGCAGCCCCAGCAGCAGGGCGCCGCCGCCCACCAGCCAGGGAGGCGAGGAGGCGGACGCAGAGGCCACCTCCGGGCGCAGCGCCCCGGCCGAGTCGACGGCGGGGGCGTCGTCGCTGGGGGCGGGGCGGGGATCGAGGTCGCTCACGGCCGGGCCCCCCCGTCATGGCCGGCCGCGCGGGCGGCGGCGCGCGCGGTCTTGGCGTCGGCGGGACGGGGCGCGCCGATGGGCGGCTGCGGCTCGCGCCAGCCGTCGTTGATGACGGCCGTCACCTCCTTGCCGTTGCGCAGCAGGAAGCGCGGGGCGACCTGCTCGACCACCTGGTAGCCGCCCTGCACGCTGTAGTTGACGAGGCTCTCCGACCCGTCCGCCGCCACGGCGAACAGGGCGGGGGTGGCGGTGTTCTCCGGCCACTTGAAGAAGGTGAAGCGTCCGTCGTCGAACACCACCGCGGGCAGGATCGCGCGCGACCCGGTGTAGCTGTAGGCCGTGTTGCGCTGTTCGGGCGGCGGCGGCGCGGGCGGCCGGGCGACCTGGCCCGTCGGGTGTTCGGGCGGGTAGGTGAAGCGCACCACGTAGGGGGGCTCGTTCGCGCCCCGCCGCGAGGCGGACAGCTCGAACAGGTAGCTGCGCCGGTCGGTGACCACCGTCATGTTGGTGCGCGTGGCGATGTCCACCGGCTTCACGAACAAGAGGGTCGCCGCCTTGTTGGGCGTGACCTGCCAGGCTTGGCCGTCGCCGATGGAGACGTTCTCGATGTGCTCGTCCGCGCCGAACTGCAGCATGGTCTGGAAGCCGAACACGAGGTTCAGCGCCGTCACCCGGTCCGCGTCGTAGGCCAGCACGCGGATGCGCGCGTCCAGGGGGGCTCGGAGCGCCGCGGGCGCGTAGGCGCCGCCGGGCGCCCGCGCTGCGGCCGGACCCGTCGCCGCGAGGGCCGCCCCGGCGAGGAGGAACGCGGCCCTCATCGCGTCGCGCCGACGGCGGGAACCGTGGTGGTGACGACGGTGGCGGC
This sequence comes from uncultured Caulobacteraceae bacterium, assembly GCA_964235945.1. Taxonomy (GTDB): domain Bacteria; phylum Pseudomonadota; class Alphaproteobacteria; order Caulobacterales; family Caulobacteraceae; genus JASLDZ01. The sequence goes on from CAXSDV010000001.1 coordinate 102,214, forward strand.
GACCGGGGCGGGAGCGGCCGTCACGGACCCGGCGGCGGACGGCAGGACCACGGTGGTGGGCGCCGTCTGCTCGGCGTCGCGGCGATAGCGCGTCACTTGGAAACCCAGCGGGTTCTGGAAGCGGTCGCCCATGGTGGCGGGCGCGGTCGTGTAGCGGAAGGCGATGGCCGCCACGTAGCTCCTCTGCTCGCCCGTCCCCGCGCCCTGCTCGCGCCGGGTGGTGTCGAAGCGCACGAGGGCGGTGGTGGGCGAGAGCAGCGACACGCTCTTCACCGTCACCTGCACCACCGTGGAGGCGGAGTTCAGGTTGAGCGGGCTCTCGGGCGTCGTGCGCTTCATCAGCCGCACGTACTGGTCGCGCGCCTCGCCCGCGGAGAACAGCACCACCTTGCGGTAGGCGTCGGACAGGTCGGTGGCGTCGAAGGTCTCGCGCCGGGTGACGTACTCGACGAGGTTCGCCTGGGTGACGGCCTGGTCCTGGCTGAGCGCGCCGGGGGCCAGCGGCCGCACCGTCTCCACGAAGCCCGTCTGGCGGTCGACGCTGATCGCGTAGGGCACCACGGTCTTGAGCGGCGCCAGCGCCGTCAGCGCCAGCGCCTCCAGCGCGGCCACCGCGCAGGCGGTCCCCGCCACCCACCAGGCGAGGCGGCGCGAGGCGCGCAGGGCGCCGTGCACGTCCGCCGACCAGGAGGCGGCCTCCGCATAGTAACGGGAGCGACGGCCGGCGTCGCGCTTCGGGTCGGTCATGCGGGCGGGGCCATGGCGGTCGGAACGGCGGGGAACGGGCGGGGGTCGGCGGCGGTCATGGCGTCAGGCTCCGCGCGCGCCGAGGCCGCGCGCGGCGCGCGGGCGGGCGTTGCGACGCGGTTCCTGGCCGAGGCGCGCCTCGACCACCACCGTTTCGGGTGCGGCGCGCCCGGCGGCCAGGGTGGAGACGGTCGTGCGGCGGTCGCCTCCGCCTCCCGCACCGGCGCTCCCCGCCAGGGCGGCGACGGAAGCGCCGCGCGCGTCGCGCCGGTCCAGCGCCGTGGCGGCGGCGGCCACGCGTTCGGCGCGGCCGAGCTCGGCGGGCGCGGCCGCGACGACGACGGGCCCGGCGGTTCCGGCGCCCGACGCGAGGGCCGGCCGGGCGCCCGGCAGCTTGAAGCCGCCCGCCACCACCCCCGCGGCGATCACCAGCCCCACGGCGACCGCGGCGAACACCAGCACCAGCACCAGCACGGCGAAGGCCACGCCCGGAATGTAGGTGTTGGTGTCGCGCATGGTCTCGATGGCGTCGAGGGACGGTCCGAGCAGGCTCAGCACCAGCCCCAGCAGCACGGTGACGGCCAGGGGAGCGAAGGCGAAGCCCAGGCTTGCGCGCAGCCAGCCCTCGAACACGCCGCGGGTGCTGTCGAACAGGAAGGCGGCGATGAAGATGGGCCCCAGCGCCAGCAGCATGCCAAGTACGATCTTGGACGCCAGCAGCACGCCCAGGGTCGAGAGCAGCAGCACCACCGCGGAGAACAGCAGCAGCAGCGAATCGTACCCCGACTTGCTGAGCAGGCCGCCCACGGGCGAGGCCCCTCCGGCGCCCAGCGCCGTGGCGGACGGCGCGGCGGCGGCCAGGGCGGGAACCGCGGCGGGCGCGGCGGCCCCGGGCGGCTGGGCCGGCGCGAAGGCGGTGAGGTCGTCGAAGGCGCGCTGCAGCCCCTCGAACACGTCGCCGCCCTGGGCCGCGCCGTGGGAGACGAGGCCGTGCAGCAGCACGTCGCCGATCTGGCGCGGCGCGTCGAACAGGAAGCGGTAGACCACCGTCTGGTAGCTGCCCCACTGGGTCGTCAGCGCCACCACGACGCCGATCTTCACCGCCGACAAGGCGAAGTCCGACACGTTGAGCTGGGAGCGGCCGAGCAGCAGCCGGTAGCCGAGCAGCCCCACATAAACGGTGAGCAGCGCGGTCAGCACCGTCGCATAGGGGCCCGACGCCTCGAACAAGGAGCCGTAGCCCGCGCGCACCAGGGTCTGCACGTGGCAGTCGGTGGTCGCCAGCAGCGCCTGGACGAGGGGGTCCTGCGGGCCGGGGACGGGGCAGGCGTCGGCCATCAGCCGGGTCGCCCCAGGAGGCGCGGCAGCCAGTCGGCGGGGGCGTCGCCCACCTCCGCACGCAGGGCGTCCAGCCGGCGCACGCTGGCCTCGCGTCCGGAAAGCACGGTGAGCAGGTCCGGCAGGCCGGCGAGGTTCAGCCGCGCCACCACGCTGTCGTTCCCATGCTTGATGAGGAAGCAGTGCGCCGAGTCCGGCAGGGTGCGCACCAGGTCGAACTCGTGATCCGTCAGGCCGAAGCCGCGGACGTAGTCGTCCGCCTGCGCCTTGGGGTTGACCATGAAGATCTGCGTGGCCGCCTGCTCGATGATCGCCGAGGCGATGCGGCTCTGCAGCGCGTCCGCCGCGCTCTGGGTGGCGAAGCCGACGATCCCGTTGCGCTTGCGGATCGTCTTCTCCCAGTCCTTGATCCGCGCCACGAACACGTCGTCGTCCAGCGCCTTCCACCCCTCGTCGATGACGATGATCGAGGGCGCCCCGTCCAGCCGCTCCTCCACCCGGTGGAACAGGTACATCATGGCCGGAGTGCGCGCGGCCGGGTCGTCCAGGATCTGGGTCAGGTCGAAGCCGATCACGCGGGCGTCGAGGTCGAGCCCGTCCGTGCCGTCCGCGTTCGCAGGATGGTCGAACAGCCAGGCGTAGTCGCCCGAACCGTGCCACGGGGCCAGCCGCGCGGCGAGGTCGCCGGCGGACGGGCGCCGGCCGCCGCGGAACAGCTCCACGAAATAGCGCAGCCGCCTAAACTCGGGCGCCTGGGCGAAGTTCGCGTCCACAGCCTCCGCCACCGCCGCCAGGTCCTCGGGGCCGAGCGCGGCGGCGGCGCCCGCGGTCAGGAGCTTGGACACCCAGTCGGTCAGAAAGCGCCGGTTATAGGGCGTGTCGGGCAGGAGCAGCGGGTTCAGCCCCGTGGACGCGCCCGGCCGCAACACGTCGTAACGGCCGCCCAATGCGCGCAGGAAGATCTCCGCCCCGCGATCCTTGTCGAAGTAGATGGTGCGCGGGCTGAATTTCTGCGCCTGGGCCAACAGGAAGCCCAACACCACGGTTTTGCCCGAGCCGGACGGCCCGATCACCGTGAAGTTGCCCAGATCGCCCGCGTGGAAGTTGAAGTTGTACGGCCCGGCGCTGGTCGTCTCCAGCACGGTGACGGGCGCGCCCCAATGCACGCCCTCGGACTCGCCCACGGGGAAGTTGTGAAGGCTCGCCAGGCTCGCGAAATTGGACGAACTGACCAGCGCGCGCCGGGCGATGTCTTTGAAATTGCCAGGGAACTGCGCCCAGAAGGCGGGCTCGAGGTTGACGTCCTCGCGCACGGCGATGACGCCCAACTCGGTGAAGGCCGACTGCACGTCCGCCGCCGCCTCGTTCAGCGCGACCAGGTCGGGCGCCTTGACCATCACCGTGAGGTGGTGCTCGCCGAAAGCGGCGCGGCCGGCGGCCACCTCGTCCTTGGCGATCACGAGATCGCGGCGCTGGCTGATCGCCTCGTCGTCGGCCGCGCGCAGGCGTCGCACCGCCAGGTTCATGCGGTCCAGCGTGGCCTGGCGGTCGACGAAGCCGAAGCTCTCGGTCAGCGTCATCTCGAACGGCAGGCGCAGCAGGTCGTCGAGCATGCCGGGCGCGGTCTGGCCGGGGTAGTCCTTCACCGACACCATGGCCGCGAACTCGGCGGGCAGGCGTCCGGCGGGCCCGAGCTCCAGCGCGTCCGCCCCGAAGCTTACCCGCCGATAGGGCAGGTAGAGGCCCAGGTCCGCCTTGGGCAGGCGCACGGGGCGCACCTCGCCGTTGTAGAGCAGGCTCAGGAACTCCAGCGGCTCCGAGCACGCGCCCTGCGGCCCTTCGTAGGCGGTGAGCAGGCGCGCGCCGTAGGGGGCCAGCGCCGAGAGCAGGCCGTCGCGCGCGGCGTTGAGCGCGCCCAGGTCGCGCGCGGCGGCGGCGGCGGTCTCGCGCCGGTCGCGTCCGCCGCCCAGCACGGCGCCGAACACGCGGTCCAGCCCTCCGGCCCCGCCCTGCAACGGACGGCGCACCAGGGTGAGGAACAGGTCGTTGACGTAGAGCCGCCGTGAGGCCAGCCGGCCACGCCACGCCGCGTCCAGCGACCGGCTGAAGTCGTCGGGGAAGTCTCCGGAAAGTTCGGGCCGCACCTCGCGGCGCACCACGTGGTGGTAGAGCGCGAACCGTGAGCTCGCCACGCCGCGCAGCATGGTGTCACGCACGGTCTTACGATAGTTCAACTCGGTGGTGTCTGCGGTCTCGAAGGGAAAACCTTCGAGCTTGAGGAATTGGATCAGCCGCCCGTCGCGCGTCTCCACCGTGGCGTCGTCCACGTGGCGGGCGTAGGGCAGGCGCGCGCCCGCCGCCTGCTCGCGCCGGGCGTCCGGACCATCGGCGGGGCGGGCGAGCACGGGCACCGCGTCAGGCCCGGTAGGAGTTGCAGCGCCAGAACGCGGCGTTCTTCACCCGCGGGCAGCGGCTCGCGCGCACCAGCCACAGGTCGAAGAAGCGCGGCTCGCGCAGGCAGCCCCAGTAGCCCACCGCGTGGATCACGCCCGCCACCGGCAACGCCCAGAACGAGTGGGTGATCAGGAACAGCTCCACGGTGATCACCGCGTTCATCACGAACCAGCTGTAGGTCACGCCCGCGAACATCTGCGGCCGGGTCAGGGCGCCGAACACCGGGTCGCGGTCGAGCTGGGCCAAGGTTCAGGCTCCCGACGAGATGGAGCGGATGCCCGCCACGATGGCGGCCGCGCCGAACAGAATGAAGGTGCCCAGGATCACCGTCGCTCCCCGGCGCCAGTCGATCCGGCCGGTGAGCATCATCAAGCCCACCGCCCCCACCGCGATGACAGCCAGGGCGGTCGCCACGTTGCCGAACAGCGTGCCCTGCAGCCAGGTGACCGCGTTGAGCACCACGTTCGATCCTGCGGGGTCGAGCTGCACCGACTGGGCGTGCGCCGCGCCGGCGGCCAGCATCGCCGCCGCCCAGCCCGTCAGCGCCGCCGCCTGGCCCGTTCTCTTCGTCATCACCTGTCCGCTTCGTCCGCTCGCCGGCTCAGCCGGTCCATGATGGCCGCGACATACGCGCGGGTCTCGCGGTACGGCGGCACGCCGCCGTACCGGTCCACCGCGCCCGCGCCCGCATTGTAGGCGGCCAGGGCGCGGACGAGGTCGCCGTCGTAGCGCGCCATCATCCGCCGCATGTAGGCCGCCCCGCCCCGATAGTTCTGCCGGGTGTCGCGCGGGTCGACGTGGAGGCTCCGCGCCGTACCCGGCATGAGTTGCATCTCGCCGAGCGCCCCCTTGGCCGAGACGGCGCCCGAGCGCCCGCCCGACTCGCGCCACGCCATGGCCTCGATCAGTTCGGGGCTGAGTTCGGCCGCCCGGGCCGCGTCGCCCAACGCCTTCCCACCCTGCACCCTGCCGCCGGAGATTCGACGGGCCGCGGGCTCCTCGCGACCTTGGGGGGCGATGGACGTGACGCCGTCGACGCCGAACACGGCGGGGCGGTCATAGAGTGTGGAGACGCCGCCCGGGCCGATCTCGATCACCTGCGCCGAGACGACCATCGGCAGCGACGCCAGAACGCCCGCCACGCCCAGCGCTCGAATCGACCTCCCGACGCCGGAAGGCACGCGCGCACCCGACGGAAGGCCGACGCGGATGGGGTGCCGGGAAAGCTTACGCACGAGGGTACTTAGAACGGAAACGGGCGCCACGGGAAGTCCGGAGACGTTCCGCGGCGCCCTGTCTTCGTGGAGCTATCAGGCCTCGGCGGTGCTGGTGTTCACCAGCCCGTTGACGCCGTTGGGGAAGAAGCCGCCCTTGGTGGCGGCCGCCTTGGTCAGGTACACCACGTTGAGCACCTGGCCCGTGGTGCGGCTGAAGGCGATCGAGTTGCCGTCGGTCGGCACCAGGTTGGCGGTGCCGTCGGCGTTGACGATGCCCTGGTCGTCGTCGGTCGCACCATCCAGGCTGTCGCGCGCGTCCGAAATCTTACCGACGGTGGCGGCGATGTTGGCGCTCGGCGTCTGAATGCCCAACGAGTAGAGCGTCGTGCGGACGATGCCCGCGTGATAGGCCTCGACCGCCAGGATGCCTGCGGCCGCTTCCAGGTAGGTCTTGTTGGTGAGCAGGGGCGAAGCGCCCTTGTAGGCGGTCACGCCCACGTCCTCGAAGATGAAGGCGCCCAACAGGAAGCTCACGTCGTTGGCGTAAGGGTTGAACACCTGACCCGCGCCGACCACGCCCGCCGCCTGGGCGGCCACGGAGAAGGCGCCGTTCGGGTCGGTGCCGCTGATGTTGATGGCCGGGATCGCCACGGCGGCGCCGCCGAGAGCGGAGCGCAGGAAATTGACGTGGTTGAGCTCGTCCTGGGCGATCTCCTTGGCGTAGGCGGCCACCAACGGATTGGTGAACATGACCTGGGCGCCGCCCGTCACCGCACCCTGGACGCCCGTGCCGGTCTGCGACGCGGCGGGAATGCCCATGCCGTTGACGGCCATCTGGTAGTAGCTGGCCTCGAGATACTCGAGGTTCAGCGCGAAATTGAGGACGTCGGCGTCCGTCGGCGCGGCGCTCTGGGCGACGGCGGTGGAGCCGGAGGAGTTGTCGCTCCCGCCGCCGCAGGCGGTGAGGGCCACGGCGCCCGCGGCGCCCGCGGCGAAGCCACCGGCCACACGGAAGAAATCGCGGCGCTCTTGGCGACGCTTGACGCGGCGGTCCAGGGCGTCGATCAAAAGGGTGTCGTCCATTCGAAACATCTCCTCCACTGCGCGTGCTACGGCTGAGCCTTACCCGCCCTGCTCAAGCCGGACAATGTCGCAGACCCGAACGCCGAACAAGAGGTGACGGGTAGTTTATTTCGGACCGTCGCCGAACGCTGTAAAACAACAACCCCCAAATAAAATCCCGAGGCACAGGTACGTGACGTCCACATGTTTGGATGCACGGTCCGGCTATAAAAAGACTCTCTTCGTCAGAGAGCCTGCAACACCCCCGTGGCGACGACCGGTCCCGTCGGCGCGGACCCGGGGGCGCCCGAAGGCGGCTCGATGGAGACGGCCACCACGTCCCCGACGCGCGCGTCGCGGATCAACCGCCCGGCCGCGCCTGAGGTCGCGCGCCCGACCAGGCCCAGCGCCGCGGGAGCCGCGCCCGGCTTGATGAGCCAGAGTTCCGCCGCGCGTCCCGCTTGCGGCTCGGCGGCGAAGGCGGGCGCCAGCCGCCCCTCGCCCGTGTAGACGGTCACCACGCCGCGGCTCTCGGCTCCTGCGCCGGCCGCGGGGGCCATCACCGCCACCAGCACCGGCGACGCCCGCTTCTCCCCGCGGACCGCCCATCCCGCCCCGGCCAGCACCACCGCCCCGGCGAGCGCCGCCGCCCAGGCGAGGCGTTCGGCGCCCGCCCTGCGGCGTGCGGGCGTCGCGGCGGCTCGCAATGGAGCGGAGGCCCGGTCGGGCGCGGGCGGATCGAGCCGCGCCTGCAGGCGGGCCCACGCCGCCTCCGGCGCGGGCACGGGCTCCGGCGCGGAGGCCAGGGGAGCGAGGAACGCCTCCCAGCGGGCGACCCGGGCGGCGAAGCCAGGGTCCGAGGCGCGGCGTGCGGCGGCCCCGGCGCGCTCGGGCGCGTCCAGCACGCCCAGCACGTACTCGCCCGCGAGCACGTCGTCCGCGTCGTCGGGAGCGAGGTCGTCGGCGGGGTCGCGCGGGCTCATCGCTCCAGGCCCTCCCGCAGGCGGAGCAGGCCCCGGCGGATCCAACTCTTCATGGTGCCCACCGGAACGCCGGCGCGCACGGCCAACGCTTCGTAGCTCACACCCTCCTCGAAAGCGGTGCGGATGGCCGCGGCCGTGCGCGGGTCGAGCCGGTCGAGACCGGCCTGCAACCGCCGGGAGTCCTCGTCCGCCACGAGCACCGCGACGGCGTCCGGCGACGGGTCGGGCGTCTCGTCCACCACGTCCAGCGTCTCATGGCGGCGGTGGCGCCGGGCGCGGACCCGGTCCAGGGACCGGTTGCGCGCCACGGCGATCAGCCAGGTCATGGGGGCGCCGCGCGCCGGGTCGTAGCTTCCGGGACGCTTCCAAAGGGTGAGGTAGACGTCCTGCAATGTCTCTTCGGCCTCACCCTCGTCTGCGGATATACGCATGCAGACGGAGAACAGCTTCGCCGAAGTCAGCGCATAAAGGCGCCGTAGGGCCGACGGGTCGCCGCGGGCGGCCGCCGCCATGGCTTCCGCCAGGGCCTCGTGCGTATCGGGAACCGCGCTCATCGCCCGCCAGGTCGCGCGCGACCGCGGACAGGCGTCGGCGCGGCCGCCCGACTCACGCACCCACCCGCAGAGCGAAAGCCGTGAACCGAAGCGGGACGCGGCCGCTCGAGCAGGTCCGCGCGCCCAGCCCTTCGCCGCACATGCCGATCCCCGCCCCCCACGGCCATATCGACCGATCATGCCAACCGACCGCGGGCGACATGGTTCCTCCGCCAGAGCCGTCACGGCTAGGCCGGAACGGCCCGGCCGGCCTAGGGTGGATTCGCTGATGATCGCACAGGCCACCACGTCCCCTCCCTCGCCCGGCCCGGCGGTTTCCGCCGTCGAACTGCGCGGCGTGGTGAAGACCTACGCTGACGGGCGCACGCGCGCGCTGGACGCGGTCGACTTGGCGGTCGCACGCGGGAGCTTCGTCGCCTTGGTGGGCGGCTCGGGCTCGGGCAAGACCACGCTCCTGAAGACGATCAACCGGCTGATCGAGCCGGACGCGGGCGAGGTGCGCGTGGACGGCCGGCCCGTCTCGCACGAGACGCCCTTCAAGCTCAGGCGCCGGATCGGCTACGCCTTCCAGGAGGTCGGCCTGTTCCCCCACATGAGCGTGGGCGAGAACATCGCGCTGACGCCGCGGCTGCTCGGCGCGAACTCGGTCGAAGCCGCCGCACGCGTGGACGAGCTTCTCGACCTCACCGCCCTCCCCCGCGAATTCGCGCGGCGCAGGCCCGACCAGCTTTCCGGCGGGCAGCGCCAGCGCGTGGGTTTGGCCCGGGCCCTGGCGGCGCGTCCCGCCCTGATGCTGATGGACGAACCCTTCGGAGCCCTCGATCCGCCGACGCGCGAGACGCTGGGCGACGGCTACCGCGACCTGCACGACCGGCTGGGCCTGACCACGGTGATGGTCACCCACGACGTGCAGGAGGCCGTGCTCCTGGCCGACCGCATCGTGGTGCTGATGGACGGCGCCGTCGTCGCGGACGGGGCGCCCGCCGAACTGCTGAGGGGCTGCGCCGACCCGCGCGCGGCCGGCCTGCTGGCCGCCCCCAAGCGCGCCGCCGACCGGGTGGCGGCGATCCTGGCCGGAGACTCCCCGCGTGGATGACCGGCTGGCGGCGGCCTGGCGCGCCCTGCCCGAGCGTTTGTCGGCCCACGTCGCCCTGTGCGCCTGCGCCCTCCTGCTCGCCGCGGCGGCCAGCCTGCCCCTGGCCCTGCTGGCGGTGCGCCGGCCGAGGCTGCGCTGGGCGCTGGTGTCGACGGCCGGGCTGATCCAGACGATCCCGGGGCTGGCCCTGTTGGCGCTGTTCTACCCGCTGCTGCTGCTGGTCTCGGCCGGCACCGAGCGTGCGTTCGGACTACGCCTGCCGGCCCTGGGCTTCCTGCCCTCGCTGCTGGCGCTGACGCTCTACGCGGTGCTGCCGATCCTGCGCAACGCGACGGCGGGCCTCTTGGGCGTGCCCGCCGCCCTGCGCGAGGCGGCGGACGGGGTGGGCATGACCCCCGCCCAGCGCCTTTGGCGGGTGGAGGCGCCCCTGGCCGCGCCCGTGGTGATGGCGGGGGTGCGCACCTCCGCCGTGCTGACCATCGGCACCGCGGTGCTGGCCACCCCCGTCGGCCAGCCGAGCCTGGGCGATTACATCTTCTCCGGCCTGCAGACGGAGGACTGGGTGGCGGTGCTGTTCGGCTGCGCCGCCGCCGCCGCCCTGGCGGTGGCCGCCGACCAGTTGCTGGCGCTGGTGGAGGCGGGCGCGGCGCGGCGCGACCCTCGGCGGCTGGCGCTGGGCGGCGCGGGCCTGCTGGCCGGGACGCTGCTGGCGCTTGCTCCGGCCCTGGGCGCGGTGTTCGCCCGGCCGGACGCGAGCTACACCCTGGGCGCCAAGAACTTCAGCGAACAGTACATCCTGTCCGAGCTGATGGCGCGGCGGCTGCGGGCGCAGGGCGCGCAGGTGCGCCAGCGCGCGGGCCTGGGCTCGGCGGTGGTGTTCCGCGCCCTCGCCTCCAACGACCTGGACGCCTACGTCGACTATTCCGGCACCCTGTGGACCAACGTGCTGGGGCGGCGCGACACCCCGCCCCGCGCCGTGCTGCTGACCGAGCTCGGGCGCGAGCTGCACCGGCGCTACGGCGTGACGCTGCTGGGACCGCTGGGATTTGAGAACGCCTACGCCCTGACCATGCGCGCCGACCGCGCCCGGGCGCTGGGCGTGAGCGACCTTGCGGACCTTGCACCCGTCTCCCCCCGGCTGACGCTGGGGGCCGACCTGGAGTTCCTCGCCCGGCCCGAGTGGACGGCGCTGCGCGAAGCCTACGGCCTGCGGTTCAAGGCCTCCCGCGCCTACACCCCCACCTTCATGTACCGCGCGCTGGACGACGGTGAGGCGGACGTGATCTCCGCCTTCTCCAGCGACGGGCGCCTCGCGGGCGGGCGCCTGCTGGCCCTGCCGGACCCGAAGGGCGCGGCCCCGGCCTACGACGCGGTGATCCTGATCTCGCCACGGCGCGCGCACGACGCGCGCCTGCTGCGGGCGCTGCGCCCCCTGGTCGGGCGGCTGGACATAGCCCGGATGCGCGCCGCCAACGCCTCCGTGGACCGGACGGTGGACAAGCGCACCTTCGGCGAGGCCGCGGCGGCCCTCGACCCCGGAGGCTGAGCCCGCGGCCGACCCCGGCGCCCCTTGGCCGCGACCGGTCGCCTGGTCCACACCCCCGCACATGCCCGACCTAGCCGACCCGCACCCTCGCGCCCCCGCCGCACCCGACCCCCGCGCGGCGCGGCTGCGCCGCATGCGCGCCACCGCCACGGGCCTGCTGGTCGCCATGGCGGTCCTGTTCGTCGGCGCCGGCCTGCTCCAGCACCGGTGGGGGCCCGCCGCCTACCTGCGCGCGTTCGCGGAAGCGGCCATGGTGGGGGCCTGCGCCGACTGGTTCGCCGTCACCGCGCTGTTCCGCCGGCCGCTCGGCCTGCCCATCCCGCACACGGCCATCATCCCGCGCAACAAGGACCGCATCGGCGAGGCGTTGGGCCGCTTCATCGTCGACAACTTCCTGAGCCCGCGGGTGCTGGACGCCAAGCTGCGCGAGCTGGAGCTGGCGGCCTGGGGCGGGGCCTGGCTGCAGCGCCCCGAGAACGCCCGCGCGTTGGCGGCGCGGCTGGTGGCGCTCGGCCCCGAACTCGTGGGAGCCCTGCCGGAAGGGACGGTGGAGGAGCTGGCCGGGTCCGCCGCCCTGGCCGCCGCCCGCGCCCTGCCCGCCGCGCCCGCCGCCTCCGCCGTGCTGGCGGCGGCGTGGGACGAGGGCCGCGCCCAGCCGCTGGTGGAGCGCGGGGCCGAGCTCCTGGGCGGCTATCTCGACACCAACCGGGAGGTGATCCTGGAGAAGGTGCGCGGCCAGTCCTGGCGATGGATGCCGGCCTTCGTGGACGACGCCATCGCCCGGCGCATCACCCGCGGCCTCGTCCAACTCCTGGCGGACGTGCGCGCGCCCGACCATCCCTGGCGGGTGCGCCTCGCCTCCGAGGTCGAAGGTCTGATCGTGCGGTTGGCGCAGGACCCCGAGCTGCGCCGCAAGGGGGAGGCGCTCAAGCGCCAGCTGCTCGACGACCCGCGCCTGGCGGACCACGCCCACCGTCTTTGGACGGAGATCGAGCGCCAGCTGCGCACCGAATGGCGCAGCGGCTCGGGCGCGCTGGAGGACCGGCTGGCGACCCTGATCGGCGAGCTGGGCGCCTGGCTGGAGCAGGACCCGGCGCTCCAGCGCGCTTTGAACACGGGCGCCCGGGCGCTGGTGCGGCGCGGCGTGGCCCCCCGCCGCCGGGAGATCGGCGCCTTCGTCGCCCAGGTGGTGCGCGGGTGGGACGCACGCGGCGTGGTGGAGCGCCTGGAGTTGCAGGTCGGCCCCGACCTCCAGTTCATCCGCATCAACGGCACGCTGGTGGGCGGCCTCGTGGGCCTCGCGCTCTACGTCCTTTCCCGTTGGACCGGGCTTTGAGCGGCCGCCCCGCCGCGAGGGGCGCGGCGCGGTGTCGGGACCCATCATTTATTTTATTTTGCGTCCTGAGCCGCGATCCTACGACGAAGCAGGGCCCGGTCGAGGTCTAGAGGAACGTCCTCTTCGGGAGGGCTTCGCCATGGGCGACCTGATCTTCCTCGCTCTGGGGGCGGGGCTGTTCGCATTGATGGGCGGCTACCTCGCCGCCCTGCGCAGGAGCTGACGATGATCGTCGGCTGGTTCTACGCGGCGGCGGCACTGGGCGTCGCCGTCTACATGGTGGTGGCGCTGCTGCGCCCCGAGAAGTTCTAGGCGGCGGCTCCGATGACTTGGCAAGGCTGGGCGGAGATCGCCCTCACCCTCGGACTGTCGGTGGCGTGCGCTTGGCCGCTGGGCGCCTACCTCGCCGCCGTGCTCCAGGGCGGCCGCACCTGGCTCGACCCGGTGCTGCGCCCGATCGAGCGCGGCTTCCTGCGCGCCGCCGGGGTCGATCCCGAGCAGGGCCAGAACTGGATCGGCTACACCGCCGCCCTGCTGGCGTTCAACGGCGCGGGCTTCGCGCTCCTCTACGTCCTGCTGCGCGCGCAGGGCGTCCTGCCGCTCAACCCGCTGCACTTGGTCGGGATGAGTCCGCAACTGGCCTTCAACACCGCCATCAGCTTCGTCACCAACACCAACTGGCAGGCCTATGCGGGCGAGTCGGCCTTGTCGAACCTGTCGCAGATGAGCGGCCTGACCGTGCAGAACTTCGTCTCGGCCGCCACGGGCGTGGCGGTGGTCGGGGCGGTGGCGCGCGCCTTCGCCGCCCACCGGGGCGAGAGCCTGGGCAACTTCTGGCGCGACCTGGTGCGGGTGACGCTCTACGTGCTCCTGCCCCTGTCGCTGGTCATGGCCCTGGTGCTGGTGGTCCAGGGCGTGCCCCAGACCCTGACCCAGCACGTGGACGCCCTGACCCTGGAAGGCGCCAAGCAGACCCTGGCGACCGGGCCCGTCGCCAGCCAGGAGGCGATCAAGCAGATCGGCACCAACGGCGGCGGCTTCTTCAACGCCAACTCCTCCCACCCGTTCGAGAACCCGACGCCGCTGACCAACTTCATCTCCATGGTGGCGATGAACGCGCTCGGCTTCGCCTGCGTGGTCGCCTTCGGGATCATCGCGGGCGCCCGCAAGGAGGCGCGCGCCCTGGTCGCGGCCATGGTGATCCTGCTCTCCTGCGCGGCGGCGGCGATCTACGTGGCCGAGACCCAGCCCGTCCCGGCGCTGCAGCACGCCCTGCACGTCGCACCCTCCCCCAACCTGGAGGGCAAGGAGGTGCGCTTCGGCGCGGCGGCCACCGCCGTGTTCGCCGCCATGACCACCGGCGCCTCCTGCGGCGCGGTGAACGGCATGCACGAGAGCTTCACCCCGCTGGGCGGCGGCGTGGCCATGTTCATGATCCAGCTGGGAGAAATCCTGCCGGGCGGCGTGGGCTCGGGCCTCTATGGCATCGTGCTGATGGCGCTGTTCTCCGTGTTCATCGCCGGACTCATGGTGGGCCGCACCCCCGAGTACCTCGGCAAGAAGGTGGAAGCGCGAGAGATCAAGTTCGCCCTTCTGGCCGTGCTGATCCTGCCACTGTGCATCCTGGGCTTCTCGGCGGCGGCGGCGGTGCTCCCGGTGGCCCTGAAGGGGCTGTCGGCCGCCGCGGGCACGCCCCACGCCCTTTCCGAGGTGCTCTACGCCTACACCTCGGCGTCCGGGAACAACGGCTCGGCCTTCGCGGGCCTGTCCGCGGACAGCCCCTGGTGGGACGCGACCCTGGGCGTCTGCATGGCCCTGGGTCGCTTCGCCTACCTCGTGCCGGTGATGGCCATGGCGGGGGCGGTCGCGGCCAAGCCCAAACTGGCGCCCACCGCCGGCACCCTGCCGACCGACAACGGCCTGTTCGTGGGCCTGCTGATCGGCGTGATCCTGATCCTGGGCGGACTGCAGTTCTTCCCGGCCCTCGCCCTCGGTCCCCTGGTGGAGCACTTCCAGATGCTCGCCCGGCTCCGCTCCTGATCCCGCACCTTTTAAGGACCTGAACAGATGGCTTCCGCTGTCTCCGCCGCCGGGTCGCAGGGCCCGATGCTGGCTCGCGCCGCCCGCGAGGCGTTCGTCAAGCTCGACCCCCGGGCGCTGCTGGGCAACCCCGTCATCCTGGCGACCGAGGTGGTGGCCGTGCTCGCCACCTGCTCGGTGGTGGACGCGGCCGTGCGCGGCGCGGCGCCCGGCTTCGCCGTACAGATCGCGCTTTGGCTGTGGGCGACGGTGCTGTTCGCCAACTTCGCCGAGAGCGTGGCGGAGGGGCGGGGCAAGGCCGCCGCCGACGCCCTCCGCGCCGCCCGGGTCGACACCAAGGCCAAGCTGCTGACCGACCCCGCGGACCGCACCACCCGCCCCGTCTCGGCCAGCGACCTCAAGGTCGGCGACGTAGTGCTGGTGGAGGCGGGCGACATGGTGCCCGCCGACGGCGAGATCACCGAGGGGGTGGCCTCCGTCAACGAGGCGGCCATCACCGGCGAGAGCGCGCCGGTGATCCGCGAGTCGGGCGGCGACCGCTCGGCCGTGACCGGCGGCACGACCGTGGTGTCCGACTGGATCAAGGTGCGCGTCACCGCCGCCCAGGGCTCGTCCTTCCTCGACCGCATGATCGCCATGGTCGAGGGCGCCGACCGGCGCAAGACGCCCAACGAGATCGCCCTGGCCGTGCTGCTGGCGGGGCTGACCCTCGTGTTCGAGATCGCGGTGGTGACGCTGCTGGGCCTGGGCCGCTTCTCGGGCGTGGTGCTGGATCCGCTGATCCTGGGCGCCCTGTTCATCTGCCTGATCCCGACCACCATCGGCGGCCTGCTCTCGGCGGTGGGCATCGCCGGCATGGACCGGCTGCTCAAGTTCAACGTGCTGGCCACCAGCGGCCGGGCGGTGGAGGCGGCGGGCGACTGCGACACCCTCCTCCTGGACAAGACGGGAACCATCACCTTCGGCAACCGCATGGCGGTGGAGGTCGCCCCCGCCCCCGGCGTGCCCGCGCAGGCCGCCCTGCGCGCCGCGATGATGGCGAGCCTGGCCGACGAGACGCCCGAGGGCCGCTCCATCGTCGAACTGGCCGCGGTGGACGGCGTGCGCGGCGAGATCCCCGCCGGCGCGACCGCCATCGCCTTCAGCGCCGTCACCCGCCAGTCGGGCCTGGACGCCGGCGAACGTAGCTGGCGCAAGGGCGCGGTCGACTCGGTGTTGGCCTCGCTGAACCTCACCCGCGCCGACATGCCCGCCGAACTCGCCGCGGCGGTGGACCGGGTGGCGCGCTCGGGCGGCACGCCGCTGGCGGTCAGCGAAGACGGCCGCCTCGTGGGCGTGATCCACCTCAAGGACGTGGTGAAGCCCAACATCAAGGCCCGCTTCGCCGACCTGCGCCGCATGGGCATCCGCACGGTGATGATCACCGGCGACAACCGCGTCACCGCCGCCGCCATCGCGGGCGAGGCGGGGGTGGACGACTTCCTGGCGGAGGCCACCCCGGAGGACAAGCTGCGGCTGATCCGCGACGAGCAGGCCAAGGGACGCCTGGTCGCCATGTGCGGCGACGGGGCCAACGACGCCCCGGCGCTCGCCCAGGCGGACGTGGGCGTGGCCATGCAGACCGGCGCCCAGGCCGCCCGCGAGGCGGGCAACATGGTCGACCTCGACAGCGACCCCACCAAGGTCATCGAGATCGTCGAGACCGGCAAGCAGCTCCTCATCACCCGCGGCGCGCTCACCACCTTCAGCATCGCCAACGACGTGGCCAAGTACTTCGCCATCATCCCGGCCATCTTCGTGGTGTCGCTGCCGGCGTTGGGCGCGCTCAACGTCATGCGGCTGCACAGCCCGCAGAGCGCCATCCTCTCGGCGGTGATCTTCAACGCCCTGGTGATCGTGGCGCTGATCCCGCTGGCGTTGCGCGGGGTGAAGTACCGCGCGGTGGGCGCCGGCCAGCTCCTGGGCCGCAACCTGTTGGTCTACGGGCTGGGCGGCGTCGTCGCCCCCTTCGTCGGCATCAAGGCGATCGACCTGATCGTCTCCGCCCTCCACCTCGCCTGAGGAGCGTGTCCATGCTCTCCCACCTGCGCCCCGCGGTCGTGACGATCGCGCTGATGACGCTGACCACCGGCGTCCTGTACCCCCTCGTGGTGACGGGGGCCGCCGCCCTCCTGCCCGGCCCCGCCCACGGCTCGCTCCTGCGCGACGCGGACGGGCGCGTGCGCGGCTCGGCGCTGATCGGCCAAAGCTTCGCGCGGGCCGAGTACCTGCACGGGCGGCCCTCCGCGGCGGGAAACGGCTACGACCCCACCGCGTCCGGCGGCTCCAATTACGGCCCGCTCGATCCCCGCTTGGCCGACCGGATCAGGGGCGACGCCGCGGCCATCGCTCGGGAGGCGCCGGGCCAAGCCATCCCCGCGGACGCGGTGGCCGCCTCCGGCTCCGGCCTCGATCCCGAGATCTCGCCCGAATACGCGCGCCTGCAGGCGCCGCGCGTGGCCGCCGCCCGCCACGCCCCGGTCGCCGCGATCCAGGCGGCGATCGACGACGCCACGCGGGGGCGCACCCTGGCGGTCCTGGGCGAGCCGCGCGTCAACGTCCTCCTCGTCAACCGCGCGCTCGACGCGCGCCTTCCGCTCCGGAGATGACCCTCGTGTTCCGCCTGAACCGCCCGCTGCTCGCGGGCGTCGCGCTCGCCCTCCTGGCCGCGCCCGCCGCGGCTCTGGCCCAGATCGCGCCGGACACGCCGCCTCCCGCTCCCGCCGGCCCCGCCTCCGCGCCCACGGCGACCGCCGCCCAGGACGCCGCGCCCGCCGCCGCCGCCGACGAGCTCGCCGCCATCTGCACCGACCGCCCCACCAGGTCGAACGCCGCCTGCACCGTGGAGCCCGGCCATTTCCAGTACGAGGCCGATATCTTCAACGGCTCCTTCCTTCGGCTGCACGGAACGACCACCGACGTCTACTTGGCCACCAACCCGACGCTGAAATACGGCTTGGCCAAAGGCGTCGACGTGGAGGCCAACATCGCCCCCTACGAGGTGGTGCGCACTCACGACGGTTCGGGCGACGCCAGCACCCTGAGCGGAGTCGGCGACTTCTACCTTCGGGTGAAATGGAACTTCTACAACACGACGGACGGCAAGCTGTCGGTCGGCGCCATACCTTACGTCAAGGCTCCGCTCGCCCGCGCGGGCATCGGCGACGGCGCCGTGGAGGGCGGGCTGATCGTGCCCGTCAACTACAAGCTCACCGACAAGATCACCCTGACCACCGCGCCGGAGGTGGACGACTTGAAGGACGCCGCCGGCACGGGCCGCCACGCCAACACCGCCCAGTTGGTCAATATCGGATACAGCCTGCCCCACGGCGTCACCGTCTACGGAGAACTCTACGGCGATTGGAATTTCGATCCCTCGGGCACGGTCCGCCAGTACACCGCCGACCTGGCCGCCGCCTGGGGGCTCACCAAGTACCTTCAGGTGGACGCGGGGCTCAACTTCGGGCTCAACCGCTATGCGCCGGGCGTGCAAGCCTATTTCGGCGTGTCGCAGAAGTTCTAGCGGAGAAGGCATCTTGCCCACGGCCGCGGAGGTCAGGCGCCCCGACCCCGACGCCCTGCTCGCCGACGTGCGGCGCGGGGAGCGCGGGCGGCTGCGGGTCTACCTCGGCATGTCGCCGGGGGTGGGCAAGACCTACGAGATGCTGGTCGCCGCCGCCCGCCGCCGCGCGGACGGTCTGGACGTGGCGGTCGGCCTGATCGAGACCCACGGCCGGCGCGAGACGGAGGCGCTGCTGGCCGGCCTGGAGGTCCTGCCGCGCCGGCCCGTCGATCACCGCGGGCGCATGCTCATGGAGTTCGACCTGGACGCGGCCCTCGCCCGGCGTCCCCGCCTGCTCCTGGTGGACGAGTACGCCCACTCCAATACGCCGGACGCGCGCCACCCCAAGCGCTGGCAGGACGTGGACGAGCTGCTGGACGCGGGCATCGACGTCTGGACCACCCTCAACGTCCAGCACCTGGAGAGCCTGGTGGACGTGGTGTGGCGCATCACGGGGGTGCGCGTGCGCGAGACGGTGCCCGACCAGGCGCTGACCCACGCCGACCAGATCCGCTTTGTCGACATCACCCCCGAGGAGCTGCGCGCCCGGCTGGACGCGGGCAAGGTCTACGTGCCGGAAACCGCGCGCCTGGCGTCCGAGCGCTTCTTCAAGCTGGAGAACCTCACCGCCCTGCGCGAGCTGGCCCTGCGCCGCGCCGCCCAGACGGTGGACGACCAGCTGAACGCCGTCATGCGCCGCCAGGGCATCGAAGGGCCCTGGGCGGCGGGCGAGCGCATCCTCGTGCTGGTGGCGGGCGACCCCATGGCCCTCGCCCTCGTACGCGCCGGTCGCCGCCTCGCCGACCTGATGGACGCGCCGTGGACGGTGGCCACCGTCGAGATCGCCAACCGCCCGCCGCCCGCGCCCGAGGCCCGCCGGCGCGCCTCCGAAGCCTTCACCCTGACCGAGCAGTTGGGCGGCGCGACCCTCGTGCTCACCGGCGACGACCTGCCCGCGACCGTGCTGGACTACGCCCGCCGCAACAACGTCACCCAGGTCGTGCTGGGCAAGTCGAAAGGCCGCCGCCTCCCTCGGCTGCTGGGCCGCGACCTCGCCCAGGCGTTGCTCGACCGCTCCGGCGGAGCGGCGCTGCACTTCGTCACGGAGGGCGCGCCCGAAACGAAGCGCGGACCCGCCCCGGTCGCCGCCGTGACCCGGACCGGGAGCCGCCGGCGCGACTTCGCCGTGGCCGTCGGCGCCGTGGCGGCGGCCACCCTCGTCTCCACCCTGCTGGACCGCATGGCGGCGAGCGCCAACCTGGCGATGATCTACCTGGCCTGCGTGCTGTTGACGGGGCTGTCTTCTGGCCTGCGCCCGGCGCTGCTGGCGGCGGCCCTGTCCATCGGCCTGTACAACTTCCTGTTCCTGGAGCCGCGCCTCACCTTCACCATCGGCCACGCCGCCGACGTGCTGACCTTCGTCATCTTTCTGGCGACGGCGGGGGCGACGGGCTGGCTTTCCGGCCGGGTCCGCGACCAGGCGCGCACGGGACGGCGGCGCGCCTCGGCGGTGGCGGCGCTGCTGGCCGCGAGCCGCCGCCTGTCCGCCGCCGCCACCCGCCAGGACGCCGCCCAGGCCCTGGCCGAGCAGGCCGCCGCCGCCGCGGGGGGGCCTGCGGTCGTGCTGCTGCCGCGCGAGGGCGAGGTGGCCCCCGCCGCGGGCGCCCCCGACCTGCCCGCCCTGTCCACCGCCGAGATCGCGGCCGCGCGCTGGGCCTGGGAGCGGGGCGAGCCGGCGGGCGCGGGAACGGGCACCCTGCCGCAGATCGGCTGGACCTTCCGCCCGCTGGTGGGGCTGCGCGCCCCCGCGGGAGTGGCGGGCTACGCCGCCGTCGCGGACCGGGCCCCCGAGGACGAGCGCTTGCTGGCGGCCATGCTGGACCAGGGCGCGGTGGCGCTGGAGCGCGCCGACCTCGCCGTCGGCCAGGCCCGCACGGAAGGCCTGCGCCGCTCCGAGCAGCTGCGCACCGCCCTGCTCAACTCCATCAGCCACGACCTGCGCACGCCCCTGGCCACCGTGATGGGCTCGGCCTCGACCCTGATCGAGTTCGACGACCGGCTGACACCCGAGGTGCGCGCGGACCTGCTGCTCTCCATCCGCGAGGAGGCCGAGCGGCTCAACGGCTATGTCGGCAACCTCCTGGACATGACGCGGCTGGAGGGCGACGCCCTGGAGCCCCAGCGCGAACTGGTGGACGTGCGCGAGGTTCTGGCCGCGGCCATCGCCCGCGTCCAACGTCGCCTGGGCGGCCGGGTGCTCACCCGCGACTACCCCGCCGACCTGTCGCTGGTGGAGCTCGACCCGGCGCTGCTGGAGCAGGCGGTGCTCAACGTGCTGGAGAACGCCCTGGCCTACAGCCCGGCCCAGACGCCCATCGAGGTCGCCGCCTACGAGGACCGCAGCAACGTGGTGATCTCCATCGAGGACGAGGGCAAGGGCATACCCGCCGCCGAGCTCGCCCGCGTGTTCGACCGGTTCCGCCGCCTGGACGAGTCCAGCGACCGCAGCCGCGGCGAGCGCGGCAAGGGCACGGGGCTGGGCTTGTCCATCTCCAAGGGGTTCATCGAGGCCATGGGCGGGCGCATCGCCGCCGCCAGCCCCATCCGCACGCATCCCTCCGGCGCGGGCCCTTCCACCGCCGGGTGGGGCACGCGCATACTGATCAGCCTGCCCAAGCTCCCGCCCGACACCGCGCCACGCCCGTGACCACCGCCAAGCCCCGCATCCTCGTCATCGACGACGAGCCGCAGATCCACCGCTTCATCGGCCCCGCCCTGGAGGCGGCGGGCTACACGCCCCTGCGCGCCGAGACGGGCGAAGCGGGACTGCGGGAGCTGGCGACCGCCTCGCCGGACGCGGTGATCCTCGACCTCGGCCTGCCGGACATGGACGGCAAGGCGCTGCTGCAACGGGCGCGCGCCTTCTACGACGGCCCGATCCTCATCCTTTCCGCGCGCGAACAGGGACTGGAGAAGATCACCGCCCTGGACCTCGGGGCCGACGATTACGTCCAGAAACCGTTCGACGTGGGCGAGTTCCTCGCCCGGCTGCGCGCCGCCCTGCGCAACAAGGTCACGCGCCAGGGCGCGGCGCCCATCGTGCGCGCGGGGGCGCTCGAGATCGACCTCGTGCGTCACCTGGTGGCCCGCGACGGCCGAACGGTGAAGCTCTCCGCGCGCGAGTACCGTCTGCTCGCCCGCCTGGTGGAGGGCGCGGGCCGCGTGCTGACCCACGGCCAGCTGCTGGAGGCGGTGTGGGGCGACAACGACCCGGACAACCTGCAGTACCTGCGCGTGCTGGTGCAGCACCTGCGGCGCAAGCTGGAGGCCGACCCGTCGGACCCGCGCCACATCCTCAACGAGTCGCGCGTGGGCTACCGCTTCCTGGCCTGAGAGCCCGCGCCCACGCCGCAGGGCGGTTGTCGACCTCAGAGTCCCAGGGCGTCCGGGTCCACCGCGCCGCCCCGCTCCACCACCGCCACACGCAGCGGCCCGGCGAAGCGCTGGATCGCCCGTGCGGTGACGGAGGCGGGCACGGGAGGATCGTAAGCGGCGCTGACCACCGCCGCCAGCACGGTGACGCGGTGGGCGCGCAGGGTCTCCAGCGCGGTCAGCGCGTGGCTGATCGCGCCGAGATAGCCGCCGCACACGAGGAGGCACGGCCAGTCCAGCGCCTTCAGCCAATCGAGGCCGGTCGCCGCGTCCGTCAGGGGGCTCATCACCCCGCCCACCCCCTCCACCACCACCGTGCAGCCCGGCGGCGCAGCCTCGCGCCGGGCGCGGCACCAAGCGGCCACCTCGTCCAGCTCCAGCCGGCGCCCCTCGCGGGCGGCGGCGAGGTCGGGGGCGAGAGGCGCCGCGAAGCGCCAGGGCGAGCACCGGTCCACCGCCTCGCGGCCGAGGGGGGCGCCCAGGGCGTCCAGCAGGCGCGCCGTGTCGCTCCCGGCGAACTCGGGGTGGTCCGGGTCGGGCACGCCGCTGACCACCGGCTTGTAGGCGCGCACCGGCCGGCCCCGGGCGCGCAGGGCGCGCACCAGCGCCGCGGCCACGTAGGTCTTGCCGATGTCCGTGCCCGCGCCGGCGACGAACACCGCGCTCACGCCGCAGCCCCGACCGGAACGAGGGCGGGGCGCAGTTCGGCCACGGCTTCGGCCAGGGCGTCCACCTCCGCCTCCGTGTGGAGGGCGCTGAAGGCCAGGCGCAGGCGCGCCGTGCCCGCCGGCACCGTGGGGGGGCGGATGGCGGGGGCGAGGAAGCCGCGCACCTCCAGCGCCGCCGACAGGGCCAGCGCCGCCCACGCCTCGCCCACGACCACGGGCACGACGGCGCTCGCCGCCTTCGGAAGACGGAGGCGGCGGGTGAAACGCCGCGCCAGCGCCAGGGGGCGGGCGCGCCGATCGGGCTCGGCCTCCATCACCTCCAGCGCCGCCAGCGCCGCCGCCGCCGAGGGCGGGGCGAGGGCGGTGGTGTAGACGAAGGCGCGCGAGCGGCTCTTCATGAGTTCGATCACCGGGGCGGAGGCGCACAGGTAGCCGCCCTGGCTTCCCAACGTCTTGGACAGCGTGCCCATCTCCAAGGGCGCGCGACCGCCGGGCTCGACGACGCCCAGGCCGTGGGCGTCGTCCACCAGCGTCCAGGCGTCGTGGGCGGCGGCCAGGGCCAGGAGTTCGGCCTCGGGCGCGCGGTCGCCGTCCATGCTGAACACCCGCTCGGTGAGCAGCAGCGCCCGCCCCGTCCCGCCCCGGGCGCGCTCCAGCACCGCGCGGGCGTCGTCCGGGTCGTTGTGGCGGAACGGCTCGACCTGCGCCCGCGAGAGCCGCGCCCCCGCCCACATGCAACTGTGGGAGAGCTCGTCCAGCACCACGAGGTCGCCGGGACCGACCAGGGCGGGGATGATCCCCAGGTTGGCCAGGTAGCCGCTGGAGAACACCAGCGCCGCCTCCGCGCCCTTCCACCGCGCCAGCCGCGCCTCGAGCTCGCCCATGAGCGGGTGGTCGCCGGACACGAGGCGCGAGGCCCCCGCCCCCGCCCCGTAGCGCCGCGCCGCCCGCGCCGCCGCCTCCACCACCGCCGGGTGCGCGGCCAGGCCCAGGTAGTCGTTGGAGGCGAAGGAGATCAGCCGGCGGCCCTCGCGCATCACCGCCGCCCCCTCCCCCCGCGCGGTGGGGCGTAGCGTGCGGCGCAGGTCCGCGGCGTCCAGGGCGGCGAGCTTGGCGGCGGCGAAGGCGTCGAGGCTCTCCATCGCCGGGGGGTGCCGCCGGGTGCGGCCGCGAGTCAAGCAGGGTGACCGGGCGGCGCGCTTGCCCGACGGCCCGGAGCGTGGGACGGCGACGTATGACCGACCCGCGCGGCGAGCGCCTGTGGCGCCCCTACACCCAGATGAAGACGGCGCCGCCCCCGCTGGAGGCGGTGCGCACCGAAGGGAGCCGCATCCACCTGGCCGACGGCCGCGTGCTGGTGGACGGCATCGCCTCCTGGTGGACCGCCTGCCACGGCTACGCCCACCCGCACATCCGCCGGGCGGTCGAGGCCCAGCTCGCGGCCATGCCCCACGTCATGTTCGGCGGGCTGACCCACGCGCCGGCGGAGCGGCTGGCGACACGCTTGGCGGACCTGCTGCCCGGCGACCTTTCCCACGTGTTCTTCAGCGACTCGGGGTCGGTGGCGGTGGAGGTGGCCATGAAGGCCGCGCTGCAGTTCCACGCCCACCACGGTCGGTCCGGGCGCACGCGCTTCGTCGGCTTCCGCGGCGGCTACCACGGCGACACGCTGGGGACCATGTCGGTCTGCGACCCCGACGAGGGCATGCACGCGCGCTTCGGCGCCGCGCTCCCGCCCCAGCTCCACGCCGACCTGCCGCGCACCCGCGACGAGGCGCAGGCGCTGGACGCCCTGCTCCAAGACCACCGCGACGAGGTGGCGGCGGTGATCGTGGAGCCGCTGATCCAGGGCGCGGGCGGCATGCTGACCCACGCGCCCGACGTGCTGGCCCAGGTGGCCGCCACCGCCCGCCGACACGGCGCCCTGCTGATCGCCGACGAGGTGTTCACCGGCTTCGGCCGCACGGGCTCCATGTTCGCGTGCGAACAGGCGGAGGTCGTTCCCGACCTGATGTGCCTGTCCAAGGCGCTGACGGGCGGCACTTCGCCCCTGGCCGCCACCGTGGCCACCCACGAGGTGTTCGAGGCGTTCTGGTCCGACGATCCGTCGCGCGCGCTGATGCACGGGCCGACCTTCATGGCCCACCCCCTGGGCTGCGCGGCGGCGAACGCCAGCCTCGACCTGTTCGCCGCCGAGCCTCGGCTGGAGCAGGCGCGCGCGGTGGAGCGACGCTTGGCCGACGCGCTGGAGCCGGTCCGCGGCCGCCCGGGCGTGGCGGACGTGCGCGTTCTGGGCGCCATGGGCGCCGTCGAGTTCGAGGCCGCGCCGGACCTCGCGGAGCTGAAGCGCCGGTTGCTGGCGTACGGCGTGTGGGTCCGCCCCTTCGGCCGCACGCTCTACCTCACCCCCGCCCTCAACATCGACGCTGCGGACCTGGAGACCTTGACGCAAGCGGTGCTGGCGACGGCGGGTCGCTGAAGTCGACAGGCCGCGCCCGGCCCTCGTCCGAGGCTTGAAGCTAAGCTTTCAGCAACGGACGAAGCGGTCGCGCCCGTGCTCCCACTTCGGCTAAGCTCAGCCGTAGTCGCCCCGCGGTTGAGGCGCTCCGCCATCGGCCCGACCACTTCGAATGCTCGATCGACGCTCGATCGGTATGCGATAGAAACACATAACGCCGTCTGCAACTCGCTCCCCTGCTGCTGGTTGGGTGTGCAGATGGAGTGATATGAATGTCGAAGCCGGCCGCCGTCGACCCCGCTCCCACCCCCGGCCTGAACCGCCGCAACGTGCTGGCGGGCGCCACCACCGTAGCGGCGGTTCCCCTCGCGGGCGGCGTCGCGACCTTCCCCACGGAGGCCGCGGCAGCGCCGCCCGCCGACCCGCGCGCCTCCCACCTGGTCGAGATCACGGTCAACGGCCGCGACCACCGCTTCGCCGTCGACCCTCGCGCGACGCTGCTGGACACCCTGCGCGAGCGCGTGGGGCTCACCGGCTCCAAGAAGGGGTGCGACCACGGCCAGTGCGGATCCTGCACCGTGCTGGTGGGCGGCCGGCGGGTGCTCGCCTGCCTGACCTTGGCCGCGGCCGTGCGCGGGCCGGTGACCACCATCGAGGGGCTGGCCGGGCCGGACGCGCCGCTGCACCCCATGCAGCAGGCCTTCATCGACCACGACGCCTTCCAGTGCGGCTACTGCACGCCGGGCCAAATCCTGTCGGCCATAGCCTGCGTGAACGAAGGCCACGCGCAATCAGACGCGGAGATCCGCGAGTACATGAGCGGCAACCTGTGCCGCTGCGCCGCCTATCCGCACATCGTCGACGCGATCAACCAGGCCAAAGCCGAGATGCCCGCCCCCGCGGCGCGGAGATCCTGAACGCCATGCGTCCTTTCACCTATTCCCGCGCCGTCGACACGCATGGAGCGGTGCGCGCCGTCGCCCAACCCGGCGTACGGGTCGCCCCCACCAGCGCCCCCGTCCAGTTCCTGGCGGGCGGCACCAACATCATCGACTTCATGAAGCTGGGCTCCTGGGAGGCGTCCTCCCTGGTCGACATCAACGACCTCGAGCAGGAGCACGGCGCCATCACCTTCGGACCCGACGGTCTGCGCCTGGGAGCGCTCGTGCGGATGAGCCGGGCGGCGGACGATCCGGCGATCAACCGCGACTACCCCGTCATCGCGCAAAGCCTCAAGCTCGCCGCCTCCGCCCAACTGCGCAACATGGCGAGCCTGGCGGGCAACGTGCTGCAGCGCACCCGATGCACTTACTTCCGCAACACCGATTTCCACCAGTGCAACAAGCGCGTCCCGGGGTCGGGCTGCGCGGCCATCGGCGGCGTCAACCGCATCCACGCGGTGCTGGGCGTGAACGAGCGCTGCATCTCCAATTATCCGGGCGATTTCGCCCAGGCGCTGGTGGCGCTGGACGCCCGGGTGGAGACGGTGGGCTCCGCCGGGCGTCGCACCCTTCGCCTCGAGGACCTGCACACCGGCCCCGAGCGGCCGGAGGTGGAGACGGTGCTCGCCCCCGGCGAGCTGATCACCGCCTTCGTCGTCCCCGCCGGCCCGCACACCCGCCGCTCCGCCTACGTCAAGGTGCGCGACCGGGAAAGCTACCAGTACGGCCTGGCCACCGCCGCCGTCGCCCTGGACCTCGCCCCCGACCGCACGGTCCGCGACGCGCGCATCGCCATGGCGGGGGTGGCCTACAAGCCCTGGCGCGCCCACGCCGCCGAAGCCTCGCTGCGCGGCCGTCCGCTCACCGAGGCGGCGGCGGACGAAGCCGGTCGCGTCGCCATGCAAGGCGCGGTGGTCCACGGCGCCAACGCCTTCAAGCCCGAACTGGGCCGCCGCACGGTGGCCCGCGCCCTCATGCAAACCGCGGCCCTGGAGGCCTGATCCCATGGTCCAGACTTCCGAAGCGTCGGGTGCGGTTCCGGTGAAGATGGGCGACGCCGTGCCCCGGATCGACGGGCGGCTGAAGGTGACGGGCTCGGCGCGCTACGGCTCCGACCCTCAGGTGTCCCAGCCCGCCCACGGCTATTTCCGCACCTCCGACATCGCGCGCGGGCGCATCTCCGCCATCGACGAGACGGCCGCCCGCGCCGTGCCGGGCGTGCTCGACATCCTGACCTACAAGGACGTCGGCGAGCGCATCAAACCCGGCAAGACCTTCGATCAGAAGGGTTACATGGGCACCTCGATCGCACCCCTGCATGACGAGGAGGTGCGGCACGACGGCCAGATCGTGGCGCTGGTGGTGGCCGACACCTTCGAAGGCGCGCGCGACGCCGCCCGGCGGCTGACGATCAGCTACGCGGCGCAGACCCCTTCCGCCTCCTTCGACAGCCCGGGCGTGCGCGTCATCAGCGCGGCGGAGGCGGCCAAGGAAGGCCAGGGCGCCAAGGAGGACCCCAACAAGGGCGGGAGCGAGGAAGGCGAGGATCCCTCCGTCGGCGACGAGGCGGCCGCTTTCGCGCGGGCGCCGGTCAGGGTCGACCAGCGCTACGCCACGCCCACCCAGCACCACAACCCGATCGAGCTGTTCACCACCACCGCCCTCTACGAGAACGGCAAGCTGACGGTGTGGGAGTCGAGCCAGAACGTCACCGGCTTCCGGTTCGGCTTGGCCGAACAGCTGAGCATGAACCCGGACGACGTCCGCATCATCTCGCCCTTCATCGGCGGGGCGTTCGGCAGCCGGGGCGGCCTGACCCAGCGCACCGCCATCGTGGCGCTCGCCGCCAAGCGCCTGGGGCGTCCCGTGCGGGTGGAGGCCACCCGCGACCAGGGCTACACCATCGCCACCTACCGCGCCGAAACGCGCCACCACGTGCGGCTGGGCGCGGAGAAGAACGGCCGCCTCGTTTCCCTGCATCACGAGGGATGGGAGGTCTCGTCCCGCCCCGACAACTACAAGGTGGCCGGCACGGACGCCTCCACCCGGCTCTACGCCTGTCCGAACGTGTCCTCCCAGGTCAACATCGTCAACGCCGACCGCAACACGCCGGGCTTCATGCGCTCGCCGCCTGAGATTCCCTACCTGTTCGCGCTGGAAAGCGCGATGGACGAGCTCAGCTACACGCTGGGCATGGACCCCGTCGAGCTGCGCCGGGTGAACGACACCCAGCACGAGCCCATCAAGGGGCTGCCGTACACTTCGCGCCAGCTCATGCCGTGCTTCGACGCGGCGTCCAAAGCCTTCGGCTGGTCGAAGCGCGACCCCCGGCCCGGCTCCATGCGCGAAGGCGACTGGCGGGTCGGCTACGGCTGCGCCTCGACCCTCTACCCCACCCAGATCGCGCCGGCGACGGCGCGGGTGACGCTCTCGCCGGCGGGTGCGGTGCAGGTGCGGTCGGGGACGCACGAGATCGGCCAGGGCGTCTACACGGTGCTGGCCATCACCGCTTCCGACCTGCTGGGCGTGGCGCTGGACAAGGTCGACGTGGAGGTGGGCGACAGCGACCTGCCGCCCGCCCCGGTGGCCGGCGGCTCCAACAGCACGGCCAGCGTCTGCAACGTGGTGGCCAAGGC
Source organism: uncultured Caulobacteraceae bacterium (assembly GCA_964235945.1). Lineage (GTDB taxonomy): Bacteria > Pseudomonadota > Alphaproteobacteria > Caulobacterales > Caulobacteraceae > JASLDZ01. The sequence continues at coordinate 130,323 of CAXSDV010000001.1, forward strand.
GTGCGAGGACATCCGCGCCCGCATCGCCGCCGCCGCCGCCAAGGACGACCACGGTCCCTTCCACGGCGCCGATCCCAAGTCGCTCAAGCTTCAGGGGGGACGTCTGGTCGGCCCCGGCGGTCGCGCCGAACCGTTCGACAAGGCGATCGCGCGCGTCTCGAACGGCGCCATCGAAGCCTATGCGGAGAACATCCCCCACGGCGCGCCGCCCACGGGCGTGCAAATGCTTTACAAGGGCGTGCCCGCCATCGTGGGCGGGGCCAAGCTGAAGGATCGCATCCAGTTCGCCTTCGGCGCCTCCTTCGTGGAGGTGCGCGTCCACTCCCGCACGGGCGAGGTGCGCGTTCCCCGCATGACGGGGGCCTACGCTTTCGGCCGGGTGATGAACGAGAAGGCGGCCCGCAGCCAACTCATGGGCGGCCAGATCTGGGGTTTGTCCGCCGCCCTGCATGAGGCGACCGACATCGACCCGCGCCTGGCCAAGTACACCAACGACGATCTGGCCGAATACCTCATCCCGGTCGCCGCCGACATTCAAAGCCACGAGATCATCATCCTCCCGGAGACCGATCACGAGGTGAACGAGCTTGGCGTGAAGGGCGTCGGGGAGTTGGGCAACGTCGGCATGAACGCCGCGGTGGCCAACGCGGTTTTCCACGCCACCGGGGTGCGCGTGCGCGAGCTGCCGATCCGGCTGGAACACTTGTTGGGCGCGCCTACGGCGGCGGTCTGACGACCTCGCCTCACGACCGGCCCATGACCGGCCCGTCCGGCGACACCCCCCTCTTCCACGCCCTGGTCCTGGCGGCCGGGGCCGGCGCGCGCTTCGGCGGAGGCAAGCTTTCGGCATCCTGGCGGGGCGCGCCCCTGGTGGCGGCGGCGATGGCTGCGGCGCGCGCCTCCCCGGCGGCGGGCGTCACCCTGGTGACGGGGTGCGATCCTTCGCTGGCGCAAGCGGCGCAGGACGCGGGGGCCGGGCCGTTCGACGTGGTCCACGCCGCGGACTGGGCGCAGGGCCTGTCCGCCTCGCTCCGCGCCGGCTGGATGGCCGCGCCGCGCGAGGCGGTCGGGGTGTTCGTGTTCCTGGGGGATATGCCCCGCGTCCCGCACGGGATGGCCGCGCGTCTCGTTCCGGCGTTCCTCGCCGGGGCGCTCGCGGCGGCCCCGACCTGCGCGGGGCGCCGCGGCCACCCGGTGCTGATCGGCCGGGCGCTGGGGGACGCCGTCGAACGGCTGCGCGGCGACGAGGGCCTGGGCGCGATCCTGAAGACGCTGGGGGACCGGCTCGCCCTCGTTCCGACCCGGCGTGAGGGCGTGCTGTTCGACGTGGACACCCCCGAAGCGCTAAGAACCGCGGGATGACGTCGACCCTAGCGGAACAGGACCTCGGGCCCTACGACGCGGACGCGCCCGCCCCGGACGCTGCCGCCGCCGACTGGCCCGCGCAGGGCTGGGTGGACGACGTGCGGCCCGCCCTGGACCGCGCCCGGCGTCACGGCCGCCCCTGCGCCCTGGTCACCCTGTGCGCCGTGGAGGGGCCTTCGCCGCGCCCGGTGGGTGCGCAGATGCTGGTGGGCGACGAGGTGGTCGGCCACCTTTCCGGCGGCTGCATCGAGGCGGACGTCGCGTTGCACGCGCGCGCCTGCATCGCCGACGGCGAGCCGCGTCGCTTGGTCTACGGCCGGGGCGGACCCTGGCAGGACATCCGCTTGGCCTGCGGCGGCCGGCTGGAACTCCTGGTGGAACGCATCGCCCCCGACGACCCAGCGGTGGGCGAACTGCTGCGCCGGGCGCAGGCGCGCCGGCCCGGCGTGCTCGTCAGCGACGGAACGGTCCGCACCGTGGTCGACGACCCCGCACCGCGGGCGCCCGAGGGCGGCTACGCCAAGGCCTGCCCGCCCGTTTCCAGACTGGTGGTGGTCGGGCGCGACCCTACCGCCCTCGCCATGTGCGCGCTGGCCTTGCAGATCGGCTTCGACGTGGTGCTGATCAGCCCGCAGGGGCCGGTGGAGCCTCCGCCCCTGGCGGGGCTGGGCTACCTGCGCGCGCGTCCGGGCGTGTCCCTGGCGCAGGCGGGCCTGGACCGCTGGACGGCGGTGGCGGTGGCGACCCACGAATCCCAGTGGGACGAGGAGGCGCTGGCCGTCGCCCTCCCCTCGCCCGCGCCCTATGTCGGCGCCTTGGGCGCGCGGTCGCGCCTGGACGCGCAGCGGGCGCGGCTGGCGCAGGCCGGCGTCCCGCCGGCGGCGCTGGCGCGGCTGCACGCCCCCATCGGTCGGCCGGGCTACGGCAAGGCCCCCTGGTCCGTCGCCGTGTCCGCCGTGTCCGAGGTGGTGCTGGTCATGTCCCTCGCCGGGGCCGAGCCAGGCTGAACCGACGGGCGCTCCCCGCGGGTCGCCGGCGTCGGCGCGGCCGATACCTGGTGCGGGCGGTCGGGGTCGAACCGACACTCCTTGCGGAACCGGATTTTGAGTCCGGCGCGTCTACCAATTCCACCACGCCCGCGCCC
>CAXSDV010000002.1:0-54310 GCA_964235945.1 uncultured Caulobacteraceae bacterium
TCCCCGCGGGCTGCACGCCGTGCTTCGAACCGACCCGGCGGGCCCCGCGGCCGCAAGCGCCTTGATACAATATACCATCTCGGCTAGGCAGCCGGGTCCCCGCCCGCTTGCTTGCAGGAGATCACCATGGCCGCAGCCGATCCGACCCGTGCGCCCCGGACGCCCGTCACGGTGCTGACCGGTTACCTCGGCGCGGGTAAGACCACGCTCCTCAACCGTATCCTGACCGAGGGTCACGGCAAGAAGTACGCCGTGATCGTCAACGAATTCGGAGAACTCGGTATCGACAACGACCTCGTCGTGAACGCCGACGAGGAGGTTTTCGAGATGAACAACGGCTGCATCTGCTGCACGGTGCGCGGGGACCTGATCCGCATCATCGAAGGCCTGATGCGGCGCAAGGGCGGCTTCGACGGCATCCTCGTGGAGACCACGGGATTGGCTGACCCGGCTCCGGTCGCGCAGACCTTCTTCGTCGACGAGGAGGTCTCCGAGCGCACGCGGCTCGACGCCATCGTCACCGTGGTCGACGCCTTGAACATCGAGCGGCGGCTGGTCGACAGCCACGAGGCGGCCGAACAGATCGCCTTCGCCGACGTCATCCTGCTCAACAAGATCGACCTCGTGACGCCGGATCAGCGGTCCGCGCTGGAGGCGCGGATGCGTCACCTCAACCCGACGGCGCGGCTCCTGCTCACAGAGGGGTGTGACGTGCAGCTCTCGCAGGTCATGGACCAGGGCGCATTCGACCTCCAGCGCATCCTCGAGATCGAACCCGGCTTCCTGGGCGAGGACGACCACGAGCACGACGACGCGATCACCTCCGTCTCGTTCTCGTCGGATCAGCCGCTCGACCCCGAACGCACCCGGCGCTGGCTGGATACGGTGGCGGCCGACCTCGGACAGGACGTCCTGCGCTGGAAGGGCATCCTGTGCCTGAAGGGCGAGGATCGCAGGATCGTCTTCCAGGGCGTCCACATGCTCCTGGCCGTCGACCGGCAGCGGTCCTGGGCGCAGGACGAGGCCCGGTCCTCGCGCGCGGTGTTCATCGGCCGGGACCTGCCCGTGGAGAAGCTCAAGGCCGGGTTCGAGAACTGCGTCGCCTGACGCGGCCTCGCACGTGTCGAGGCCGGCGCGGGACCCGCCCGCCGGCGTTCGATCCCCTGATCGCATCTCGTCGGGAGCGATCTCTCCCGCGCAGGACGTCATGCCGCTCTTTGCCCTAGACCCGATCCTCGTCCGTCGAGCGCCAGCGTCCAAATCCGGGGCGGGCGGGTGACGGACCTCACGCTCGGCGCGGGCGGAGGACTGATCTTCCTCCTGGGACTGCGGCACGGCCTGGACCCGGACCACGTCGCGGTGATCGACAACTTCACCTTCCGGGCGGCGGAGGAGCGACCGGCCTTCGCGCCCTGGAGCGGCGCCCTGTTCGCGGCGGGCCACAGCCTTTCCGTCGCGGCCGTCGCGCTCCTGGTGGCCGCGCTCACCCCGCGCCTCGCCTGGCCGGGCTGGCTCAGCGAATCGGTGGACTGGGCGGTGATCCTGCTGCTGGCCGTCGTCGGGGCGTTGAACCTCAGGGCGCTGCGCAAGCCGGGGCGCTACGTTCCCGCCGGCTGGCGGCAGGTGCTGACGCCCTCGCGCCTTCGCGGCGGTTGCCACCCTCTCGCCGTGCTCGCGACCGGCGTGCTCTTCGGGCTCGTGTTCGACACCGCGACCCAGGCGGCCGCCTGGGGCGCCGCCGCGTCCGCACGGACGGGGATCGTCGGGGCCGCCGGCGTCGCCGCCCTGTTCGCCGTCGGCATGATCGTGACGGACACCGCCGACAGTCAGATCGTGGCGCGGCTGCTGCGCAGGAACGGCGAAGCCTCCGGCGTGGCGCGCTACAGGCGGCTGGTCGGCTGGGTGATCGTGGCGCTCTCCTTCGGCATGGCGACCTATGCGCTGTGCACCAAGCTCGGCTGGACCGCCGAGCTGTCCGACGATCGCTTCACGCTCCTGGGCGCGACCATGGCCGCCTCCGTCGTCGCCGTCTGGTTCGTCGAGCGTCGTCACCGGCGGGCGCCTCGGGCCCGGGAGGCGACCTGACGGGCTTCGTCCGCAGGGGGCGCCCGCCGGGCGGCCCCGCCGGGGCGCGGCCGGGTCCATTGAGATCGGGGACCCGATCCCATACCTTCTCCCTGTGACCGCGCGCAGCGCCCAGGGCGGGTTCAGCCACGTCGCGGCGCTGCTCGCCGTGGCGCTGCTGTTGTTCGCCGGCGTGCGCTCCACCCTCATGCAGGCGCAGACGGCGGCCTCGCCCCGTGGCGGGACGCCCTCGTGCATGGACATGGGCGGCGCCCGCGGCGCCCCGTCCAAGCCCGAGAAGCCCGCCAAGGCGTGCGCCTTCTGCGCCGTCGCCGCGCACCTTCCCGTTTGCGGATCCGCGCCGGCGCCGGCGCCGCCCGCCACCGTCGCCTGGCTCGCCTGGCGGCCCGCCGCCGGCCTGGGTCCGCGCGGACCTCCGGCCCTCGACCCCCGGGCTCGCGGGCCCCCGACCCCGCCGCTGATCGCCTGAACCGCGCGGGGCTCCGGCTCCGCGCCCTTCCACGTCGGCGGCGGCGGCGCAGGTGCGCCCGCGCGCCCGGGGTCCACATGCCAACCACCCTCCTCGCCCGCGCCTGCGCGCTGGCCGCGTGCGCGCTGGCCGCGCCCGCCGCGCGCGCCCAGGTCGCCGCACCCGCCCCCCGGACCGGCCCGCAGGGGGCGGACGCCGCCAACACGCCGAGCTGGCTCAGCGAGGTCGTCGTCACGGGCGCGCGGGGCCGCTACTCGGCGCCCGACGCCGACACCGCCACGCGCACGGACACGCCGCTGATCGACGTGCCGCAATCGGTCCAGGTCGTCACCCGGACCCTGATCGAGGAGCAGGACGCCCGCACCCTGGCCGACGCCCTCGTCAACGTGTCGGGCGTCACGCCCACCCGGCCGGAGGAGGCGCTGTTCGCCTCCCCGATCGTGCGCGGCTTCCCCGCCGAGATCTACCGCGACGGCCTGCCGATCTACGGCGCCGGCCAGACGGCGGACGACCCGACCAGCCTGGTCGACGCCGAGCGGGTCGAGGTGGTCAAGGGCCCGACCTCCACCCTCTACGGCGGCGGCGTGGGCTCGCCCCTGGGCGGTCTCATCAACGTGGAGTCCAAGCGCCCGCAGGCGCAGACGGGCGGCTTCGTGGCGGTGCGCGGCGGGAGCTTCTCGACCTTCGACCCCTACGGCGACCTGAACGTGGCGCCGGCTCCCGGGATCGCCGCGCGGATCACGGGCGAGTACCAGACCAACGGGAGCTGGATCGACCGGGTGCGCGGCGACCGCTGGTCCGTGCAGCCGAGCGTCTCGTTCCAGCTCGGTCCGCGAACGGAGCTCCTGGTGCAGGGCGGGTACGAGCGGCGCAGCCAGCTCGAATATTCCGGCCTGCCCGCCGACCAGGCGCTCGCCGGCCGGTTGGACCGGGACGCCTTCCCGGGGGCCACGACGGGCCAGCCGCGCACCACGGTCGACAACCGGCTGGCGACCGTCGAACTGCGGCACGCCTTCAGCGACGACCTGCGCCTGACCGTCACCGGGCGCTATTACGACAGCCGCATCCGCGACAACGGCAGCTTCGTCTATCCCGACCTGTACCCGCCCGATCCGGCGACGCCGACCCGCTACTCGATCCTGACCATCGACCTGCCGACGCGGGTGAAGGAGGGGACCTTCGACGCCGACCTGCTGGCCAAATTCGACCTGCTGGGCGGGCGCCACGAACTGCTGGCCGGCGTCGACTACGACCACACCAGCTTCGTCGGCGATCTCGGGTTCGACGGCGCGCCCATCGGCGTCCTCGACCTTGCACGGCCGGGCGGCGCCTTGCCTTTCGGTGCGCCGCCCGCCGTCGACGTCACCCAGACCGACCGCTACGAGACGCTCGCGGGCTACCTGCAGGACCAGGCGACCTACGGCCGGCTGCACCTGACGGGTTCGCTGCGGCTGACCCGGCTCGCCTTCCGCGAGCGGGAGCAGGGGACGGACCGGACCTACTCGCGCGTGTCCCCCCGGGTGGGGGCGACCTTCGACCTCGTTCCGGGCGCCGCGCTCTACGCGGGCTACGCGACCGGCTTTCGCGCGGCCTTCGCCTTCGTGGGACTGCAGCCTCCCAGGCCCGAAACGTCGCGCAACTACGAGGGCGGGCTGAAGCTCGCCGCCAAGGGTCTCGGCCTGTCGGGTACGGTCGCCGTCTTCGAGCAAACGCGCAACAACGTCGCCACGCCCGATCCGGCCAACCCCCTGTTCTCCATCCAGACCGGCGAGCAGCGCGCGCGCGGGGTGGAGGCGGACCTTATCTGGGAGCCCGCGCCGGCCTTCTCCCTTCTCGCCAACTACGCCTTCACCGACGCGCAGGTGACCCGCGACGCCGCCGTTCCCGTCGGCGACAGGCTGCCGCGCGTGCCGAGGAACGGCGGGCGCGTGGCGGCCCGCTACCGGCTGCTGAACGGAACCGCCAAGGGCCTGTCGTTCGGGGCGGGCGTCACCGCGTACGACCGGCGCGAGCTCACCCTGCCCAACACCGTGTCCGTGCCCGGCCACGCGCTGGTCGACGCGCAGGCCGCCTACGACTTCGGCCGCTACACGATCCAGGTCTCGGCGGTGAACCTGGGCGGGCGCCGGTCCTTCGAAACCTACGAGTACCTCGCCTTTCCCGTCGTGATTCCGACGCAACCCCGCTCAGCGTACCTGACGCTGAAAGCCCGCTTCTGAGGAGCCGGACCATGGCCCACATCGACCGCCGCACCGCCGCCCTGCTGGCGCTCCTGGCGCCTCTCGCCGTCGACGCCGCGCAGGCGCAGGCGCGGACGCCCGCGGCCCGGCCCCGCGCCGAACCGACGCCGCCCGACACGGGTCGGGAGATGGACATGACGGGCTACGACCCGAAGGTCCACTGGATGGGGAACGAAGAGATCGCGATGCTCGTCTACCCAGGCATGACGGTGATGGACCTGATCGGCCCGCACTCGATGTTCGGCGCGATGATGGGCGCCAAAATCCACCTGGTGGCCAAGTCGCTCGATCCCGTGACCAGCGATGCGGGGGTCACCCTCCTCCCGACCGCGACCTTCGACACCTGCCCCCGCGACCTCACCGTGCTGTTCACGCCGGGCGGCACCGACGGCACGATCGCCGCGGCCAAGGACGCCCGGACCGTCGCCTTCATGGCCGACCGGGGCGGGCGGGCGAAGTACGTCACCAGCGTCTGCTCCGGCTCGCTCATCCTGGGCAAGGCGGGACTGCTCCGCGGCTACAAGGCCACCTCGCACTGGTCGTGCCGCGAGGCGCTGGCCGGGTTCGGCGCGATCCCGACCGACGCGCGCGTGGTGCGCGACCGCAACCGGATCACGGGGGCGGGGGTGACCGCAGGGCTCGACTTCGGCCTGACCATGGTCGCGCAACTGCGCGATCCGACCTACGCCCGATGCTGCCAGCTCATGAGCGAGTACGATCCCCAACCGCCCTTCAACTCCGGTTCATTGGCCACGGCGCCGCCGGAAGTGAGGACGGCGATGGAGCGGCTGATCTCCGGGTTCGCCGGGCAGGCGCGCGCCCTGGCCGCGACCTGACCGCGCCCGCTCCCGGCGGGTCAACCTCCTCGACGTTGGCGTAGCAGGAGGCCGGCCCCGATCGCGGCCGTGCCGGCTCCGGCGAGCGCGCCCAGGGCGAGGGACCAGCGCGGTCCGAAGGTGTCCGCCACCCAGCCCACGAGCGGCGCGCCGACGGGCTGGCCGCCCAGTATGACCGTGAGCAGCAGGGCCATCACGCGCCCGCGCATGGCGGGCTCGGTGGAGACCTGGACCAGACCGACGGTGGAGGTGGTCACCGTCTGCGACGCCGCCCCCACGCAGGTCATCGCGAGGGCGAACAACAGGTAGCTGCGCGCCCCCGCGGCCAGGGCGTAGCCGAGCCCGAACACGACCGCACCCACGATGATGGGCGACAGCCTGGGGCGTTCGCGCCTGGCGGCGAGCAGGGCTCCCGCCACGGAGCCGACGGCCATGGCCGAGGTCAGCAGGCCGAACCCGCCGGCGCCGACGTGGAACACGGACGCGGCCATGGTCGAGATGAAGATCTGCGAGTTCAGGCCCAGCGTGCCGAACACGAGCAGCATGGCGAGCAGCGTCCGCAGGTCGGGCCGGCCCCGGACATAGCGCAGTCCCGCCGCGAAGGCGCCCTTCCCGGGGCCCCTGCGCTCGCCCACGTGCAGGTCGCGCGTCCTCATCACCGACAGCGAGGCGAGCACGGCGACGAACGAGGCGGCGTTGATCATGAACAGCCAGCCCGAGCCCACCGCGGCGATGAGGAGCCCCGCGAACGCCGGTCCGATCACGCCCGAAACGTGGAAGGACGTCGCGTTCAGGGCCACGGCGTTGGACAGGAGATCTTCTCCGACCATCTCGGCCGTGAAGGTGTGGCGCGCGGGCGCGTCGAAGGCCGAGGCGCAGCCGAGCAGGAAGGCGAACACGTCCACGTGCCAGACGCGCACGGCGCCGGTGATCGTCAACGCGCCCAACCCCAGCGCCAGCGCGCCCATGACCGCCTGCGTGGCGAACAGCAGCCGGCGACGGTTCAGGTGGTCGGCGGCCCAGCCCGTCCAGGGCAGCAGCAGCACCTGCGGCGCGAACTGCAGCGCCACCACGACGCCCACGGAACTCGCGTCATGGTGGGTGAGCTGGGTCAGCACGAGCCAGTCCTGGGCGGCTCGCTGCATCCAGGCGCCGATGTTCGAGACGAGTCCGCCGGCCGACCAGACCCGGAAGTTGTAGCTGCGCAGCGCGCGGAACACGCCCGCCTCGTCGGTGCTCACAAAGGCTTCCTCGCGGCGATCAGCATGCTCGGCCGGGAGCGGAGAAACACCCTGCAGACCGCCGGAGGGTCTTCGGCGATCGCGCCGCCGTCAAGCCCGCCACCCCGCCGGACGCCGCGGACGCGACCCCCGGCCGACGTCGGCGGAGGGGCGGCGGGAAAGGGGAGGCGGCGCAGGCCGCGGGCGCGATCCCGACCCGTCGCGCCAGGCGGCGCGATTGTTGACGAAACTCTCATTTCCCGTTAGCCATCCTCCCAAGGAGCCGGACGACGGTCCGAGGTGCGTATCCTCGGCCCGGCGTCCGAGCGGATCGAACCGAGCCCCTGGATCGCGGACAAGGCGGACGGGAAGGCTACGGTCGACGGGGGAGGGGCGTCTTTGGTCACGCACACGGTCGTCTTCACCTGGGTCGCAGACGTGTCGGCCGACCAGGTGAGGCGCTTGCAGGAGGCGCTGGACGCCATGGCCGCGGAGCTGGCGGACATGGCGGAGATCCGCCACGGGCCGGACCTGCGTTTCCGCGACGGGAACGGCGATTACGCCCTGGTCGCGACCTTCCCCGACCGGGCGGGATGGGACGCCTACCAGGTGCATCCGACGCACAAGGCGTTCGTACGCGATTACGTGACGCCTATTCTGGCCAGCCGCGTCGCGATCCAATTCTGACGGTGGGGGACGCCACGATGACCGAAGCGAACCGTGAAGCCGACGGCGACTCGTCGAACGAGAACGTCTTCTCGCTGTTCGAGCGCGCGGCGACGGCCGTTCCGGATCGCGCCTTCCTCATCGTCGAGGGCGCCACGCTCCTGACCTACGGCGCCATGCTGGCCGAGACCGCCCGCGCCGCCGCCTGGCTGGGGTCGATCGGCGTGAAGCCGGGGGACCGGGCGCTGGTGCAGGCGCACAAGTCGCCGGCCGCGGTGGTCCTGTACCTCGCCTGTCTGCGGGCGGGCGCCGTCTTCATCCCGCTGAACACCGCCTACCAGGCCGGCGAGGTCGGCTACTTCCTTTCGGACGCCGAGCCGGCGCTGCTGGTCGCCGGCCCCGGGCTGGCGGGCGAAACCGTCGCCTTCGGCGGAACGCGGGTGGTGATCACCGGCAAGCTCGACGCCGCGCCCTGGGCCGGCGCGCAAGGCTCGGCGTCCACGACCGTGGCGGCCGTCGGCGATCCCGCGGCCATCCTCTACACGTCGGGCACCACGGGGAAGTCGAAGGGCGCCGTGCTCACCCACGGCAACCTGTCGTCCAATGTGAAGGTGCTGGGCGAGGCCTGGCGCTGGAGCGACGACGACGTGCTGCTGCACGCCCTGCCGATCTTCCACGCGCACGGCCTGTTCGTGGCGCTGCACTGCGCCCTGCTGCGCGGCTCGCCCATCCTGTTCCACGATCATTTCGACGCCAAGGCGGTCGTGCGCGACCTGCCGCGCGCGACCGTCTTCATGGGCGTGCCGACGTTCTACACCCGGCTGCTGGACGATCCGGCGCTGGACGCCGCCCTGTGCGGCCACATGCGCCTGTTCGTCAGCGGGTCGGCGCCGCTCCTGGACGCGACCTTCGAGGCGTTCCAGCAGCGCACCGGGCACACGATCCTGGAGCGCTACGGGATGACGGAGGCGCTCATGGTCACCTCCAACCCCTACGACGGCCCGCGCATCGCCGGGAGCGTGGGACCCGCCCTGCCCGGCGTCTCCGTGCGCGTGGTGGGGGAGGGCGGCCGGCCCGCGCCGACCGGGGAGCCGGGCGTGCTGGAGATCAAGGGCCCGAACCTCTTCGCCGGCTACTGGCGCAACCCCGAGAAGACCGCGCAGGACCACACCGCCGACGATTATTTCATAAGCGGCGACATCGCGACGCTGGACGAGGCCGGTTACGTCCGCATCGTCGGCAGGTCCAAGGACCTGATCATCTCCGGGGGGTACAACGTCTATCCCAAGGAGGTCGAGATGGCGATCGACGCGCTGGACGGCGTCGTCGAGAGCGCGGTGATCGGGCTGCCCCATCCCGACTTCGGCGAGGGCGTGGTGGCCGTGGTCGCGCGCAGGCCGGGGGCCGACCTGCAGCCGCAGGCGATCGCCGCCGCGCTTTCCTCCGAACTGGCCGCGTTCAAGCGGCCCAAGCGCATCGTCATCGTCGACGAGCTTCCGAGAAACGCGATGGGCAAGGTGCAGAAGGCCGAGCTGCGCAACCTGCACAAAGACGTCTTCACCGCCGCGGCCGTCTGAATCGTCGACGACCTGGAGATTAGGCATGCAGCTCCCGACCCCCGTCTACAAGCCGCAGTTCCTGGTGACGCGCGCCAGCCACCTGGTTTCGCGAGTCCGCGACCTGCAGGCCAGCAAGGCCTTCTACTGCGACCTGCTGGGACTGGTCGTCAGCGACGAGGATGCGGACACGCTCTGGCTGCGGGGCCTGGAGGAGGCGTGCCATCACAGCCTGGTGCTCAAGCGCGGCGAGCCGGCGTGCGAGCGGGTGGGCCTGCGCGTGCTGACCGAGGAGGACCTCGACCTCCTGCAGGCGCACTTCGCGGCCGCGGGCTTCCCCACCGCCTGGGTGGAGGTCGCCCACCAGGGCCGCACGCTGCACACGACCGACCCGGCGGGCACGCCGCTGGAGTTCTGCGCCACCATGGACGTGCGCGAGCGGTTCTTCGCCCGCGTGGACCAGTTCCACGGCGCCTGCGCCCTGCGGCTGGACCACTTCCAGATCCTCACGCCGCGCGTGCGCGAAAGCCTGGAGTTCTACAACTCCATGGGCTTCCGCCTGTCCGAGTACGTCGTCAAGGGCGACAGTCTCGAGATGATCTTCCTGCAGCGCAAGGGCAACCCGCACGACATCGTGTTCGCCAACAGCCCCGGCCCGCGGCTGCACCACTGCGCCTTCCAGGTGCCCGAAACGCACCACCTCATGCACGTCTGCGACCTGATGGTGCTGGGCGACAAGGAAGGACAGGTGGAGTTCGGACCGGCGCGGCACTTCAGCCCGGGTCTGGCGCGCTTCCTCTACCTGCGCGACCCCGACGGGCACCGCGTCGAGCTCTTCCCCAGCCACTACCACACGGTGGACATCGAGGACGAACCGCTGAAGTGGGAAGTGCCCGAGTTCAAGATCGGCGGCTGGACGGTTCCCCCCGACCGCTGGTGGAACGACGCCACGGCCTTCGCCGACTCCCCCCGCTGACCCGCCGGAGACCCACCCATGCGCATCGTCACCTTCTCCCGTAACGGCGCCGTCCAGCACGGCGTCCGCGACGGCGACCGAATCCGGATCCACCCGACGGCGACCTCCGCGGTCGACCTGGCGGTGGACGCCGCGGCGCACGCGGCCGGCGACGAGGTGGCCGTCTCCGAGGTCACCCTGCTCGCGCCGGTGCCCCGGCCCGGCAAGGTGATCTGCATCGGCCTGAACTATCGCGCGCACGCCCTGGAGGGCGGCAACCCGCTGCCGGACTATCCGGCGGTGTTCCTGCGCGGGGCGTCGTCGCTGGCCGACCCGGGCGGCGAGCTGATCTACCCGGAGATCTCCGACAAGTTCGACTGGGAGGCCGAGCTCGCCGTGGTGATCGGCAAGACGGCCACCCGCGTGGGCGCCGCGGCGCTGGACCACGTCGCGGGCTACGCCTGCTTCAACGACGGGTCGGTGCGCGACTACCAGCGCAAGTCGACCCAGTGGACCATGGGCAAGAACTTCGACCGCACCGGCGGCTTCGGTCCCGAGCTGGTCACGCCCGACGAACTTCCCCCCGGGGCGTCCGGCCTGCGCATCGTGTCTCGACTGAACGGCGAGATCATGCAGGACGGCTCCACGGGCGACCTGATCTTCGACGTCGCCACCCTGGTTTCGACCTTGTCCGAGGCCATGACCCTGGAGCCGGGGGACGTCATCGCCACCGGCACCCCCGCCGGGGTCGGCTACGCCCGCACGCCGCCGGTGTTCATGCGCCCGGGCGACCGGATCGAAATCGAGATCGAGGGCGTCGGCGTGCTGTCCAACACGGTGGCGCGGCGGACGTGAGCGCGGGCGTGACGGCCGGCGCGCCGGCCGCCGACGGACCGGCCGCCTGGGCGGGTCGCCGGCTCCTCGGCATCTCGGGAAGCCTGCGGGCGCAGGCCCACTCCACCGCCGTGCTGCGGGCGCTCATGGCGGCCTGCGCGCCGGGCGCGGCGCTGGACTACGCCGACATCGGCGCGCTGCCGCACTTCAACCAGGACCTCTACGCCGATCCCCTGCCCGAAGCGGTGGCGCGACTGCGCGACCAGGTCGCGGCGGCGGACGGCGTGGTGATCGCTTCGCCGGAGTACAATCACGGCGTCCCCGGCGTGCTCAAGAACGCGCTGGACTGGGCCTCGCGCCCGCACAACGGCTCGCCGCTGAAGGACAAGCCGGTCCTGATCGTCACCTCGTCGGCGGCCTTCACCGGGGGGGTGCGGGCGCAATATCAGATCCGGGAGACCGTGACTTCGGCGCTCGCCCGCCCGGTCAACACGCCCGAGATCGTCATCGGCGAGGTCGGCGGCAAGATCGTCGAAGGACGGTTCGAGGACGCCGCCACGCTCGTCTTCGCGGGCCGCGGCTTCCAGACGATGTTCGCGCAGATCGAGCGTGCGGACGCGCGCCGAAGCTGAAGCCTGACGAAACCGGATCAGGGTCGATCCGCATTCCGAGGCCAAGGGTGGCCCGCCCCGTCAGGGGCGGGCCCTGAACTCGGTCCGTGTCGGCCCCGAGCACGCTCTTTGGCTCACACGATGGCGGGCCGTCCGCTCCGGTCCGCCGACGAGGTCGACAGGCCGGAGCTTGCGGGCTTCGCCCCGCGGCCTCGTCAGGCGACCTTCTTCAGCGGAGCCGGGGTGAAGCGGTCCAGGGTGGTGATGCCCGTGTTCTTGTGGGCCTGCATGCCCGACAGCAGCCGCCCGTAGTTCTCCGACAGGGCTTCCAGGTTGAGCGCCCCGTGCAGGCTGATGACGCGCGCGTCGCGCCAGGCGCGCTGGATCGGCTCGCTCTCCATGATCGCGGTCGAGCCGGAGTTGCGCTGGAGGAGTTCGATGGCCTCCGCGCACCACTTGGCCGCGTAGGCCGTCTCGACCAGCACGCGGGCGCTGAACATCTGCATGTACTCGGGCTCGGCGGGCGTGCCGGCGGCGGCGAGCGCCCCCAGCCGGTCGGTCTCCTCGGCGTTGGCGCGGGCCATCAGGGTCGCCGACTGGATCTTGGAGTGCACCTCGGCCAGCATCAGGTGCGTCAGCGGCGCCTCCAGCTGGTTCTTGTAGGTGGTGCCGCGGATGGGGCGGCCGGCCGACCGTTCGAGGAAGCGCTCCAGGGCGCCCTGCGCGAGACCGATCGACATCCCCGCCATCAGGCTGAAGGCCCAGCCCAGCGACGGCGCCTTCCAGAGGTCGCCCTTCAGGCCGGTGTCGAGCGTCATGCCGACCACCTGGCGGAAGTCGACGCAGCGATGCTCGGGCACGAACAGCTCATCCCCGTGCAGAGCGAGCGAGACGCTGCCCGTGGCCTTCATGCCGGCGACCTTCCAGTCGTCGATGAAGCGCAGTTCGTCGCGCGCCACCTGCGCCCCCACGAGGTAGGGGCCTTCGCCGTCGTCGGCCATGCAGCCGAGGTTGGTGTAGGGCGCCCAGAGCGAGTCGCTGCCGAACGTCCAAGGGCCGCCCGTGATGACCCAGCCGCCCTCGACCCGCTTGGCCTTGCCGCGCGTGGCGGGGAAGTGGCTCGATCCGGCGACGCGCGGACCGACCCAGTCGCAGCCGTAGACCTCCTCGACCACCTGGGCGCCCAGGCCGACGGGAAGCCAGTTGGTGGAGGCGCCCACCCAGACCGTCCACCCGCAGGAGCCGTCCCACTTGGCGACCTCGGTGATCACGTCGAGCTGCTGGCGCACGGGAAGCTCGTCGCCGCCGTATTCGGCGGGGCTGGCGATCTTGAAGGCGCCCGCCGCGTCCAGGTCGGCGATCGTCTCGTCGGAGTGGCGGCCCGCCCGCTCGTTGTCCAGGGCGCGCTCGCGCAGCTTGGGCCCGATCGCGCGCACGTTGCTGACGACCGTCGCGGCCCGCTGGGCCTTGTCTTGAACCACGTCCACCATCGGAGAACTCCTTTGAGGTTGCGGGCGGGTCGCCCGAAGCGAAATCAGTATTCGTAGACGGTCGATCCAATCACGTCCTAAGCGCTCTGCTTCGACATGGCCGCCTGGCCTGTCTGGGCCGGGACGATCGGGAGTTGGATGTAGCTCGGGTGCTCGGGGCCGGTGTGGATCGTGTTGGTGGCGCCGAGATGGTAGCTCTCGTCGTACCCGCGCACCGGCAGGCCCGCCGGGGAGTACGGCTGGACATCGACCCGCAGCCGGCATCCCTTGCGGATCACCGCGGTGCTCGGATACAGCCCGAACTCGACGTGGACGACCTCGCCGGCCGCCAGGGGCGCGTGGTCGGCCTCGGCGTGGGTGTGCACGGGCCAGTGTTCCGTCGACCGCGCCTCATCCAGCTTGCGGTGCGACACTTTCAGGAGGCCGTGCCCGACCGGGTGGATGTTCACCGGATCGACGGGATGGACCAGCGACTCGTAGCGGATCTCGCGATCCTGCTCGTCGATCACCCGCAGGGACACGAAGACGTCCATGTCGCGGTGGCTCGACGACACCCACAGCCCGGCCTTCATGTAGCCGATCATCACCATGTCCTCGGCCAGCGGATCGCTGACGAAGGACACGCCCGTCGACCAGCGCGGCGTGCCGCCGTTGAAGCCGCCGGGGAAGAAGGCGGGCTTGCCGATGTCGAGGTGGGCGTCGTAGCTGGCGCTGCGCTCCACCGTGGGCGGTGCGTCCGTGATGCGCAGCATGTCCTGCCGGCGCGGGTCCGCCCGCCATTCGGAAGGGGAGGCGTCCAGGTACCAGCGACGGTAGGTGGTGTCCGCGGGCGGCCACTGCGCCCCTTCCGACAGGTAGTGGGCGCCGTTCCCGGTGCGCACCTGGATGCGGACGGGCGCGTCGTCCAGGACGCCGTTGTCCTGGCCCTTCAGCCAGTAGTCGAACCAGCGCATGTGCTCGGCGGTCGACGTCTCGGTGTAGCAGTTGGGGAACCAGGCGTCGGTGAAGTCGAACTTCCTCGCACGGCTGGCCGTGGAGTTGAGGAAGGTCTCCGTGCTGCCGAGCTGGTGGATCACCACGCCGGTCTGCGGTCCGACGATCCACACGGGCGCCGTCGCCTTGGAAAGGTCGGGGCTCATGAAGATGGAGCCGCGGGGGCCGTAGGCGGAGGGGTCGTTGAAGGGCGTGGACAGCACGCGCGCCATCCAGTCGGTCTCGCGCCGCTCGCCGCAGAAGTTCTTCCCCGACCAGCTCTTCCACCACCAGCTCCAGAACCCTTCGCCGAACAGGCCGCCGCCGTAGACGGCCTCGTTGTACAGGTCCGAGTCGGTGCCCTGGGCGATCATCGCCTTCAGGTGCGGCGGCTGCAGGCTGGCCACGCTGTGCTGGCCCATGGCGAGGTAGGACATGCCCCACAGGCCGACGGCGCCGTTGGACCAGGGCTGCGTTCCCGCCCATTCGATGGCGTCGTAATAGTCCTCCGCCTCCTGCACGCTGAAGGGCGACTGGACGCCGGGGCTGTTGCACACGCCGCGGGCGTCCACCCGCACGCAGGCGTAGCCGTTCGGCACCCAGACGGACGAGTCGACGTTCTCGTGGTTCTCGTACTGAAGCCCGTCGGGGTTGCCCGAGAAGAAGCGGTCCTCCAGCTTCTCCTTGGCCAGCGCGTCGTCGGCGCTGCAGATGCACTCGTGGTAGAAGGCCTTGCCGTAGAAGCCCTTGCCCATCACCACGGGGTGCGGGCCGTCGTCGGCGGGGCGGAACACGTCCGCCAGCACGTAGGAGCCGTCGCGCGTCGGCACCTTGACGTCGGTCATCTTGATGATGCCGCGGATGTTGCGGCGCAGCTCGTTGCGGGCGGCGGCGGCGTTGCGGAGGCGGCGGGGCTTGTCGGCGGTGAACACGCCCTCGGCTCCGTTCAGCGTCTCCAGCAGCGCCTTCACCGCGGGGTCGGCGGAGAACACCCCCGGAACGGGCGGCGCGTCGGCGACCGACGGGGCGTCCACGTCCGACTGGTTGAAGTTGAGCGCCATCGGCCCGATCGCCGCGTGCGCCGCCGGCGCGATCGTGATTCCGCCCTCGACGCGGCCGTCCTGGTCGAGCGTCTGCACCAGTCGCGCGAGGTTGGTCACGATGGGGTCGCCGAGCTTGTCGATCTTGCCCGCCACGCGATTGACGAGGTGCGCCAGGTTGAGCTTGGGCGCGCCTTGCACCGCGCCCAGGATCAGGCCGCCCACGTGGAAGGTGATCGCCTCACCCTTGAGGTAGTGGAACTCGCCGCGGGCGTCGGTCACGCCCGCCTGGGTCGGCGTCCGGTATCCGAGGCCGCGGATCGGCCCCGCGAAAACACCCGTGACGACGTCGCGCGCGCCCGGCGTTTCGGTCGAGCTGCGCTCCAGGACTTCCATCGTATCCATTCGCGAGAGTTCTCTTCGGGTGAGGGGACGACTCGGCAGGCGCGGCGCATGGCGGCTCGGAGGGCCGGTTCGGCGGCGCTTCGATCGCGCGCCGGCCCATTTTCATGAGCTATCATCGACTGACGAACCAGTCAACAAAGTCACCAAGTGAGTTGGCTTTTTTGCACGCGGGGTCACCTTCGGGAAAGGAGCTCGCGGCGCGCGCCTGCGAGCCTAGGTTTTCGCCGACGCGATGGCTAAATCACACCCTCGATCCGAGCGGCCCGGCCTCCGGCGGGGCGGTGTTCCCGGCGCGAGGGTCGACCCCACCTTGACTGAGAGCTGAAGAGATTCCTGCATGGCGAAACGCCTATTGGAACTGCTGCAGGAGAGCGGAAAGCGGGGGCGGACCCGTGCGCGACTGACGGAGGCCGCCCTGCGGCTCATGTCCCAGCGCGGCATCAACGCCACCTCGGTGAGCGAGATCGCGGCCGAGGCGGAGTTGGCGAACGGCACCTTCTACCTCTACTTCAAAGGCAAGGCGGAGATCGTGGCCGCGGTTTGCCAAGCCGTGACCCTGGCGATGCACGACGAGATGAACACCACGCGCGCCTCCATGAGCGACGGCGCGGCCCGGGTCGCCTTCGGCACCTTCGAGTTCATCGAGATCGCCGCGGCCGAACCCGTCTGGGGCCGGCTGCTCATCTCCGCGTTCACGGAGTTCGAGGCGATCAAGGACGACATCTCGCGCTATATGAGGTGCGACGTCGCGCTTGGGATCGAGCAGGGCCGCTTCTCCGAACCCTTGGACGAGTTCGTCATCGACTCTCATCTCGCGATCCTGCGGGCCGGCGTCAGCGCCCGCCTCGCCGGCGGGGGATCGGACGTCGCAGCCCGGTCGGCGGAGTACCAGTTGCGTATCCTGGGGATGAGCTTCGAGGAGTCCCGCCGCGTCAGGCTGGAGGTCGAGCAAAGGTCGATGGACGGCCCTGAAGTCGGCCGCCCCTCGCTCCAGCAACTGAACGGCTAGTCGAAGCACGGCGCCCGCTTCGCCAGGAAGGCCTCGACGCCCCGCGCGAAGTCGGGGCCCTGCGTGGCCTCCACGAACCAGGACAGGCTTTCCTCCGTCTCGGGAGGCGCCCGGCCTTCGTCGAGGGCCAGCAACATCTCCTTGCTGCGACGCAAGGTGAAGGGCGACCCGCGCTCGACGGCGGCGGCGAGCCGGTCCAGCTCGGTCTCGAAGGTCGCGGAGGAATGGACGGCGTCGACCAGACCCATCCGCAGCGCGCCCGCCGCGTCGACGGGTTCGGCGGTGAAGATCAGCAGCCGCGCCCGGGATCGCCCCACGGCGGCGGCCAGGCGATGCAGGTCGCTTCGCAGGTACAGGGCCCCGAGCTTGGCGGGGGTGACGGCGAACACGGACGTGTCCGAGGCGATCCGCAGGTCGGCGGCCAGCGCCAGGGCGACGGACGCGCCGTAGCAGACCCCCTCCACGGCGGCCACCACCGGCTTGGACGCGCCCTCGACGGCGGCCATCGCGTCCGCCATGGCGCGCCCGTAGGATCTCGCCAGGGCCGGGTCGCGCCGGAGCGCGCCGAACTCGGAGATGTCGTTGCCCGCGCCGAAACGCCCTCCGGCGCCCCGCACCACAAGGAGGGAGACGGCGCGATCCCGTTCGGCCGCGGCGATCAGCCGAGGCAGTTCGAGCCAGTCGCTCAGCCTCATGGCGTTGCGCGAGGCCGGGCGCGAGAGGGTGATGGTGGCCAGCGGACCGCGCGTCGTGAGCGCCACCCCCTCGCCGGAGGCGGCCGCATCGGCCTGGAGCGCCCCGCCGGCCACCGGCGCTAGCCGGCGTAGGCGGGGCTTCTGCGCCGGACGTCCACGCGCCCGTCCCGAAGCGCTTCGCCGGCGGAGACCAGCAGGGCGTCGGCGTCCGCCGCGGAGCCGGTCGCGAAGACGTAGAAGTCGGGCCGCACCAGGACGGCCTGGGCGCCCAGGCGGGAGAACCAGGCGGCGTAGCTCCCCTCCACATCAAGGGTGTCGCCCTCCCGCCCGAAGTCGGCGACCACGACGCCGAGCCGGTCGATCACCTCCTGCGCGGCGGCGTCGAAGCGGTGACGCTGTCCGTCGCTGCGGAGGAGCAACTGCCAGCCCTTGCCGACGACGTCGTCGAAAAGCCCTTCGCGCCCGTCGCGGACGACGCGCGCCTGGATCGCGAGATAGCCCGCGTTCGCATCCCCCGCGTCGAACAGGCCGCCCGTTCCGAGGCGCGGCTCGGGCGGAGGCTTCAGCGCCAGCAAGGGATCCTTCATGGCCGCCTTCATCCGCACGTCGCGCGCCTGCGCCTCGGCGGGATCGAGCGTGCAGATCAGGCGGCCTATCTCCACCGCTTGGCGGATGATCTCCTGGACGTGCCCGCTGCGCTCCGGGCCGTAGGAGGCGAGGATCGCCTCGGAAGCCTCCCCGCTCAGCACCATCGGCAGGCGCCAGGCTATGGCCATGGCGTCGCGCAGGCCGGAGCAGAGGCCCTGGCCGAGGAACGGCGGCATCAGGTGCGCCGCGTCGCCCGCCAACAGGGCCCGGCCCTCGCGCCAACTGTCGGCCCACGACCCCCGGAAGGTGTAGACGGCGTGGCGCTCCAGCGAGGCGTTGTCGGGCGTGATGTCGTAGCGCGCGAGGAGCTCCCAGGCCTTCTGCGGGGTGTTGAGCTCCTCGTTCGTCTCCCCGGGCAGGCGCATGAACTCCCAACGCCGCCGGCCCGGGCCGCTGCCCACCAGCGTGGTCGGCCGGGCGGGGTCGCAGTGCTGGACGACGTAGGGGCTCCAGGTCCGCTCCGTGCGCGGGACCACGTCGACCACCAGCCAGTCGTAGACGAAGCCGAGGTCGGTTTGGCTGATGTCGAGCCCGGTGCGCACCGCGCTCCGCGCCCCGTCGGCGCCGATGACGTAGCGCGCGCGCGAACGGATGGGCTCCTGCGAGCCCTCCTGCGCGAACTCGAGCGAGACCTGGTCGGCGTCCTGTTCGATCACCTTCAGTTCGCACCCGCGCCGGATGCGGACGTTCGCCATCGCTTCCAGCCGCCGGGCGAGCGCGTGCTCGAGGTCCGGCTGGTAGAACATGTTCATCTGGGCCCAGCCCGAGGCGCCCGGCCGGTTCCAGTCGATCCGCAGGAGCGTCTCGCCGCCCTTGTCGAGGAACTCGTAGGTCTTCTCGCTGCCGATCACCGGGTCGAGCAGCGGCTCCATCTCCTGCGCCAGGCCGGCGCCCTGGAGCATGCGGACGACCTCATGGTCGACCCCGCAAGCGCGAGGCAGGGGGTAGAAGGTCGGCCAGCGTTCGTAGACGGCGACGGACAGGTCGCGCTGCCCGAGCAGCAGGGCCGCGAACAGCCCGACAGGCCCTGCGCCGATGATGGCCACGTCTTCGACGTCGTTCATGACTTAACGGGACTCCGGCGAAGGCTGGGAGGACGGCGTGAACGGCGCGACGGCGATCGAGGGGCGCACGGCTCCCGGCGATCGTGTCGGTCTCATGCGTCCGCGATGGAAGGCAGGAAGCTGCCGTAAGCGCCCTGCAGGAAGACGAGGGGCGGGTGGGGATGCTCCACGTCCAGCGCCCGGACCTCGCCGACGGCGATGAAGTGGTCCCCCGCTTCGTGGACGGCGTGAAGGTCGCAGTCGATCCAGGCGACCACGCCGTCGAGGATCGGCACCTCGGCCTGCGACAGCCGGTAGGGGATGTTCTCGAACTTGTCGGCGGACTTGGAGGACAGCGCCCGGCAGACGTCCTGCTGACGATCGGAGAGCACGTTGACGCAGAACCGCCCGGCCTGCTCGATCAGCGGCCAGGTCTTGGACCTGCGGTCGGGCAGGAAGGCCACCAGCGGCGGATCGAGCGACACGGAGGTGAACGAGCCCACGATCATGCCGACCGGTCGCCCGGCGCTCGCGGCGGTCACGGCGCACACTCCGGTGGGATAGTGCCCGAGGATGCGACGGAACTCGCGACTGTCCAGCGCCACCTTCATCTTCAATCTCCGGCTTGGGGCGGGACGGAACTCGTCGTCGAAACGGGTCGCATGATCGGTCCGGTCGCCTTGCGGTCTGTCAAGATTGACGATAGTGAACAATCTTCTAAGTCACTTGATGACCTTGTCAACACCGACGGGGTCGCGCCCGCCCCGCCGGCGCACGGCGACGGAGATGAGAGATGGACGTCGTCAGGTTCAAGGATGCGCCGATCTACACGGCTTCGGGCCACGAGGACGTGACGGCGCGCAGACTCCAGGGCGGCGCGGCGGGCGGCGCGGATTTCACCCTGGTCGGCCACTCGGCTCTGTCGGCCGGGGCCGTGATCCCGATGGACGCCGGGGCGATCGGGAAAGTCTATGTCGTGACGGACGGCGCCATCACCATCGAGCAGAAGGACGGGGTGCGCCACGTCCTGCAGCGGTTCGACAGCGTGTTCATACCGCCCGGCGAAGCGCGCGCCGTGTTCAACGAGGGTGATGCGCCCGCGGCGATGATCGTCGTCACGCCGGTTCCGTCCGCCTGACCGGCCTTCCGACCGCGCGGGCTGGCTGAAGCCGCTGCGGGTGCGGACGGCTTCGCCGGGGTTCGTCGAGCGGTCCGGCGGAGTTGCGTGAAGCGGGGTGCGCCTGCACCCTGCCCGACGGTCCGCCGAACGACCCGCCGCCGTTGAGGATCGCATATGCCATCGCCGCCGCCTGCATCGAAGCCGAGCAAGCTGCCGCCGCGTCGGGTCAAGGTCGTCAACGAGATCATCGACTCGTTGCGCCAGGACATCGTCACGCGCCGCCTGACGCACGGCGAGCGCCTGCCCAGCGAGAAGGCGCTTTCCGAGCGGTTCGGGGTCAGCCAGCCCACCGTGAGGGAGGCGATCCGGGCGCTGGAGACCCTGGGGCTCGTCAACGTGCTTCACGGCAACGGCTCGTTCGTGCGCAGCGAAGGCGATTACGCCCTCGCCTCGGCGTTGCAGACGCTCGTGCAGCTCAACGACGTCGGCATCTCGGAGATCCTCGAGATCCGGCAGGTGCTGGCGCTGCACTCCATCCGCCTCGCGTCCGTGAACGCCCAAGACCGGGACCTGCTGGCGATCGAGACGTTCTACGAGCGGATTTCAGCCCTTGGCGAGGGGAGGGAGACCGACGAGATCATCGCGCTGATCATAGACTTCCAGAGAGCGGTCTCGGCCGCGTCGCACAGCCCCTTGCTCCAGTCCCTCGAGGCTTTTCTCCTGGTCCTGATCACCGAAACGCAGATCAGGACCATCTCGGAGCGGGGAGTGGACTTCCTGCGGGCTCGGGCGGCGGACTTCCAGCCCTACCGCTTGGCCATCATCAAGGCTTTGCGGTCCGGCTCCGAGGTCCGCGCGTGCGAGGCCATGGACGGATACCTCGAGGCCCAGCGGAAGGTCTTGCAGCTTGACGACGTGGGCGGCTCGATCGATCTGACCGGGGCCGAGCCTTCGCAAGCCTCCTCGTCGGCTTCCGATCCGTCCGAAGTCTAGCGGCGGCTGCGGTCCTGACCTACGCGACGGGCATGGCGTCGCGCGTGAACGCTCCATCGAGCGAGGCGATCAGGTCGGCGCGGAAGTCTCTCGCAATGGCGAAGTCTCCCAGCGCGTCGAAGACGTGGAAGGCGCCTGGCACGACGCTCAACCGCGTCGGAACGCCGACCTCGAGAAGGCGCCTGGCGAACTCGATATCCTCGTCCACGAACAGGTCGATCGATCCCACGCCGATCCAGGTGGGAGGCAGGCCGCGCAGGTCCGCCGCTCTCGCCGGCACGGCCCCGGCGGGAACCGTCGCCGAACCGGCGGGGACGCCGAGGAGGGAGCTCCAACCGAAGCGGTTGCGCTGCGCATTCCACAGGATCGCGCCCATGTGGGGCGGCTTGGCGACCGTGCTCCCCGTGCGGTCGTCCAGCATGGGATAGGCCAGGGCCAGGGCGCGCAGGGGAAGCTCGCCGCGATCGCGGGCCGCGACCGCCAGCGTCGCGGCGTGACCTCCCCCGGCGCTCTCCCCCACCACTGCGATGCGCGCGCGATCCACGCCAAGCTCATCGGCGCGGTCGTGAAGCCATCTCAGGGCGGCGTAGTTGTCGTCGAGCGCGCCCGGGAACGGGGTCTCGGGGGCCAGCCTGTAGTCGACGGAGACCACGAGACAGTCGAGCGCTTCGGCGATCTCCTGGGTGCGCCAGAGGCTGTGCACGGCGCCGCCCATCACGAAGCCGCCGCCGTGCAGGTGCAGCACCGCCGGCCGTGGGGCCGCCCCGGCCGCGCCGGGATTGATGACGACGACCCGCACGTCGGGCGACCCCGTCGCCCCCGGGATCATTCGCGGCGCCCACGAAGGCTCGGCGTTGGGGCGCGGCAGGAAACCGGGAACCGTCGAACGCAGCGCGGCGAGCGCACCGACCGTGAGCGGCCCGGCGTCGGTCACCTGTCGCAACGCGGGAACGAGGACCCTGAGCTCGGCGTCGACGTAGGGCGTGACGTCGAACGGCGCAGTCACGACCTCGTCTCGATACGGGGATGGGCGGCGCGCGGGTCCGTCGGCGCGGCGGCCGGAAGGCGACGGACCCGCCGAGCCTGCGTCACGCGGCGGGCTCGGTTTGAACGGAAGGCCGGCGCCGCGCCAGGAAGACGCCGCCGGCCCCCGCCAGCAGGGTCAGGGGCAGCAGCGCGAGCAGGATGGCGGGGGCGGCGGTCGCGCCCACGGCCAGGCCGGCGCCCAGCGGCCCCACGATCATGCCGACCCGGCCCACGGCTGCGGCGGCGCCCACGCCGGTCCCGCGGTGGTGCTTCTCGTAGGTCTCCGCCGAATAGCCGTAGATGAGCAGCTGGCTCCCGATCGCACACGCCCCAAGCAGGGTCGCGCCGACCAGCCGTCCCGGGATCGAGACGCCCGGGAGCAGCAGGGCCAGCAGGCCGGCGACGATGCCGACGCAGGCGAACAGCGGGACGAGCCAGCGCCGCGGCAGCTGCATGAACCCTCCGAACAGGAAGCCGCCCAGGAGCCCCGCTATGCTGAACAGCGTCATGGCGGTGGCGCCTTGCGGCCGCGTGGCGCCCGCGAGCCGCATCAGCGTGGGCAGCCAGTTGAGGAGCAGGTAGACGATGAGCTGGATGGAGAAACCGGAGATCCACAGGGCCGCGGTCGCCCATCCCCGCCGACCGCGGAAGAAGATCAGGCGGTAGGTCTCCAGCTCCCGGGGCGGGTGTCCGGCGTCGACGCCGTGCGGTCGGGCGGCCCGGCGGTCCGGCGGCAGGATGAACGCCAGGAACGGCAGCACCAGGGCGGGAACGAAGGTGGCGAACCAGAACACCGACGGCCAGTTCTGCGCCCACGCGCTCGCCCCGAAGACTCCCATCACGACGCCGCCCGCCGGCAGCCCGGCCGTGACGATGCTGACCCGGGTCACGCGGCCCTGCGCGCCCCCGGCTTCGGCGGCGATGGCGATGACGATCGGCAGGATGACGCCCGCGAATATGCCCACGAGCAACCGCGACACGAACATGCTCGCGAACTGGTGCGAGAAGCCGGAGCCCAGCGTGAACAGCATGGAACCGAGAAAGGCGAGGAACAGCATCCTCTTGGGCCCGAACAGGTCGGCGGACCGGCCGCCCAGGAACGCCCCGAAGGTCGCGCCGAAGGCGCAGATGCTGGCCAGGACGCCGATCGTCTGGGGGCTGAACCCCAGCGCGACGCGCAGATCGGGCGCGGCGACGCCGAAGCAGACGATCTCCACCCCTTCGGCCACGACCGCGAAGAAGCAGACGGCCAGAACACCCCAACGGGCGCCCATGGCGGAACCTTCGACGGCGGGGGTTGCGACGACCTCGGCAGGCATTGGCGCCATCCCTAGCAGGCTTCCACCAGCGGCTTCATCGCGCCGGTGACGATGAGGGACCGCATCGGTCCGGCCTGCGGCGCGGATCCAAGTTCGGGCCCGGACGAACCCGGGGGCGGACGTCGGGTCGCGACGTCCGCCCCCGGCGCGCGTCAGAAGTGGTACTTCACGGACACTTCAAACGTTCTCGGCTCGCCAGGCGTCTCTTCGGGATAGGTGACCGCGTCGAAGGCCACCAAGGCGGCGATGTACTGATGATTGAAGAGGTTGCGCACGAAGCCGCTGACTTCGTACGGGCCGACCGTATAGCTGGCGTTGAGGTTGGTGAGGGCGTAGCCGGGCGTGCGGTACAGCGCGAGGACCTGGCTGGTGGTCTTGCCCGGGGCGATGATTCCGGGGCGGCCGGGATAGACGGTTCCCGCCGCGGCGCCCTGGTAGTCGTTCGTGTAGCTGGAGCTGTAGCTCTCCTCGGCCGTGAACAGCAGTTTTCCGGGGCCGATGTTCTTCGTGTAGGTGATCGAGCCGTTCACCGAATGCTCGGGCGAACGCACGAGCGGCGAACCCGTGAAGTCCACCTGCGGAGCCGGCGCCGCCGGGACGATGTAGTGGGTGATGCGCGAGTCGACGTAGGTGTACTGCACGCCGACGCGGAACTCTCTCGACAGGACCGCCACCGCGTCGATATCGGCGCCGCGACCCCGGGCGTTACCGGCGTTGTTGACCAGCGAGGTCAGGGCTCCGTTGATGATCGAGTTCTGCGTGATCTGCAGATCCTTGTACTGATTATCGAACAGGGCGACGTTGATCTGCAGGCGACGGTTGAGCAGCTGCGACTTGACCCCCAGTTCGTAGGCGTCGACCTTCTGCGGACCGTAGTTCCTGAAAGCCCCCGCTCCGATGTTCAGTCCCCCCGGAGAATTGCCGCGGGAGTAGCTCGCATACGTCACGATATCGGGCGCGATCTTGTAGCTGAGGTTGGCGCTGCCGGTCGTCGCGTTGAAATTGCCCTTACGGGCTGTGTAGGGGACCGAAGGGATCAGGACGCCGGTCCGCGTTTGCAGGAAGGTCCCGGTCGGTCCCGAAAGTTCGTCGCGGCTCTGGCGCAGGCCGACCGTCAGGTTGAGCTGGTCGGTGAAGTCGTATCCCAACTGGCCGAACGCGGCGTAGGCGTCGGTCGCCGTGTACTGGGGTTGGTAAATGGCGTTGACGCCGGCGAAGTCGTACAGGGTCGTGCCCGGTCCGAAGGTCGAGAACGGGTGCGCCCGGTCGATGGTCGTGCCGCCGCCCTGCCGGGCCGTGGTGTGCAGGTAGTAAAGGCCGCCGAGATAATTGAAGCGCCCCAGCTTGTTCGACAGGCGAAGCTCTTCAGAATACCTGTCTTCGTCGAACAGGGTGTCGCCTTCGGCCAGGCTGAGTCGCGTCAGGTCCAGGCTGGTGCGGATGTTCTGGTTGCTGTGCTGGTAATCGGTCAGCGACGCCAGTTCGCCGATCGGCGTCTTGTAGCGGATGTCCAGCGTACCTTGCTCGCCTCGGGTCTTCCCCGACTGCGGCAGGTCGTAAACGCCGCTCCACACGTTCGGGCTGAACACGAGCGCGTTGCGGGTGGCCGGGTTCGCGGGGTTGGCGAACAGGATTCCTTGCCCGAGCGGCGGAGGCACGCGCCCCGTCTCCACCGGGCCCTGCGGAAGGTTGTCGCGCATGATCGTGCCGGTGAGGCGTATGGTCAGGTCGTCCGTCGGCTCCCACATCAGCCTCACGCGACCGATCGTCCGGTCGTAGCCCAGGCCCCGGTTGCCCGTGACGGGGTCGTAGACGTAGCCGTCACGTTCCTCGTGCAGTCCGAAGACACGGACCTGGAACTTGTCGCCTACGGGGACCGAGACGTCTCCGCGAACGTGATAGAGGGTCTCGCCGTGGACGGAACTGCCGCCGTAGCCGGCGTCCAGGTCTCCCGAGAACACCTTGGCCGGATCGTTCGACACGATGTTGATGGCGCCGGTGAAGGAGGACCGGCCGTAAAGCGTGCTTTGCGGCCCCTTGGCGACCTCGACGCGCCCGCTGTCGACCCTGTTGATCAGCGTGACGAGGGGCGGCGCGACGAACACGCCGTCCTCGAAGATGCCGACGGTCGAGTTCACGGTGCTGCCCGCGATCGTCCGGTTGCCGAAGCCGCGGATGCCGACGGTGGGGATCGGGCCGAACGACTTGAAGGTCACGCCCGACACCATCGACTGGATGTCGGCCAGCGAGTCCATCCTCGCCACCTGATCGGCGGTGATCGCCGAAACGCTCGCCGGGATGTCCTGCAGGCGCTCCTGCACCCGGCGGGCGGTCACGACGATGTCGCCGAGCCGGGCGTCGTTGCCGGGCGGGGTCGGGGCGCCTCCGGGAGACGCGGCCTGTTCAACCGGAGCGGACGTGGTCGGCGTCGCCGACGGGGCCGACGAGGTCGGGCGCTCCGAAACTTGGGCGAGGCCGGGTGTCGCGCAAGCCAGCGCCAGCGCCAGGCAGGACGCCCCGGCGGCCAGTTCCTTCGATCTCGGACGGTAGGACGCCCGTGATCCCTTGGTGCGGACTTGATACATTGGCTCCCCTCCAGTTTTACAGTCTCTTTTGTCGAGACTTGAATTATGACGAACTACGTTCGCAACCCCTTGCAGGCGAACCTGATCACGCTTTCAGCCACATCACGCAGAGTTCGCGGCGACCATGCCGCACCCTCGGTCGAGAATTGCAAGGTTCTTCAGTGCTCAGATCTCGATCAGTCCCACCTGTTGATCCATCTGTCCATCGCAACGACGGACGCCTTCCAGCCAGTATCCGAACGACGTGCTCGGCGCCCTGTCGAAATCGCCGCAGCCCGCCCGGGTCTTCAACAACGGGACCCTCGTTCCATCACCACGCGAACAGCGCGGGACGACGCTCCCGAGGCTCGCACTGTGAGCCGATGCGGGCGCGGCGCGATCACGACTTGCTCGAGCTGCGCGATGAGCGGTTCAAGCGACACCCTGTCCGAACGTGGCCATGGAGACAAATGGGAGATGCCTCATTGTGAGATCACCGTCAATATGCTTGATCTTCGGGGCTGCAGCACGCGTCGAGGAGAGGTGTTCGACCTCGGCGGGGCTGTTGGGAGATGGATTTGGACGAGGCCGCATCGTCGAAACCGAAGGTGTTCTGACGCTAGTGTCGAAACACATCGTCGCCGTTCGATCCGCGGTCTGACGGCCGCAGGATCACACGGCCGGTCGGCCGGCGAGGAGGCTGCATCCAGTCCCTTCGGGCGTCCTCGGCCGCCTCCGCCACGTCACGAGGGCGGGGTGAAGGTCGATCACCACCCGGCGTCGAGGTCGGTCACCAATCGTCGCGACCCGCTCGTCGGGTCGTATCCGTCCAGCACCCGATCGCACTTACGAGGAGAGACGTCGATGTCGAGTGAGCTAGAGGTGTTCGTTCCCGCTTTCCGTGACGAGGAGGGCAGGCAAGGCCTGTTCAGCGCGTTCGAGCCGGGCGTGCGAACCCTTCCCGCCGGGTTCCAGGTGCAGCCCAGGTTCACGCCGCTGCCCGTCGACATCGTGCTGGACAAGGATGTCGCGGTCACCCTGCGCGACGGTGTGAAGATATACGTCGACGTCTACCGGCCCGCGGGCGCCGAGAAAGCGCCCGTGATCGTCGCCTGGAGTCCCTACGGCAAGAGCCGGGGCAACGCGCCGCAGTATGTCGAGCTGTTCGGGCTCTTGGGCATGGACATCGACAAGCTGTCCGGCCTCATGAAGTTCGAAGGACCCGACCCGGCCTTCTGGTGCGCCCATGGATACGCGGTGTGCAATCCCGATCCCCGCGGCGCCTACGAGTCCGAGGGCGACATCCGTGTGTGGAGCCGCAAGGAGGGCGAGGACTACCACGATCTCGTCGAGTGGCTCGGCGTGCAGGACTGGTGCAACGGCAAGGTGGGCGGCACCGGCAACTCCTACCTCGCCATCATGCAGTGGTTCGTCGCGGCCGAGCAGCCGCCGCACTTGGCCGCCATCGCGCCGTGGGAGGGGATGAGCGACATCTACCGCGACCTGGTCATGCGCGGCGGGATGCCGGATTTCCCCTTCCCGCGCCAACTCGCGACCACCTTCGTGGGCAAGAACCTGCGCGAGGATCTCGTCATGGAAGCCGAGGCGCATCCGCTCGTCGACGACCTGTGGAGGTCGAAAATCCCGGACTTCGAGAAGATCACCGTGCCGGCCTACGTCGTGGCGAGCTACTCCAACTCGATCCACACGCCCGGCACCTTCCGCGGCTGGCGCAGCATCGGCTCCTCCGACAAGTGGCTGCGGATCCACAACACCATGGAGTGGCCGGACTATTACGAGGAGGCCAACCTGCAAGACCTGCTCCGCTTCTTTGATCACTACCTCAAGGGCGCGGACAACGGCTGGACGCAGACGCCGCGGGTCCGCTACGCGGTGCTCGACCTGGAAGGCGGCGACCGCATCAACCAGCCGGCCTCGGAGTTTCCGCCCACGGACTTCACAGAAACCAAACACTACCTCGACGCCGCGACCGACGCTTTGACCGCCGAAGCGCCCGCGGCCGCCACGGCGACCTATGACGGCGCCTCGGAGGACGGCCGCGCCGTCTTCACCCTGCGCGTCGACTCGCCGACCGACTTCGTCGGCTATCCCAAGGTCCGGCTCTGGGTCGAGGCGGACGGTTCGGACGACATGGACCTGTTCGTCTTCCTGCAGAAACTGAACGCGGAGGGGGAGCTGCTCGAGCAGTTCAACATCCCCAACCACGGGCCCCTCATGCAGAAGCTGACCAGCAACGGCGCGGCCATCCTCAAGTACAAGGGGTCCAACGGGCGCCTGCGGGTCTCCATGCGCCACCTCGACGAGGCCAGATCGACGGATTCCGTTCCGGCCCACAGCTTCGACCGTGTGGAGAAGCTGGCGCCCGGCGAGATCGCCTGCGTGGACATCGACCTGTTCCCGGTGGGCCTGGCCCTGCACCCGGGCGAACAGCTCCGGCTGATCGTGAGCGGCCACAACATCCTGGGCGGCCCGATGCCGGGAACGGCCAACGTCTCTCCCGAGAACCGCGGCCGCCACATCGTCCATACGGGTGGCGAGCGCGCGTCCTACCTGCAGCTCCCCGTGAAGTCGGTCGCGGCGGGCTGATCGCTCCGTCGGGGTCGCCCATCCGCCTCGGACGGCGGGTGGGCGGCGCTCGCCCCCGGGGGAGCGCCCCGGGGGCCTCGGTCCCCGGCCGGCCTCAGCCGATCGCCGAGCGGGCCTGGAACCCGACGTACTCCCGGCGCGCAAACGCCTCGAAGCTCGTCGGTGCGCGCCCCAGCAGCCAGGCGAGCACGTTGGGGTTGCCGAGGAAGTCGTGGCGGCTGTAACGCGCGCCGATCGCTTCGGAGGTCCGCGTGCGGTAGTCGCGCACGTCCGGATCCTCGTCGGCGAACCGGGCGCGGGCGAAGCTCGCCATGTCGATCTCCTCCACCCTGACTTCGCGGCCCGTCACCTGGGACAGGGTGCGGCCGATGTCGTGGGCGGTGAAGCGGCCGGGGGCGGCGAGTTCGTAGGTCGCGGCCCCGTGCCGTTCCGGGTCCGCCAGCACCAGGGCGGCGACGTCCGTGACGTCGTCCAGGTCCACCATCGACTGCCGCCGGTCGAGCGACCAGGACAGGCGGAAGACGTCGTCCTCGAACGCCGACTTCAGCCTGAACGGCAGCATGTAGTTGGCGGGCTGGAGGATGGTGAACTCCAGGCCGGAGGACAGCAGGTGCTCCTCGATGTCGCGCTTGATCTCGTGCTGGATCAGGTCGGTGGTGATGGCGTGGAGCACCGAGCTGAACACGAAGTGGCCCACGCCCGCGGCCCGCGCCGCATCCACCATGGCGAAGCCCATGGCGCGCTCGGCGGGATGCAGGGTGGGGCCGACATGGTAGAGGCTGGCGACGCCCCGCACCGCGCGGTCGATGAACTCCCGGTCGGAGAGGTCGCCCACCAGCACCTCCGCCACGCCCAGCGCACGCAAGCGTTCGGCCGACGCCTCGCTTCGCACGCAGGCGCGCACGTTTCGGCCCGCCGCCAGCAGCTTGGGCACGAGCCACCCGCCCTGGTTGCCGTTGGCGGAGGTGACGAGGATCATCGGTGCAAGCTCCGGCGAGGCGTGCGGAAAGACCGGCCCACGAACCGGGGGCGACGGTCGCGGTCCCTCGGCCGGATAGGGCCGATGTCCGGGGCGTGCAATATCGAAGTCGCCGCGACCTGCCTCGGTTCGGGAACGCGACCTGCGCGGCCGCCGACCTCGCCCGGCGACGGAGGGACGTGTCCGGTCCGCGCTCACCACTCGCAAGCATGAGCGAAGGGAGAGTCGCACCAGGAAAAGGAACTGTGAAAGGTCGATACCGGACTTCAAGCCGTCCTGGCCGGTGCGAACCTAACTTGTTGAAGAACAATCAAGTGCCGAATTGATCGGACCGCACGCTTGTGGGCCGTGTCCCGCTTCGCGCGCCGCACCTTCATCTCGCCTCCTCGGACGGCGGACGTGCGAGCATCGTCGGGAGATGGGCGGCCGAGCGAGGGAGGACCGCGATTGACGGGTTCGCATTCTTGAGGTAGCTCTCAATTCCGCCTTGCATCGCTCACGCATCAGGGAGCCTGCGGCGAGCGCTCAAACGGAACGCGGACGAGCGCCTCTTAAGAACAGAACAAGGGAGTGCACTCGTGTCGCAGTTCGACAAGGCTGAAATCAAAGACGTTCTGAATCTCTACGCCTTCGCCCTGGACTCGCACCAGTTCGACCTGTTCGACCTGGTGTTCCACGAGGACGTCCGGGCGGAGTTCGGCCCCGCCGGAGCCGTCTGGTTCGGTCGCGACAACCTGAAGCGCACCTTCGACCAGTTCCACGTGACCCTGACCAACCACCAGCACCAGATGGTGGGTCAGGTGGTGCACGTCGACGGGGACAAGGCCAACGCGTTCAGCTACGGCAACTGGCTGCTCATGCGTCAGGGCGCCGAGAACGGCTCCTCGTGGCTGGGAACGGGCTGGTACGATGACGAGCTCGTCCGCACCGAGGACGGCTGGCGCATCAAGGACCGCATCGCCAAGCTCGTATCGTGGACCGGCAACCCGCGCGTGCCCGTGCCCGTGCCCGAGCACAACCCGGACATGGGCCTCAACATCCTGAGCGAATACTGCGACGCCGGGAAGATCCGCTTTCTGGAGGCGATCAAGTCCAGCAGGCTCAAGCCCGCGTAAGCGGACGGCGCCGGCGCCGCGGTCGCCCCGCGTCGCCGGCGCCTCTCTCTCTCTTCAACCCGTTGCGGGCGAGCGACGCTCCAACGAGAGGCGTTTAGCTCAGGCGGGCGCATCCCCCAGGCCGGCGGCTCCACCGACGCGCTCCCCGGGGTCGGCGACCGCGCGCCGGCGCAGCGCACGGTCACCGCGGGACGCCTCCTCCTGTCCACCCGATCGAGAACGCCCGAAGGCCGATGCCGGCGCAACTGCGCTCAAGAGCCGGACGGTATCGAGATCTCGAAGCGGCTGCCGACGCCCGGCTTCGAGGTGAGCACGATCACGCCGTCCATGGCGCGCACCAGGGCCTGCACGTAGGCCAGCCCGACGCCTTCGCCGGGAGCGACTTCGGGGCCCGCGCGCCGGAAAAGCTGGAACACGCGCTCCTGGTCGGCGGGAGCGACGCCGCGGCCGTTGTCGACCACCGCGACGCGCAGCCGTCCGCCCTGCACTTCGGCCTCGACGGCCAGCTGAAGCGGACGCGCGCGATCGCGGTACTTGATGGCGTTGTCGATCAGGTTGCCCAGCACCTGCTCGATGGCGGCGCGGTCCACCCGGACGCGGGGAAGCCGTCCGACGGTCACGCTCGCTTCGGCCTCGTCGAGCTGGTGCTGCTGGGCCTTCAGGAGCCGCTCGACCAGCTCGCCGAGTTCGAGGTCGATGGGAACCAGCTCGCGCCGACCTTCCCGCGACAGCCGGAGCATGGCGGCGAGCAGCCGGTCCATGCGCTCCGTCGAGCTGCGGATGAAGCCGAGCGCCTCGTCGAAGTCGTCGGCCAGGGTGGAGGCGTCCGTGTCGTGGCGTCCCTCCAGCAGCTGCGAGCGCATCGCCTTCAGTTCGCACGTGAAGCCCATGATGTTGACCAGCGGCGAGCGGAGGTCGTGGGAGACCATGTGGGTGTAGCGCTGCATCTCCTCGTTGGAGGCGCGCAGCGCGGCCTCCGCTTCGCGCTGGACGGTGATGTCCGTGTGGACGCCGACCCATTCGCGGATGGCGCCGTCGGACTCCAGCACGGGAACGGCGCGGACGGCGAAACAACCCCAGCGGCCGTCCGCGCGCCGCACGCGATGCTCGAACACGAAGGGCTTGCGGGCCTCGACCGACTTCTCCCATTCGGCGACGGTCGGGGCCGCGTCGTCGGGGTGGACCGCGGCGGACCATCCGTAATCCTGGTACTGGCCGAGGGACTGTCCGGTCAGCGCGGCCCAGCCGGGCTGGGGACCGACCATCCGGCCCTCCGCGTCGTTGGTCCAGAGCACGCCCTGGATCGCGTCGACCGCGGCCCGGAAGCGGTCGTCGCTCAGGCGCACCTCGCGGAATAGCTTGGCGTTGTCGAGCGCGGCGGCCGCCTGCTCGGCGAACCCCACCAGCAAGCGCTCGACGTCGTCGGTGAAGCGGCCGGGCTCGGGATGGCCGAACAGGAGCGCCCCGAGCCGCTCGCCGCCGCGCGAGACCACCGGCACGGCCAGGTAGCTGCGCACGGGCAGGTGGCCCTGCGGCATGCCGCCCAGGGCGCCGTAGCGGGCGTCGGCCAGG
The DNA here is from genome assembly GCA_964235945.1 of uncultured Caulobacteraceae bacterium. Taxonomy (GTDB): domain Bacteria; phylum Pseudomonadota; class Alphaproteobacteria; order Caulobacterales; family Caulobacteraceae; genus JASLDZ01. Next base: position 32,070 of record CAXSDV010000002.1, read on the forward strand.
ACGTCGTCGGAGCGCACGACGCCCTCCGCACGGAAGGTCGGGCCGAACAGGTCGGTGCTGCGGGGCAGGCCGAAGCGGGTGAAGGCCGCCTCCGGTGCGCCGTCCAGGGCGTAAAGGCGCCAGACCTCCTCGCCGCCCGCCGGAGCCGTCGCCCGCTCGAAGAAGGCGCCGTAGGCCGCGCCCGAAAGCCGGACGGCCGCCCGCACGGTGAGGTGGACGAGGCGGCTCAGGTCGAGTTCCGAGGAGAGGCTCGCGCCCACCTCCTCCGGCGAGCCGAGATCGTCGTGGGAAGCGGCGGGCGGGAACGACATGGGCGCAGCACTAGCCCAGCCGTCGCTTTGAGGCGACGGCGACGGCGGCGTCTCCGCGCCGACGCCGCAAGCGGCGGCGATCGCGTCGCGGGCCGTCCTATCCCAAGCCCAGGGCGCGGATGAGCAGGAGCGCGACGGCGCCGAGCGCCAACAGCGACAAGGTCACCACCGCCGTCACGCGCGGGCCCGCCTTGGCGACGACGCGCACGTCCACCCCGAGGCCCAACGCCGCCATGGAGACGATGGTCAGCCAGGTCGCCGCCCGGGAGGTCGGACCGAGCAGCGCGGGCGGCAGCACCCCCGCCGACCGGAAGGCGACGAGCAGCAGGAAGCCGACGATGAACCACGGCACGAACTGGCTCAGCTTGGGCGAGCGGCCCCTCGGGCGGTCGCCGGCGGTCACCGCGGGCGCCGCTTCGTCGGGTTCCGCCCGCTCCCGCCGGGCCAGGAGCGACAGGGCGAGCACCACCGGTCCAAGCATCAGCACCCGCACCAGCTTCACGAGCGTGCCGACCTGGGCCGAGAAGGTGCTGACCGGCACGGTCGCGGCCAGCACCTGGGGCACGGCGTACACGGTCAGGCCGGCGAACACGCCGAAGGCCCGCGGCGTCATCCGCCACGCCGTCGCCAGGAACGGCAGCCCCAACACCACGGCCACGCCCAGCACGGCGGTGAAGGCGATGGACGCGGCCACGTCCTCTCCGTCCGCCCCGATGACGGGCGCGACGGCGGCTATGGCCGAGTTGCCGCAGATCGAGTTGCCGCACGCGATCAGGGTGGCCATGCGGCGCGGCAGGCCGAACAAGCGGCCGAGCCCGTAGCTCACGGCGATCCCGACGCACACGACGCCGACGATCCCCGCCAGGAGCGCCGGGCCGGCGGCCAGGATCATCCCGGCGCTCACCGTCGCGCCCAGCAGCACGACGGCGACCTCCAGCAGGAACTTGGCGCTGAACTCGATCCCGCGCGTCCACCTCGGACCCGGGGTCCAGGCGGTGCGGATCGCCGCGCCCAGCAGGATGGCGATGACCAGCGCCTCCAGCCAGGAACGGCCGAACAAGCGCGTCTCCACCGCCTGCAGCCCCTCCGCGGCCGCGGTGATCGCCACGCACAGGGCGAGCCCGGGAAGGAGACCGCGGCCGGCGACGCGCCACGACGCGCGGGAGGGCGGGGCTTGAAGGGACGACGAGGTCATGGATGTCGATCTCGCACGACGGTTCCGACCGATCCAAACCGTAGTTCCTGCCGGTATGATCGGAGAATGCGATCGATCAGCCACGACGCCGACGCCTAGTCGGCGGCCGGCTCGAGCGCGCCCGGTCGAGGGCGTATCCAGGTCCGGAGCGACTCACCGAGCCCGCGTCCTTGAGGTATGGGTGAGGTCGGACGAGTCCGCATCGGTCCGCAGCCGCCGAAGCCGCGCGAGTTCGGCGCGGTGCGATGCGCGGGACCGTCGAGGGGGAGGCGGGGATGGTCTGGCTTGGAGCCTTGGCGGCGGCGTCGGTCGCGCTCACCGGACCCGCGGCTGGGCCCGCGCCCGCGCCGGCGGCTGGGGCCGCGAGCCGTTCGGCGGAGGCTTTCGCGTCCCGGCTCCCCCAGGACGAGCTGATCTACTTCGTCCTGCCCGACCGGTTCGAGAACGGCGACCCCGCCAACGACCGGGGAGGGGTTTCCGGCGACCGTTCCGTCACCGGCTACGACCCGACCTCCACCGGCTTCTACCAGGGCGGCGACCTGAAGGGCCTGACGAAGCGGCTGGACTACATCCAGCACCTCGGGGCCACGGCGATCTGGGTCGCGCCCGTGTTCCGCAACAAGTGGGTGCAGGGCCCGCCCGGTCACCAGAGCGCCGGCTACCACGGCTACTGGATCACCGACTTCACCGACGTGGACCCGCACTTCGGCACCCGCGCGGACTTCAGGCGTCTGGTCGACGCGGCCCATGCGCGCGGGATGAAGGTGATCCTGGACGTCGTGATCAACCACACCGCCGACGTGATCCGCTATCGCGAATGTCCGGCGGGCGCGCCCTGTCCCTACCGCTCGGAGGGCGCCTACCCCTTCACCCGGCGTGGAGGGGTAGGCGGCGCGCCGATCAACGCGGGCTTCCAGGGCGACGACGAGGCCCACCTCACGTCCGACAACTTCGCGCGCCTGACGCGCCCCGACTACGCCTACACGCCCTATGTTCCGGCCGGCGAGGCCCACGTGAAGAAGCCGGAATGGCTGAACGATCCGATCTATTACCATAACCGCGGCGACTTCCAGGGCGACCCGGCGGTGGACATGGTCACCCACGGCGACTTCAACGGGCTGGACGACGTCATGACCGAGAACCCGCGCGTGGTCGCGGGCTTCATCGACATCTACGAGCGCTGGATCGCCGACTTCGGGATCGACGGCTATCGGATCGACACCGCCCGCCACGTCAATCCGGGGTTCTGGAAGGTGTTCCTTCCGGCCGTCCTCGACTTCGCGCACGCCCACGGCCGGCCCAACTTCCACGTCTTCGGCGAGGTCTACGATCCCGATCCGGGCGTGCTGGCGCGCCACACGCGGGTGGACGGCTGGCCCGCGGTGCTCGACTTCGGCTTCCAGGCGGCGGCGCAGGCGGTGATCGGCGGCAAGGAGGGTCCGGCGCGACTGACCCACACCTTCTTCTCCGACCCCGACTTCTCGCCCGCCCACGGGGGCGCCGCCCAACTGCCGACCTTCCTCGACAACCACGACATGGGCCGCTTCGCCTACCTGCTGCACAAGGACTCGCCGGCCATGGGCCGCGACGAGCTGCTGCGCCGGGTGGAGCTCGGCCACGCGCTGCTCATGTTCAGCCGTGGAACGCCGGTGATCTACTACGGCGACGAGCAGGGGCTCGAAGGGACGGGCGGCGACCAGGCCTCGCGCCAGACCCTGTTCCCCAGCCGCGTCCCCAGCTACCAGGCCGAGCGTCCGCTCGGCGCGGCGCGCGCCGGAGCGCCGGGGTGGAACGAGGGTGCGCCGCTCTACCGCGCGATCGCCGCCATGGCGGTCCTGCGTCAAGCCCATCCGGGCCTGCGCCGCGGCGTGCAGCAGGTGCGCCTGGCTGCGAACGAGCCCGGCCTCTACGTCTGGACGCGCACGGACCCGGCCGACGGCCAGTACGTCATCGCCCTCAACACCAGCCTGCAGGCCCGGACGGCGGACACGGTGGTGGACGTCGGCGCCGCGCGCTGGACCGCGCTGCACGGCGCCTGCGCGTCGGCGAGCGCCGCGCCCGGCGCCCTGCACGTCGAGGTGCCCGCCCTGGGCTGGATACTGTGCCGGTCGGGGAGGGGGGCCTGAGCGGAACCGCCTCGGCGTCCGCCTGACGGCCGTTCCCGCGGGCTCTTCCCGTTCGACGCGGTCGGGCGGTTAAATGTTCTCTGACGATGTTGGCGGACTCTGCGGCCGAACGCGTGCCGACCCCGCCAAGTCGCCCGCGTCGCGGCCTTGGACACGACGCATGACACCGAACGCCCGCTCGCCAAGCGACGCCGCCCGCGAGGGCGAGGCCGGGGTCGCCGGGAGCGGGCGCCCCCGACCGTCCGACGCTCCCGCCAGCCTGGCGGGGCTGCGGGTGCTGGTCGCCGACGACAACGTGTTCAACCAGGAGCTGTTCGAAGCGCTCATGGCGGGACGAGGGCTGGAGATCACCTGCGCCGCCGACGGCCGCCAAGCCGTGGAGCTGGCCCGCGCGACCTCCTTCGACCTCGTGCTGATGGACGTGCAGATGCCGGTCATGGACGGGCTGGAGGCGACCCGGGCCCTGCGCGACCTCGGGCTGGCCCGGCTGCCCATCGTGGCCCTGACCGCCAACGTGGTGCGCCCGCAGATCGCCCTGTGCCTCGCGGCGGGCATGAACGACCACCTCTCCAAGCCCTACACCGCCGAGGTCGCGCTCGCGATGATCGCGAAATGGACGGTCGAACGCGACCGCCAGGCGGCGCCCGTCGCCGCCCGCGCCGGTCCCGGCGCGGCCTGAGGAGCTCGCCCGTGCCCCTGCCGCCCGCGCTGGTCCAGCGCTTCCTCGCCCACCTCGAAGCCGTGCGTGAGGAGGTGGCGGCGCTCCAGCCCGCCCTGTCGGAGCCGGCCGACGTTTCGGCGCCCGCCCGGGAAAGGCTGCGCGGCCTGTCGCATCGCTTGGCGGGCACCGCCGACGGGTACGGCTTTCCCGGCGTCGGCGCGTGCGCGCGCCGGGTCGAGGGGGCGCTGGCGCGGGTCGATCCCGCGATCGTCGACCATGCCCGCGCGCTCGTGGACGCCTTGGCGGACGCCGTCCGCGGCTCCGCCCCCTAGCCGGGCGCCGCGGGTGCGAGCGGGAGGGTGACGACGAAGCGGGAGCCGACGCCGACCTTCGACGTGCACGTGATCGCGCCGCCCTGCGCCGCCGCGGCCTTGCGCGCCATGGTCAGGCCCAGCCCCGTGCCGGCGTACTCGGCGTCCGTGTGCAACCGCGCCAGCGGCTTGAACACCTGCTCCAGGTAGTCGGCGGCGATGCCTATGCCGTCGTCCTCCACTTCGATCCGGCAGGCGCCGTCCTCGCGCGACGTGCGGACCACGACCTTCGGGTTTCGCCGCACGTTGTACTTGAGCCCGTTCACGATCAGGTTCTGCAGCACCTGGTGGAGGAAGACGGGAGCGCCGAGCACGACGGCGTCGCCCTCGATCTCCACGGCGCCCGCGCGCTCGACGACATAGCCTTCCAGCGATTGGACCACGCCCTCGAGCACCTGGCCGACCGCCACCGCCTCCGGCTCGATCGGCCGGTTCAGCAGGGTGTACTGCGACATCACGTCGACCAGCGCGCACAAGCGCCGGGCCGCTCCGCTCAGGAAGGTCAGGTGGTGGCGCGCGTCGTCCAGGGCGCCCGCCTCCACATCCTCCAGGGCGAGCTGGGAGAAGGTGGTGATCTGGCGCAGGGGCTGCTTGAAGTCGTGCGCCAGCGCGAAGGCGAAGGTCTCCAGCTCCGACCGCTGGCTGTCGATGACCCGGGCGTTCTGCGCCACCTTGATGGCGTTGAGGATGGTGCGGCGCAGGGCGGGCGGTCGTATGGCCGACTTCGGGATGTAGTCGGTCACGCCGCCCTGCAGCGCCTTGGCGGCCAGCATCTCGTCCCCCGCGCCGGTGCAGAGCACCACGGGCAGGTGGGGGCTGCGCTCGCGCAGCCGCCGGGCCACGGTCAATCCGTCCAGCCCGGGCATGTCGTAGTCGAGCAGGACGCAGTCGAACGCGGCCGAGGCGCAGAGTTCGGCCACGGCGGCCGGATCGCTGGTGGTGGCGATCCGGCTCTCGGGGAAAGCCTCCCGCGCGACGTGGACCTGGAGTTCGAGGGCGAACGGGTCGTCGTCCACCAGCAGGAGGTCGAGATCAAGGGACGGCACGGCGGCCCCGACGGGCTCCGGGCGCGTCAGAACCGCCGGCCGGCGTCGCGTCGGCCGAACTGCGGCGTCGGCGGGACCGCGACCGCGGCGTGGGGGCGGTCACGGACCGCCTCCTGCCCGGACACGGCCATGGCCTGGCGCTCGCGGCCGGCGAACAGCGGCTGGGCCGGCCCGGTGAAGGCGTCGATCGCCTCCGACAGCGCCGCGCGCAGGTCGAGGGGGCTTTCCGGCTTGGTGATCACGCGCAGGGCGCCGCGGACCCGGCTGCGCAGGGCGTCGTTGCTCGCGGAGGAGGAGGTGAGCACCACCATGGGGATGTTGGCCAGACCCCGGTCGACGCAGGCGCCCAGGAAGTCGTGGCCGTTCATGGTCGGCATCTGCAGGTCGACGAAGGCGATGTCGGGCACGACCTTGCCCGACTGCAGCAGCTCGACGGCCTCCTCGCCGTTCTTGGCGCGCACGACCTGGCCGACCCGCGGCAGGGTCCCGAGCGCGCGGCGGGTCAGGTAGGCGTCCGCGTCGTCGTCCTCCAGCAGGAGCACGGTGAGCCTGGGGTGGGGCGCCTTGGAACCGCGGCCGTCGCTCGTCATGTCGCCTCCTGCTCCCGCCCGGTCGTCCGCCGGTCCGTCCGAGCGGACCCGCGGCAGGAGCGTGCGCCGCAGAGGTGAGCATTCGGTAAGCGACGCCTGCGCCGCGGCGTCAGCGCGCCGCGGCCGAACAGGCGAGGGGAAGCTGGATCCAGTCCAGGTCCAGGGCGTGCGCCGCGCTCGCCACTTCGACCCTGTGGGCGCCCGCGGCCAGTTGCGGGACCGCGCCCGTCCTGATCGACCAGTCGGAACCGTCGGGTTCGGCGGCGCCCAGGGCGACGGGCCGGCCGTCGATCGTCACGCGCGGCGTTTCGGGCAGGTCCACGTCCGCCGAGCGCAGGCGCAGAGCGCCCGCCAAACGGCATCCCGTGACCAGCGGGAAGGTGGCGGCGCCGCCGACCGCTATGCGCAGCTTGGCGCCGCTCGACGCCTTGAGCGTCTCGATCTGCACGGCGTCGCGGCGCAGCGCGTCCTCCGCCTCGTACCGGTCGAACGCCACGGGGGCCCGTGCGGACAGGATCGTGTTGCGGTCCGCGTCCGAAGGCGAGGTCGGCGAGGACGAGGAGGTCACGTGCAGGAAGGCGCGGCCGTCCGCCGTGGGCATGAACACCTGCGTCCAGCCCGCATGCTGGTTCCCGCTGAGCTTGTGGACGGGGGCGGGCGCCTGCCACCACGCCCCGCGCCCGCCGTCCGTGTTGAAGTACAGGGTGCGCCCGCCCGGCTCCCCCGTGCCGCCCCCGCGCATGGACAGCACGACGAGCACCCCCTTGGGCGACCCGTCGTCGATCCAGCGCACGATGGGCGAGGCCGCGGGCCAGCCGCCGGACGCGGTGCGCACCTCCACGCCGCGATCGGCCGGATCGCCCCAGTGCAGGGCGTCGTCGCTGAACTTGAGATGCACCGCGCCGTTGTCGGGGCCGTCGATGTCCTCATAGCTCATCACCCAGCGGCCGCCGGGAAGCGGCTGTACGATCGCCATGCCCGGTCGCTCCACCTCGCCCGGATGCGCGACGTCGATCACCTCGGGACCCCAGGTGCGCCCCCCGTCGGACGAGACCTTGTGCGCGAGCAGCTGGTTGAAGCCTTCGCGCTTGTGCTTCTCGCTCGAATAGTAGGCGACCAGCCGCCCGTCCGGCAGCACGTGGAGGTCGGGCTCCCAGACGCCCTGGTTGTCGCGGTCCTCCGGTCGTCCGCCGCCGTCGACGATGTCGCTGAGATAGCGCCAGGTCGCGCCCGCGTCCGTGGAGGCGTAGACCTGCAGGTGCTCCTCCACCACGCGCCCCTTCGCGTCGTTGCGCGTGGCGTTGGCCGACAGGAGCAGCGCGCCGGCCGGCAGGGGCCCCGCTGAGCGTTCGAGCTCGTAAAGGTTCGGCTGCCAGCGCAACTGCCAGTCGGGCCGGCCGGCGTGGACCTGGTCGACGATCCGGCGGCGGTAGGTCCAGGTGCGGCCGTCGTCACCGCTCGCGTACAGGGGCACGCCCGCCATGTCCGGACGCTCGAACACGAGCAGGATCTCGCCGTCCGCCGCCCGGCGCGCCTGGTGGTGCAGACGCACGGCCGAGGCGTAGCCCTGCCCCTGGCCGATGGGGGAGCCCACCGCCGCGTCCTCCGCCGCGCCCGGGGCGGCGAGCGCCGGCGTGGCCAGCAGGGCCAGCGCGAGCCAGCAGAGGCGGGTGCGGCGGTGGGTGGTCATGGCGTCCTCCTGTCGGACAAGTTCGCGTCGGTCGGGGGCCCGGCGGATCGCCAAGCCCGGCGCGCCCCGGGGTGGACGCGGGTCGCGCCCGGGTCGCGCCGACGTCGGCGTCGTCGCCCGCCGCGCCGCCCTGAGCGGCGAGCGTGTCGTACCGTGTGGCGATCGTGCCACGCCTGCGGCGCGCTTGGAACAGGACCGCTTGCCAATAATCACATTATTGCCCTATGCCGTCGACGCCCGCGTGGCCGTTCGACGGCGCGACAGGGCTCAGCATGCGCCGCGGTCCACGCGGCCGGGCGGTCCCCACCGCCCTCGGGAGGGATGTCGCATGAAGGCCAGGCTCGCCGCCTCGGCGCTCGCCGTCGCGTTCGCCGCCGCCGCCGCTTCGCCCGTCGCGGCCCAGGAGGCCCCGGCGCGGTGGACGCCCGACCACGCCAAGTCCTGGTACGCGGCGCAGCCGCCGCTGCTCGGCGCCAACTACGTGCCCGCCAGCGCGGTCAACGAACTGGAGATGTGGCAGGCCGCCACCTTCGATCCCGTGCGCATCGACCGGGAGCTGGGCTGGGCCGAGCAACTGCACATGAACACCATGCGCGTGTTCCTGCACGACCTGCTCTGGGCGCAGGACCCTAAAGGCTTCAAGCAGCGCATCGACACCTTCCTGACCATCGCGCACCGCCACGGGATCCGGCCCGTGTTCGTGCTGTTCGACTCGTGTTGGAACCCGGCCCCCCACCTGGGTCCGCAGCCCGACCCGATCCCGGGGGTTCACAACTCGCGGTGGGTCCAGGCCCCCGGCCGCGCGGCCCTGGCCGACCCGGCGCAACTCCCGCGGCTGGAGGCCTACGTGAAGGGCGTGGTCGGCGCCTTCGGCCAGGACCCGCGCGTGCTGGCCTGGGACGTGTGGAACGAGCCGGAGAACACGGACGGCGGCCGTCACGCCGTCAAGGACGCGCCGAACAAGGCCGCGCAGGTGGCCCGCCTCCTGCCCCTGGCCTTCGCCTGGGCGCGCAGCCAGGCGCCGGTGCAGCCGCTCACCAGCGGCCTGTGGCGCGCCAACGATTGGAGCATCCCGGGCGAACTCGACGTGATCGAGAAGATCCAGCTCGCCCAGTCCGACGTGATCAGCTTCCACGATTACGGCTGGCCGGAGGTGTTCGAAGCGCACGTGCGCGAGCTGAAGGCCATGGGGCGGCCGGTCATCTGCACCGAGTACATGGCGCGCGGCGCCGGCTCGACCTTCGACAACGACCTGCCGATCGCCCGCCGCTACGGCGTGGCCATGATCAACTGGGGTTTCGTGGACGGGCGCGAGCAGACCAAGCTGCCCTGGGACTCCTGGAAACGTCCCTACGTGCATGAAAAGCCCGTGGTGTGGTTCCACGACGTGCTGCACGCGGACGGCCGGCCCTATCGCCAGCGCGAGGCCGATCTGTTGCGCGCTTTCGGTGACTCGAACGCAAGACAACACTTGTCAGATTAATTGATTCCGCAGTATTCGGGATGAAGACGGGCGAAGACCCGGCAAATCAGGGGAGATTCGGTATGACGCTGCAACGCACACGGCTGTTCGCCGGGTCGGCCCTCGCGGGCTTGTTCATCGCGGGGTCCGCCTTCGCGCAAAGCCCGGTGACTCCGGCGCCCTCGGCGGCGCCGAATTCGCAGCCGCCCGTCTCCGCGAACACGCCCCCCACGGGTCAGAACACGGGCAGCGACGTCCCGACCCCCGCCACGGCCGCGCAGGAGGTGGTGGTCACGGGCGTGCGGGCGTCCCTCCAGTCGGCCGAGTCGATCAAGCGCAATTCCGACAACGTCGTCGACTCGATCGTGGCCGAAGACATCGGGAAGTTTCCCGACAATTCGTTGGCCGACTCGCTCCAGCGCATCACGGGCGTGCAGGTGTTCCGCAATGCGGGCGAAACCGAGCAGGTCGTGGTCCGCGGCCTGCCCAACGTGATCAGCACGCTGAACGGCCGCGAGATCTTCTCCGCCGCGGGCCGCGCGTTCGCGTTCCAGAATCTGCCGGCCGAAGCCGTCGCGCGGGTGGACGTCTACAAGACCAACACCGCCGACCTGATCGAAGGCGGCATCGCCGGACTGATCAACACCGACCTGCACCGGCCGCTCGACTTCAAGGGTCTCGAGATCGCCGGCTCCTTCCGGGAGATCCATTCGGAGATCGCCGAGCGCAACGACCCGATCGCGAGCCTGCTGATCAGTGATCGCTGGCACACCTCCATCGGGGACTTCGGCGCCCTTCTGGACGTGTCCTACCAGAAGCAGCACTACAACGAGCCGGCCGCCTTCGACGACGTCCGCAATCCCGTGACCTTCAACGGCCAGACCTTCCTGGCTCCCAACGTCGTCGGCGACAACTACGACATCGGGCGGCGCGAGCGGCCCCAGGCCAATTTCTCCCTGCAGTGGAAGCCCAACAGCGAGCTCGAGTTCTACGTCGACGGTCTGTGGGACAAGCTGAAGGACCACCACGCGCTCGACTTCTTCTTCAGCGCTCCGGGCTCGGCCACCGGCGCGAGCAACATCAACCTGTACGGTCCGTCAGAGCCGAGCGGGTGCCAGCAGGTGGCCAATCCCGCGGGCCAGCAAGTGCAAGGTTGCGAGCTGAAATCCGGCACCTTCACCAACCCCTACACCGCCACCAGCACGCAGGCGTTCGTGCAGAACGGCTACGACCAGCAGTACTCGGTCGGCGGCAAGTGGAAGCATGACCGCTTCAACCTGACGGCGGACGTGTCCTACACCGACAGCATCTTCGCCGAGAACCTGTTCATCGTCGACACGCCCCTGCCCGGACAGACGCTCAACGCCGACACCAACGTCGACGGCCACGTGTTCTGGAACCTGACGGGCGTGGGCGCGCAGAACCAGACCAACCCGGCGGCCTACACGTTCAACGGCCTGTTCCAGACCTGGAGCCGCTCGCGTGGCGACGAGATCGCCACGCGCGTCGACGGCAACTATCGCCTGGACCTCGGCCCCCTGAAGACCATCCAGACGGGCTTCCGCTTCACCGAGCACACCGCCTCGGCCAGCGGCGGCCTGCAGATCTCCACCCCGCCCCCGGGCGTGGGCACCGCGGCGGGCCCGGCTTCTCCGGCTTCCGTATTCGGTCCCGGCTACTTCATCTCTTCGCCCGATGAACTGGGCACGGCGGGCATCCATCCCTCCTTGACCGGCAACGCGGCCTTCCTGTTCGACAACCAGGACCTCATCCGCAGCTATTACGGCCTCGGCCCCGGCCTGCTGCCGTCCGACCCAGCCCGCGCCTACCATGCGGTGGAGGACACCTACGCCGGCTACGTCCAGGCTTCCTACGACTTCAGGAACTTCTACTTCCCCGTCGACGGCGTGTTCGGCGTGCGCGTGGTCTCCACCGACCGCGCCATCAACGCCACCGGAGCCCTCGTGGGCGCCGCGGGCACGACCTACTTCCCCGTGAACACGAACACCAACGACCTGGACGCCTTGCCCAACGCCAGCGCGCGCATCCACTTCACCGACCAGGTCCAGTTGCGCCTGTCCTACGCCAAGACGGCCACCCGGCCCGACTTCGGCTCCCTCAACCCCTCGCTTTCGCTCAACCCGCCGACCACCAACCGGCTGGGCCTGGGCTCCAGCGGCAACGCCAACCTGAGCGAGATCAAGTCCAACAGCTATGACGTGAGCGCGGAGTACTATTTCTCCAAGACGGGCCTGATCTCGCTGGCGGGCTTCTACCGCGACATCAGCGGTTACATTGAGACCTTCTCTCAGAACACGGTGGTCGGCGGCATCCCCTACAGCATCTCCAGCCCGCAGAGCGCAGGGTCCGGCCATATCGACGGCTTCGAGACCGCCTACCAGCAGTTCTTCGACTTCCTGCCCGGCGCCTTCTCCGGCTTCGGCGTGCAGCTCAACTACACCTACATCGAAGGGCAGACGGAGGCGCCGGCCGTCGGCGGCGGCTCCGCGGTGACCATGCCGCTGCAGCAGGTCTCCAAGAACAACGGCAACGCCGTGCTGCTGTACGAGAAGTACAAGCTCTCCGCGCGGCTGGCCTACAACTACCGCGGATCGTTCATCAGCGCGTTCAACCTGCCCGGCGCCCAGCTGCCCAACAGCCAGTACTTCAAGCCGGAAAACCATCTCGACTTCTCGGCGTCCTACGACCTCGGCGACCACGTGACGCTGACCGCCGACGCGACCAACCTGACGCGCAACGACCTTCACGAGTACATCGGTGCGAAGATCCTGCCGCAGGACATCCGCCTCGAAGAGCGGACCTTCTCGCTGGGCGTGCGCTTCAAGTATTGACGGTCGCCCCCACGGGCCGCCCGGCGTCTCCCCGCGCCGGGCGGAGTTCCTCGCGCGGCGCGTCAGGCGCTGGCGCGGGCCGCTTCCGGGGGGATCGAGGCCTCGATCAGGGCGATGATGTTGGACAGCAGACTTCGCATGGTGTCCGCCGCGGCCTGGGCGTCCCCGTCCCGGATGGCGTCCGCCACGCGCTTGTGCTCGAGGATGCTGGCCATGGCCACGCCCTTGTAGCTGTTGGTGCGACGGATGCTGAAACGCAGCGCGGCGTCGATGAAGTCGGTCATCTCCGAGTAGAACCGGTTGCGCGTGGCCTGGAGGATGCTGTGATGGAAGGCGATGTCGGAAGCGAGGGGATCGTCCTCCCCGCGATCCGCCGCCATCATGCGCGCGAGCGCCGCGTGGACGCCGGCCTTGGCTTCGGGCGTGCCCCGCGCCGCCGCCAGGGCCGCGGCCTGGGGCTCGATGGCCATGCGCAGTTCGGTGAACTGGATCAGGAGGTCGGGCGAGTAGGCGCGGCCCAGCAGCCAGTTCAGCACGTCCGGGTCGAGGAAGTTCCACTCGCTCTCGGCCGTCACCCAGGTGCCGTGGCGCGGGCGGGCCGCGACCAGGCCCTTGCTGGTCAACATCTTGACCGCCTCGCGCAGGATCGGGCGGCTCACGCCGAACTGCTGGGCGAGCTCGCCCTCGTTGGGCAGCGGGTTGGCCTCGCCGTACTCGCCGGCCACGATCGCACCCCCGAGCGCCTCCACGATGGAGAAGGTGCGGTTGCGCGGGGAGGGGGGCGTCGGGGTCGCCATGTCGCTGCGCCTGCGCCGCGGTCTCGCGGACCAAGCGCCGCGCGGAGAGATTGCGACGTCCGGCGCGCGAACGCCAGCAGCCGCGTCCGTCTGCTTGACGATGCGGGATATTATATGATCAATCCTAGGCGAACGCCGCCGGTCAAGGCGGGAATGTTAGGGCGTGGGCGGGTCGCACCCGTCACGCCAGGGACGGGGATGCGCGAGTGACTCTGGGTTGGGTCGACTGGGCCGTGATGGCCCTCTACGTCCTGTTCGTGCTGGGGATCGGCTGGGCCGCCTCGCGCCGCACGGCGACGGGCTCCGACTTCTTCCTGGCCGGACGCTCGCTGCCCGCCTGGGTCTGCGGGCTGGCCTTCATCTCCGCCAACCTCGGCGCGCAGGAGGTGATCGGCATGGGCGCCTCGGGCGCCAAGTACGGCTGGGCGACCGCGCACTTCTACTGGATCGGCGCCATTCCCGCGATGATCTTCGTGGGCGTGTTCATGATGCCGTTCTATTACGGCTCGAAGGCCCGCTCGGCGCCGGAGTACTTGAGGCTGCGGTTCGACGAGAAGACCCGCGCCTTCAATGCGGTGACCTTCGCGCTGATGACCGTGCTGTCGTCCGGCATCTCCATGTACGCCCTGGCCAAGCTGATCGAGGTGCTGCACGTTCTGGACGCGCCGCTGGCCGCCCTGCACCTGGGGCACGCCTGGGTGTTCCACATCGCCGTGCTGGTCTCGGCGGTGGTGGTGCTGGCCTACATCTATGCGGGAGGATTGAAGGGCGCGATCTACAACGAGGTGCTGCAGTTCTTCCTGATCGTGGCCGGCTTCGCACCCCTGGTCTGGCTGGGGCTGAGGGCGGTCGGCGGCTGGGAGGGCATCCGCGCCACGCTCGGGCCGTCCTACACCCACGTCTGGCGCGGCATGGCGCACCCGGCGACCAACCGGCTGGGGGTGGAGCCCTTCGGCCTGGCCATGGGGCTCGGGTTCGTGCTGTCCTTCGGCTACTGGTGCACCGACTTCCTGATCGTGCAGCGCGCCATGGCGGCCGACAGCATGGGTTCGGCGCGGCGCACGCCGCTGATCGCCGCCGCCATCAAGATGTTCTTCCCGTTCCTGGTGATCCTGCCGGGGCTGATCGCCATGACGCTGACCGCCGCTCCCGGCCGCTTCGACCCCGCGCCGCTGGGGCATGGCGTCCACGCGGCGGGGCGGCCCGCGGGCGCGGCGCTGACGGGCGCGGCGGTGATCCCCGCCAAGGTGGATGCGGCGACCGGCCGGCCGATGCTGGACACGGCGGGGCGTCCGGTGCTGGACTACGACCTGGCCGCGCCCAACCTGTTGCTGCGCTACTTCCCCACGGGCCTGCTGGGGATCGGTCTGACCGCGCTCCTGGCCTCGTTCATGTCGGGCATGGCGGGCAACGTCACCGCGTTCAACACCGTGTGGACCTACGACATCTACCAGGCCTACATCCGGCGGGAGGCGTCGGACGCGCACTATCTCCAGGTCGGGCGCATGGCGACGCTCGTGGGGGTGCTGCTCTCGGTGGCCGCCGCCTACATGGCGACCCAGTTCAACAACATCATGGACATACTGCAGCTGGTGTTCGCCTTCGTGAACGCGCCGGTGTTCGCCACCTTCCTGCTGGGCATGTTCTGGAAGCGCGCCACCGGCCACGGCGCCTTCACCGGTCTCGTGGCCGGCACGACGGCGGCCGCGATCCACCACGGCCTGACCCTGCCGGAGGGGGCGACGCCGGGGATCAAGGGCGGCTGGCTGCATCTGGTCCACACCTATCCCAGCGAGATGGCGCAGAACTTCTGGACCGCCATCTTCGCCTGGAGCGCCTGCTTCTTCGTCACGATCGCGGTCAGCTTGATGACCCGCGCCCCGGACGAGGCGTCGCTCGTGGGCTTGGTCCGCTCGCTGACGCCCACGCCCGACGACCCGGCTCGCGCCTGGTGGGGGCGCCCGGCGGTGGTGGGCGGCGCGGTGCTGGCGGGCGCCGTCATCCTGAACCTGATCTACGCGTGAGGGCGCCGTGAGCTTCGACATCCGCTTGCCGATAGGACTGCTGTTCCTCGCGCTGGGCCTGCTGGTCGGCGGTTACGGAGCGGCGAGTCCGGCCCACGCCATGTCCATGGGCCTGAACGTCGACCTCGCCTGGGGGGCGATCCTGCTGCTATTCGGCGCGGTGATGACGGGATTGGCGTGGCTGCGCCGACGGGGAGAGCGCGCGTGAAGATCACCGGCATCGAAGCCTTCCGCGTTCCGCCGCGCTGGCTGTTCGTCAAGGTGACGACCGACGAGGGCGTCGACGGCTGGGGCGAGGCCAGCCTCGAAGGCCATGCGGAGGCGGTTGAAGGGGCGCTGGAGTCGATCCGCGACCGCCTGGTCGGCTCCGATCCCGACCGCATCGAGGACGCCTGGCAGACCGTGCATCGGCTGGGCTTCTACCGCGGCGGCCCCGTGTCCATGAGCGCGCTCTCCGGCGTCGACCAGGCGTTGTGGGACATCAAGGGCAAGGCGCTGGGCGTGCCGGTGTGGCGCTTGTTGGGCGGCCAGGTCCGCGACCGCATCGAGGTGTACGCCTGGATCGGCGGCGACGACCCGCACGCGGTGGGGGAGGGGGCCCGGGCCCGGCGCGACCAGGGCTTCCGCGCGCTGAAGATGAACGCCACGGCCCAGCTCAAATGGCTGGACAGCCCCCGCGCGCTGGACGACGTGCTGCGCCGGGTGGAGGCGGTCACGGCCGAGGGGCTGGACGTGGGGCTCGACTTCCACGGCCGCGTCCACAAGCCCATGGCCCGCCAACTCGCGCGTGAACTCGAGCCGCTGCGCCCGCTGTTCATCGAGGAGCCGCTGCTGTCGGAGAACATCGAGGGGTTGGCCCAGTTGGCCGACCAGACCTCCATCCCCATCGCGCTCGGGGAGCGGCTCTACAGCCGGTGGGACTTCAAGCCGTTCTTCGAACGCGGGATCGTCGACATCGCCCAGCCCGACCTATCCCACGCGGGCGGCATCAGCGAGGTGCGGCGGATCGCGGCGATGGCGGAAGCGTACGACGTGGCGCTGGCCCCGCACTGCCCGCTCGGCCCCATCGCCCTGGCCGCCTGCCTGCAGGTGGCCGCGGCCACGCCCAACTTCGCCATCGAGGAGATGAGCCTGGGCATCCACTACAACACGGGCGGCCACGACCTCCTGAGCTACCTGGCCGACCCCGCCGTGTTCGACGTGACGGACGGCCACGTGGCCGTGCCGACCGGGCCCGGCCTGGGCGTGGAGCTCGACGAGGACAAGATCCGCCGCTTGGCGCGAGACGAACCCCACGCTTGGCGCAATCCCGCCTGGCGCAACGCGGACGGGAGCCTGGCCGAATGGTGACCGACCCCTCCCGCCGGCCGGCCGAGGCGACCCGAATGACGCGAACCGCCCTCATCGCCGGCGCGGCGCTGGTCCTGTCCGTGGGCGCCGCCCAGGCCGGCGCCGTGCGCCGCACGGGCTTCGGCGTCATGCCGGACGGCCGCGCGGTGGAGGCGGTCACCCTGGACGACGGCCACGGGATGACCGCGCGCGTCCTGACCCTGGGCGCCAGCCTGCAGTCGCTGACCGCGCCCGATCGCCAGGGCCGTTCGGCCGACGTGGTGCTGGGCTACGCCGACCTCACCGGCTACCTCAAGGCGCCCAATTACTTCGGCGCCACGGTGGGGCGCTTCGCCAACCGCATCGCCCGCGGCCGCTTCACCCTGGACGGTCACGCCCACCAGGCTCCCGTCAACAACGGGCCCAACAGCCTGCACGGCGGCACGACCGGCTTCGACAAGGTGGTGTGGACGGTCATGGCCGTGCACGGCGGCGACGCGCCGAGCGTCACCCTGCGCTATGTCAGCCCCGACGGCGACCAGGGCTATCCGGGCCGCCTCACCGCCACGGCCACCTACACGCTGGCGCCCGGGGGCGAGCTGCACGTCGACTACGGCGCCGTCACCGACAAGCCGACGATCGTCAATCTCAGCAACCACACCTACTGGAACCTCGCGGGCGAGGGCTCGTCCCGGGGCGCCATGGGCCATCTGCTGACCATCGCCGCCGACCGCTACCTTCCCACGGACGCGGGCTCCATCCCCACGGGCGAGGTGCGCTCCGTGGCGGGCACCGTGTTCGACTTCCGCGCGCCCAAGCCGGTCGGCCAGGACGTGCGCGACGGGCGAGACGAGCAGGTGCGCTTCGCCCGCGGCTTCGACCACGATTGGGTGTTCGGCATGGCCGCCGTTCCCGCGCCCCGGCTGATGGCGCGGGTGGAGGAGCCCGTCTCCGGCCGGGTGATGGAGGTGCTCTCCGACCAGCCCGGCCTGCAGTTCTACTCGGGCAACTTCCTGGACGGCACCATCACCGGCAAGTCCGGCCGCATCTACCGGGAGGGCGACGCCCTGGTGCTGGAGCCCCAGCGCCACCCGGACACGCCCAATCAGCCGGCCCTGGGCTCCGCCCGCCTCGACCCCGGCGGGACGTACAGCAACCACATCGTGTTCCGCTTCTCCACGGCGCCCGCGCGATGAGGCGCGCCTCGGCTTGGCTCGGCGTGGCCGCCGCCCTGCTGGCGGGCGCGGCCGCCCACGCCGCGGGCCCGCCGGTGGTCAATCCGCTGTTGGCGTCGGGCGCGGACCCGTTCATCACCACCGACTCCGGCCGCTACTACTTCATGCGCACCCTGGGCGACCGGCTGGAGATCCGCACCACGCGCCATTTGGCCGAGTTGGCCTCGGGCGCGTCGCGGGTGATCTGGCGCGCCCGCGCGTCAGGGCCGGCCTCCAAGTCGATCTGGGCGCCCGAGCTGCACCGCATCGGCGGGCGCTGGTACGTTTACTTCACCGGCGCCGAGCGCGGGCACGACGACGACGCGCACCGGCATATCTACGTGCTGGAGGCGGACGGCCCCGATCCGATGACCGCGCGCTGGACCGAGCGCGGGGCCCTGCCCACCGACCATCCGGGCATCGACCCCACCGTGTTCAACATCGGCGACCGCCTGTACTTCATGTATTCCGCCTATGTCGGCGACGAGAGCCGGCTGGTGATCGCGCCCATGCGCGATCCCGTCAGCTTCTCCGGCCCGCAGGTGGAGATCGGCCGCCCCACCCGGCCCTGGGAGATGTTCGGCGGCCGCAAGATCCTCGAAGGGCCGGAGTTCCTGCAGGGTCCCACGGGCAAGCTGTTCATCAGCTACTCCGCCAGCGCCTGCTGGGCCGACGAGTACGCCCTGGGCCTGCTCTCCGCCGCCGCCGGCGCCGATCCGCTCGACCCCAAGAGCTGGACCAAGTCGCAGGCCGTGGTGTTCGGCATGTCCAAGGACGCGGGCGTGTACGCGCCCGGCCACAACGCCTTCTTCAAGTCGCCGGACGGCCGGGAGGACTGGATCGTCTACCACGCCAACGCCGGGCCCGACTACCGCTGCGACCGCCGCCGCTCGCCCAGGGCCCAGCGGTTCGGCTGGACGGCGGACGGCGCGCCCGACCTCGGCCTCCCCCTGCGGGTCGGCGTTTCCGAGCCCGCCCCCTCCGGCGAGACGGACGGGCCGCGGTGACGGGCGCCTTCCTCGCCGTCGACTGGGGCACCACGCACACGCGCGCCTGGGTGGTGGACGCGCACGGCCGCCCGGGGCCCCGGCGCGACCTGCCCCTGGGCGTGGCCAAGCTCGCCCCCGGCGAGGCGGCCGAACGCTTCCGCGCGGAGGTGCGTCCCGCCCTGGGCGCCCAGGGCCTGCCCGCCCTGCTGTGCGGCATGATCGGCTCCACCCTGGGCTGGCGCGAGGCGCCCTACCTCGACTGCCCGGCGGATGCGGCGGCGCTCGCGCGCGGCCTGCTGCGGGTCGAGGGCGAGGCCGCCCCCGTCGCCATCGCCCCCGGCCTGCGCTGCCGGCGCCCGGACATGGACGCCCCCGACGTCATGCGCGGCGAGGAGGTGCAGGTGATGGGCTGGATCGCCGCCGATCCGGCGAACGCCCGCGGCCGCCACCTCGTCTGCCATCCGGGCACCCACGCCAAGTGGGTGGAGGTGGTCGACGGGCGCGTGGTGCGCTTCGTCACCGCCATGACCGGCGAGCTGTACGACCTGCTCTCCAGCCACGGCGTGCTGCGCCAGCCGCCCGCGACCGGCGACGTCGGCGCGGACACCGGCTTTGAGACGGGCCTCCTCGCCGCCGGCGAGGGCGAGGCGCTGGCTTCGCGCCTGTTCACCGTGCGCTCGCGGGTCGTGGGCGGGGGCATGGATCCCGGCTCGGCGCGCGCCTATCTTTCAGGTCTGCTCATCGGGGCCGACGTGGCCGCCTCGCCGCGCTTGCTGGGCTTCGCGCCCGACACGCCCGTGGCGTTGGTGGGCGATCCGACGCTGACCGGCCTCTACGCCCGCGCCCTGCGCCGGCGCGGGGCGCCCGTGAGCGAGACTTCCGGCGATGCGGCGGTGCTGGCCGGCCTGCGCGCCCTGCACGCCGCCGACGCGGGAGCCGCACCATGAAGTTCGAAGACGCCCTGGCCGAGACGCCCATCGTGGCCATCATCCGCGGGGTCGGGCCCGACGAGGCCGTGGCGGTGGGCGAAGCGCTCTTCGCCGCGGGGGTGCGGATCATCGAGGCGCCCATGAACTCGCCCGACCCGCTCACCTCCATCCGCCGCCTGGCGCAGGCGTTCGAGGGGCGGGCGGTGGTCGGCGCGGGCACGGTGCTGACGCCGTCGGTGGTCGACCAGGTGGCGGACGCGGGCGGCCGCATCCTGGTCTCCCCCGACACCCGGCCGGAGGTGATCGCGCGCGCCGTCGAGCGCGGGCTCACGCCGCTGCCGGGTTTCGGCACCGCCTCCGAAGCCCTGCGCGCCTACGACGCGGGGGCGCGTCACCTCAAGCTGTTCCCCGCCTCCACCTACGGCTACGGCCACGTGTCGGCGCTGAAGGCCATCCTGCCCAAGGACGCCGTCGTCATGGCGGTGGGCGGCGTCGGCCCCTCGGCCATGAGCGACTGGTGGGCGGCGGGGGTGCGCGGCTTCGGCCTGGGCGGCGACCTCTACAAGCCCGGTTTCACCCCCGACGAGGTGTTCACGCGGGCGCAGGCCGCCGTCGCCGCCGCTCGCGCCCTGGCCGGCTGAACGGCGTCCCGCCCGCGCAGCGTCGCCCGGCTCAGCGGCGCAGCCGCACCCCGACGCGCACGAGGCGGGGCGCGTCGTAGCTGTACACGCCGTCCGCGGTCTCGGCGGTGCGGATGTCGGCGTTCAGCACGTTGTCGGCGGCGACGAACAGGCTCAGCGCGGGCGTCAGAGCGTAGTCGGCGCGCAGGTCGACGGACACGTAGGGGCGCAACCGCAAGGTGTTCAGGTCGTCGTCGTAGCGCGTGCTCTCGTAGCGGGTGTCGACGGCCAGTTCGAGGGGGGCGACCGGGCGCCAGCGAGCCTCGGCCGTGGCCGTGAAGCGGGGGGTGAGCGCCGGGCGCAGGCCGTCCAACTGGGGAACCGCGTCGCCGCCGTCGACCTGCGAATGGGTGTAGGCCACCCCCGCGTTCAGCGTGACCCGGTCGTGCGCCAGCGGGACCTCGCCCTCGGCCTCCACGCCGGTGGCGTCCACCGCGCCCGCGTTCTGGCGCATGCGCAATATGCCGCCCGCCGCCACGAAGTCGGACACGCCGGCCAGCCCCGGGATGGCGAACGTGCCCGGGCCGCGGCCGAGGGTCACGTTGGTGATGGCGTCCTCCAGCCGGTTGCGGAACACCGTGGCCGACAGCGAGGCGCCGCCGAGGACGTAGTTGAACCCCGTCTCCACGCCGTACAGGCGCTCGGGCCGCAGGCCGGGATCGGCCTCGGTCAGGTTGTTTCCGACGCGGAAGGGGCGGTGCAGCTCGTTCAGCGTGGCGGGGCGGAAGCCCGCATAGCCCGCCGCCCGCCAGGCGAGGCCGCCGCCCAGCTCGCGGCGCAGGCCCAGGCGCCCGGTGGGCAGCACGCCGCTCTGGTCGCCCGGCCGGGTGTTCAGCGTGGTCGCGCCGGTGGCGCGCGCCAGCTCCACCCGTTCGGCGTCGAAGTCGGCCCACTCGTCCGCGCGCACGCCGCCGGTGACCAGCCACCGGCCGAGGGTGGCCGAGGCCTCGGTATAGACGCCCGCCACCAGGGTCTCGCCGCCCGACTTGCGCGATTTCGCGAAGCCGGCGGCGGGCGTGTAGGTGAACAGCTCCCGGCTCTCGCCCGTGGCGCCGCGCACGTCGGCGCCCACCTCCAGGCTGAAGCGCTGCGTGGCGCGCCGCAGCGCCGCGTTCAGCCCCCAGCCGATGGCGGGGGTGGCGTACTGGATGTTGGCCGGAACCGAGGTGTTGCGCGCGTTCGAGACGGTGGCGGAGGCGTTGTAGAGGTCGGAGCCCGACCCCCAGCCCTGCAGCCGCCAGCCCCAGCTGTCGGCGGTGGGCTGGCGCGCCAGGGTCAGCGAGCCCCGCACGCCGCTGGCGCGGGAGGAGGCGTTGACCGCTCCGGCCCCGCGATCCTCCTCGTAGCCGTTCACCCGGGCGGAGAGCACGGCGGCGCCCACGTCCTGCTCGACGCGCCCGGCGGCGGTCCAGCTGTGCAGGTCTAGCGGCCGGTCGGCGGCCCCGCGGCCGTCGCGCACGGGGATCCAGCCGCCGCTCTCCTGGCCGGCGGCGTCCAGGAAGATGCGCGTGCCCGGCCGCGGCTGTGCGCCCAGCGAGGCCTGGCCCTCGCGGAAACCGAGGTTTCCCGCGGACGCCTCGCCGCTCAGGCCGGACACGTCCTGCGGGCTGTCGAGCTGCACCACGCCCGTCAGGGCCCCCGCGCCGTAGGGGCCGGCCCCCGCGCCGCGCACCAGGCGCGCGTTCCCGATCGCGACGGACGGCAGCGCCGTCCAGATCACCCAGCCGCCGAACGGGTCGTTCTGCGGCACGCCGTCCAGCGTCACCAGCGCCCGCGAAGCGCCGGAGCCCGCGATCGCGCGCAGGGACACGCCCTGGGTGGTGGGGTTGGCCCCGAGCGTGGAGGTGCGCCGGTAGAGCGAGAAGCCCGGGACCGACTTGAGCGCGCCGTCGAGCTCGGTGGCGTCCCGCAGCCGCTCGGGCGTCACGATCACCGTGGAGAAGGCGGCGTCTCCCGCCGGATCGGGCAGGCGCGC
>CAXSDV010000002.1:54410-66399 GCA_964235945.1 uncultured Caulobacteraceae bacterium
CGGGGCGATCACCCCGCGCCGCCGTGACCGGATCGCGTTCTGGGCGGGATGAAGCTGAAGAGGCGCACGGGCCCTCCTAACAGCGGACGGCGGCGTTGCGACGGTGAAATGAGGGTCATGCGTCGGCGCTCCGGTCGGGAGCCCGCGGGTTGGACCTCGGCGAAGGAGGAGGCATTGTGTCCGCAACGGGGACGGCCGGCGGTGCGCCGGGCGGACACGGCCCCGGGAGGAGAGCCGCCGTGAGTCTGGACGCCGCCGCCTATGCAGACCTGCACCGCAGCGCCGACGCCGATCCCGAGGCGTTCTTCGCCCGGGCGGCGCGCGAACGGCTGGACTGGATGGAGCCCTTCACCCAGGTGAAGGACGTGAGCTTCGACCCGGCGGACCTGCACATCCGCTGGTTCGGCGACGGCGTGCTCAACGCCTGCGTCAACTGCGTCGACCGCCACCTGGAGACCCGCGGCGACGAGACCGCCATCGTGTTCGAGGCCGACGAGCCCGGGCGCAGCGTGCGCGTCACCTTCCGCGAGTTGCACCGGCGGGTGTGCCGCATGGCCAACGTGCTCAAGCGCCTGGGCGTCGCCAAGGGCGACCGGGTGACCGTCTACTTGCCCATGGTGGTGGAGGCGGCCGTCACCATGCTGGCCTGCGCGCGCATCGGCGCGGTGCACTCGGTGGTGTTCGGCGGCTTCTCGCCCGAGAGCCTGGCCAACCGGGTGCAGGACTGCGGCTCCACCGTGCTGGTCACCGCCGACGCGGGCGCGCGCGGCGGCAAGCGCGTCCCGCTCAAGGCGAACGTGGACGCGGCGCTGGAGAGCTGCCCCGACGTGCGCGCGGTGGTGGTGTTCGACCTGTGCGGCTCGAAGCCCGCCATGCGCGAGGGGCGCGATCGCTGGTACGCCGACGAGGACGCGCAGGTGGACGACGCCTGCGCCCCCGAGCCCATGGGGGCGGAAGACCCGCTGTTCATCCTCTACACCTCCGGGTCCACGGGCAAGCCGAAGGGCGTGCTCCACACCACCGGCGGCTACCTGTTCTGGGCCGCCTACACCCATCAGCTCGTGTTCCAGCACGCGCCCGGCGACCTGTTCTGGTGCACGGCGGACGTGGGCTGGGTGACGGGGCACAGCTACGTCGTCTACGGGCCGCTGGCCAACGGCGGGGCCACGCTGATCTTCGAGGGCGTGCCGACCCATCCCGACGCCGGCCGCCTCTGGCGGGTGATCGACGAGCACGCGGTGACGCAGTTCTACACCGCCCCCACCGCCATCCGCGCCCTGATGCGCGAGGGCGACGGCCCGGTGCTGGCGACCAGCCGGGCCAGCCTCAAGGTGCTGGGCAGCGTCGGCGAGCCGATCAACCCGGAGGCCTGGCGCTGGTACCACGACGTGGTGGGCGGCGGCCGCCTGCCGGTGGTGGACACCTGGTGGCAGACGGAGACCGGCGGCGTGCTGATCTCGCCGGTGGCGGGCGCCGTGGACCCCAAGCCGGGCTCGGCCACCCTGCCCATGCCCGGCGTGCGCCCGCAGATCCTGGACGCGGACGGCCGGCCGCAGGAGGGCGAGGCGGAAGGGCCGCTGGTGATCGCCGACAGCTGGCCGGGGCAGATGCGCACCGTCTACGGCGACCACGCGCGCTTCATCGAGACCTACTTCGCCCAGTTCCCGGGGGCCTACGCCACCGGCGACGGGGCCCGGCGCGACGCGGACGGCTATTACTGGATCACCGGGCGCATGGACGACGTGATCAACGTGTCGGGCCACCGCATCGGCACCGCCGAGGTGGAGTCCGCCCTGGTGGGCGACCGCGCGGTGGCCGAGGCGGCGGTCGTGGGCTTCCCGCACGAGATCAAAGGGCAGGGCATCTACGCCTTCGTCACGCTCAAGCACGGAATAGAGCCGACGGACGAGCTCAAGCGGCGCTTGTGCGACGCCGTGCGCGGCGACATCGGCCGATTCGCCGCCCCCGACGCCATCCAGTGGGCCCCGGGCCTGCCCAAGACGCGCTCGGGCAAGATCATGCGCCGCATCCTGCGCAAGGTGGCCGCCGGCGAGACGGAGGACCTGGGCGACACCTCCACCCTGGCCGATCCCGCCGTGGTCGACGACCTTCTCGCCAACCGACCCGGCTAGGAACCGCGCAGCCCGGCGACGGGGTCGGGGTCGGGGTCGGGGCGCTCGGGCGGGCGCATTCGCCGCTGAAATACAACGTCGCTTTCCTTAAGGGTCGTGCTGTTATGAGGCGGGCGGCGTGGCGGATGGACGGCATGAGCGACGACGCGTGGGTGCAGGGCGGTGCGACGGGCGGCTCGAGGCGCAGGGCGCGCGCGGCGTTGCTGGCCGCCGGGCTCGTCGCGCTGGTGCAGGCGACCTCCGCCCAGGCGGGCCTGGGTTCCAGGATGGCGGGCGTGGAGGCGGACGGCGCGCACCTGCACGCCCGCAGGCGTTCCACCGCCTCGTCTTCGGGCGCGGTGCATGAACTCACGACGGCGGGCGGGGTGGTCAAGGAGTACGCCGCCGCCGACGGGGCGGTGTTCGCGGTCAGCTGGCGCGGCGCGGGTCGGCCCGACCTCAAACAACTGCTGGGAGAACATTTCACCGCCTTCCAGGCCGACCAGTCCCGCTCCCGGCGACGCACGCGCCGGCCCGTCCTCTCGCGCCGGTCCGAACTCGTGGTCTACAGCGCGGGCCACCCCGGGGCGTTCTGGGGCGTGGCCTACCTTCCCGACCGGCTCCCCGCCGGCTTCAACCCCCAGGACGTGCGCTAGGCCATGCGGCTTTCCCATCGCTTCGCCGCCCTCCTCGCCTGCATGGCGCTCGCAGCCTGCGGCGGGTCGGGGGGCGGTTCGACCTCCGCCTCCGCCACGGCTCCGGTCGCCCCGCCCGCGCCGGTCGTGACCCTGACGAACTTCACCCCGATCACGGTGGACGCGGGTCCGCCGGTCCTGGCCACCGGAACCGACCCGTTCATCTCCGACAACATCGGCTTCGTGTCCGTGACCATCTGCGCGCCCGGCGGCTCCGCCTGCCAGACCATCGACCACGTGGAGGTCGACACCGGCTCCGTCGGCCTGCGCGTCGTGCAGTCGGTGATCGACCCGGCCCTCCTGGCCGCCCTGCCCACCGAGACGAGCGCGCAGGGCAATCCCGTGGGCGAGTGCTACGGCTTCGTCGACGGCTACGTGTTCGGTTCCGTGCGCCAAGCCGACTTCAAGGTCGGCGGCGAGGCGGTGGCCTCCATGCCGTTCCAGGTGATCGGCGACGGGGGCGCCTTCTCCACGACGCCCGCTTCCTGCTCGTCCGGCGGCGGCAAGGCGCTCAACTCGGTGACGGCCTTCGGAGCCAACGGGATACTGGGCGTCGGGGTGACGACCACCGACTGCGGAGCGCTCTGCGCCGCCGGAGGCGTGGGCGCCTCGACCTATTACGACTGCCCCTCGAGCGGCTGCGGAGCGCCCACACCCCGCGCCGCCTCGAGCTCCGCCCCGTTCGAGCAGCTTCCCAACCCGGTCGCGGCCTTCGCCGTGGACAACAACGGCACGATGATCAGCCTGCCCGCGGTCTCGTCCGCGGGCCAGGCCAGCGTCACCGGCACGCTCTACTTCGGCATCGGAACCCAGACCAACAACGGCCTGGGCAACGCGACCCCCCTCGCCACGACTCCGTCCTCCAGCACGCTGGGCGCGGGCTTCGTGACGGCCTCCTACAAGGGGCAGGTGCTGAGCAACAGCTACATCGACAGCGGCACGAACCTGTTCCTGTTCTCGGACAGTTCGATTCCGCAATGCACGCAAGCGAACTTCGCCGGCTATTACTGCCCGGCCTCGCCGCTGACGATCAGCCCCACGGTTCAGGGGGTGAACGGTCAGGCGGTCTCCGCCGCGTTCCAGATCACCCTCGCGACCTCGCTCTTCAAGCCGGGGCTGTCGGTCCTGCCCGGAGTGGGCGCCCAGGCGGAGGCGTTCGACAACCTCCAGCCCACGCCCAACAGCTTCACCTTCGGCCTGCCGTTCTTCTACGGGCGCAACGTCTACACCGCGCTCGAGGGCCGCAGCGCCGGCGGCTTCCCCGGTCCGTACATCGCGTTCTGACCGGGGTTCGCCGCCTCGCCCCGGGGCGAGGCGGCGGGCCCCGCGCCGCGCGGCGCGGGCCGGACGTCAGCGGCTGATCAGGGGCTTGTCGATCTCGCCGTCGCGGGCGTGGCGGATCGGCAGGGTGAAGGCCGGCTCCTTCTTGAGGTGGTGCGGCACGTCGGCGCCCGGCATGCCGTGGGCCGGCGTCACCCCGCCGTCGGCCAGCCACAGGGCGCCCGTGACGAAGCTCGCCTCGTCCGAGGCCAGGAACGCCACCACGTTGGCCATCTCCTCGGTGGTGCCGCGCCGGCCTAAGGGGGCCGCGTCGACCACCGTCTTCTCCGTCTTGGCGTCCATCACGCCTTCGCCCTTGTGGGTCCAGGCGCTGGAGATCGCGCCCGGGCAGACGCAGTTGGCGCGCACGCCGTACTTGGCCTGCTCGCCGGCGACGCCCTTCATGAAAGCGTGGATGAAGCCCTTGGTGCCGCCGTAGGGCGCGAACATGGGCGTGCCGTTGAAGCCGGCCTCCGAGCCCGCGAACACGATGTTGCCGCCCGACTTCTTGAGGTGGGGCAGGGCGTGCTTGGTCATCAGGAAGGCCGAGCGCACGTTCATGCGCACCGTGTAGTCGAACCGCTCCACGTCGAACTCGTCGACCTCGGCCAGCTCCACCAACACGCCGGCGATGTTGGCCAGGATGTCGAGCCGGCCGAAGGCGTCCACCGCGGCCTGGACGCACGCCTGGGCGGTGGTCTCGTCGGACACGTCGCCCAGGTGCACGGCGGCGCGCCCGCCCATCTCCTTCACGATCACGTCGGCCACGTCCTGCACGGGGTCGTTCGGCAAGCCGGCCAGCAGTACGGCGGCGCCTTCGCGGGCGAACTTGAGGGCGGTCGCCTCGCCGATGCCGGAGCCCGCGCCCGTGACCAGGGCCACCTTGTTCTGCAAACGCATGATCCAACTCCGCAGGTGAGACGGTCGCCACGACGACCCCGGGGGTCAACTCGCCGCGACGGATCGGGTTCGCGCTCGCTGTGGGCGTTCGGCGGCCAAGCTCGGCGAGCGGATCGGACGGGTTTCGCGGGGCGCCCGCGCGCTGCAGCCCGCAGGGTCGTTGGGAGGGGGTGGAAGGCGGCCGGCGGATGGGCCAACCTCCACAATTCGCCGCCGCCTTTAACGTGGCGCGCCCGGTCGCGTGCGGCGTGCGTCATCACCGTCGTGTCGAACGGAGCCTGGGGGAACCATGAAGAGATCGCTCGCCGCATCCACCTGCCTGGTGGCCGTTCTGTCGCTCGCGGGTGCGGCGCTCGCCGCGCCCAAGCCGCTTTACGGCGACTGGGGCCTGGACACGGCGGGCATGGACCGCGGCGTCGCGCCGGGGAACGACTTCTTCGCCTACGTCAACGGCGGGTGGGACAGGGCCACCCCGATCCCGCCCGACAAGTCGAGCTACGGCGTGGACGCGGTGCTGAGCGATCAGGCGGAGAAGGAGGTGCGCGGCATACTGGAGACCGATCCCCCCACCTCCGCCGGCGCGACCGCCGAAGACGCGCGCAAGGTCCACGCCGGCTACCAAGCCTTCATGGACCGGGACCGGGCGCAGGCGCTGGGGGCGCGGCCGATCGCCTCCGACCTCGCGGCCGTCCGGGCGGCCGACACGCGCTCGCAACTGGCGGCGCTGATGGGACGCGAGAACCTGGACTTCCAGTCGGGCCTGTTCGACGTGAACATCGGCGAGGACGAGAAGACGCCCGACCGGTACGCCGTCTACATCGGCCAGTCCGGGTTGGGCCTGCCCGACCGCGACTACTACATCTCGCCCGGCTTCGCCGCGAAGAAGGTCGCCTACCAGGCCTATGTCGCCCGCATGCTGTCGCTGGTCGGCTGGGCGCAGCCGGAGGCGAACGCGGCGGCGATCGTCGACTACGAGACCCGGATCGCCCAGGCGAGCTGGACCCGCGCCGAACGGCGCGACCCGGTCAAGACCTACAATCCGACGACGCCGGCCGAGCTCGCCAAGGCGGCGCCGGGCTTCGACTGGGCCGCCTTCCTGCAGGGGGCGGGCCTGGGCGGCGTGCGCCGCGTGGTGGTGCAGGAGAATACGGCGGCGCCCAAGCTCGCCGGCGTCTACGCCGCGACCCCCTTGCCGGTGCTGCGCGCCTGGGCGGCTTTCCACGTGGCCGACTCGGCCGCGCCCGTGCTCTCGGACGCTTTCGCCGACGCCAACTTCGAGTTCCGGGGCAAGGCGCTGCGCGGACAGGAGCGGCAGCGCGAGCGGTGGAAGCGCGCGGTGTCCTTCGTGGACGGCGGCATGGGCGAGGCGGTCGGCCGCGTCTACGTCTCCAGGTACTTCCCGCCCGAGGCCAAGGCCAAGATCGATACGCTGGTGGCCGAACTGCGCGTGGCGCTGGGCGGCCGCATCGACCGGCTCGACTGGATGAGCTCCGCCACCAAGGCCCGCGCGCACGAGAAGCTCGATCGGCTGTCGGTGAAGATCGCCTATCCCGACAAGTGGCGGGACTATGCGGCGCTCCAGGTCTCGCCCACGGACGTCGTGGGCGACCTGCGCGCCTACCAGGGTTTCGAATGGGCGCGCCAGGTCGAGCGGCTCGACAAGCCGGTGGACCGCAGCGAATGGGGCATGACGCCCCAGACGGTGAACGCCTACTACAACCCCACGCAGAACGAGATCGTGTTCCCCGCCGCCATCCTGGCGCCGCCCTACTTCGACCCGCGCGCGGACGATGCGGCCAACTACGGCGCCATAGGCGGCGTGATCGGCCACGAGATGACCCACGGCTTCGACGACCAGGGCCGCCGCTTCGACGGCTCGGGCGCGCTGACCGACTGGTGGACGCCCCAGGACGCCGCCAGGTTCGACGCCGCCGCCGCCAAGCTGAACGCGCAGTTCGACACCTACACGCCTTTCCCGGGCGTGCACGTGAAGGGCGCCCAAACCACCGGCGAGAACATCGCCGACCTCGGGGGCCTGTTGATCGCGCTGGACGCCTACCACGCCAGCCTGCACGGCCGGTCGGCCCCGGTGATCGACGGGCTGACCGGCGACCAGCGCTTCTTTCTCGCCTACGCCCAGTCCTGGCGGGACAAGCGACGCGAGGACGCCCTGCGCCAGCAGCTCGCCAGCGACGTCCACAGTCCGGAGGTCTACAGGGTCAACGGCGTGGTGCGTAACATCGACGGCTGGTACGCGTCCTTCGCCGTCACCCCGGACAAGGCGCTCTACCTCGCGCCGGCGGCCCGCGTGCGCATCTGGTGATTTCGCCCGGCGGTCTACGGCGGCGGCGCTCCGCTCCGTCGCTGCGGAACCCGCTCGGGACCGGGCGGCTTGGACGGGCGGGCAGGAGCGAGATCATGGGCAGGACGCACGCGCACGGTGTGGAGAGCACCGCGGCCATCTTCCATCACCCGATCCACCCGATGGCGATCGCCTTCCCGGTGGCGACCCTGATGGCCGCTCCCTTGGCCGACTTGGCCGCGCGGAGCACGCGGGACCCGTTCTGGCGCAGGGCGGGCCGGTGGCTGCTGCTGGGCGGCCTCACCTCGGGCGTCGCGGCCTCCGCCATCGGCCTGGTGGACTACGTCGCCATCAAAGAGGTCCGCCGCCTGCCGAGCGCCCACGTGCACGCGGGCGGCAACGTGCTGGCCATGGCGCTGACGGCGCTCAACCTCTCCCGGCGACCCAAGGACGACCGAACGGGCCCCGACGGCGTCGACCTCGGCCTGTCGCTGGCGACCGTGGCGCTCCTGGGCGTGACCGCGTGGCTGGGCGGCGAGCTCTCCTACCGGCACGGGATCGGCGTGGTTGCGGACGACAGCCCGACCGCGACGCAGGACCTCGGCCGCCTCGCCGCGCACGTCGCGCGATGAAGGTCCGGGCGGTCCTGTTCGACATCGACGGCACGCTGGTCGACAGCAACGCCTCGCACGTGCGGGCCTGGGGCGAGGTGTTCGCCGCCCGTGGCGTCCAGGTGTCGCCCGAGGCGATCCACGACCAGATCGGGAAGGGCGCCGACCTCCTGGCGCCGGCGCTCATGCCCGGGGTCGACCCGGGCGCCGTCCAGGCGCTCGGCGACGCGCACGGCGAGGTCTTCAAGCGCGACTATCTCGCGCGCGTGCGGCCTTTCTCCGGGGCGCATGACTTGTTGGCGCGTACGCGCGCCCAGGGCCGGCGCGTGGTGTTGGCGTCATCGGCGTCCCAGGCCGAACTCGACCATTACCTCGATCTCCTGGACGCCCGGAACCTCGTCCAAGCGTCCACCAGCGTGGACGACGTGCGGACCTCCAAGCCCGCCCCCGACATCTTCGCCGTCGCGTTGAAGCGGGCGGGCGTCGGTCCGGACGAGGCGGTCGCCGTCGGCGACAGCCCCTACGACGTGCAGGCCGCGGGCAAGTGCGGCGTGGCCACCGTCGCCCTGCGCTCGGGCGGCTTCAGCGACGAGGCGCTCCTCGAAGCGGGAGCGGTCGCCCTGTACGACGACGCGTCCGCCCTGCTGGCGGGGTATGAAGGTTCACCGCTCGCCCGCTAGCTGCGCGCCTGCGGGAGACGCTCAGCGTCGCGTCGGCATCCGCACGTCCACCCCGGTCTCATCCATCAGCCGCAGCTGTTCCTCGCCGATCTCGAAGCCGTGGATTGATGTCGGCCGAATCGGGCACCTGACGATCGTCGCGTCCGTGCGCGGGCGGGTCCTCCACGCAGACTGCAAGCCTGCGTGACGAAGTGCTGCTCCAGCACGACGATCTTCAGGTGCGGCGTGGGATCAGCCCAGCCCCAGCTTGGACATGAGTCCGCCGAGACCGGCGGCGCCTCCGTCTTGCGGCAACTGGCCGCCGGGGCTGAGGTGCTCCATGATCTGCGGCAGATACTGGGACAGGTGGCCGGCCGCCTCCTCGTGGCCCACCCCCAGGCGTTGCGCGACGTCGTTGACCGCCCCGGGCCCCAGGGCCTGTTGCACCTGCCCGGGCGAGACCGGCTGGTTGGCCCCGTTCTGCAACCAGGACTGGGCCATGCCGCCGAGCCCGCTGCGCTCGAAGCCGGAGATCACGCCGCCCAACCCGCCCTGCTGGTTCTGCAGCATGCCCAGGATCGCACCGATCACCGCGCCCTGTCCGCCCTGTCGTCCGGGCGATCCCGCGGGGTTTTGGCCGCCGCCGAGCATCCCGCTCGCAGCGCCGAGTTGGTCGAACAGGCTCATGGTGGGGTCCTAAGGGTGTGAGGCCGCACGGAGGCGGCGACTGGGCGGGAGCGCTGGATCGCCGCTGACCGGACGCCGACGTCGGGACCGGCGGCGCGACGTGGACGCAATGAGTCCGGCTCGGCTTAGGTTGCGTCCTGGCGAACGGCGCGGGCGCCCGTGCTCACTTGATGCGCCGGCGAGACTTGCGTTCGTTGCGCGCCTTCTCCTCGCGCTTGAGGCGGCGCTGCAGCGAAAGGTCGGCCACCAGGCCCAGCGCGGCCAAACCCAGCTCAGCGGCGACCTGGCCGCCTTCGCCCCCGCGCGCGGCGCGTGCGCCGCCCGGGGGTCGGGAGGCGTGCCGGCGGGGCTCCGGCTTGAGCATGCCGGGCGTCACTGAGACGATCAGCGCCGCGAGCAGCGCGCACGCGAGGGCCGTGAGACCGGCCGCGCCTGCGTCCGCCACGACGGGCTTGAGCCCGCCGTACAGCGCGAAGCTCACGGCGAGGGCGGCGGCGCACGTCGTCACCGCGGCGAGAGCGGCGGCGATCGCGGTGGCCGTCGCCCGGCTCAGCAGGTCCTTGATGGGGTGCATGTCGGCTCGCAGGATGGGGGCTGGAAGCAAGGGAGGCGGGCTTCGACGCCCGCCTCCCTTGCCGAGGTCTAGCGGGTCGGGCGCGTGGGAGCGTCGGTGGGCTCGATGCGCTCCACCTCGACCTCCGTGTGGCGCACCGTGTCGCGTACGGTCTCCGTGCGCTGGTCGACGTCCTTGCGCAACGACACCTCGCCCACCACGCGGGCCTCCTTGCCCACCACGACCTCCTCCGCCGTCTCGTCCAGCTCGATGTCGCGCTCCTGGAACAGCGCCTCCGCGTCGCCGACGCGTTCGTTCACCGGACGGCGTTCGAGGTCGACGTGATCCTCACGCAGGAGCACCTGCTCGTTGACGGGCGTATCCACCACGTAGCTGCGCACGCGCACGCCGCCTCGGTCGACTTGGCGCTTGCCGACGTTCAGGCGCTCCTCCACGACCTGGATGGGAGCCTCGTCGCCCATCGCGCGGGCCGGAGCCGGAGCCGGGACGGGGACGGGGGCGGGCGGGACGAAGCCGCCGGCCTTCATGGCGCGCTCGCGCTCCTCGATGTCGACGGCGTCCGAACTCTCGAGCAATTGGTGCACGCGCTCGGCCTCCTGGTCGTCGACGGTGACCGTCAGCAGGAAGCCGCCGCGCTTCATGGCCTCCTTGTAGATGTGGCGGTCGGCGTCGGGCGGCGCGACGCCCCTGCCGCCGGCCCAGGGGCCGTCCGCTTCGTCCTCGTAGGCGGCGGTCTCCTGGCCGTGGAGGCCGTGGTCCAGGTCGACGATCCCCAGGCGCTCGAGGTCGACCTGGACGGCCTCCGCATCGGCTTGGTTGTCGTACAGGGCGGTGAAGGTGTGCATGGGACTGTCCTCTCCTGTCGCTTACTTCGCCAGCACGACGAGTTCGGTCCGGCGGTTCTCGGCCCGGCCCTGGCTGCTGGCGTTCGTGTCGGTGGGGTTGGAGGAACCGCCGGTGGCGGTCTTCATGCGGTCGGCGGACACGCCCTGGGCGGCCAGCGCCTTGGCGACCGCTTCGGCCCGTCGGGCGCCCAGATCCACGTTGTGGGGCTCGGTCCCCGTCGAGTCGGCGTAACCGTTCAACTGCACCCGCGCCTTGGGATAGGCGGCGAGGATCTGCGCCAGGGCGCTCACCGTCGCCTGGGCGTCCGCCGGGGGTTCGGCCGAGTCGGTGGGGAAGTTCAGCCGTTCGAAGGTGAAGGTGCGGGGGGCGGGATCGGGCGAGGCCAGGAAGCGCTGAAGCTCGTAGTTCAGCGTGTTGGGTTCGAGGTCGACGGTCTTGCCGCCGGGCAGGGCCACCTTCTCCACCGCGACGGCCGGCGTGCCCGCGGGCGAGGTCGCCTCGGACGTGGTCGTCGTGCTCGTGGTGGTGGTGGTCACCGCCGCCTCGTGGTGGCTGCAATTGCGGAACAACAGCAGCAGCAGCAACAGGCCGATCGCCGCCAGCAGCCAGCGTAGCCAAGCGGGAAATCCGCCGCCTTTCGCCGGCACCGCCGTGATCTTCGACGTGCCGTGCACCTCGTTCTTGTTCGGGTCGGTGTTCGTCATGTCGTCCCCTCTTGTCGCGTTGCAGGACGCCGCTTGGCGTTTCGTCTCTTTGACCCTGGCGTTCGGGCGGTCTGGTCGGCCTGTCGACCAAGCGGATATGCTCCGCTGAAAAGTTCGGGAGGAGCGCGTGGGCGCTCCTCCCGTGGAGGTCAGACGCTCTTGGGCGTCTTGGAGGCGACGCCGGCGGCGTCCGTACGCTCCACTTCGACTTCCGTGTGACGCACCGTTTCGCGCACTTCTTCGGTGCGCTGGTCGACGTCCTTGCGCAGTTCGATCTCCTCCTTGACGAAGGCCTGCTTGCCGACGACCGCTTCCTCGCCGGTTTCGGTCATCTCCATCGTACGCTCGCGGAAGGCGTCCTCGCCCGCTCCGAGCGGCCGGTCCACGGCGCGACGCTCGACGTCGACGTGCTCTTGGCGAAGCGAGACCTGCTCTTCGACGGGGGTTTCGACCACGTAGGAGCGCACCCGCACGCCGCCGCGCGCGACCTCCCGCTTGCCCACGACCAGGCGCTCCTCCACGATCGAAATGGGGGCGTCACGATCGGCCGCCATGTCGCCGGCGCCGGTCGATGCGGTGG
>CAXSDV010000002.1:66499-122533 GCA_964235945.1 uncultured Caulobacteraceae bacterium
CCGCGGCGCAGGCCCTCGGCGTAGGCGTGGCTGTCGTCATGCGACCCGAACAGGTTCTTGAGGCCGGAAAACATGCCGCCATGCTCCTGACCGGGCATGCCCGCTTCGTCGACCGAACCCTCATCGTGGATGCTGATCCGGGAGCCGGAGATGTCCATGGCCGTCAAGCTGGCCTTGGCCGAATCGGCGGCGTCGCGGGTGTCGTAGAGCGCGGTGATCGTGCGATCGGTCATGGTTGCTCGTCCTCAGGGTTGGGAAAGGGGAGGGGCGGGTTCCGCCGGCGTCCGCTCGACGTCGGCGTGAACGGTGCGGAGGGTGACCGATCGGGCCACCTCCTCGCTGGTGATGTCGTAGGAGATGCGCAGCTCCTCCTTGAGGACGAGGCGCTTCTCCACGAACAGGACTTCCTCGACGACGGGATAGATGACCACGTCGCCTTCCTGGCGAATCTTGGGTATCTCTGAAACTTCAAGGCCGATCGGCACCCGCTCGACCTTCACGTTCTCCCGGCGCAGAACTTCGTGGACCATCTCCTCGCGCGGTTCGACGCGGGTCGAAACCCTGACCGTGCCGGTGGCGCGTCGGGCCTTGTCGACCACGACGTTTTCCTCGACGAGCTGCAGCTTGCCGTCTGCAGGTCGCACGCCGTCCGTCATGGTGAATCGCTCCGGTGCACTGATGAAAGCCGGAGGGCGGGACAAAGTTCCCACCGTGGCTAGGTTTCGCGACAGCTATTTGTGCAATCCAACCGTACGTACGGTAGACGTAACCCGTATCACCGAGAAATCGGGTCATTTTCTCCTGCGTCTGTCGGGGACGGCAGGTCGAGTCTTTCGAGTAAACGCCGTGATGCGCACGATGGCGCCGCTGCTTTGTGTGTAGAAGTGTCACTGCGAAGCTGGACTGCCCTTGTCGACGTCAACTCAAGCGAGAGTCGGCAAAACTGCACTCCGAAGCCGTGGCCCCGGTCGCCGCGG
The DNA here is from genome assembly GCA_964235945.1 of uncultured Caulobacteraceae bacterium. Taxonomy (GTDB): domain Bacteria; phylum Pseudomonadota; class Alphaproteobacteria; order Caulobacterales; family Caulobacteraceae; genus JASLDZ01. The sequence continues at coordinate 67,477 of CAXSDV010000002.1, forward strand.
CGTCGTGTCGATGGTTGCGGGAAGGCACGCTGGATTGGAGCGACGACGCCCCCCACGGCGCTGATCGGGCTGTAGCCCTGCTCGACACCCGGCGCTGAGCGCGGCGGGATCAGGCGGCGGAGTTCTCCACCGTGACGGCCGGTGTCGGCGTTCCGTTCCTGAGCGCCCCGTCGTCGAGTCGGCCCAAGCCGCCCCGGGCCCGCGCCGTCCGGCCGTATCCCCATTCGAACAGGGGCGCGGTCATCATGGTGGTCAGCACGGCCATCACCACCAGGATGGAGAACAGGGCGGGGGTGATCACACCGCGCTGCAGGCCGATGTTGATGATGATCAGCTCCATCAAGCCGCGGGCGTTCATCAGCGCCCCGAGCCCGAGCGCGGTGGCGTGGTCCTGCCCGCTGAGCCGGGCCGCGAGGTAGCAGGCGCCCCCCTTCGCCGCGACGGACGCGACCAGCACCAACAGCGCCACGCCCGCCAGTGCGAGGTTGTCGACCAGGGTCAGCTGGGTGTTCAGCCCGGAGAAGACGAAGAACACGGGCAGCAGCAGGACGGTTGTGAGCGGCTCCAGTTGGAGGGCGACCTCCCGGGCCAGCCGTCCGCGGGGCATGACGGCGCCGAGCAGGAAGCCTCCGAACACCGCGTGCAGCCCGATGAAGTCCATGGCGCCGGCCACCAGGGCGAACAGGCCCAGCACCAGGGCCAGCAACGGGGCGTCCACGCCCGTGCTTTCCGCGCGCCGGCCGAGCGGAGCCAGCAGCCGCGGTCCGAGCAGGAGGATGACGGCGGCCAGGGCGCCTCCACCGAGGACGGCCCTCGCCGCCGTGACCGCCCCGCCGCCCAGGCTGGCCAGCACGAGCGCCAGCACCGTCCAGGCCCCCGCGTCGTCGATCGCGCCGGAGGACAGGGCCAGCGTACCGAGCGGCGTGCCGCTCAGGCCCCGCTCGTGGATGATGCGCGCCAGCATCGGGAAGGCGGTGATGGCGATGCACGCGCCCAGGAAGAGGGTCGCCTGGAGCGGGGTGACGTGCGGCCCGAACAATCCGTGCAGGCCCAGGAGCAGCGGCGCGAGCAGGACGGCCAGGGCGAAGGGCGCCGCCATGCCCGACAGCGACACCGCGGCCGCGCTGCGCGCGTTGGCGCGGAAGTGGTCGCTGCGGAAGCCCAGCCCCACGATGAACATGTACAGGCCCACGCCGAACTGGGCGACGACGTAGAGCAGCGCGCGCGCGTCCTTGGGGAACAGGGCGACCTCGATCCCCGGGGCGACCAGGCCCAGGAGCGAGGGGCCCAGCACCACCCCCGCGATCATCTCGCCGACGACCTGGGGCTGACCGAAACCCCGGCGGACCAGCCAGCCCACGCCGCGGCACGCGGCGATGATGGCGGCCACCTCGGCCAGGAACACCGGGCTGAGTTGGGCCGGGGTGAGCGGGGCCGGGATCATGGGTCTCCTCCGCCGGCCTTCTGACGAGGCCGTTCTCCAGAGCTACCCAGCCGGGTTTCGCCTTGGCAACGCCGACGACCGCGGCATTGCGGCGCGGCCGTCGCAGGGTTGGTCCAGCGGTCGACGGGCGTGGCCCAGGGTCCAGGAACGAAGTCGCAGCCTGGTGGGTCGGTGTGGGCGAGGAGGGAAGTACGCCGCCGTCCGCGGTTGGTCCGTGCGTTAAGCCGCCTCGTCGCGCACGGATCGCCCGCCGTCGTGGTTCACGGGCGGCCCTGCCTGGCCGCGAAGTCGGGGCTGTCGAGTGATCGGCGCAGGGACTTGGATTGGTAGGGCGGATCGATCGGAACGAGCGGCGCGGTCTCCGCGAGGCGGGGAGGGGGGAGCGCCACGGCATGCGCGAGCGCGGGCGCAGGCGCGGACGCCGGCGAAACCGGCGCGGCGGCGACTTGGGCGGCGGTGGAGTCGGGCCGCGGCGTCGGAGCCGGGCGCGGCGGGGGGGAGTAGACGCCGTTCTTGATCAGCGAAGGCGCGGGCGCGGCTGGGAGGTCGGCCGGGACCGGCGCATCCGCCGCCGGGCCGGGATCGTCGCTCGCCAGCAGAGGGGCGGCCTCGACTTCAGCGGGCTTGCCCACCGGAGGGCCGCCCCCCCAGCGATAGAAGATGTGCGCGCCGATACGGCCCAACTTGATCAGGCTCGGGCTCCAGTAGGGCGTCACCCAGACGGTGTGGTAGTGCGTGGCGTGTCCGACTTCGGCCATCACGTAGCCGCCGAGCGCGGCTTCGGCCACGGCCTGGGCGCGAAGCCAGCCGACCGCCGAGGGCGTGCGCCGCATCGACCCGTCGCAGGTGAAGCTGAACTGGCAACCGGTGACGCGTTCGACGCCCTGGAACACCACGCCGCACACGCTGCCGGGAAAGCGCGGGTCGCGCACGCGGTTGAGCACGACCTGCGCCACCGCCCTCTGCCCATCCAGGCTTTCCGAGCCGGCCTCGTAGTACACCGCTTGGGCGAGGCACGTCGCGGCGTTCGCGGGCGTCGCGCCCGCGGCGTTGCGCAGCACAAGCGGGGCGGCCGCGGGATCTGGCGTGTCCACCGTCGGGATGGCCGCGTTGGCGAGGTAGGCCTCGGCGGGGGAGAGCGGCCGGAACTTCAGCACGGGCGAAAGGTCGACGTCGGGCGCCGCCGGACTTCTGGGCCCGGCCGAACGCAGGGACGGCGCCTCGGGCGCGGGCACGGGCGGGCGCAGGGTGGGCGTCAACACCTCCCGCAGCCCGAGCACGCCCGTCACGCTTGCAACGACCACCAGCGCGCCAAGGCGTAAACGCCGGGACGCCATGGGTGACAGGCGGTCGGCCGCGACGTCGAGAAAGCTCCGCCAGGACCTTGCCGGGAGCGAGGAGGCGTTATTCGACTCCGCGCTCCCTTCCGGGTCGGCGAGGCTCAATCGGCGCCGCCCGTGACCGTCGGTCGCGCGGTGGCGTCGACGAAGCCTTGCGTCATGGGCAGGCCCCAATGGGTCGCATCAGGGCTCTCGGCGGTGGGCTTGTGCTGGCTGGCCACCGAGTCGGCCATGGAGAGACAACGCCCGAAATCGAGCGTCCGCTCGGGGGCGCTGTTTCCATCGAAGGTCTTGCAGGGCGCGACTTCGGGGTCGCGACTGGCGAGGTGGACGGCGTCCGGCGGCGTGGACGCACAGGCCCCCATGGCCAGCAGGGCGAGCAAGGGAACGAAGGGGCTCCTCATGGACCAAGTCTCCGAAGCTCCAAGGCATCGATCATGCCGGACTTCGACGACAATAAGGAGCGAACAAGTCGGAAGTTGCACGCCCCAAATCATTTGTTGAATCGCCAGGCGACGGCGCAGGCGCACTCGGGATGCAGCCGGGGAGTGAACACCGGCAGGCTCACCTCGCTCCCACCCGCGTACGACACGGGCCCGCACGTACGCATCGAGCGTGCGGGAACGGACAAGCCCACGCCCAGGCACTTCAACCCCGCCTCCTTCAAGGTCCACATCCGCAGGAAGAGCGCCTGCGCTTGCGGTTCGGGGAGGCCGGCCAGGCGGCGGACCTCCTCCTCGGTCAGCACGTCCGCACCCAGGGCGTCGCGCCAGCCGACGGGGGCGTCGAGGTGTTCTATGTCGCAGCCGACGTCTCCCCCGTCCGCCAGGGCGACCAGGGCCAACCCCTTCGACTGCGACAGGCTGAGCGCCAGGCCCGACCCCTCCACGCTCGGGCGGCCGCCCGGCGCGCGCGCGATGCGCACCTCCCGGGCCGGCCGAGACAGGCGCTCGCCCACCAGGCGGCGCGCCTGAGCTTCGCGCACCAGCAGCCGCCGTCGCCTTTGCGGCGTGGCGAGGCGGGCGGCCCGGGCGCAGGCCTCGTGGCCCGCCTGCGCTTCGAGCCGGTCCGGTGCGGTGGTGTCCGCGTCCAGGTCGAGCAGATGCAGGTGCAGGTCGGGCGGGGTCGCCGACCGCAGGTTCAGCCGCACCGCGCCTGGGCTTCCGCCAGCGCCGCCTTGAGCCGGTCGGCCAGGGCGTCGACCTGCGGCGCCGCCAGCACGCTGCGGTGCGTGCCCGCCAGGTCCGCCACCACGAAGCGCCCCCGCGCCGAGTCGGCCCAACCGGAGGCGCCGTCCCAGTCGCGGTCGGTGTCGGCGGCGCGCAACAACAGCACGTCGCCGTCGTAGGGCGCCGGCCGATAGCGGCGGGCGGCCGCCTCCACGCGCTCGCCGAACGGCTGATCGCGCTCCGCGACGCGCGCGCGCGGACGCATCCGGTCGCGGGCGGATTCCTTCAAGCGCAGGAAGGTCTGGCGGGCGGAGGCGTGGTTGATCGTGTCCAGCATCACGAGCAGGCCCACGGTCTCGCCTTGGCTCCTGAGCTGGCAGGCGGCGGCGTGGGTCACCGCTCCCCAGCGGCACCAGCCGCCGAGATAGTAGGGGCCGCGCGGCTGGAAGGCGCGCAAGCGCGCCACCAGGCGTTCGGCCGGCCCGCGGACGTCCAGCGGCGTGCGGGACAACGCCTCCTCCTCCTCCGGGTCGAGATTGAGGCCCAGCATGGGCTGGTCGGGTGCGAGACGGGCCGCCAGCGGGCGCATCTGCGGCCCCGCGTCGAACCAGATCAACGGGGGGCGAGCCCCGAGGGGCTGCAGCGGTATGGGGCCGGACGCGACGCGCTCGGGCGCGTCGATCAACGCGGCCATGCCCGCAAGGTCCGGAGCGGTGAACAGGTCGGCCATGCCCAGGGTGCGCCCGAAGGTCTCGCGGATGCGGCGCAGCAGGGACAGGGTGAGGAGCGAGTAGCCGCCCAGTTCGAAGAAGTCGTCCGTCCGCAAGAGGCTGGATAGGCCCAGCACCTGCGACCAGATCGCGCCCAGCCGCCGCTCCGTGTCCGTCCGGGCGTCGGAAGGAAGGTCTTCGCTCGCCGCCTCCGACGTTTCAGGGGGGGCGGGAAGGACGGCGCGGTCGACCTTGCCGTTGGGCGTCAGCGGCAGGGCGTCCAGCGCCACGAAGCGGGAGGGGATCATGTAGGCCGGCAGGCGTTCGGCCAGGGCGTGGCGCAGAACGGCCGCGTCCGGAGGCGCCTCCCCCCCGCGACCCGTCAGGTGCGCGACCAGCTCGGACATCCCGTCGCCGCGCACCCGGGCGTTCACCGTCGCGGCGCCCACGCCGGCGCAGGCCAGCAGGGCCGCCTCCACGTCGCCCAGCTCGATGCGGAAGCCGCGGATCTTGACCTGGTGGTCCGTGCGCCCCGCGCAGACCCAGGCGCCGTCGGGCAGGCGCCGTGCGAGGTCGCCCGTGCGGTACAGGCGTTCGCCGTCGCGCTCGATGAAGCGCTCGCGCGTCAGGTCCGGACGGCCGCGATAGCCGCGCGCCAGGCCCGTGCCCCCGATGTGGAGTTCGCCCAGGCCGCCGTCGGCCACGGGCGCGCCCGCGTCGTCGAACACGTACAGGGTGGTTTCGGCCAAGGGTCCGCCGACGGGCACGGGATCGGTTCCCGGTCCCACCGCACCGATGGCCGACCAGACGGTGGTCTCCGTGGGGCCGTAAGCGTTCCACACCGAACCGCTGCACGCCAGGAGCCGGTCGGCCAGGTCGCGGGTCAGCGCTTCGCCGCCGGACACCACGGTCAGGTCGGCCTTGCCGCCCCACCCGCCGTCCAGGAGATAGCGCCACAGGGACGGCGTGGCCTGGGCGAAGGTGCAATCCCCGTCGGCGATCAGCGCGGCCAGTCGCTGGGGGTCGGCCGCCGTCGCCCGGGAGGCGAGCACCATGCGGCCGCCCGTGACCAGGGGCAGGAACAGCTCCACCACGGACATGTCGAAGGCGGTGGTCGCCGCCGCGAGCATCCGGTCCGCGGCGGTGAAGCCGGGCGTTTCGCGGAAGGAGGCCATGAGGTTCATCACCGCCCCGTGGCGGATCTCCACGCCCTTGGGCCGGCCGGTGGAGCCGGAGGTGTAGAGTACGTAGGCCAAGTCGTCGGGCCCGACGACGGCGGCGGGCGCCGTGACGGGGCCGGGGGCGCCCGGCGCGTCGACGCGCACCCGGGGAAGCGCGGCCGCCCCGGCGAGCACGCCGTCCAGCCCCGCTTCGGTGATCAACGCCGCCGGACCGGCGTCCTCCACGATCGCCTCCAGGCGGGAGACGGGGAAAGCCGGATCGAGCGGCATGTAGGCGGCCCCGGCCTTCAGGCACCCGACCAGGGCGGCCACCATGTCCGCCGAGCGCTCAAGGTGGACGGCCACCACCTGGCCCTGCACGACGCCCGCCGCCGCGAGCCCGGCGGCGAGGGAGTCCGAGCGCTCCTCCAGCCAGGCGTAGCTGTAGGACACGTCCTCGAACACGACCGCGCAGGCTGCGGGCGTGGCCGCCGCCCGTGCGCTGATCGCCTCGTGGATGCGCAGGTCACGCAGGTCGGCGGCGCCCGTGGAGGTGCTGGTGTAGGTCATGGCGTCCGGCGCTTCGAACCGCACCGTCGTACGTCGCTCCAAATCCATTTCCCACCCCCATGGAAGCCGCTATCTTGTACAGCCACGCTGAAGCTGCAATTTCAATTCCATGCCCCAATTGAGCGAGCCGACGTCGCGGCGCGGCGAGTAATCGCCGCCCATGGCGACGCTGTCCAGTCCGGCCCCTCCCCGCACCACGGAGTCCCGCACCGCATCCGGCGCCCGCCGACGGCGGGTGTACCTCAATGGGAAATTCTACAGCGGCGCCCTGAACGGCGTGCACCGCACGGCGGACCGGCTGATCCGCGAGGTGGACACCTTGTGCGCGCAAGGCGAAGGCGTGGGGCTTGATCCGCATCTGCTCCTGCCGGCGCGGGAGAATTGGGCTCCGGACTTCGCCGTGGTCCGTAAAGTTCCCCAGCGTTTGGGACACAACCAGGTCTGGGAACAGTTCGTTCTGCCGTTCCGGGCGGCGGACGGCGTGCTCGTCAACTTGGCCAACTTGGCTCCGCTGGCGCACAGGCGCAAGCTGTCCATGATCCATGACGCGCAGTTCCTAATCTCGCCCGAGTCGTTCCCGCTCAAGTTCAGCCTGGGCTACCGCCTGTTGACACCGGCCATAGCCGCCACCAGCGCGCGCGTGCTCACCGTGTCGGAGTACGCCCGCGACAGCCTGGCCGCCTTCGGCGTGTCCGCCCACCGCCGCACGGAGGTGGTCTACAACGGGGCCGACCACATCCTGGAGAGCGAGGCCGAACCGGCCATATTGGAACGCCTGGGGCTGGAAGACGGCGGCTACGCGCTCCTGTTCGGCACACCGCAGGCTTACAAGAACCTCCAGGTCGTGTTCGCCGCCTTCTCCGCCGCGCCCACGGGGGTGCGCCTGGTGGTGGTGGGCGGCGGCCCCGAGGGCATGGCGGCCGCGGGGCTGCACCCGCCGGAGGGCGTGATCTACGCCGGCAAGGTGTCGGACGGCGAACTGCGCGCGCTCTACACCCGCGCCTTGTGCCTGCTGTTCCCTTCGCGGACGGAAGGGTTCGGTCTGCCGCCCGCCGAAGCCATGACCTGCGGGTGCCCGGTGGTGGCCGCCCCCGCGGGGGCCATGCCCGAGGTCTGCCGCGACGCCGTGCTCTACGCGGACGTGTTCGATCCCGAGGGTTGGGTCGCGCAGATGCACGCCCTGCGCGACCAGCCTCGCCTGCGCGACGCCAAGGTCGAAGCGGGCCGCCTGCGCGCCGGGGAGTTCACGTGGCGGCGAGCAGGGCTTCGGCTGCTGCGGGAGATCGAACGGATCGCTTGACGTCCAGGCCCCAACGCTCGGCGGCCAACCCCATCAGCCGTCGGCCATGGCGCTCGGAGCTCAGGAAGTCGCGCACGGCGGCGCCCGTCTCCACGGGCGGGTCGCCCTCGGCGACGGCCCGCTCCAGCGCCGCGTCCAGGCCCTGCGGAGTGTCCGGGTCGAACAGCACGCCGCCGCCGAAGCGCTCCACCAGTTCGGCGGAGCCGGCGCGGCGCGAGACGACCACCGGCCGCCCCAAAGCCATGGCCTCGGCGGTCACCAGCCCCCAGGTCTCCGGCCAGCGCGAGGGCAGGACCACCGCCCGGCACGCGCGCATGAGGTCCATCGCGGCGGCGTGGTCGGCCCAGTCGACCAGGGCGTCCGGGCCGAGGGCGGCGGTGACGGCGGGGGCCAGCGAGCCCGAGCCGACGAACACGCCGCTCAGCCCCGTCCGCCCCAGCGCGGCCACCAGATCGCCGACGCCCTTCTCGGGCTCCAGCCGGCCGAAATAGCCGATGTCGTAGCGCGTCGGCACCCGCGCCTTTCCCAGGGCGGACGCGGAGGCGGGCAGGGGATTGTGGATCACCGCGTGGCGCTCGCCGGGGAGCAGCTTCTCGGCCGTCCGCCGGGCGGGGGCGGACAGGCTCAGCATCAGCCGCCGCTCCGGATCACCGCCCTCCAGCAGCAGCCGCACCGCCTGGCGCGCGACCCGCACCGCCTTGTGCAATCGTCCCGCCCGATCGCACTGGGCCATCAGGCACCGCACCCCCATGGGCGCGCGCGTGCAGGGCTGCGCCTGCTGGAAGTCGTAATAGGCTCCGTTGGGGCAGGCCCAGAAATAGTCGTGCATGTAGACCATCAGCCGGTACGGCCGCAGCAGGTCCATCACCGACGGCGACAACCATCGCGTCCACTGGTGCAGCACCACCACCGTCTCCGCCGGATCGAAGCGGGCGAGCGCGTCGGAAACGAGGCGGCGACTGGCCGGATGGTAGATCGCCGCCGCCGCCCCGAGGGCCGAGCCCTCCCGCAGGTCGCGTCCGCCCAGCAGCGTCGCTTCTCCCCGGGCGACCAGATCGGGCGGGGCGTGGTGCCCGGCCAGGAGGGAGACGTCGGCCTCCCGCTCGCGGAGCGCCGCATAACTTTGCAGGGCGGCGATCCCCGCCCCTCCGGTGGCCGCTCCGTCCGCGCCGAAATAATCGGAAAGGTAGAGGAAGCGCCCCCGCCTCACGCCGCCGTCCGCCAGGCCCGTCGCCGCGCGCCGCCCGCCGGGAACAGGCGCACGCGGGCGGGCGTGCGCATCACGCCCTCGTAGACGTCCAGCAGTTCGGACGACATGCGGGCGGAGGTGAAGCGTTCGAGATAGAGCTCGCGTCCGCGCGCGCCCATAGCCGCGAGCGTGGCCGCGTCGTCGGCCATTAGGGCGGCGCCCAGGGAGGCCGCATCGCCCGACGCGACCAGTCGGCCGGTGACGCCGTCCGTCACGAGCTCCTGCAGCCCGCCGACGCGGGAGGCGACCACCGCCTTGCCCGCGCGCATGGCCTCCAGCGCCACGAGGCCGAATCCCTCCCAGCGCGAGGGGATCACGACCAGGTCGGCGGCGCGCACCTGGGCGGCCACCCCCGCGGCGTCGAGCCAGCCCAGCATCTCCACGTTCGCGGGCGGGGAGGCTCCGCCCGGCTCGTCGGCCACCGCCACTCCCGCCACGCGCACGGCCACCGAGTCGCCCAGATCCTTGATGGCGGAGAACAACACGTCCACCCCCTTCTGCTCGTCCAGCCGGCCGACGAACAGCACCTTGCGACGCGCGTCCGGCCAGGCGGCGGCCGGGCCGGGGGGGGCTTCGGGCACGCCGCTCATCACCAGCTTGACCCGGCGCGGCGCTATGCCGACGGCGTGCGCCTGGGCGGCCTCGAAACGCGAGATGGCCACGATCCGGTCGCAGCGCCGCGCCATCCGCCGCTCCAGCACCGCGAAACCGTCGTTGCGCCAGCCGGGGCCGCTCATGTCGAAAGCCCAGCCGTGGGGGCAATAGACGATGTGCGGCCGCCGCGGCACGGCCGCGAAGGTGGTGCGCACGATCAGCCCGGCGAAAGTGGAGTGGGCGTGGATGACGTCGGGTTTGAAGGCGGCGCACTCGGCCATGAGCGCCTCGGCCAGGGCGACGAGACTCGCCACCGAGCGCTTGGGCCGGTGGAAGGTGCGCACCTGATCGTCGCCGACCGCCGCGAGCTGGGCGCGATGTTCAAGCGGGGCCAGCACGCGCACTTGACCGGCGCCCAGCCTTGACGTCTGGTCCGGGACGGTATTGCTGATGTAGCTGCCTACACCGCCCATAGCGGATTCGGCGCAATGCAGGATTCGCATGGGTCGTGCTCGTCAGGTGCGTCCGTTTCCACAATGTGAACGGGCGACCGGAATTATCTCCCTCAATTGACGAGGTGGCTTCATAGTTCCGCTGCTTAAGCTGTGGACGTTGACCCAGGCCGCCCCCTCCCGACCCCGATCCCCGGCCAGGCCCCGTCCTGCGGTAGGCGAGCGGCTGGACGCGGTTCAGATCCTGCGCGCGACGGCGGCGCTGCTGGTGGTGGCGGGGCACAGCCAGACCGCGGCGGCGGGGCTCGCCGCCGCCCGCGGCCACGGCTTCGCCCGCGCGACCCTGCTGCCCTGGGGGGCGGGCGTGGACCTGTTCTTCGTGATCTCCGGCTTCATCATGGTCTACGCCTCCGGGCGGCTGTTCGGCCGGGCGGGGGCGGGGCGCGAGTTCCTGCGGCGGCGGATCACGCGGGTGGCTCCGCTCTACTGGACGTGCACGGGCTTCTACCTGCTCATCCTGCTGGCGGCGCACCTCAAGGGCGATCCGCGCATGCCGGGGCCGGCCGCCGTGGGCGCGTCGCTCCTGTTCATTCCCTACGCCGAGGGTGGGGCGGGCGCGGGCGCCTTTCCCGTGTTCGACCTCGGGTGGACGCTCAACTACGAGATGTTCTTCTACCTCCTGTTCGCCTGCGCCGTCGGGCTGCGCCGGTCCGCGGCGATCGCCGCCGTGTTGGTCGCCCTGGCCGCCTTGGCGTTCTGGGGCGCGGCGGCGGCCCCCACGGCCACGGCGCTGAGGTTCTGGACCCGTCCCGTGATCCTCGACTTCGGCCTGGGCATGGCCGTGGGCGCCGCGCGGGGCGGTGGCGTGACCTGGCCCGCGGCCCTGCGTTGGGCGGCCTTCGTGCTGGGCGCGGCGGTGTTCGTGCTGGATCCCTTGCGCCTCTACGCGGGCGTGGGCACGGTCGCCAACGAGTTCCCCCGCGTGCTCCAGTCGGGTCTGCCCGCCGCGGCGGTGCTGGCCGCCCTGGTGCTGGGACCCGCGCCCACCATCGCCTCCGCCGGCGTGCGCCGCGCGCTGGACCCCCTCGCCGCCGTGGGCGTGCGCCTGGGGAACGCGTCCTACTCGCTCTACCTGATCCATCCCTTCGTGCTGATCCTGGTCGAGAAGCTGGCCTCCAAGACGTTGCTCGCCGAGCGGATCGGTTACGGAACTCTGGTCGGCCTGACCGTCGCCGGATCCGTCGCGGCCGCCTTGATCGCCTTCCGGATCCTGGAGGAGCCGTTGACCCGGACGGCCCTACGACTCACCGCCGGCTGGGCTCTGCCCGGGGCCGGTCCGATCACCGCCCCCGCGCCCTCCGCCACTCCTGGGACATCCACGTGAACGCCACCAGCCTGCGCGGCCTGATCCGCCCATCCCGCGCACCCGACGAGACGCTCACCACCGAGGCCGGGCTGGAAGGCAGCTACCGCCACCTGTTCCTGCGCGAGCTGGCGCGTTTGGGCGAGGAGGACATCTACTTCCCCGTGGGCGGGGCGGCGAACTACAGCCTGCTCTACATCATCCTGCTCATCGCGACGCGGCTGCGGCCCCAATCGGTGCTGGACGTCGGCTGCGGCCAGACGACCCTCTTGTGGGACCGGATGCGCCGACTGGGACATGCGGGGAGCGTCACCACCCTGGAGAACGATCCGGGCTGGGCGCAGGAGATCGGCCGCCAGGTGTCCCACCAGGTGGTGGTGTCGCCGCTTCGTCCCGTGTCCATCTCCGGCTGGAGCGTGGACACCTACGATTGGGAGGCGGTGCGCGAGCTCGGCCCCTTCCAGGTGATCGGGGTGGACGGGCCGGTGGGCCGTCCGCGCCGGTCGCGCGCGGGCGTGCTGCAGTTGATCGACGAGATGCTGCCCGAGGATTTCGTGATCTACATGGACGACTGCGAGCGCGTGGGCGAGCAGGAGACGGTGGGCCTGATCCACGAACGCCTGACGGCCCTCGACCGCGATTACGCCGCCGGCGCCACCCGGGCGGCGAAGACGCAGGTCGTGTTCGCGGGCGGCGCCTTCCGCGAGGCGGTCTACTACTAGCCGCCCTACCGGCCGCTCAGGCCGCGGGCTCGGCCGCCGGGCCGCCGCGCAGGGTGGACAAGGCGCGCAGCAGCGCCCCCGACATCACCACGTAGGTCGCCAGCACGCCCGCGGCGTAGGCGCCGGTGCAGGCGGCCCAGGCCTCCAGCCCCGGCGCGGCGAACCTGCCGGCGAGCGCGGCCGCGAGCCCGCCCGCCGCGGTGGCGGTCGCACCGGGCGTCAGGGCGCGCGCCACGTCCGTCCAGGTCAGCGCGGTGGCGGCGATGGTGGCCGCCACCAGGGCCAGGCTCACCAGCGAGCCGGCCACCGCGTAGGACTCCACCAGCACGCCCAGGCCCAGGCGCACGGTGGCCACGAACACCGCCACGGTCGCCACCGTGCCGGCGAGGTTGAGCAGGAACTGCAGCCGGGCCTTGCCGTCCGCCATCAGCACGGCCCCGCTGTAGGAGGAGATCGACTGCAACGCCCCCACCGGGGCGAGCCAGCTCACTATGGCCGGCACCCCCGCCCACCGCGGCGAGAGCAGCACGTGCGCGGGCCAGGCCAGGCCGAAGGTCAGGTAGACCATGGCGGGGAAGCTCAAGGCGGCGGTGGCGCACATGACGCCGCGCACCGTTTCGCGCACGCGCGCGGGATGCAGCGCCTGCCGGCTCAGCATGGCGAACATGACCGCGCTCGCGGGCCAGGTGATGGCCATCAGCGGGATCAGCATGAACTGGTAGCTCAGGCCGTAGAGCCCCACGGCCGCCGCCCCCAGCACGCCCCCGATCAGCAGGTTGTCGCTGTTGCGCGCGAAGAAGGTGAGCCCGTTGGTGGCCAGCACCCAGCCGCCGAAGGAGAGCAGCGGCCGCAGGCCCGCCCAGCCGAAGTCGATCCGCAGGGCGGAGCGGGTGAGCGTCATGAAGGCGACGGCCCGCAGCGTCTGGGTCAGGATGTTGTAGGCCACCAGGCTCCATATGCCCGCGCCCGAGAGCACCAGCGCCACCGCCGCCACCGCCGACAGCAGAACCGCCCCGGCCTCGATCGTGGCGATCCGGCCGTAGCGCAACTCCCGTTCGAGGAGCGCCCGAGGCGTGGAGGCGGCGACGTTGAGCACCACCACTCCCGCCATGGCGGCCATCACCGGGCCCAGCCCGCGCATCCCGACCAGGTGCTGCACGGGGAAGGCCAGGGCGGCCAGGCCGGCGCCCAACGCCAGGCCGATCGCGAGGGTGAGGGTGAAGGCGGCCGCGACCTGGCGCGGCGTGAGTTCGCCGCTGCGCACGATGGCGCTGGACAGGCCGAGATCCGTCATCAGTCCCAGGAAGGCGATGAACGGCGCGGTGAAGGCCAGCAGGCCATAGTCGGCGGGCGCGATGAAGCGGGCCATCACGAGGTTGAGCGCGAACTGCACCGCGTTGCGGTAGAGGCTCAACGCCGACATGGAGAGCAGGCTCTTGCCCAGCATCGCGTCACTCTACGCCGCGGCCTGCACACGCTCCCGCCGAGGGGGTGTTCCACGTCCGGCGGCGCCGGCCAGCGTCATTTGCGTAAGGCGGGGCGGGCGGGGCTACGCAATTGAGGTGTTCGCTCCCCCAAGGGGACGGCAGTGTCCGCGCCATGCCGCTTCGTAAAGCGAGACCAGGGTGACGTACGCCGTCGCCCCCGCGCCGCCGCGCCTGCGCGCCCGGCCCGACCTGCGCCCGTCTCGGCGCGTGCTGGAAGCGTGCAGCTTCGCTTGCCTGCTGGCCGTCAACTGGATGGGCGCCGCGCTTGCGCCGTCCTGGGCCTTCTCCTTCACCTCCGCGATCCTGTTCGCGTGGATGGCCGTGTTCTTCGTGCGCGTGGCCCCCCGCGCCGCGGTGCTGGCCCTGCCGCTCCTGATCACCCGCGCCGCCACGGTGGTTTCGCTCATCTTCATCGAAGCCGGCTCGGCCATGCCCGAGATCGGTCGGTCGGGGGCGCCGGGGGACGCCTGCGCCTCCTTCGTGGCGTTCAGTTCGCTCCTGTTCCTGGGTTTCGGCCTGGTGTTCGCCGGGGGGGAGCGCTGGGCGGTGGCCGGGGCGCGCTCGCCCCTGCTGGACCGGATCGTGGCCCTGGTGCGCTGGCCCACCATAGGACTGTGCGCGTTGCTGGGCCTGGCGGCGCTGGTGGCGGGCGCGCGCACCGGCTTCCCGCTGTTCGAACACGTCGACCGCTTCTACTACCGGCGCGTGTACGGCGGCAGCGTGGTGCTGCCGATCCTGGACAACAAGTTCATCCTGGGCGCCCTGTTGGGGTCCATCGCCTTCGGGCGGACCACCTCGCGCGCGGCGCGGGTGGCCGCCGCCGTGGCCATGGGCGGCCTCGTGCTGGTGTTCGGCCTGTTCGGCGACAAATTCTTCACCCTGCTGACCACCGCCGCCTATTTCGCCACGCCCTACCTGCTGCAACGCGAGCAGGCGCTCCTCAAGACGTTGGCGCGCGCCTGGCTGCCGGCGCTGCTGCTCCTGACCGCAGCCTTCGGCGCGACCCTGTACATCTACAGCGACTACGGCACGACGCCGGTGGAGCGGGGGGTGACCAAGCTGGGCGAGCGCATCGCCGGCCAGGGCGAGCTCTGGTGGGTGGCCACCCAGGACAGCCGCCGCCTCCACGCCTTCGACCACCGCTTGGCGGACGAGTACGTCCAGTCGCTGGAAGCGGACGAGCCCACCGTCTACGATTTCGCGCACGGGCTCGAGACCTACGGCTTCATCTACCGCTACACGCCCCAGCCGCTGCGTCGCTCGTTCATCCACAACCAGGGGTGGGTGCAGCTCACCATGGGGTACGAGGCGATCGGGCTGGTGGGCTTCGGCTATGCGGGCGTGGCGGTGCTGTCCCTGGTGGGCGGCGGTCTCGCGGCGCTGACCGCCCTCTACCTGCGTCGCGCCTTCGCCTCCGAGTTCCCCATCAGCATCGCCCTGGCGGTGTGGACCACGCTGCAGTCCTACATCTTCCTGCAACAGGCGGAGGCGTGGGCGTTGTTCGCCCGGGGACAGGTGCGGCGTTTCTTCCTGTTCCTGATCTTCGAGGTGGTGCTGTTCGGGCTCAACCACGGCCAGCGCGCGCCCGCGCCCAGGAAGGTCCGAGAGGGCGGGGGCCCCCTCCCGACGTCCGGCAACGCCGGCCCGGGCCTGCGTTGACGTGAGGATCCTCCACGTCGGTTCGCTCTACCCCCCGGGCGTGGTCGGGGGTGCTGAGAAGGTCGCGGCCATGCTGGCCGAGGGCCAGGCCGCGCGCGGGTACGCGGTGGCCGCCGCCCACCTGGCGCGCGAGGACGCGCCCAGCCATCAGCTCAACGGGGTGCAGGTGATCCCGCTGCGCAGCCGCAACCTCCTGTGGATAGAGGACGTGCAGACCCGGCCGCGGGCGGTCACCATGGCCAACAAGCTGACCCAGGCCGTCAACGTCTTGGCGATGCGCGACTTCGCCGAGGTGTTCGCCCGCCTGCGGCCGCACGTGGTGCACACCCACTCGATGGTGGAGTTGCCGCCGCTCGTCTGGCGCGCCGCACGGCGCAGCGGGGCGGCGGTGGTGCACACCCTGCACGACTACGACCTGCTCTGCACCCGCGCGACCCTGTTCAAGAACGGGGCGCCCTGCACCGCGCTGCATCCTTCCTGTCGCGTCATGAAGGTCTGGAAGGGCGCCTTCGCCGGGCACCTGGACGCGGTGGCCGCCGTGTCGCGCCCGGTGCTCGACGCCCACCTCTCCCACGGCCTGTTCGAAGACCTGCCGTCCGAGCGCCGACCGGTGATCTGGAACGGGGTGGAGACCGCGGGCGCCCCCGCCGACCGGTCGGGCCGTTCAGGCCCCTTCACCTTCGGCTTCCTCGGCCGCCTCGTGCCGGAAAAAGGATTGGGCGTGCTGCTGGAGGCTTGCCGCCGGCTGGAGTCCACGCCCGGCTGGCGACTGCGGATCGCCGGCCGCGCCCCCGTCGGGCTGGAGGCGTTCGAAGCGCAGGCGCGGGGCCTGCCCGTCGAGTTCGTGGGCTTCGCCGAGCCGCGCGCCTTCCTCGATTCGATCGACGTGCTGGCGGTTCCTTCCGTCTGGGCCGAGCCTTTCGGCTTGACGGTGGTGGAGGCCTTCGCCGCGGGGGCGCCGGTGATCGGGTCCGACCGCGGCGCCATCGGCGAGCTGGTCGGCCGCGTCGACCCCGACTGGGTGGTCGCCGCCGACGACCCGGCGGCCCTGGCCGAACGCATGGCGCGCGCCCTCGCGGCCGGTCGCGCGGGGCTGCCGCCGCCCGCCCGGTTCGCCCCGGTGCTGGAGGCGGCCTCGCCCGGCCGCATGGTCGACGCCTACCTCGCCCTGTACGCCGAGGCGCTGCGCAGTCGCCCGGACGCGTCGCGTCGGCCCTGCGCCATCCCGCCCGAGCCCGACCATGCGCATATTGCACCTTAGCACCCTGTATCCCCCGCACATGGTGGGCGGGGCCGAGCGGTCCGTTTCGCAGTTGGCCGAAGCGCAGGTGCGCATGGGCCACGCGGTGGCCGCCGCCTGCCTCACCCCCGGCGAGGCCGAAACCTCCGAGCGCAACGGCGTGTCCGTCCACCGGATGCCCCACGGCAACGATTTCTGGATGGAGGACTGGCCCAAGCACACCCAGGCCGAGCGCGAGCGCGCCAAGTTCAAGCAGCAGTTCAACACGGTCATCGAACGCCGCTTCGGCGAGGTGATCGACGCTTTCCGCCCGGACGTGGTCAACACCCACTCGCTGGTGGACGTCTCCACCCGCGTCTGGCTGGCGGCGCACCGGCGCGACGTGCCGATCGTCCACACGCTGCGCGATTACGACCTTCTCTGCGCCGCCAGCTCCATGTTCCGCGAGAGCGGGCCGTGCGCCGGTCGCCACCTCAAGTGCCGGGCGCTGACCTTCACCAAAGGGTTCGACCAGCGCGTGGTCGGGGCGGTGACCGCCGTCGGCCAGGAGGTGATGCGCCGCCATTCCAAGTACGGCTTCTTCCGTCACGTGCCCTCCGACCTGCGCCGGGTGATCTGGAACAGCGCGGAGGTGGAGGGCGTGGGCCCGGGTTACGTGCGACCCGCGCGGAGCGGGCCGTTCACCTTCGGCTTCCTCGGCCGGATCAGCCCCGAGAAGGGCGTGGAGGTGCTGCTGGACGCCTGCCGGCGCCTGGCGCCCGGCGATTGGCGGCTGGTGGCGGCCGGCGCCGCCCCCGGCTCGCGGGCGGATATCGAGGCGCTCGCCGAAGGCCTGCCCGTGGAGTTCCGGGGCTTCATGGCTCCCAAGCCCTTCTTCGAGGAGGTGGACGTCCTGGTGGTGCCCTCGCTCTGGGCCGAACCGTTGGGGCGGACGGTGATCGAGGCGTATCGTGTGGGCGTGCCGGTGATCGGCTCGGACGGAGGCGGCGTGGCCGAGCTCGTCGCCGATCCCGACTGGCTGTTCCCCCCCGGCGACGCGGAGGCGCTGGCCCGGCGGATGTCGGCCGTCCTGGCCGGCGGTCGCGCGGGCCTGCCCGACCCGGCGCGCTTCGACCGGGTGGTGGAGCCCACGCGCGACAGCGTGGTGGCGGCTCGCTTCCTCGAGGTCTACGCCGCCCTGCTGGATCGCGCCCGCCGGCCCGCCGCGGCCGCCTGACCCGGATCGCGCGTCGATGAGAGGCGCGCGCGCCACACTCGCGGACCGACCTCGCCGTATGGGCGAGGACGCTCGACGGCTTTCTTCAATTGTGGAATTCGCAACCGGCGCGGTGGCGTTCAAGTGCGCCGGGGCGTGAGGGGACAATGCGTCGAAATTTAGGTTTGAGTGCGGGGACATGTGTCGCGGTCCTCCTCGTTTGTGCGGCGGTTCCGTCCGCAACCGTTGCGGCCACGCCAGCGTCGGTCGCGACGGCGACGGCTGCGCCCGCCGCGCCGGTCGCAGGTTACCGGCTCGGGCCGGGCGACAAGCTGCGCGTGGCCGTGTACGGGGCCGAGAACCTGGGCGGAGAGGTCGTGGTGCCCGGATCCGGGCGCGTACCCCTGCCGCTCATCGGCGAGGTGCAGGCCTCCGGCCAGACCGCCGACCAGGTGCGCATCAGCATTGAGAAGGCTCTGGGCGACGGCTTCGTCAAGAACCCCCACGTGAGCGTGGAGGTGCTCAACTATCGGCCGTTCTACATACTCGGCGAAGTGAACAAGCCCGGCGAGTACCCTTACACCAGCGGACTGACCGTGCTGAACGCGGTGGCTCGCGCCGAGGGCTTCACCTATCGGGCGAAGACGCGCGTCTTCAAGCGTCGAAGCACCGGCGATCGCGACGAGCACGCCGAGAAGCTCACCGCCGGCTCCCCCGTCCAGCCCGGCGACACCATCCGGATCGAAGAGCGCTCGTTTTGACCGGCCTTGAGCGGAGCCCTCGATCCGGCCGCGCTCCGCGGTCACGCACGCCGGGCGCCGCGGCGCTGGCGGTCCTCGCCGCGTGGCCGGTCGCGGCGGCGGCGCAGGTCCTGCCGTCGGGCCCTTCGGGGACGGCGGCCCCGGTCTACCAGCCGTCCTTGTTCGCGCGCGATCACGACACGCCCGTGGCCGAGCGCACCTTCCGCGGCCTGGAGGCGGTGGGCGTGCCCGTGGGGCCGTTCCGCCTGTTCCCGACGCTGGGCGTGGGCCTGTTCGGCGAGAGCAAC
This sequence comes from uncultured Caulobacteraceae bacterium, assembly GCA_964235945.1. Taxonomy (GTDB): domain Bacteria; phylum Pseudomonadota; class Alphaproteobacteria; order Caulobacterales; family Caulobacteraceae; genus JASLDZ01. The sequence goes on from CAXSDV010000002.1 coordinate 86,179, forward strand.
GTGTTCGAGGACAACAAGCGCCGCGTGAGCGACGGCGTGCTGCGCTTCAGCCCGGACCTGCTGCTCGACTATGACAGCTCCAAGACGACCTTCGACGTCTACGCCCGCGGCACGCTGGACCAGCACTATTCGCGCACCTCGGAGAACGAGAACCAGGCCACGGTGGGCGTGGACGCTCGGCGCAACCTGCCCGGCTACAGCTACGTGTTCGCCAACGCGTCCTACGGCGTGCTGGCGCTGACGCGCATCTCGCCCGAGTCGCCGCGCAACGCCGCCTCCCCCGTGCGCTACGAGGAGGGTCAGGCCGACATCGGCGGCGTGTACGAGCAGGACCGGCTGCGCTTGACCGGCCGGGTGGACGCCCTGGTGCTGAGCTATGACGACGGGCGCGTCATCGGCGGCGGCGTTCTGCCCACCGCCGATCGCGACCGCACGCGCATCACCGGCACGGTGCAGGCCGCCTACGCGCTGAGCCCGGCGACGGCCCTCTACGTCGGCGGCAGCGGCGACACCTTCAATTACCGGCTGGACCCGCCGCGCGTGGCGGTGAGCCGCGACTCCCACGGCTACGAGGTGTTCGCAGGCACGACGTTCGAGGTGACGGGCCTGACCCGCGCCGACGTGCGCGTGGGCTATCTCGACCAGGCCTTCGACAACCGCGCCCTTGGCGACATCTCCGGCCTGGGTGTGCGCGGACGGCTGGAGTACTTCCCCTCGCGCCTCACCACCGTGACCTTAGAGGCGCGGCGGTCGGTGGAGGACTCGGGCGTGCCCAACACCAACGGCTATCTCGAGACCGGCGGTTCGGTGGCGGTCGACCACGAATACCGCCGCTACATCATGCTCAACGCACGGGCCAGCTACTTCGACGACAAATACTCCGGCATCTCGCGCCACGACGGAGTCGTCTTCGCCAGCTTCGGCGCCACCTACCTTTCCAGACATAATTGGAACCTGCGGGGGGCGTACGAGTACTATCACCAGAATTCAGACGGAACCGACGGCGGCGTGAATTACGACGACCACCGGCTGCTTTCCACGTTGACATTCAAGTACTGAGGAGTCGTCGGGCCATGGAACTTCCGCTCGCGGTCACCTCCTCCAACACCGGCGCGCTGGTGGCGGCCCCGGAGCCGTCGAACTCCGGCGTGACCGGCATGGTGCACGCCTATCGCCGCCGGCTGCCGTTGTTCCTGACGGTGCTGGCCGCGTGCATCGCGCTCGCCCTGCTGTTCACGTGGCTGCAGACGCCCCGCTACACCGCCACGGCGTCGGTGATGATCGCTCCCACCCGGGCCGACATCGGATCGGGGTCCGCCGCCAACGCCCCGCCCGACGTGCAAAGCGACGCCAACGTCGACAGCCAGGTCGAAGTGCTGAGGTCGGGCGCCCTGGCCGAGGCCGTGGTCGACAAGCTGAACCTGACGCACGACCCGGCCTTCGCCGCCAGCCTGAAGCCGCCCGGCCGTTTCGGCCGCCACCGTCCCGCGCCGGCCCCCAGCCGCGCGGCCGCGGTGGCCGCGGTGGAGAAGGGGCTGGCCGTCCGTCGCGTGGCGCAGACGCTGATTTTGGAGGTCGCCTACGCCTCGCCCGACCGCGTCCTGGCCCGGCGGATCGCCGACGCCTTCGCCGACGCCTACGTCGCCCAGTCGGTGGAGGTGAAGCTGACGGACAGCCGCGCCGCCAACGCCCTTCTCGGGGCCCAGCTCGGCAACCTGCGCGCCCAGGTGGAGGCGGCCGAGACCGCGGTGGCCGCCTACAAGGCGCGCTACAACCTCTTGAGCGTGCAGGGCTCGACCATGGCCGAGCAGGAGATCGCCGCCCTGGACCAGCAGGTGGCGGCCAACCGAGCGTCGGCGGCCGAGGCGGCGGCGCGGCTGCAGACGGCGCGCCAGCAAATGGCCCGCGGCTCCCACGGCGACGACGTGGGCGAGGCGTTGGGATCGCCGGTGATCCAGGAATTGCGCAAGCAACGCGCCGCCGCCTCCCAGCGGCTGGCGGACCTGCAGGTGCGCTTCGGCCCCCGCTTCCCCGACGTGATCTCCGCCAAGGACCAGATCGCCGACATCGACACCCAGATCAACGCGGAGATCAAGCGGGTGGTCTCGAACCTGGAAGCGCAGAACCAGGTGGCCGCGCGCCGCGTGGGCTCGCTCGAGGGCAGCCTGGGCGAGGCCCGGGGCACGCTGGGCAGCGGCAACACCGCCGTGGTCAAGCTCAACGAACTCCAGCGCACGGCGGAGGCGGCGCGCACCCTCTACGAGGGCGTGCTCAACCGGGTGAAGGAGACGCAGACCCTGGCGGCCACCGCCCGCGCCGACGCCCGCATCACGAGCTATGCGGCCACGCCCGACCGCCCGAGCTCGCCCAAGCCGGCCATCAACCTCCTGCTCGGGACGCTGCTGGGCGTGGGGCTCGGCATCGGCGCGGTGGTCCTGCGCCAGGAGCTGGATACGGGCCTGAGCACCCTGGACGACGTGGAGGGCCGGTTGCGCCTGCCCTACTTCGGCGCCCTGCCGACGCTGGGCTCGTCCGTGCGCGGCAGCCGTTCGCGCAGCGCCCACGACGTGATGACCCAGAACGCCGGTTCGAGCTTCGCCGAGGCGTTCCGGGGCTTGGCGGCGGCGCTGGCCTACAATTCGGGTCGGCGTTCGCCCTTCGTGGTCGCGCTCACCTCCGCCCTGCCCAAGGAGGGCAAGACGGTGGCCAGCGTGTGCCTGGCGCGGATGATGGCGATGATGCGCATGAAGGTGGTGCTGGTCGATTGCGACCTGCGGCGGCCGTCGGTGGCCGACACCCTGCGATTGTCGCCACGGGCGGGCCTCCTGGAGGTTCTGGACGGGCAGGTCACCCTCGACGAGGCCCTGATCGTCGATCCGGACAGCGACATGTGCGTGCTGCCGCTGAAGGACGTGTTCTCCACCGAGTCGCCGTTCGCGTCGGCCGCCATGGACCGGTTGCTGTCCGAGCTGCGATCCCGGTTCGACGTGGTGGTGCTGGACACCTCGCCCGTCTTGCCGGTGGTGGAGAGCCGGGTCCTCTGCCAGAAGGCGGACGCGGTGGTGCTGCTGGTGCGCTGGCGCAAGACGCCGGAAAAGGCGGCGATGATGGCCGCCCACCTGCTGCAGTCCATGGGCGTGCGGATCGAGGGTGTGGCGCTGACGCGGGTCGACCTGAAGGTGCAGGGCCGATCGGGCTACGGCGACCCTACGTTCTACCAATCGAAATTCCGCAGCTACTACACGTCCTAGCCGGACGCGAGCCCGCCGCCGATCACACGGCGGCGGGCTCGGGCGGGATCAGCGGCGCGTACTCGGTGATCATGCGCAGGCGCTCGGGCTCGAGGATGGTGACGTAGCCCGCCCGCAGGTCGATCAGCCGTTCGCGCCGCAGTTGCTGGATGATGCGGTTGACGTGCACGAGGCTCAACCCCAGCACGTCGCCCAGGGTCTCCTGGGTCAGGGGCATGGCGAAGCTGTCGCTGTCGCCCTCTCCCAGCCCCGCCGCCCGCAGGCGCGATTGCACGTCCAGCAGCCAGTGTCCGATCCGCTCCAGGGCGGTGCGGCGACCCAGGCGCATGACCTGACCGGTCAGCTGCGCTTCCTCCATCCGCTGAGCGAGGTTCAGGCCGTGCCGGAGCCGACGATGTTTCTCGGGGTTCTGCGCCACGGCCTCGAACAGCGCGCCCACGTCGGCCACCCGCGCATCCGTCAGCGAGACGGTGGTGATCGAGACCAGCGGGTTGGGGTAGGGGCCGACCAGCTCTCCGGGCAGGATCAGGCTGACGATCTGACGGCGACCGTCCGCCAGCATGTGCTGGCGCGCGATCCAACCCGACACCACCACGTGCTGGCGCGTCCGCGCGTCGACGGGAAATCGCACGCCGCCCGGCAACTCCCGCGCCCGGGTGGAGCAGGCGCGGATCAGCCCGCGATCCTGCTCATCGAGGGAGACCAGCCGGCTCAACGTGTTGGCGAGCAGACGCGCGGCGTGCGTCTGAGTCGAACTTCGCGCCGTATCCACGTGAGTTCGTTCTTGCAGCATGGTCAAGCTATCTACCATGTAATGATAACCGCCACCATAAATGTTAAGCCTGAACACCGGTGGGGGCGGTCACTTCGATGCGCTCGCACCCGCCTCGCCATCCAGGCTGCAGGCGAGCTCCACGGTGGCGGCGCAGTGCGCTCGGCCGTCGTCCGGGCCATGCTCGCCGCACCACCTCAGGTCGATCGCGGCGATCGCGTCAGGCCCTGACGGAGGCGGCGAGCCCGTTCACGCCGCCGGGGAAGAAGCCGCCGGAAGAGGCGGCGGTCGAGCTCAGGTAGAACACGTCGAGCACCTGGGCCGCGGTGCGGCTGTACGGTGAATAGCCGTCGCCCTCGTCTGACAAGGTCGAAATGAGGGCGTTCTGCAGCGTCAGGTCGGTCTGGGCCGCGGTCCCGTCCAGGCGCGAGCGGGCCTTGACGATATTCACCGCCGAAGTGGTCAACGCGGGGTTTACGACCGCGCGCGCGGTCAGGAGGGCGCGGATCGTGTACGCGTGCTGGTCGACGCTCGCCACCAGGCGCGTGGCCGCGTCGACGACGGCGGGGGTGGAGAGCGAGGGCAGGGCGCCGCGATGGCCGGCGGCGGCGGCCTCCTCGAACATGCCGGCCGCGAGCAGGAAGGCGTCGTCGCCCGCGTAGGGGTCGAAGGCCGTGCCCGCCGCGACCAGGCCGGCGGCCTGCGCCAGGCGCGAGAAAGCGCCGGTGGGCGCAGGCGAGAGGTCGATGGCCGGCTGCGCGGCGGCTCCCGCGCCCAGGGCCGAGCGCAGCCAGGACAGGTGGTCGAGCTTGTCGGCCGCGATCTCGGAGGCCGCCTGGGCCACCATGGGGTCCGTGAAGGTCACCCGGCGCGCGCCGGTCGCCGCGCCGCGCTGGCCGGTCCCGGTCAGCAGGGGGGAGGCCACGCCCACGCCGCCCACGGCGGTCGCGTAGAACTGCGCGGACAGGTATTCCAGGTTGAGCGACAGGTTGAGCGCGCTCCGCTCGGCGGCGGTGGCCGAAGTCGCGGCCGTCGCCACGGCGCCGTCCGCAACGCGCGTGGACGCCGAAACCGCCTCGGCCGCCACCGGAGCGCCGCCGCCGCCGCCGCCGCACGCGCCCAGGCTCGCCACTCCCGCCGCGCCGGCTGCGAAGGCCAAGGTTCGCCGCAGGAAGCGGCGGCGCTCGAAAGCCGAGCCGCCGAGGTCGGGCGGGGTGAGCTTCGCGGACATGGGGGACTCCAGACTACTTGGGCCGGCCGGCGCGAGCCGGCAGTCGCGTGCTCTGCGCACGTGCTTAAAGCTAAAACACGGCGATTACGGCGGCCTTTAGGATCGCCGTTACAGCCGCCTTAAGAGGACCGGCCGCTACCTGCCCCTACCGGCCGCCAAAGCGACGCACCTCTCATTTGTTGAGCGGAGCGCGGAACCCGGCTATCAGCCCCATCCACTCATCCAGGGATCGTACATGCCCGCTTCCATGAGCCCCGCCGATGCGACGGCGACCCTGCAGAAGCTGCTGGACACCGCGGCGGCGTCACGCCAGGCGGTGGTGGTGCCCCCCGGCGGCTACCGGCTTGTCAGCACCGGGCTCGGCTATGTCAGCGGCGCCCAGGTCATCCTGCAGGGAGACCTGTACAACGACCACGGCCCGGCGGTGGGAACCTTCTACTGCCTGACCAACCGAACGGGCGGGCGCGTGTCCAACGTGACCATAGTGGGCCGCGGCGGGTCCTTCGTGGGCTCGGCGTCCGCCCCCAACGGGGCGACCCGCAAGGGGCTGGGACTGGTGGCGGTGGACGGGTTCGACGTGGCCGGCGTGAAGACGGCGGGGCCGCTCACCGGCTTCGGCCTGGAGGTCAAGAACTCCACCCGCGGCGTGCTGCGCAATCTGAGCCTCATGTCCGGCGTGAACCGCCCGGGTGCGGACGGCCTGCACTTCTTCGGCGCCTGCAGCCGCGTGTCCGGCTCCAGGATCGCGGTGTCGAGCGGCGACGACGCCCTGTCGTTCACCTGCGAGAACTCGGAATCGACCAACGCGGTGATGGAGCGGATCCTGCTCACCGACCTTCAGCTGAACAGCGCCGCCTTTTCCTGCATCAAGTTCTTCACCAGCACGACCACCGGTCGGGCGACGATCCGCAACATCCGGCTGCAGCGCATCAAGGGCCGCATCACCCAGGGGGCGAACGGCTGTCCGCTGATGATGCAGAACAACGGCGTGGCGCAGGGCTGCTCGATCCAGGACGTGTGGATACAACACGCCGACCTGGATTTCGGGGCCGCCACCGCCGACGGCCCGACCGCCTACCTGACCGACGTGTCCAACGTGACCCTGAGCGACGTCACCCTGCGGGGGCGGCGCAACGGCCAGTTCCTGCGTGCGGTGCGCTGCCGCACCCTGCACGTGCAGGGGGAGGTCTGGGAGACGATCCCCAACCCCGACATGAACGACCTCGTCCAGTTGGAGCAGTGCGGCAATTATTCCATCAACCTCGTCGTGCGCAACGCGGCGGGGGCGAGGATCGGGTCGGTGGTGACCTCCAACACGGGCGTGGACCGCGGCACGAGGTACATCGGCATGACCGGCGCGTAGGCGCGCCTGCGACCACCGGTCCTTCGCGACCGCCCGCCACCCCGCCGGTCCACCAAGCCGCCTGCGGGGCCCGCGCGCCGTTCACGCCGCACGGCGCCGTCCGAATCCGGCTCCTCGGTTGCCTTTTCGGGTTCGACGGCTTAGCGCCGTCACGCCCATCACGGTGGCTTAGGGGTGCGGGTGACGACCAGGGTGCGGACGTTGGCCGACATAGCGGCGATCGCCGGTGTCACGCCGGCCACGGTGTCGCGCGCCTTGTCCGGGAACGAGCGGATCAGCTCCACCACCCGCCACAAGGTGCTGGAGATCGCGGCGCGTCACGGGTTCCAGGTCAACCAGACCGCGCGCAACCTCCGGCTCGGAAGGACGCGCTCGATCGGCGTGGTCATCCCGCTCGGGCACGGGAGTGCGCAGCGCGTTTCAGATCCCTTCTACACGGCCCTGATCGGCAACCTGATGGACGGCCTGGCGCGGCGCGACCACGCCATGCTCCTGTCCGCCGTGACGCCGCACGACTCCGCCTGGCTTTCCAACATATCCCGGAGCGGACGCGTCGACGGGATCATCGTGCTCTGCCAATCCGACCAGGAGGCCACGCTGCGCGACGTCGGACGATCGTACGAGCCGCTGGTCGTCTGGGGGGAAAGCGGCGATGGTCAACAAGACTACTGCTGCGTGGGCACGGACAATCGCCTGGGCGGCCGGCTCGCCACCGAACACCTGATCCGATCGGGCAAGCGCCGCATCGCGTTCGCGGGCATGACCGACATTCCCGAACTGGCCGCGCGCCACGCCGGCTACCTGGACGCGCACGCCGCGGCGAGTCTCTCCCCGGCCGCCCACATCGAGGTGCCGCTCGCCTTCGACCCCGCGTCGCCCGGGTTGCACCGCGCGGTCGCCGAGGCGGACACCATAGACGCGGTGTTCGCCGCTTCCGACATGATCGCCATGGGCATGATCCGGGCGTTGACGGAGGCGGGCCGAAGCGTGCCCGACGACGTGACCGTGATCGGCTACGACGACGTCAGCCTGGCGGCGCACGCCACGCCGGCGCTGACCACCATCCGCCAGAACCTCGCGGTGGCGGCGCAGACCATCCTGGACCTGCTGTTCAGGAGGATATCAGGGGAGAGTGCGCCGTCCGTGCGCATACCGCTGGAGCTCGTCCAACGTCAGTCCGCCTGAAGGGAAGGGGGCGACCTGAGCCGATGGACAAGCGGGCGATATCCTGTAATCGATTGCACTCAACGGGCCCGTTCGAGGCCTGGTTCATGGGGAGATGAAGATGGCGCGCACCCGCGGACGTCTGGCATGGCTGGCCGGCGGCGCCGTCGTCGCGGCCCTCGTCTCCACCTCCGCGCTCGCCCAGGCGCCGACCCCAGCTCCGGCGGTGACGGCCCGGCCCGGCGGGGCGCAGATCCGCCAGGGTGCGATGGTGGTGCGGGTCGACGCCCTCACCGACTCCATCCTTCGCGTGCGCGTCGAACGCGCGGGCGGGACCACCGAGGATGCGAGCTGGGCCGTGCCGCCGGCGGTGCGCGCCGAGCGCGTGGCGGTGACGCCCGCCGCCGACGGATTCACCACGGGGGCGCTGCGCGTGCGCTTCACGGGCTCGCCCGCGCGCCTGGTCGTGGAGGACTTGGCCGGCAAGGTGATCTCCGCCGACGCGATCGACCCGGTGAAGTTGGACGGGCGCAGCTTCGCGCTCCGCAAGGTCATGCCGCAGGCGGAGCATTACTTCGGCCTGGGTGACAAGACGGGCGGCATGGACCGGCGCGGCCACACCTTCGTCGACTGGAACACCGACGCCTTCGGCTTCTCCTCGAGCGAGGATCCCATCTACAAGTCCATCCCGTTCTTCATCGGGGTGGGAGGCGAGGGGGGCAGCTACGGCGTCTTTCTCGACAACACCTGGCGCACCTCGTTCGACTTCGGGCACAAGGAAGCCAACATCCTGGCGCTCGGAGGTCCGGACGGTCCGATCGACTACTACCTGATCGCCGGCCCCTCCACGGCGGAGGTGGTGCGCCGCTACACCGATCTCACCGGCAAGGCGCCGCTGACCCCCAAGTGGGCGCTCGGCTACCAGCAATCGCGCTACAGCTACGAGTCCGCCGACGAACTGCGCCAGATCGCCGCCCACCTGCGCGCGGACCGGATCCCCACGGACGTGCTGTGGTTGGACATCGACTTCCAGGACCGCTTCCGGCCGTTCACCGTCAACACCAAGACCTTCCCCGACATCAAGGGGCTGATCGGCGACATGGGCAAGCAGGGGTTCAAGGTGATCACCATCACCGACCTGCATGTCGCGCACGCGCCGAACCAGGGTTACTTTCCTTACGACGACGGTACCGCCCGCGACGCCTTCGTCCACAATCCGGACGGTTCGGTGTTCACCGCGCCGGTCTGGCCGGGGCCGTCCGTGTTCCCCGACTTCACCGAGGCCAAGGTCCGCACCTGGTGGGGCGGGCTGTTCAAGCAGGAGGTCGCCGACGGGGTGGCGGGGGCCTGGAACGACATGAACGAGCCGGCGGTGTTCGGAACGCCCACCAAAACCATGCCCCTGGACGTGGTCCACCGCATCGCCAGCGACGATTTCGCGCCGCGCACCGCCACCCACGCCGAGTTGCACAACGTCTACGGGATGGAGAACACCCGGGCCACCTACGACGGCCTGCGCCGGCTGAACCCCGACGAGCGGGCCTTCGTGATGACGCGCGCGAGCTATGCCGGCGGCCAGCGCTATTCGGTGACGTGGACGGGCGACAACAGCGCGACATGGGAGCACCTCAAGCTCTCGGTTCAGCAGATCATCAACCTGGGCCTGTCCGGCTTCTCCTACGGCGCGGCGGACGTCAGCGGGTTCGCCGGCGGCCCCAGCCCCGACCTCCTGACCCGCTGGTTCGAGATCGGGGCCTTCTACCCCGTGTTCCGCGACCATTCCGCCAAGGGCACGCCCAGGGTGGAGCCCTGGGTGGACGGACCCGAGCACCTGGCCATCCGCCGCCGCTTCGTGGAGGAGCGCTACAGGCTCATGCCCTACCTGTACGGGCTGGCCGACCAGAACGCCCGCACCGGCGACCCGATCATGCGGCCGGTGTTCTACGATTACCCTTCGGCGCTCACCGCCTCGTGCGACCAGTCCTGGACCTTCACCCTCGGCAAGAGCCTGCTGGTGGCGCCGCCGCCCAAGCCCGAGTCGCCCCAGTCCTACGACGTCTGCCTGCCGACGGGCGGCTGGTACGACTACTGGACGGGCGAGAAGGCGGGCGTGCCCGCGCCCGTCGTCCCCGACACGGTCGTCCAGTCGGCCACCCAGGCCACCGGAGCGGTCCGGAGCCGGGGCGAGGTGGTGCACGAGACGCCGAGGCTGGACTACCTGCCGGTGTTCGTGCGCGCGGGCACGATCCTGCCGCGCCAGGCGGTGGTGCAGAGCACCGCCGAGACGCCGGCGGGCCCGCTGCTGCTGGACGTGTACGTCGGCGACGATTGCCGGGGCGAACTCTATGCGGACGACGGCCACTCCATGGCCTACACGCGCGGCGGCTACCTGCGTCAGGCGCTGAGCTGCGCGGTCACGCCCACCGGCCTGCAGATCGACTTCGCCGCGCGTGAGGGCCGCTTCGCCGCGCCCTGGCGCGAAATGGCGGTCACCGTCCACGGCTGGCGCGGGGGCGGCGGGGTGTCCCTGGGCGGCCGCACCCTCGCCAGCCGGACGGACGCGAACGGGCGCGTGAGCTTCACCCTGCCCGACCAGCCGCACACGGCCCGGGTCGAGATCGCGGGCCGCTAGGCCGCTCGGGAGCGCGGAGCATGTGGCCGGGAACGCCGTCGGTGGCCGTGCTCGACGGCGTGACGCGCGAGCGGTTCGAGGGCGAGATCGTGCCCGCCGGACGGCCGGTGGTGCTCAAGCGGCTGGTCGACCACTGGCCGGCCGTGGCGGCGGCCCGGCGCTCGCCGGAGGCCCTGGCCGGCTATCTCAAGGCGCGCCCTCCCGGACCGCCCGTCCAGGCCTGGTTCGGCGCCCCCGCCATCGAGGGTCGCTTCGGCTATGACGAGGAGCTGTCCGGCTTCAACCACGAGCGCCGGACCGTGCCGCTGGCCGACCTGCTGGACTACCTGCTCGCCCACCGGGACGATCCGGCCGCCTTCTGCGCCTATGCGGGCGGCATCCCCGTCGGCAAGCACGCGCCGGACCTGATGGCGGACCTGCCCATGCCGCTGCTGGAGCGGAACCGCGAGATGCTGGTCTCCCTGTGGCTGGGCGGGCGCGCCCGCACCGCGGCGCACTGGGACGTGCCGCAGAACCTCGCCTGCGCCGTGCTGGGGCGACGGCGCTTCACCCTGTTTCCCACCGATCAGGTCGCCAACCTGTACGTGGGCCCGCTCGACTTCACCCTGGCGGGTCAGTCCACCAGCCTTGTGGATTTTCACCGGCCGGACTTCGACCGCTTTCCGCGCTTTCGCCAGGCGATGGAGGCCGCGCTGGTCGCCGAGTTGGAACCGGGCGACGCGATCTACGTGCCGAGCCTGTGGTGGCACCACGTGGAGTCCCTCGATCCCGTCGGGGCGATGGTGAACTTCTGGTGGCGCGACGGCCCCGACCATCTGATGACGCCGCTGCTGACGTTGTTCCACGCTCTGCTCACCTTGCGCGAACTGCCCGAGACCGAGAGGGACGCTTGGCGGGTGTTGTTCGACCACTACATCTTCGGCGCGAACGGCGACACCATGGCGCACCTGCCCGAACCGGCGCGCGGCGTGTTCGGGGCGATGACGCCCGACCTGCTGCGCCGGCTCAAGACCATGCTGTCCGGGTCGCTGAGGACGTGAGCGCCGACCGCGCGCTTCGCCGTATCGTCGTGGCCGGCGGCGGGTCGGCGGGCTGGATGGCGGCCGCCTCCCTCGCCAACGCGCTTCGAGGCGGGTGCTCGGTCGAACTGGTCGAATCGGACGAGATCGGCACGGTGGGCGTCGGCGAGGCGACCATCCCGCCCATCAAGCTGTTCCTGCAGGGCCTGGGCATCGACGAAGCGACGCTCATGCGCGAGACGGGCGCCACCGCCAAGCTCGGCATCCAGTTCGTGGACTGGACGCGCGAGGGCGACAGTTACTTCCATCCCTTCGGGACCTACGGCATCGGCTTCGACCCTGTGCCCTTCCACCACTGGTGGCTGCGCGAGCGGCGGCGTGGGGGGGCCGGTCGTCTAGAGGCGTACTCGACCGCCGCCGCCTTGGCGGAACGCGGCCGCTTCGCCCATCCGTCCGCCGACCCCCGCAGCGTGATGTCCACTTTCGACTACGCGTATCACCTGGACGCCGGACTCTTCGCCCGCATGTTGCGCACCTACTCGGAAGCGCGCGGCGTGGTCCGCACCGAGGGCCGCATCGCCGACGTCGAGCTGGATGCGGCCGGGTCGGTGGCGGCGCTGCGCCTCGCGGACGGGCGCCGGGTCGCCGGCGATTTCTTCATCGACTGCACCGGCTTCGGCTCCCTGCTGCTGGGTCGCGCGCTCCAGGTTCCCTTCGAGGACTGGAGCGGCTGGCTGCCCTGCGACCGGGCCGTCGCCGTAGGCTGCGCGCCCACCGGACCGCGCGATCCCTACACCCGCTCCACGGCGCACCCGGCCGGCTGGCGCTGGCGCATCCCCCTGCAGCACCGGATCGGCAACGGCCTGGTCTTCTGCGCCGAGCACTTGTCGGAGGACGCCGCCCACGGCGTTCTGCTCGGCGCGCTCGAGGGCGAGGCGCTGGGCGAGCCGCGCGTGTTGCGCTTCACCACCGGGCGCCGGCGCGCCTTCTGGCGCGGCAACTGCCTGGCGCTGGGGCTGGCCGCGGGCTTCATGGAGCCGCTCGAGTCGACCAGCCTGCACCTGGTGCAGACGGGGATCGCGCGCTTCCTGGCCCTGTTTCCCGACCGCGATCCCGACCCGCTGGCGGCGGCCGAATACGACCGGCTGACGGGGGAGGAGTACGAGCGCATTCGCGACTTCCTGATCCTACACTACCACGCCAACCAGCGGCGCGACGGCGAGTTCTGGCGAGGACGCCGCGACATGGCGATCCCCCCCTCGCTGGCCTACCGCATCGATCAGTTCCGGGCGGGAGCGCGGCTCGTCGCCTACGGCTCGGAGCTGTTCCAGAACGCGAACTGGCTGTCCGTGCTGGTCGGCCAGGACGTGACGCCCGAGCGCTGGGCGCCGCTCGTCGACCAGCGGCCCCACGTCCCGGCCGCCGCGCGGCTGGCGAGCCTGGCGGACGCGGTCGCCGGCGCCGCCGGCGCGGCGCCCCCTCACCAAGCCTGGCTGGACGCTGCGACCTCGCGCCCCAGGTAAGCGACATTGCGCGATCACCACTTTCCTACGAAAAGGTAATCCAGCGCCAGCCGCCCCTTGAACTTGGTCCGGCTAGCGATGTAAACGATTGCACATAACGCGATCCGTAAAAATACGGGCGCATCTTGGGAGGGGAGACGTTTTGCAATTCCTCAAGCGCGATTCCGTGCATTTCGGCGCGACCGGTCAGGTTGCGCAAAGCGTGGGCCGGCGCGCCCTGGGTTCGGTGAGCCTGCGCGCCGTCGGCATAGCGCTGCTGGCCATCGCGCCGGCGACGGCGGCGGCCGCCCGTCAGCAAGCGGCCGACCAGGCCGACCCCGCCCAGCCCCAGTCCGCCGCGGCGGCGAAGGCCGCCGCCGACAAGAAGGCGGTTCAGAGCTACGGCCCGTCCGTCGGTCCGCCCAGCACGTCCAATCCGCAGGCCACCAAGACGCCGGGCGGCAGCACCGAGTTGCCGACCCAGGACGTGGGCGGCGGCCCGATCGCCCGGAAGGACGCTTCCGCTCCGCCCGACAACGAAGCGCCCGCCATCGTCGTGACCGGCTTCCGCGCCTCGTTGACCAGCGCGATCCGCACCAAGCGCAGCGCCGACCAGATCCTGGAGAGCGTATCGGCCGAAGACATCGGCAAGCTTCCTGACAACTCGATCGCCGAGTCGATCGCGCGCCTGCCGGGCGTGACCGCCCAGCGTGTGGACGGCCGCGACCAGGTGATCAGCATCCGCGGCTTCTCCCCGGACTTCTCCACCACCCTGCTCAACGGGCGCGAACAGGTCACCACCAACGACAACCGCGCGGTGGAGTTCGACCAGTACCCCTCCGAACTGCTGGGGCAGGTCGTGGTCTACAAGACCCCCACCGCCGGCCTGATCGGGCAAGGCATCTCCGGCACCATCGACCTGCGCACCATCCGCCCGCTCGAGTATGGCAAGCGCGTGGTGTCCCTCAGCGCCCGGGGCGAGGGCGTGACCAAGGGCGCGCTCAACGCGGAAAGCACCGATACGGGCTACCGGGTGAGCGGCACCTACATCGACCAGTTCTTCGACAACAAGCTCGGTGTGACCGTCGGATTCGCCCGGTCGGATTCGCCCAGCCAGTTCGAGCGATACAACGCCTGGGGTTACCCGACCTTCGATGGCAACAACGCCACGTACGGAACCCTGCAGGCGGACGGCACCTATAAGACGAGGCCGGAGTTCGCCGACGCGCAGGGCAAGTACATACTCGGCGGCGCCAAGCCCTACGTGCAGTCCAACGACCTCGTGCGCACCGGCGTGGTCGGCACGGTCGAGTGGCGGCCGACCGAGCACCTGACCTCGACCCTGGACTTCTTCTACAGCCACTTCAGAGAAGCGCAGCAGCTGCGCGGCATCGAACTTCCGCTCTACTGGGGCAACGCCATCCTCGAGCCCGGGTACACGACCACGGGCGACTCGATCACCAAGGGCGTCTGGGACGACGTTAAAGGCGTGGTGCGCAACGAGTACATCGAGCGCAACGCCAAGATCCTCTCGACGGGCTGGAACACCAAGTACCAGTCGGACGGCTGGACGCTGGTGGGCGACATCAGCTATTCGCGCGTCTCGCGCGTCGACACCGACATCGAGACCTATTCGGGCACTTCGCGCGGGGTCAACAACGGCCCGTACGACACCCTCGGCTTCCAGACCCAGTCGGACGGGATCACCAAGTTCAGCCCCACCCTCAACTACGCCGATCCGAATCTGATCAAGATCACCAGCCCGCAGGGCTGGGCGGACGGCCCGCGCGACGGGGCGGTTCCGGGAGGCCAGGACGGCTTCTTCAGCCAGCCGCACGTGAAGGACGAGCTCTACGCCCTGCGCGGCAGCATATCGCGCGACCTCGGAAACGGTAACTCCATCGAGCTGGGCGCCAACTATACTGCGCGCGACAAGTCCTACGTGCCGATCGCGTTGTTCCTGGCGGCCACCGCCAACATCAACGACCCCACACATAGCACCAGCGTCGCCGTGCCCGCGAAAGACTACATCGGCACGACCCCGCTCTCCTATCTCGGTATCCCGGGTCAGGTCAGCTACGATCCGCAGGCGTTGATCAACGACGGGGTGTTGACCAAGCTGACCGCCGCCAACGTGCTGACCCAGTACAGCACCTGGACGCTCACGGAGGACGTCTCCACCGGCTGGCTCCGGTACGACTACGACGTGCCCACGAGTCTGGGTAAGATCACCGGCAACGCCGGCCTGCAGGTGGTCTATACCGACCAGAGCTCGGACAGCTATTCCAACCTGAGCGGCACGCCCTTGGTGAACAACGGCGGCCTCACCTATCTCGATTTCCTTCCCAGCGTGAACACGAGCCTGCGGTTCGACGAGCAGAACGTGCTGCGCCTCGGCGCCTCCAGAACGCTGGCGAGGGCGCGCATGGACCAGCTCAAGGCTTCGTTCCAGGTCGGAACCAATCCGGCCATGGTCTCGTCCACCAACCCCTACAACTCCTACTTCACGGCCAGCGGCGGAAACGCCCGCCTCAAGCCCTGGGTCGCCGACGGCGGCGACGTGTCGTTCGAGCACTATTTCGCGCGAGACGCTTATTTTGCGGTGGCCGCTTTCTACAAGTATCTTGAAAACTACATCTACGACTCGAGCGTGTTGTTCGACTTCGCCAACTCGCCCACCTACGGGGCGATGCCGGCCACGACCATGGGCGTGGTCACCCAGCCGGTGAACGGCACCGGCGGCAACATCTACGGCACGGAAGTTTCGGCGACACTGCCGTTGCACATCCTCACGCCCAGGCTCGACGGCTTCGGAGTGTTGGGAAGCTACTCCTACACCGCCTCCACGATCACGGGGAATCCGGGCACGCCCTCGCAGCCGCTCCCCGGCCTGTCCAAGCACGTGGCCAACGGTACGGTGTTCTACGAGAAGGCGGGGCTCTCGGTGCGCGGCAGCATGCGCTACCGTTCCGGCTTCCTGGCGGAGGTGATCTCCCTCGGGCCGGGAGCGACCAACCGGGCCGCCCGCGCCGAGACCATCGTCGACGCGCAGATCGGCTACGAGTTCCAGCGGGGCTGGATGAAGGGCGTCAGCCTGTTGGTTCAGGCGCAGAACCTGACCAGCGAGCCCTTCGTCACCCAGGATGGGGGCAGCGGCCTGATCATCGACTCCCAGGACTATGGACGGCGCTTCCTGGCCGGGGCCTCCTACAAGTTCTGAAGTCTCCATCCCGCCGTCGGCCTCGCGCCGGCGGCGGGTTTTTCAGGACCGGGCATGGTCGAACCTTTGCGTAAGATCGTGGTCCTCGGCGGTGGGACGGCCGGCTGGATCACGGCGGCCATGCTGGTCCGCTTCACGCCTCCCGCCACCCGCATCGAGGTGGTGGCCTCCGAGACCCTCGGTACGGTCGGCGTGGGCGAGGCGACCATCCCGCAGATCAGGCTGCTCACGGGCGCGCTCGGGCTCGACGAGGACAAGCTGCTCGCCGCCGTCCAGGGCACCTACAAGCTCGGGATCGAGTTTGCGGACTGGCTCGAACCGGGTCGCAGCTACATGCACGCCTTCGGACCGGTGGGGCGCGGCCTGGGCGTGACGCCGTTTCACCACTATTGGCTGCGCGGCCGGGCGGCCGGCGTCGCGGAGCCTCTCGACGCCTACATCCCCACCGCGCGCGCGGCGCGGGAGGGCCGGTTCGGCCGCACGGGCGACGCCGACGCCGACCTCGCCTACGCCTACCATTTCGACGCGCTGCTTCTGGCCGCCCTGCTGCGCCGGGTGAGCCAAGCGGGCGGCGCGGTTTACACGGAGGGCCGGGTCGCGTCCGTCCGCCGGGCGGACGAAGGCGCCGTCCAGGCGCTGGTGCTGGACGACGGCCGCGTGGTCGAAGGCGACTTCTTCATCGACTGCTCGGGCTTTCGCGCGCTGCTGATCGGCGAGACCCTGGGCGTCGGCTACGAGGACTGGTCGCGCTGGCTGCCGTGCGACCGGGCGGTGGCCGCGCCCTCCGCGGGCGACGGGTCCCTGCCGCCGTTCACGCGCGCCACCGCCCGCCCGGTCGGATGGCAGTGGCGCATCCCGCTGCAGCACCGGGTGGGCAACGGGCTGGTCTACGCTTCGCAGGACCTGTCGGACGACGAGGCCGCCGCGCGCCTGCTGGGCGCGGTGGACGGCGAGGTCCTGGGCGAGCCGCGTCCGCTGCGCTTCACCGCCGGCAAGCGCCGCCGCTTCTGGGAGCACAACGTGGTCGCGGTCGGGCTGGCGTCCGGCTTCCTCGAACCGCTGGAGTCGACCAGCATCCACCTCGTCCAGTCGGCGATCGGGCGCTTGTTCACGCTGTTCCCCGGCCGCAGGCCCGATCCCGCCGCGCGCGACGCCTACAACCGCCAAACGCACGCCGAACTCGACCGCATCCGCGACTTCCTGATCCTGCACTACCACGCCAACGCCCGGGAGGAGCCGTTCTGGCGCCGCCGCCGCGAGGCTGCGATCCCCGACGAATTGGCCGAGAAGCTGCGCCAGTTCAGGGCGGGCGGCCGGTTGCTGAGCGAGGGCGAGGAGCTGTTCACCGAGCCGGGATGGCTTCAGGTGATGACGGGGCAGGGGGTCGCGCCCGAAGCCTGGTCGCCCCTGGCCGACGGTCTCGCGGACGCGGACCTCGCCCGCTTCCTGGCCCAAGTCTCACGCGGCGTGACGCAGCAGGTCGCGGACCTGCCCTCCCATCTCGACTTCATGGGCCGGCGTCGCGAGGCGGCGCTCGCGTAAGCACGACGCCGGGCCCGCCGGCGCTCCCCGGGTTCCCGGCGTTGCGTTCGGTCCTGAGGCGGCCGCGCACGCGTCGGCTGTCAAATCCGACCGGCCACGTTTACGATCATTGCAGCCAAGGTCGACGAGGAGTCTCGCAGCGGTCCGGGGCGGCCGAGGGATCGGGCGGAGCGGCGGAGGGGGCAGGATGAACAAACTCGCCCGCTTGGTCGGCTTCACCGCACTGGGCGTCGCGTTCTGCGCGCCGACCGAGGGGCTGGCGCGTCAGGCCGCGGCCCCCGCACCCGCGCCGTCGCCCGAGATCGTGGTCACCGGCGATCCCGTGCGGCTGATCGAGACCCGGCCCGACAGCACGGTGTTCGGCCTGGACAAGTCCCTCCTGGAAACGCCCCGCTCGGCCACGGCCGTCAGCGACGTCACGCTGGACCGCTACGGCGTGACCGACCTCGACCGGCTGGTGGCCATCAGCCCCTCCAGCTACACGGCCAGCTATTACGGCGTGCCCGGGTCGCTCAACGTGCGCGGCACGCTGGCGGAGAACTATTTCCAGGGCTTCAAGCGGGTCGAGAACCGGGGCACCTACGCCACGCCCGTGGGCGACGCCGCCCGGCTCGACGTGGTGCGCGGGCCGCCCACGCCGATCTACGGCGCGGGCAAGGTCGGCGGCTTCGTCAACTTCACCCCCAAGAGCGCGGTGGTCGACGGCCGGCTCCCGACCCGCCCCACGGGCGAGGTCGACGTGACCTACGGGAGCTACTCCAAGAAGGACGTGACCCTGCAGGGCGGCGCCCCGGTCACGCTCGGCCCGGCGCAGGGCGGCGTGTACGCCTACCTCGACGCGGACGACAGCCACAGCTACTACCGCGGCATATACCCCAAGCGGGACACCGCCGAGCTGTCGGCCGACTTCCGGCTGCCGGACGGCTGGACCACCTCGCTGGACGCCATGGTCTACCACTCGGACGGCGACGTGCAGACGCCCGGGTGGAACCGGCTCACCCAGGACCTGATCGACCACCGCACCTACGTCACCGGCCGCGACACCTCGGTGCAGGACATCAACGGCGACGGGCGGCTGGAGCCGGGCGAACTGGGCGGCGCCTACCCCTTCGGCACCCACCCGCTCTACTGCGTGCCCGCCATCTCCCTGGGCTGCAACGCCCAGGGGCTGAGCCCCTCGCACAGCCTGGACACGGGCGTGGGGACCACCAAGCTCGATCCGCGCACCGTCTACATCAGCAACGCCGACTTCTCGCGCACGACCACCTATACGGTTTACGCCGACCTGGCCAAGAAGCTCGGCCCCACCAGCGACCTCAAGCTCCAAGTGTTCTACGACGCCCTCAACAACGAGCGCTTCGTCAGCTACGGTTTCCCGGGGTCCTACCAGTCCTACATCTTGGAGGCGCGGGCGATCTACGATTTCGCCGGCAGCTTCGCGAACGGCCGGGTCACGACCAAGAGCTTCGTGGGCGCGTCCTGGCGCTACACCCACGGCCACAAGCGCGAGAGCTTCAACAGCGGGGTCATCGCGCTCGACCGCCGCGACATCGCGGCGGGCGCGAGCGCCAACGACATCATCGACAGCCCGTTCTCGACGGACGACCGCGGCCAGCAGGGCCTGCAATGGGAGAACGACGTCCATTCCAACGTGGGCGACGGCGGCGTCTTCCTCACCACCGACATCGCGGTCGGCAAGCTCGACCTGATCCTGGGCGGGCGCTACGACGAGTATGACGTGCGCTCCGACGACCGGGGGGTGGAGCCCTTCGAGCCCGCCTACGCTTCGAGCGGCAAGGGCGCCGGCTCCTGGACGGTGAGCGCCACCTACAAGCTGCCCTACGGCCTGATCCCCTACGCCACCTACGACCGGCAATCGGCGCTGGAGATCGGCCAGGCCAGCGACGTGCCCACGGCGGTCATCGCAAACGACGGCTACCTCTCGGCCTCGCACCTGGCCGAGGCGGGGCTGAAGTTCGCGGAGCTGCACAACCACCTGGTGGGCGCCTTCTCCATCTACCGGCAGGACCGCACCGAGCTGCAGCAGGGGCCGGGCGTCACCACCGTCCAGGGCACGCGCTCGCAGGGGTTCGAGCTGGAAGCGCGCTGGGTCGCCACGCGCAACCTGAGCTTCACCTTCTCCGGCGACATCCAGCACACGGAGGTCAAAGGGCCGGACCACAGCTTCGTCTACCTGCCCGCCTACCTGTTCGGGGTGGCCCCCAAGGACGGGTTCGGCGGCGCCTACGCCAGCTTCGACTTCTCCGGCGTGCGCCCGGGCGACTACGCCTACTCGATCATCCCCCATTCGGTGGTCAGCACCTACGCCACCTACACCAGCGACGCCTACGACTGGGGCCGGGCGGGCGCGACCTTCGGGGCCACCCACGTGACGGGAACCTCCACCCTGGTTCCCGACCCGATCCGCTATCCCGCCTACTGGCTGGCGAACCTGTCGGGCTTCTACGCCTACGGCCCCTACACGGTGAGCGCCAACGTCGATAACCTGTTCGACACGCTCTACTTCACCCCGGACGCCGACAGCTACGCCAACCTGGGCGCCCTGCCCAGCATCGGCCGCGAGTGGCGCATCAAGGTGTCGCGGAGCTTCTGAGACCCGACCGACCCGCCCCGGCGGGAGCGAGGACCGCTTCGATGTCGACCCCCGAGACGAGCCCGCCGGGGCCGGACGCAGGCCCGGCGCAAAGGCCGACGACGCGCGCCTGGGTGCTGCTGGGCGCGCTGAGCCTGCTCCTGTTCCTGATCACCGCCTCCACCTTCTCGTCGCTGGGCGTGGTGTTGCCGGCGATGATCAAGGACCTGGGGTGGAGCTACGCCGACGCCTTTCTGGGCTTCACCTTCCTGGGCGCGCTGTGCGGGGCGTCCTCCTGGCTGCCGGCCCTGACCATCCGCAAGATCGGGGTGCGCGCGACGATACTGATCGGCTCGGCGCTGATGGCGGCGGGCTTCCTGTGCCTGGGCGCCGCGCACGGCCTGCCCGTCTACTTCCTGGGGACCTCGCTCTGCGGCGTGGCCTACCAGATGATGGCGCTGATCCCCGGCACCCACCTCCTGGCCATCCTGTTCAGGAAGCGCGGCCTGCCCTTCGGCCTCTACTTCACCGTGGGATCGCTGGGCGGCGTCGCGGGCCCGTTCATGGTGCTTGCGGCGATGCACGCGACCGGCGGCGACTGGCGCCCCTACTGGCGGGTCCAGGCCGCGGTCTCCGTCGCGGTCGGCGTCGCCTGCACCGCGCTCGTGGGCGACCGTCGGTGGCTGGAGCGCATCGCCAAGGCGACGGACGCCGTGCTCGCCCAGGAGATCAAGGCGCTGTCCGGCGTGTCGCGCGTCCACCGGACCTCCGTGGACTGGACGGTGGGCGAAGCGGTGTCCACGCCGCAGTTCTGGGTGCTGCTGGCCGCCTATTTCAGCCACCTCCTGGCCGGGGTGACGGTGGCCAGCCTGTCGGTCGCCCACCTGGGCGAGCTGGGCGCGGGGGCGGTGCTGGCGGCCGCCATGCTGAGCTTCGAGTCGCTGATGCAGACCCTGGCGCGCCTGGGCGGCGGGCTGCTGGGCGACCGCATCGACCCGCGATGGCTGCTGGTCGGCGCCCAGGCGATGCTGGCGGTGGGGCTGGTCGCGCTGTCGGTGGCCCGCACCGTGCCGCTGATGATGCTCTACGCCCTGGGCACGGGTACGGGCTTCGGCCTGACGGCGCTGGCGACGACCATGCTGCTGCTCAACTATTACGGGCGCGGGCGCAACCTGGAGATCTTCTCCCTGGTCTGCCTCGTGGGGGCTCCGGCCGCGCTGGGCCCGTTCATCGGCGGCTTCATGCGCGACCGGCTGGGAAGTTTCGCGCCGACCTTCGACCTGTTCGCCGCCGCCATCGGCCTCGTGTTCGTGGCCGCCCTGCTGATGCGGCCGCCCAGGAGGCCGGCCGGGGCTGCGACGGCCGACATGAGCGCGGCCGACCTCGTCCGCGACGTCGCCTGAGGGAGGAGGGCGCGTGCCGAACGCCGCGTCGCGGGGCAAGGACTTCGGCGTCTTCCTGCCGGTCGCCGCCGGGGGCTGGATCATCTCCAGCAGCACGCCCCCGCTGGACGACCTTTGGGCGCAGAACCGCGCGGCCGCGGTGATCGCCGACCGCCAGGGCCTGGACTTCGTCATGTCCATGAGCAAGTTCCGCGGCTTCGGCGGCGAGACCGACCACTGGGGCGCCTCGCTCGAATCGGTCACCATGATGGCGGCCGTCGCCGAGGCGACCCGCCACGTGCGCATCTGGGCGACGATCCACCCGCTGCTGCAGAACCCCGCCGTCGCCGCCAAGATGATCGCCACCCTGGACCACATCTCCGGCGGGCGCGCCGGCCTGAACATCGTGGCGGGAGCCTACAGGAGCGAGTTCGACCAGATGGGCGCCTGGGACGACGCGCTCGACCACGACGACCGCTACGCCCTGACCGAGGAGTGGACCGCCGTGGTCAAGCGCCTGTGGGCGCAGGAGGCGGTGAACCACGCCGGACGCTTCTTCACCCTGAAGGACTGCCGGTCCAAGCCGGCGCCCGTGTCGCGCCCGCGGCCCGAGTTGATCTGCGCGGGCATGAGCGACCGGGGCTTCCAGTTCGCCGTGCGCGAGGCGGACGCCTGCTTCATCGGCGGCGGCACGCCCGCCGAACGGCGCGACTCCTCCCTGCGCGCCAAGCGGATGGCGGCGGAGCTGGGCCGGACCATCCGCACCTACGCCATGTGCACGGTCGTCCACGGCGAAACGGACGCCGACGCCGACGCCCGGGTCGCCCGCTACGCCGCAGGCGCCGACATGGGCGCGATCCTGTCCATGCTGCGCAGCTGGGGCGTGCCCGCCGACGGGCTGGACGCCGCCGCGGCCCGGCAGGGGGCCTTCATGACCCACACGGTTTCGGGCTCGCCCGGCGCCTGCGCCGAGAAGATCGAAGCCTTCGTCGACGACTGCCGGCTGGACGGGCTGATGCTGATCTTCCCCGACTACGCCGAGGGGCTGGCCATGTTCGGCGAAGAGATCCTGCCCGGCCTGCGGGCGACCTACGCGTGACGCCGGCGCCCGACCCCGCCGCCGGCCTGGCCGGTTGGATCGCACCCTCCCGCACCGCCTTGGTGGTGATCGACATGCAGGTGGACTTCGCCGAACCGCAGGGCGCCTTGGGCGCTTCGGTGGACATGGTCGCCGTTCCCGCCGCCCTGGCGGCGGCCGGGCGCTTGGCGGAGGCGGCGAGGGCGGCGGGCGCGCCCGTGGTGTTCGTGGGCCTGTTCACCGAGTCGGCCACCGATTCGCCCGCCTGGAGGGAGCGGATGCGCCGAACGGGCGGCGACCCCGAGGTGGACGCCGTCCTGTGCCGGGCGGGCGCGCGGGGCTCGGCTTTCAGCGGGCCCCGTCCGGCCCCCGGCGAGGAGGTGGTCCGCAAGACGCGCTACAGCGGCTTCTACGGGACGGACCTGGAGGCGCGCCTGCGCGGCTTGGGGGTGGACACGCTGGTCGCCTGCGGGCTCACCACCGAGTGCTGCGTCGCCCAAACGACGGCCGACGCTTTCCACCGCGACTTCCACGTGTTCGTCGCCGCGGACGCCTGCGCCGCCTACGACCGCGACCTGCACGCGGCCGGCCTGCGGATCATGGCCCTGAACACCGCCATCCTGACCACGAGCGCGGAGGTCGTCGCGGCCTGGTCGTCCGCCGCGGCGGCGCGGGACGCCGGCTGATGTCGGATCCTGCGCCCGTTCCCGTTCCCGTCGGCGACGCCGACCGCGCCGCCCTGGCCGCGGCGATCGACCGGGACGAGCTGGTCGCGCTGGCCCTGGCGCTCGGCAACATCCCCAGTCCCCCCGGCGGTGAGCAGGCGGCGGGCGACCACGTGTTCGACTGGATGCTCCGGGAAGGCTTCGCGCCCCGCCGCGTGGGCGCCGTCCCCGAGCGCAGCAACATCATCGGCGTGCACGGCGGCCGGGGCGACGGCCGCAACCTGCTGTTCACCGCCCACCTCGATACGGAGAGCCCGACCCGGGACCCGGACCTGGACGCCTACCAGTTCGGCCCGCAGACCCTCGCCGATCCCGAATGGACCTCCTGCCGGTTGGAGGACGGCCGGCTGCACGGGCGCCCGATCGTCAACGACCGCGGGCCCATGGCCTGCTTCCTGATCGCGGCCAAGGCGCTGAAGCGCGCCGGCTACGACCTGGCGGGCCGCATGTACCTCACCGCCTGCCCGGGGGAGATCGGGCCGGAGCCGATGGAGGAGAACCGGGGGATCGCCTACCTCGGCAAGGACATCGGGGCCCAGTATCTGTTCCACCACGGCGGCGTCGCCCCCGACTACGCCATCGCCGCGGAGGGCTGCGATTTCGGCCTGACCTGGGTGGGGTGCGGGTACGCGGTGTTCCGCATCCGGCTGTCGGGGGAGGGGGTGTTCACCCCTCTGCTGCAGCATCCCGAGCAGGCGGGCGACCATCCCAACCCCCTTTACCGCATCGGCCGCGCGACGGACGCGCTGCACGCCTTCAGCCGGTGGTGGGATGCGGCGGCCGTCCACGAAACGCCCGGCGGCGTGGCCCGGCCGAAGTCGCAGCTCGCGGCGGTGCGGGGCGGCGTGCCCCACGCCTTCGGGGCCGGCACCGAGCGGGTGAACCTGTACTTCGAGGTCGGCCTCAACCCCCGCCAGCGCGCCGCGCAGGTGCAGCGCGCGCTGGAGGCGGCCCTGCGCGACGCCGGGGTGGGACCGTGCGAGGTCGACCCCGTGGTGGTGCGGCACGGGGCGCAAGCGCAGGACCACGCCGTGGCGCCCCTGGTCGCCGCGGTGGACGCGGCCACCCGCCTCGCCCGTGGCCACCCGGTCGCCCTGGCCGACCCGGTCTATTCGAGCATGTGGCGCGACCACAACGTGTTCAACGCCCAGGGGATACCGGCGATCACCACGGGCTTCCCCCGCTGGCGGCCCACCCCCCAGGACCTGGTCGACAGCGCGCTGATCTACGCGCTCACGGCCCTGGCGGTGTGCGGGCGGGCGCCCCCCGGCTCCCGCACAGGCCCGGATCGATGAGCCTCGACCTTCACGCCGACTCCGCGCCCGCGTCCGCCGCGCCCATCCTGACCGCCGCGCGCGTCCGCCGGGTTTCGGAGTGGACGATCGCCGCCGTCGCCGCAGCCTCGTGCCTGGGCGCCTTCGTCGGCCTGTCCGCCTCCGGGTGGTGGACGGACGAGCTGTTCACCCTGTTCCTGATCGACCACCACGGCGGCCCGGCCCAGGTGCTCGGCCGGGCGCTGACCGACACCCAGCCTCCCGCCTACTACCTGCTGCTCTACGGCTGGTCCCGGCTGTTCGGGCTGGGCGAGGCCGCGCTGAGGAGCCTGAGCGCGATCCTCGCAGTCGCGTCCGTGGCGGTGTTCTGGTGGACGACGCGGCGGTTGTTCACCCCTTCCGCGAGGACCTGGGCGGCCGCGGTCGCCGCCACCTCGCCGCTCTGGTTCGTCCAGTCCCAGAACATCCGCAACTACAGCCTGTGCCTCCTCTTGGCGGCTACTATGCTGGGCCTGGCGCTGCGGTTGCGTCGCCGGGTGCGGGAAGGATGCGCCCGGCCCTGGGCGAGCTGGGCGGCGCTGACCGCCGCGGGCGCGCTGGACGCCGGGACGCACTTCTACGGCCTGCTCGGGTTCGGAGCGCTGACGGCGGCGCTGATCGTCAGCCTGCCGTCCTGGCGGCTGCGGGCGGCGCTGGCGGCGTCCGGCCTGGTGGTGGCGCTGGGCGAGGTGGCCTACGTCCACTTCCTGCTCGGCCACACCCACGAGAACCTGCAGCACCTCTGGTTCCGCAAGGACCCGGCCACCCTCCTGGCGGTGCTGTACGACATCTGGAGGCTCGGGATCGGAGGGGCCGCGCGCGTGGCCGTCGCCGGCCTGTTCGTGGGTTGGGCGATCCTGGCGACGCGCCGTCGCGGGGAGCGGCGTTCGGACCTGGCGTCGACGTCGGACGCGGACCGCTCCTGGCTCGTGGGCGTGTGCGCCTTCGTGCTGGCGGCCCTGTACCTGGGCGGGGTCGCCGTGAGCCTGCTGTTCGCGCCCTCCCTGTCCGACCGCAACGTGCTCACGGCGGCGCCCGCCCTTTGGGTGCTGCTGGCGGCCCTGTACCAGGCGGTTCTGGGACGGCTCGGCCCCCGCGCCGCCGCCGCCGCCGGCCTCGCGTGCGCGGCCCTGCTCGTCTTCCACGCGGTCGTGATCGACCGGGGGCGCGCCATGTCGCGCAACGAGCCCTGGCGTGAGTCGGCCCGGTACGTGGCCGCCCTCCCGGCCTGCAGGACCGCGATCCTCGACGTGGTGCAGCCCGACAAGTTCGGGCCGGACACCCCGTTCTACCGGCTGATCGCGCAACGCTACCTGTTCGGCAGGTACCTGGGGGTGCGCTGGCCGTCCGTACGTCCGCACCTGTTGTCCGCCTTCGCGGACGCGGGGCGCGACCCGCAGCTCGCCCGCAGGCTCGCGGTGCGCTCGCACGACCCCGCGAGCTGCCCCGTGCTCGTCTGGGCGGTCCACGATGTGGACACCGACCAGGCGGTCGCCCTGCGGCGAACCGTCGCCGGCCTGCCCGGCGTCGCGGCGCCGAACGTGCGGCTGCGCGAGTTCTTCCAGGAGCACCTGAAGGGAGACGTCTGGCGTCCGCAGCCGGCCGGCTACGTGGTCGAGCGCGCCTCGCCCTGAAGCGGCCGGATCCGCTCGGTTCCTACGGCTCGATGCGCTCTTCGGATGTGAAGGTGGAGGCCGGCAGCCCGGCGGCGTTGTACAGCCCGCCCGCCACCACGTCGCTCCAGGCGTAGCGGACGTAGACCGGCCGCGGCGGCGGGCCGGAGACCACCACCGTCTCGCCGTCCAGGCGCGCGGTCGCCGGGACGAAGCGGCGGTCCTCGCCCGCGATCTCGAAGCCGGCCAGCGCCGCACCGCGGGTGGTCAGGCCCCGGGCGTTGTCGAACCACACGCGCAGCGCCCCGGGCGCCCCCGCGCCCGTGACCTGCCGGAACAGCGGCGACTGGTAGGCCACAGGCTCGCCATAGGCGGTCGCCTCCGCCGCCAGGGCGAGCCGGGCGGCGACCGTCTGCTTGTCGGCGGGGTGGACGTTCTTCGGGTCCCCGACGTCCGTGGTGACCGCCATGGCGGTTCCGCGCAGCGCGAGCGCCCGGCGCTGGGCGTCGCGCACCCGCCCCCAGTCCTCGCCCGGCGAGTCGAAGCTGGAGATCTGGGCGTAGATGAAGGGCAGGTCGCCCTGGGCGAAGTCGTGGCGCCAATCGGTGATCAGCCCCTTGAACAGGGCCTCGTAGCCGGGCGCCCGGCGCGGATCGGTGTTGGTTTCGCCCTGGTACCAGATCACCCCCTTCAGGCCGTAGCCGGTGAAGGGGGCGACCATGGCGTTGTAGAGCCCCGCCGGCCGCCAGGACGCCTCGTCCGGCCGCCAGGGGTGATGCGGGGCGGGCAGGCCCTTGCGCGCGGCCGCCTCGTCCTCCCGCCGTTCGGCCGCCAGGATCGCCGCCTTGTCGGCTTCGCTGCTGGCGAGCCGGGCGCGCGCCGCGAACGCCGGCAGCAGCGCGGGGTCCGCGCTCAGCCCTTCGAGGGACACCCAGGAGTCGGCCGGGGTGCCGCCCCAGGTCGAGTCGATCACCCCCACCGTCACGCCCTCGCGCGCCGCCAGGGTGCGGGCGAAGAAATAGCCTACGGCGGAGAAGCGGGCCGCGGTGGCGGGGGTGCATTCGCTCCAGTCGTCCTGCACGTCGCGCAGGGGATATTCGCTGCTGGCGTGCCGCACGTTGAGCAGGCGCACGCGGGGCAGGGTCGCCCGGGCGATCTCCGCGTCCGCGTTCTTCACGTGGGCGGTCGGGGGGAAGCCCGCCAGCGGCATCTCCATGTTGGACTGGCCCGACGCGAACCACACGTCCCCGACCATGACGTCGCGGACGGTGACGCTCCGGCGCAGGCCGTCGTCCACCTCCAGCTCGTAGGGGCCGCCGGCCGCCTCAGGCGCGAGCCAGGCGTTCCAGCGCCCCAGCTCGTCGGCGGCGTCGGCGACGCTCTGGCCGTGCAGCCGCACCCGCACCGTCGCGCCCGGCGCGTCCCAGCCCCAGACGTGCAACGGACGCCCGCGCTGCACCACCGCGTGGTCGCTGAACACGTGGGGAAGACGCAGCCGCGCCGGCCCCGGCGGCGAGCCCAGGGCCGCCGCGAAGACGAGACCGATCATCCACACTCCACTCGCGTCGAACCCCCGCCAGTTTGGGCGGCGGGTCGGACGAACTCAAGGCGGAGCGGGCCGCGGGCCTCGTCCGCGACGGTCGATCCGGCCGGCGGCCACAGCCGCGGGAGCCGCGCGCTAGGGCGCCGCGCCCCGCGCGTCCTCGAACTCCACCACGTCGTGGGAGCAGAAGATCCGCACGGCCGCGCCCGCATCGCGCTTGAGCTCGCGCAGGCGCGCCTGGTTGGCCAGGCGCCGGGGGCGGTCCACCTCCATCAGGCGCTGGTAGGCCGCCAGGCCCGGCGAGCAGTGCGGGCGCTCCACGTCCATCTCGCCGCGGAAGAAGTAGGCGTCGCCCGCGTTGAGCACCCAGCCCGCGCCCGTGTCCACCGCCACTCCCGCATGGCCCCAGGTGTGCCCGGGCAGGGGCACCATCAGGATCTCCGGCGGCAGGCCGTCCAGGGCGCGCACCGCGTCGAAGCCGAACCACCGCTCGCCGCCGGCGGCGTAGGCGCGCCAGTCGCGCACCTCGTCGAACTGGACGGGGCGGTAACGGCGGCGCGCGATGAAGCCGCGCCGCTCGCGCTCGGCGGCCTCGCGCTCGCGCGCCAGCACGTGCACGCGGGCCTCCGGGAAGTCCTCGATCCCGCCCGCATGGTCGAAGTCCAGGTGGGTGAGCACGATGTGGCGCACGTCGCGGGGGGAGAAGCCCAGGGCGCGCACCTGGTGCAGGGCGGTGTCCTCCAGGCGGAACCGGATGTTGAGCAGGGTGCGGAACAGGCCGCTGGTGCGCTCGCGCGGACGCTCCACGTCCTGCACGCCGTAGCCCGTGTCGATCAGCACCAAGCCCTGGTCGGTCTCGATCAGCTGGGCGGCGCACACCACTCGCCCGAACAGGCCGGAACTGACGCCGTCGAACAGGCGGCCGCCGACGGGGCAGTCGCTGCCGCAGTTCAGGTGGTGGATGCGCACGGGCGGTCTCCGGTCACCGGGGGGCGGGGTCGACGGCGGCCGGAGTGGGCGGGGCCGGAGCGGGCGTGGCCGGGGTGCGGCGGTCCTCCTCGCGCCAGCGCGCGCGCAAACCTCCGTCGACGGTGACGCCGCGCGGGTCGGGCGTGAAGAGGTTTCCCTCGCCGGGGGCGGCGGCGGGCTGCGCGCCGTGCAGCTGCACGTGGTCGTAGACGGAGGCCGCCACGTGCTCGGTGAGGTCGGGCGCGATCCCTTCGCCGAACACCGCCGCCTGCGCCTTCCAGCCGACCGCCACCCGCGCGCGCGGGCGCAGGGCCGCGGACATGACGGCGCGCACGACGGGGTTCGGTCCGTCCAGCAGGGGCGCCCGGGGCTCGCGTCCCGTATAGTTGGCCGCGTGGTCCCAGATGGGCGTGTCGGCGCCCCAGGGCATGATGGTGACCACCTTGACGGCCCGGTCGCCGTTCAACCGCAGCTCCTGGCGCAGGGCCTCGTCCAGCCCGAGTATGGCGTGCTTGGTGGCGGAGTAGGTGGCTTGGTAGGGCAGGGGCGTGCGGCTCTCCACCGAGCCCATGTTGACCAGCACGCCGAAGCCCTGACGCCGGAACCGCCGCACGGCCTCGTAGCTGCCGTACACCACCCCCTTCAGGTTGACGTCGATCACGCGCTCGTGGTCCGCCAGGGGAGTCTCGTCGAAGCGGCCCAGCGCGATCACCCCCGCGTCGTTCACCCACACGTCCACCCGCCCGAACCGGGCGACCGCCGCCTCGCCCAGGCGCGCCATGTCCGCCGGCCGGCTGACGTCGGTGGGGACCGCCAGGGCCGCGCCGCCCGAGGCCCGGATCTGCGCGGCGGCGCTCTCCAACGCGTCGGCCCGGCGCGCCGCCAGCACCACGTTGGCCCCCCGCGCGCCCATGGCCAGGGCGATGCCGCGCCCGAAGCCGCTGGACGCGCCCGTCACCACCACCGTGCGGCCGGCGAACGGGCGGGAGGCGACGGACAGGTCGGGCGTGGCGCAGCCGGCCAGGCCGCCCGCCAGGGTCAGGAAAAGCGCGCAGCCCGCGAGCAGCCTGGTCATCACTTCGTCCGCACCCGGCGCTGCGCCGATCCAACAGCGCGCCGGGCGCCGGAAGGTTACCGGCTTTGCGAATTGAGGCTTGGCCCCGCGCCGACGCACGGAGCGGAGCCGTGCGTCAGCGGCCGGCGGTGAGGTCCTGCGCCATCGCGTCGGCCAGCCGGCCGAGCAGGGCGCTGAGTTCGGCCGCCTCCGCGCCGGGGCCGGCGGCGGCCGGGGCGCTGACGCGCAGGGTGCGCGCCGTGTAGGCGAGCGCCGGCGCCCCGGGGGCCGTGCGGCCGGCGGTCAACGTCCAGCCCGCGTCCATCACCGCCTGGCCGGCGCCGTCGCGGCCGACCACGAGGATGTCGACCACCAGGCCCCGGCCGTTCGCGGGCTTGGGCGCGTCCGGGTAGGTGACGGCCCCCGCGGGCAGGCGCGCGGCCAGATCCTGGGTGAGGGTGCGCCGGGCGAGCTCGCCCAGGGGCGCGCTCCAGTGGGCGAAATCGCTGACCCTGACCTCGTTGGCGGCGGTCTCGCGCACGAGTTCGGGACGGTCGAGCCCGGGCGGGATGTGCACCGCGTCCACCCGCACGGGCGGTATGGCCGCCGCCGGCGTCGGGGGCGCGGCGGGGGGCGCGGCGTCCAGCGTGAAGAAGCGCGTGGGCGGGCTGGAGCCGCACCCGGCCAGCGCGGCCGCGCCCACCGCCAGCAGGGCCGGACCGACGAAGCGCCGGATGGAGCGAAGGCGGCGGGTCATCGGGATTCCTTCACCTTGCCCTTGAGCACCGCTTCCGGGTGGCGGCCGAGATAGTCGGTCAGCGCCCGGATGGAGCGCGCGGCGTCCGTCAGTTCGCGTATGGCGCCCGGCAGGCTGGCGTCCTGGGTCTGGCCCTCGCCCGACAGCACGGTGTTGGCCGAGGCGGCGGTTTTGCCGAGTTCGTCGGCGGCGGTGTTCAGCTTGGCGACCAGGGGGCCCACCTGCGGTTTCACCTGCCGCAGCATGTCGTCCACCTGGTTCAGGGTGGAGTCGAGGTGGTCCAGGCTGTCCTTCACCTTGGGCGATCCGGTCAGCGTGTTCAGGTTGGCGGTGAGCCGGCGCACGTTGTCGCCGATCTGCGCCAAGGGGATCTGGTCCACCTTGTCGAGGATGTCGCTCGCCCGGTCCGCCAGCCCCGCCACGTCGCCGGAGGCGGCGGTGGGCAGGACGGTGACGCCGTCCGCCCCATGGCCGAGCGCGGCGGCGTGGGCGCCCTTCACCCTCTCGATGCTGATGGAGCGCGGGCCGATCAGCGGCGGGTTCTGCACGAGCTTGACGCGGTAGCCGTGGGCCACGAGCCGGCCCAGGGCCGCGTCCGTCACCGCGCGCCAATCGCCCATCTCCGACGGCAGTCCCCCGCCCGTGAGGTTGAGCCGCTGGGGGCGCAGGGTGATCCGCACGGGTTGGGAGATCTTTCCGGTGGCGGGGTCGAGGCTGAAATCCACCGACTTCACCGCGCCGATCTGGCGGCCGGCGAGCTTGACCGGCGAGCCCTCGTCAAGGTCGCCCACCGGGTCGGAGAAGGCGAGGTCGTAGGTCACCTGGGGGCCGCGCCCGCCGGCTATGGCGCGGCCGCGGTCGGCGTAGAGCACGAACTCCGATCCGGCCGGGCTCTCGGGATAGGCGGCGGCGGCGGCGGGGGTGTTGAACTCCACCCCGCCGGCGATGGCGGCGTTGGCCGGGGCGAATTGGGTGCTCAGGCCCTCGCCCGTCAGCGAGATCTCCACGGGGCTGGCCATCCAGAACAGGCTGTCGGGCCGCACCAGCCGGTCGTAGGGGGCGGCCACGAAGATGGTGATCTCGAAGGTCTGCGGGCCGGCCAGGTCGATGGCGGCCACCTTGCCCACGTCCAGCCCGTGGTAGAAGACGCTGGAGTTGACGCGCATGGAGCCGATCTGCTCGGCGTTGACCTTGAAGTAGCGCCCGGGCGAGCCCGGGATCACCGCCGGCGGCGACTCCAGGCCGACGAAGTGACGAGTGGGGGCGCCCGGGCCCGGGGCCACGCCGATGGTCACCCCGGCCAGCGCCGCCTTGAGCGAGGACACGTCCGTCAGGCTCGGCTTGGCCCCAACCAGCCAGAACTTGGTGCCGGTGCGCAGCCCTTCCTTGGCGCGGGGCGTCATGCGCAGCACCATGTCGACGTGCTTGGCGTCCTTGTCGATGTCGATCTTGGTGACGCGGCCGACCTCCACCCCCTGGTAGATCACCTTGGTGTCGCCGACCTGGGCGCCGGCGGAGGTGGGGAAGGTGACGTGCACGTCCAGGCCCCGGTGGGCCAGCGCGCGCAGGCCGAGATAGCCGGTGATCAGCAACGCCGCGACCGGCACGGCCCAGACGATCCCCGGCCAGCGGCCGCGCGTCTCGCGCGCCTCGGTGCGGGGGGGCGTATCGGTCAAGCGCGTCTCCTGGCGGCCGCGTCCCACATCAGGCGCGGGTCGAACTGGCCGGCGGCGATCATGGTGAACACCACCACGGCGGTGAAGAAGGGCGCCGCGGTCTCGGCGCGACCGTACAGCAGGGCGTTGTACTGCGTCACCGGCACGAAGCAGGCGATCACGAAGGGGTCGACCATCGACCAGCGGCCGATCTCCTCCACGATCCGGTAGAGACGCGTCTTGGCGCGCAGCCGACGGTTGGAGGGCCGCAGCACCTGGGCCACGCAGATGCTCAGCCCCGCCAGCTTCAGGAAGGGGATGGCGAAGCTGGCGGTGAAGACCAGCGCCGCCAAGCCCAGCAGGCGCGCCTGGACGAGGTCCTTGACCCCCTCCAGCACCGTGTAGCGCGTGGGGGTCAGGCCGATGGGCAGGGTGGCGATGGGGTAGATGTTGGCCGGCACGTAGAGGATCAGCCCGGCCAGGGTCAGCGCCCCCGCGCGCATCAGCGCGTTGGGCTTGCGCGCCATGACCTTCGCCCGGCAGCGCGGGCAGGGTCCGCCCGTCGCTCCCGCCGGCAGGATGAGGTCGCACGACAGGCAGCTCACCGCGCCCTCCGTCCCCGCGGGCGCGTCGCGGTCCGGCGCGATCCGTCGCCACACCGCCGCCTTGTCGAGGGTGGCGCGGGTGAGCAGGGACAGCACGCCGACGACGATGAAGCATCGGGCGCCGATGTTGACCGTGGTCGGGATGGTGGCGGCCAGCCGGGCGTAGGCCACCCACAGCCCCAGCAGGAAGACGTCGGGCATGGCCCAGGTCTGCAGAAGGTTCGCCCAGCGGAAGGCCGGCCCCGCCCAGGCGGGCCGCCGCCCCAGCTTCAGCGAGCCCAGCACGAGCGTCAGCAGGCCGAAGCGCACGAAGGGCAGCACCACCACGAACAGGCCGATGACGGTTCCCAGCAGCGGCCAGCCGTCCTTCCACATGGCGGCGGCGCTGGTGGCCAGCCGGCTTTGGCGCGACACGCCGAGCACGGAGGTGGTCAGGAACGGCAGCAGGTTGGCGGGGAACAGCAGCAGCAGGGTCGCGAAGCTGCAGGCCAGGGCCGCGTCCAGGCTCCGCCCGGTGGGGCGCTCCAGTTCCGAGCCGCACACGCCGCAGCTCAGCACGCCTCCCGGACGCGGGTGCGCCGGCTCCGTCTGCAGCGAACCGCAGTCGGGGCAGCCGATCGTCAAGCGCGTGCGCCCTCACCCATGGAGCCCTTCGTAGCCTCGCGCTCCGGGGGGCGGCAAGCGCGGCGCCGCCGCCGATCTCAGCGTCGTTTGACGGTGAACGCCCCCGGGCCCTGGCAGGTGGGCATGAGCTCGATGCGGTTGACGTTCATGTGTGCGGGCAGGCCCACGATCCACGCGACGGTTTCGGCGATGTCGTCGGCGGTCAGGGCGTCCGTGCCTTCGTACACCTTGGCCGCCCTGGCCGCGTCGCCGCCGAAGCGGGTGACGCTGAACTCGGTGCCGCCCACCAGCCCCGGCTCCACGTTGGACACCCGCACGGGCGTGCCCGCCAAGTCCGCCTTCAGGTTGAGGGTGAGCTGCTCGACGAAGGCCTTGGACGCGCCGTACACGTGGCCTCCGGGATAGGCGTAGTCGCCCGCCACGCTGCCGAGGTTCACCACGTGGCCGCGCCCGCGCTCCACCATGCCGGGCAGGAGCGCGCGCGTCAGGCGCATGACGCCCAGCACGTTCACGGCCGCCATGGTCTCCAGCGCGTCGGGGTCGGCGGTGTGGAAGGGCTCGAGCCCCAGCGCCAGGCCGGCGTTGTTGACCAGCAGGTCCACCTCCCGCCAACCTTCGGGCAGGCCGGCCGGCAGGGCGCGCACCGCCTCGGCGTCCGCCACGTCAAGCTGGAAGGGCAGAACCGCCTCGCCCAGCTCGTCCCGCAGCGCCTCCAGCTTGTCCAGGCGGCGGGCGGCGGCGATCACGTGGCGGCCGTCGGCGGCCAGGCGGCGCACGATGGCGGCCCCGAAGCCCGCGCTGGCCCCGGTGACGAGCGCCGTCGAAAGGGCGGGGGAGGGCTGGGGCATGATGGGCTCCGCGGGCGCGAGGTGACGCCGCGCACAGGGCCGGCGCGGGCGCGCACGTCAAGCGCCGCGGGAGCGATGCGCCGGTGCGACCGAGGCGCGGGCCGCCCGTCGCGCGGCGGTCTTGCGCGACAAGATTTCGCAAGGCCGCCCGAAGTCGATCCGGGCGCGAGGGTGGGCTTCCTTGCATCGGGCGTGACGAAGGTGCATATACGCCTCATCGAATCCTGATTTGCTTGACACGCCTACACCGCCTCGCCTCGGCGACATCGGACACGCGCGAAACTCTTCAAAATTTGATCGCCTCGTCGACCTTCGGCGGGGCGTCAGCATGTCCCAAAGAGGTACGATCATGACCACCGGCACCGTGAAATGGTTCAACGGTCAAAAGGGCTTCGGCTTCATCCAGCCCGACGAGGGCGGGGCTGACGTGTTCGTGCACGTCTCCGCGGTCGAGCGTGCGGGCCTCGGCTCGCTGCACGACGGCCAGAAGATCGGCTACGAGCTCGAGCGCGACCAGCGCAGCGGCAAGATGTCCGCCGGCCAGCTCCA
The DNA here is from genome assembly GCA_964235945.1 of uncultured Caulobacteraceae bacterium. GTDB lineage: Bacteria > Pseudomonadota > Alphaproteobacteria > Caulobacterales > Caulobacteraceae > JASLDZ01. The sequence continues at coordinate 121,183 of CAXSDV010000002.1, forward strand.
GGCCGTCTGAGCCCCGCGGGGCTCCCCTAAGAAGCCCCGCCCGCCGGCGGCCGCACCCGCGGCCGCCGGCTTTTTCTTGCGCGCTCGTCCGGGCGCCCGAACGAGCGCGCCGTCATCCCGGCTCGCGCACGGGGAAGCCGTCCGTCCGGCGCAGGGCCTCGGCCAGCGCCATGGCGGCCGAGACGGTGAGGTTGAGCGAGCGCGCCTCCCGGCGCAGCGGGATGAACAGGCGCGCGTCCGCCGCGGCGTGCACCTCCTCGGGCGCGCCTTCGCTCTCGCGGCCGAACAACAGCGTGTCCCCCGGGGCGAAGTCGAACTCCAGGTGCGGCCGCGCCCCGCGGGTGGTGAACAGCACCAAGCGCCCGTCCCGCCGCTCGGGGGCCTGCAAAAAGGCCGCCCAGCCCGGGTGCAGCACGGTGTCGGCGTGGGCGGCGTAGTCCAGGGCCGCCCGGCGCAATCCCTTGTCCGACAGGGGAAAGCCGCAGGGCTCGATCACGTCCAGCGCCACGCCCAGGCAGGCGGAGAGCCGCACGGCCGCGCCTACGTTCTGCGGAATGTCAGGTTGATAAAGGGCGAGCCGCACTCTAATCGTTCCGCGAACGGGCCGCGCGTCCTCGCGCGCCCGCCGCTTCAACGACGACCGTCCCCGGCGCGCAAGGCGCGACAGGCCGGTTCCGTCGGCTTTCAAGGTGGATTGGCCGTGGTCGAGATCCTCAACAGGCAGCCGAACGTCGAGCCCGACACGGGCGCCGTTCCCGGCGAGCCCACCACCCCCACGCGCCGCGACTTCATCCACATCGCCGCCGCTTCCGTGGCGGGGGGCGGGGCGGTGGCCCTGGCCTGGCCGTTCATCGACCAGATGAACCCCTCCGGCGACACCCTGGCGCTGGCCTCCATCGAGTACGAGTACTCCAAGGTGGCGCTGGGCCAGCAGGCGGTGGTGAAGTGGCGCGGCAAGCCGGTGTTCGTCCGGCACAGGACGCCCAAGGAGATCGCCGAGGCCAAGGCCGACGACCACGCGCCCATGCGCGACCCGGCCACGGACGCCAGCCGGGTCAAGCCCGGCAAGGAGGAGTGGCTGATCCTGATCGGCGTGTGCACCCACCTGGGCTGCGTGCCCAACTTCGGCACGGGGGACTACGGCGGCTGGTTCTGCCCGTGCCACGGGTCGGTCTACGACACCGCCGGCCGCATCCGCAAAGGCCCCGCCCCGTTGAATCTGCAACTGCCGGACTACATTTTCACCGGACCCACGAAGGTCAAGATCGGCTGAGGCCGCTCTTAACGGACACGCACCCATGAGCGGACATTCCACCTACGAGCCGAAGACCGGGATCGAGCGCTGGCTCGA
>CAXSDV010000003.1:0-5394 GCA_964235945.1 uncultured Caulobacteraceae bacterium
CCGCCAGGTTCGGCGCCCGGTTGGGGTAGGGCAGGCGGGCGTCGTCGATCGTGAGCGTTCCGTCCAGGTCCATCACGATCGTCGGCATGGGCGCAGGCTCGGTCGGCGGGAGGGATGTTCACGGCCGGTGGCCGGAGCCCGCGGTAGGTAGCCGAATGGCGGAAGGCTTCCTACCCGCCACCGCGCGCCGACGATTTAGGGCGCTCGGCGCACGCCTTGTCATCGGCCACCCACGGTGGCACGACGCGCCGCCCGTCCAAGGCGGGCGACGCTCCGGCGGATGCGACAGATGCTAAGCAGGGCGAGATGGTTGCGCGACCGGCTCGGTTCCAAGGCGCCGTTCGAGCCTGATCCCGACCTCGATCCCGACTTCTACGCCTCCTTCTACCCGGACATGCGGGCGTTGCCTGACGACCAAGCGCGCGCCCTGCACTATGTCCGGTCGGGCCGCGCCGAAGGGCGTCACGCCAATCTGCGCGCCTACGTCGCCGCGCTGGAGATGGTGCACGGGGCGTTGCCGCTCGATTTCGACCCCCGCAGCTATCGGTTGATGCATGCCGATCTGCGCACCGCGTTCCAGCATGACTGGCAGGCGATCCGACACTTCGTGCAGGCGGGCAGGACGGAAGGACGCGAGCACTCTGAATTCGACGCCGACCTGTACCGCGCCCTTTACTTCGCCGACTGGGAGATCACCGATCAGGACCTCCTTCGCCACTATCGACGCGAGGGCTCGGCCCGCGGGTGGATCCAGTCCTGGCGACGCTACGTGGCCGGGCTGGGCCTGGGCGGAGCCGCCTGGGTTGGGGCGATCAAGGTGGACGAGTTCGCCTTGCTCGCGGCCGACTGGGCCCCAGGGATCGCCACCCGGCTGGACGCGGTGCGCGCCATGGCGGAAGGCGGGGTGGCCCGCATGGCCCCTCTCGCCTTCGACGTCGTCTTCGACCCCGACCACGCGCGCGAGTGCGAGCCCGCGCTCGCCGGGTGGACGGACGAGGCGCTGTATCGGCGCTGGTTGACGGTCGGCCTGGACGAGGGCCGGGCCCCTTCGGCGGCCGCGCGTCTGAGGGCGATGGGCCTGCCGCTGACCGCCTACCCGGCCGCCTTCGACTGGCGCGGGCACGCCGGCCGTCGCAAGCTCGCGTCCGCGGACCGCTGGTCGGCCCTGGCCGACCTGTTGGACGAGGGTCACGAGGACGCGGTCCTTCCGCCGGCGGACGCGCCGGGCGCCTCGGCCTTCCTCCTGGCGGTCGCCTCCCACGTGCGCGACCGCAGCGACGCCTTCTGCATCCGCGCGCTCTCGTCGGTGGCCGCCGCCGGCGGGGCGGACACGACGGCCTTCCACGACCTGGGCGACGCCCTGTACCGGACGGACCGTGCGAGTGAGGCGCTGGCCGCCTACCTGGCGGCCGCGGCCGACCCCGACGCGACCTTCTGGACCTTTGCTAGCGGCGCGGACACGGCCGTCGGGCTGGGGAAGTTCAGGGCGGCCTTCGACCTCCTGCGTCGGAGCCTTTTCGCGGCGGGCGAACCCGCCTGGCGTGCGGCGGTCGTGCGCGCCGTGGACGCTTGGTTCGCCGCCCGCACGGCCCGGGTCCGCCGCTTCTACGCCCTGGGCCCCGAGGGCCGGCGCCGGGCGGACGCGCACATCGCCCGCCTGGTCGCCCGCACCGGCGAGTTGTGGCGCGAATTCGGCTTCCTGGGGCTGCCCGTCGCGCCCGCCCCCGAAGGCCGCGTGGTCATGCTGGCCAACTACGACCTGGCCGCCTGCCGACGTTACCGCGTCGAGCAGAAACGCGAGCTGTTCGAGGCGCTGGGGCGCGGCTTCGAGGTGTTCGGCCTCCACGAGGTGGAGGCGTTCACCGCGGCCCTGCCCGGGTCGGCGGCGGCCTTCATATTCCGCCTGCCCGCGTGGCCCAGCGTGACGCGCGCGGTGTTGACCGCCCGCTCGCTGGGCATGCCGACCTACTACGACATCGACGACCTCCTGTTCGACCCGACCGAGTTCCCCGACACCTTCGAGTCCTACGCGGGCCTGATCAGCCCCGAGCAGTACCGGAGCCTCATGTTCGACACGCCCATGATCGGGGCGGCCATGGGCATGTGCGACTACGGCGTCGCCTCCACCAGCCCGCTCGCCGCCGCCATGCGGCCACGGGTCCGCACCGGCGAGGTGTTCCTGCTGCCCAACGGGCTGGACCGCCATAACGCCCACTGGCTCGTCGCGCCGCCCCGGCGCGTGCGCCGCGACGGCGGCGTGCTGATCGCCTGCACGAGCGGCACCACCGCCCACAGTTCGGACTTCGGAGAACTCGCCGGCCCAGCCCTCCTCCACCTGCTGGAGACACGCCCGGGCGTCCGCCTCCTGACGATGGGCCACGTGGTGCTCGACGCCGCCTTCGACGCCCACGCCGACCGAATCACGCGGTTCGGCCACGTCGACGGTTCGGCCGCCTTTTTCTCGCTGTTGGCCGAGGCGGACATCAACCTCGCCGTGCTCAAGCCCACCGCGGCCACGGACGCCAAGAGCGAGATCAAGTGGCTGGAGGCGGCGGCCTTGGGCGTGCCTTCCGTGGTCAGCGACACCGCGCCCTACAAGGAGGTGCTGGAGCACGGGGTCGACGCGCTGATCGCCTCCACCCCCGACGACTGGCGCGACGCCCTGACCCGCTTGGTGGACGATGCGGACCTGCGCGCCCGCATGGGCGCTGCGGCGCGGGACAAGGCCGCCCGGCTCTACACGGTGGAGGCCAACGCGCGGCGGCTGGAGGCGCTGCTCGCGCCCGCCCTGGCGCGGATCGCCGCCGCGGACTCCGCGCCTTCGGCGCGCGCCAAGCCGCGCATCCTGCTCGTCAACGTGTTCTTCCCGCCGCAGACGGTGGGCGGGGCCACCCGCGTGCTCCGCAACAACCTGGACGCTTGGCTGGACGCGGGGTTGGACGCGCAGTTCGACTTCATGGTGGTGGCGGCCGACGCCGGCGCGTCCCTGACCTATGGCCAGCGGGTGGACGATTACCGCGGGGTGCCCGTGCTGCGCATCGCCACCCCCGCCGAGGTCAACATGGATTGGCGGCCGCAGAACGAGGCGGTGGCGGCGCTATTCCTGGACGTGCTGGAGGGCTGGCGTCCCGACCTCGTCCACTTCCACGCGGTGCAGCGGCTCACCGCATCGGTGGTGGAGATGGCCCGCCTGACCGGCACGCCCTACCTCGTGACCGCGCACGACGCTTGGTGGTTGTCCGACTGGCCGTTCCTGACGGACGACGAGGGGCGCGTCCACCCGCCCTGCGAGGACCTGCCCCGCCATCCGCCGCGGGGGATCACCATCCCCGAGTCGCTCGCGCGTCGGCGGGTGTTGCGGCGCGCCCTGGAGGGGGCGGAGGCGGTGCTGGGCGTGTCGGAGACCTTCACCGCGATCTACCGCGACTGCGGCTTCGCCCGGGCTCGGGCGGTTCCGAACGGCCTCCCGCCCATGCCGGCCATCGCCCGCCCACCTTCCGCGAGCGGGCGCGTCCGGCTGGCGCACGTGGGCAACACGACCAAGCACAAGGGCTTTCACCTGGTGGAGGCCGCCCTGCGCCGCAACGCCTTCGCCAACCTCGAGCTGACGGCGATCGATCACGCCGCCGGCGGCGGCTCCGTCCGGCGCGAGACCTGGGGTGCCACGCCCGTGCGCATCGTGGGCAAGCTGCCCCAGGAGCGCGTGCACGAGTTGTACGCCGAGACCGACGTGCTCCTGGCGCCCTCCATCTGGCCGGAAAGCTTCGGCCTGGTGGCGCGCGAGGCTTTGGCCGTCGGCTGCTGGGTGGTGGCCGGCGATCGCGGGGCGATGGGCGAGGACGTCGTCGCCGGCGCCAACGGCTTCGTGGTCGACGTGTCCACCCCCGACGGCCTGATCCAGGCTCTATCGCAGATCGACGCCGACCCGGCGCGTTTCACCCGCCCGCCGCAGGTCCGCCCGCCCCTGCGGTCGGCCGACGACCAGGCGCGCGACCTCCTGGCGCTCTACCGCGAGGTGCTGGCGCGCCCGCGGACCGTTCGCGGTTTCGAGGGGAAGCGCCCGCGCCGCCGGACGCTCGCCAAACCCGAACCCGAGGCGCAGGAAGCATCGTAGCGACCGCCTGGGTGGGCGGGCGGCGGCCGGAGCGGCGCCTCCGGTTGTCCGTACTTCACGGCCACGTTAGAAATCGGGGGATGACGAATCCCGCCACGCCCGGATCGGCGCGCCCGCCGTCCGCGCGTTCCGACGACCTCCCAAAGCGCCTCCTCCTGGTGGCGGGCATGCACAGGAGCGGCACCTCCGCCCTGGCCCGGGTGTTCAACCTGCTGGGGGCGGAGATCCCCGGCTCCGTCGTGCCGGGCTTTGAAGGCAATGCGCTGGGTCACTGGGAGCCCCGGGAGATCGTCGACCTGCACGACGCCATGCTCCGGTCCGCACGGGTCAACGTCAACGGCGTGTTTCCCGTCGACCCGGCCTGGTTCGACGGGGAGGAGGCCGCAGGCTTCGTCGCGCGGCTGACCGACCAGCTTTCGGGCGCCCTGGCCGGTGGCGGCCTCCACGTGGTCAAGGACCCGCGGATGGCGCTGTTCATCCCGATCTGGAGGCGCGCCCTGGGCGGGCTCGGGATCGAGCCGGTCGTGGCCCTGCCGTTCCGCGACCCGGTGGAGGTCGCCGTCTCGCTCCGGCGCCGGCAGGTGCGCGTCTACCCGGACGCCGTGTGGCCCTTGGAGCGCGGGATGCTCCTGTGGCTGCGCTACGTGCTGGAGGCGGAGGCGGCCACCCGCGGGCTGCGTCGCACCTTCTCGGCCTTCGACGACCTTCTGGACGACTGGGAGGCGGAGGTGGCGCGCATGGAGGCCCAGCTCGGCCTATTCTGGCCGCACCCGCGGGAGCAGGCCGCGCGCGAGGTGGGCGCCTTTCTCTCGCGCGAGCACAAGCATGCTGAGCGCACCGCCGGCGCCGATCCCGCCTTCGCCCTGGCCGACGACGTCCTGGCGCTGCTGCGGACCTGCCGAAACACGCCGGACGGGTCGGCGGAAGCATTCGATGCGGCGCGGCTGCGTCTGGATGCGGCCTGCGGGCTGTTCCAGGCCTATGTGGAGGAGTTGGAGCTCAGGCTGGGCTCGGCGCCCGCGCTGCGCACCGAGTTCGTCGATTTCCTGCGGCGTCCTCCCGCCGTCGCACGTCGTCCGTCGGGCGACGCTCCCGAGATCGACGCGGCCCTGGTCGAGGCCGACCCCGAGCGCCGTGCTTCGCTGTTGGCCGGCGCGCGCATGCGCCACCGAGCGCTGGCGGAGGAGGCGGGCGAACTCGAGGAGCTCAACACCGCTCTCCTGGACGCCGCCCGCGCGACGGAGGCCTCCCGGGCCGAGGAGGCGGCCGCCCTGGCCGCC
>CAXSDV010000003.1:5494-102179 GCA_964235945.1 uncultured Caulobacteraceae bacterium
GCGCCCGGGCCGAGCTGGCCGCCGCCTCCGCCGACCGCGCGCACCTGCGCAGGCAGGTGGAGGGCGCGGGCGAGCGCGAGGCCGCACTGCTGGCCTCCACCTCCTGGCGGGTCACCGCACCCCTGCGCGCCCTGGGCCGCCTGAAGGCGCCGGCGTGACGCCCGCGCCCCGTTCGAGCGGCCGGGCGCGTCGTTGACCGCCGACGCCGCAGAGCGCCTGCGCGAGCGGGTGGCGCGCTTGCCGCTGTTCGACGCGGGCGACTACGCCGCCGCCGGGGCGGACCTGGGCGGGCTCGATCCCCTCGACCACTACGTGCGCCACGGCCTGGACGAGGGGCGGTGGCCGGCGCGACCCGCCCGCGTCGCCGCCCGGCTGGGCGAGCTCGCCGCCGCGCCCTGGCCCCGCCCGTCCCACCCGGACGCGGACGAGGCGGCCGTCCTGTTGCATCGACCGGATCGCCGCCGCTGGTCGGTGACGACGCCCTGCGCCGAGCCGCCCGCCGTGCGCGAGGCGGCCGGGGCGGCGTGCGCCGGCTTCGCCCGGCTGGGCCTGGTCCAGGCCGAGGGACCTGCGGCCCCGAACGACCTGCGGATGGTGGTCTGCTCCACGGCCACCGCCGTGGCGGCGTATCGCGCCTGCGGAGAGGACACGCCCCACGTCCTGCTGGTCGCCGGTTTGGCGGACGACGCGGCCCGCGTCGCCGCGCTTCCCGCCCTGCTGAGGGCGCGGGCGGTGGCGGCCTGCGACCCGGTCACCGTGCGGGTGCTGCAGGCGGCGGGGACGCCGGCGCTCCTGTGGTGTCCCGTCGAGACGGGCGCGCCCGAAGCGCCCGAACCGGGCGCCTCCGACCCGCTGGTGGCGGGCCTGACGCGCGCCGCCCGCCGCCCGCTCCCCGCCGTCGACGTTTGGAGCGAGCGGCCTGTCGACCTGATGGCCGTGGGACCCGAAGGGGGTGCGTACGCGCAGGTGCTGGGTCGCGCCGCCGCCGTGTTCGCCCGGCGCGCCTGCGTGATCGTGCACCGCCGGCGCACCTGGATCCTGCCGGGCGAGCCCCTGCTGGCGGAGACGACGGCGGCCTACCTCCATCGTCGCGCCAAGCTCGTGCTCAACATCCGCCCCGGCCACGCCTCGGCGTTGGACTGGAGCTTCGGCGTGCTGGACGCCATGGCGAACGGGGCGGTGGCGGTGAGCACGCCGTGTTTTCCGCACCCGTTCCTCACCGCGGGCGCGCACTATCTCGAGGAGACCGCCGGGCGCATTCCAGGGCTCGTCGACTGGCTGCTCGACACCGCCGAAGGGCGCCGCACCGCGGAGCGGGTGCGCGAGGCGGCCGCGGCGGTTCTGCGGCGACACGCCTCTCCGGTGCGCACGGCGCTGTCGCTGCTGCGGCTGGCGGCGGGCGCTCAGGATCGGGAGCGTGGAGGGTGAGCCCGCCCGTGGACGTCGAGACCCTGTTCGCGGCGGGCGCCGAGCGGCCGGAAGGGCTCGTCTCGGTGGTGGTGAGCCTGTTCGACTATGGCCGGCACATCGCGGAGTGCCTGGACTGCGTCGCCGCCCAGGATCATCGCGCCCTGGAGCTGATCGTGGTGGACGACGCCTCCACCGACGACTCGGCGGAGCGCGCCCGGCTCTGGATGGAGGGCGCCCGGGACCGCTTCGCCCGTGTCCTGCTCCTGCGCCACCGGGTGAACCAGGGCCTGGCCGGTGCGCGCAACACCGGTTTCGCCCGCGCGGGCGCCGACCCGGTGCTGGTGCTGGACGCCGACAACGGGCTGTTCCCGCGGGCGGTGGGCCGTCTCCTGGAGTGCCTGGAGGACTCGGGCGCGGCGGCGGCCTACAGCCAGACCGCGTTCTTCGAGGGGGCCGAAGGGCCGGGCTACGGCGACGTCTGGTCCCCCGAACGCTTTCGCCGGGCCAACTATGTGGACGCCATGGCGCTGGTCTCCAAGCGGGCCTGGGCCCGGGTGGGCGGCTATGTCCACCTGGAGCAGGGGTGGGAGGACTTCGACTTCTGGTGCCGCTTCGTGGAGGCCGGCCTGCACGGCGTGTTCGTGCCCGAGATGTTGTGCCGCTACCGCGTGCACGCCGCGTCCATGCTGCGCACCCGCACCGATCCCGGCCGGGCGGGGGTGGTCGCCGAGTTCATGTACCGCCACCCCTGGCTCGACCTGGACGACTGACCCCGCCGGTCGGGCGCGGGCGCGCCGCCTCCGCCAGCACCTCCCGGTAGACGGCCAGGAGGGCGCGCGCCTGGTCGGCCCCGGCCCACGGCGCCGTCGCGACCTGCGGGGGCGGGCTGAGATACCGCCCCGGGTCGGCGGCGACCTCGCCGAGCGCCGACGCCAGCCCCGCGGGCGTGGACACGTCCACCACCCAGCCGTTCACGCCCGGGGTGACCGCCTCGCCGATGGCGCCCCGGTCGCCGGCCACCACCCACAGCCCCGCGCCGATCGCCTCGCGCGTGACCAGGCCGAAGCTCTCCGGCCAGGTCGACGGGGCCGCCAGCACGTCTTGGCCGGCGTAGAAGTCCGCCATGCCGTCCTGGCTCCTGCGTCCCACCCGGCGCACGGGCGTGGCGCCCCAGACCTCGTGCAGTTCGGGGCCCCCCACCCGCTCGGGTTCGAGCAAGGTGAGCTCCAGGCCGGGCAGGTGCGATTGCGACAGGCAGGCCCGCAACAGCGGCAGCCCCTTGTGCCAGCCGCCCCCGCCCACGTGGCAGAGCCGCACGCGCCCCGACGCGGAAACCGTTCGCTCGCGCGACGTCGGGGGCGCCGCGCCGTTGGGGACGGCTTGGACGCGCTCGAAGCCGAGGTCGCGGTGCAGCCGCGCGAAGCTCTCGGACACCGCCAGCACGCGCTCCGCCCCCGCCAGCAAGCCGGCCAGGCTGCGTCGACGCCGCAGCGAAGCGCCCGTCGACAGGCCGGGCGTCGGCCGCAGGGGCGGTTGGACCCGCGGGTCCTGAAGCACCCCCTGCTCGTCGAGCAGGAACTGGTGGTCGTGAATCCACCAAGCGTCGTGGAGGGTGACGACGTAGGGCAGGCCGCGCGCCGCGCACGCCTCGACGGCGGAGGCGGTGATGCGCTGGATGCAGTGGAAATGCACGACGTCCGGCGCCCATGCGTCAAGTATGCGGTCGAACACGCGGCCGCAGTCGGGATTGAAGGCGCGGCGGTCGGGACCGTCGGGCGCGCCGAAACGGAACACGGGAACGCCGCGGTGGGCGCCCACCCGCAGGTCGTAGGGACGGGCCGGATCGAAGTCGGTGGCGGCCACCGCGAAATCGAGACCGGCCCCGGCGGGATCGTCCAGGAACGCTTCCAGGTTCTCCTGCACCACCCGGGTCGCGCCGCCGAAGGTGTCCGGCGGGAAGAACACGTTGACCAACAGGATGCGTGGTCGGCGGGCGCCGCCCGTCGCCGCACGCGGCAGGAGGGCGTCGAGCCGCGCGGCCAGGACCGGCGTGGAGGTGGAGCGTTCCGCCTCCCCGCGCGCCTGCTCGCCCAGGGCGCGCCGCAGGTCGGCGTCCCCGATCAGGGCGAGCACGTGGCGCTCGTCGGACGCGGACGCGCCGGTGAGGGTGGGCACGCCCGCGAGGGCGGCGGCCCTGCGGCGGACGGCGCCCGCCGCACTTGTCGCGCCCACGGCGGACTCGAGGTGGATGTCGACCTCGGCCAGGAGCGCGACGAAATCTTCGAAAGCTGCGAGCGGGTCCATGCGCGTCACGTGCGAGACCCGCGACCGCAGCTCCGCCGGCCAGCCTTGAACAGGCGCGTCCCCCGCCAGCACCAGGCGGGCGTCGGGGGAGGCCTCCAACGCCCGTCGCAGGAGGGGCGCGGTCGACGCCGCGAACGCGTCCGGGTCCGCTCCCGCGTCGTGGAGGATCGCCACCCGGCCGTTCCGGCGGACCCGCGCCGTTTCCACCCTCCCACCCGTTCCGCCCGCTTCGACGACGTCGGGCAGGAGGTGGACCTCGCCCACGCCCGCGACTTCGCGCAGGCGTGCGGCGGCGGCGGGCGTGGCGGCCACGACCAGGTCGCAGAAGCCGGCGGGCGCGTCGGCCAACCGCGCGGCCGACCCGCCTTCGCCGGCCCCCGTCGAGTCGTGGAGGGTGCGCACCCCCAGTCGTCGCGCGGTCTCGATCGCGCCCACCACGCGCGCGTCCGCCAGCGCATCCACGAACAGGGCGGCCGAACAGCCCGGGAGGGCGGAGGTGAAGCCGTCCACATCCTGCGGGTCGTGGACGGTGCGGGGGCGGGCCAGCGCGTCCAACAGGCGCAGCCACGAGCGCAGGCGCGCCGCCGCCTCCGGTCCGGCCCCGACCAGCAGCGCCACGCGCCCGTCGGCGGCGGCGGGCGCGGGCGCGGCCGGAGGCGGGAACTCGGTCCAACGTGCGCGACAGCGCGCCAGAGCCGCGCGTCCGTCGGCGTTCGGCGCCGCGAGGGCCGCGTCGAACTCCATCGCGATCGCCTCCGCGACCGCTTGCGACCAGCGCGGCGCCCCCCCGTAACGGTCCGCGCCGGCGGCCAGGAGCGCGAGCGCGTCCCGCGGCCGCTCCAGCGCCAGGGCCGCCCGGGCGCCGCCCACGAAGGTCGCCAGGTCCGCGTCCGCGTGGCGAGCGGCGGCCGCACCGAGTTCCAGCGCGTCTTCCCAGCGGCCGCAGCGGCCGCTGAGGTCGGCCGCGCGCCGCAGCCCGTCGAAGCCCGACAAACCCCGCTCACGCGCCGCCCGCACCAGCGCCGCCGCCCGTTCGGGGCTACGGGCGACCCAGGCCTCGCCGACGGCCACCAGGAAGTCCGCCGCCCCCGGTCCCTCGCAGGGCGGGGCGGCGGCGTCGGACGCGCTCGAGACCAGGTGCTCCAGCGCCGACCACCGCGTGCTTCCCGCCTCGGCATGCGCGGCCAGGTGGGCGCGCCAATCGAAGGCCGGCGGGTAGGCGTGCAGCCGCAGCCCGAGCCGGCGCAGGTGCTCGTCCGCGTTCCCCGGCGCCAGCCGCCGCGCGTCCGTGAACAGCCAGGCGCGGTGCAGCGCGGCGTCCTCGCCCTCCACCTGCGGATGGGTTTCGCGCACGTGGGCGGGGTCGAACCGCTGGTGGAACGAGGGCGAGGCGAGGTGGGCCGCATCCGCCTCCAGCAGGCGCTCCGCCGCCGCCTCGATGGAGTCCGCCTCGCCCGCCCAGCGCCAGTTCAGCAGCCGGAACTCCGACGGGCGGATCGCGTCGATCCAGGCGCCTCCCGGCCAGCCGCGCGCTTGCGCGAGTTCGCGGCCGGAGCCGATCCGCCCGCAGGCCGCGCCGCCGTCGCGGAAGTCGAGCCAGGCCTCGTCGTCGGACATGCCCAGGGCGTGCGGGTTCAGCTCCCGGTACAGGTCGGGGTTGAAGGCGCGGTGACGGCGCCCCTCGCGCACCCCGTGCCGGACGAGGTGGAGCAGCAGGTCCCAGTCCGCCAAGGCGAGGAGGTCGGGGTTGGCGTCCCGATAGGCCCCGAGGTCGTAGCCTTGCGGCAGGTGCGGTCCCTGCGCCGCGGCCAGCGCCTGCAGGTTGCGGCTGCGGCCCTCGGCGGCCCCCGCGCGCGCATAGTGGCGCGCGGCGGCCTCGGCGCTCAGGCCGGCCAGGTCGGGGTGGAGCCCGCGGTAGAGGTCGGCGTCGAAGTCCGCCGGAGCCTGGGGAGGCGCGAGCCGGTCCGAGATCCCGCGCATCAGGCGGGCGACGATCGGGCCCATCAGACGTTCCCCGCCCGCAAGCGCTCCGCCGCGCAGGGCGCCGGCCCTTGTCGGAGCCGCCGTCCCACCGGTCAAGGGCGGGCGCCGGCGGGGTGCGCGCGGCGGTGCGGCCGGTCTAGGATGGCGCCATGCCCGAGCTTCGGCCCGCCCCGCCGCCCTTCGCCAGTCCCTACGCCCACGGCTTCGTGCGCCTGGCGGTGGGGGTTCCGCGCGTGCGCCCGGCCGACCCCGGCTTCAACGCCGGGGAGACGCGCAGGCTGCTGGACGAAGCGGACGCGGCGGGGGCGGCGGTGCTGCTGTGCCCGGAGCTGGGCCTCAGCGGCTACGCCGTCGACGACCTCCTGGGCCAGGAAGCGCTGCTGGCGCGGGTGCGGGTGGAGATCGCGGGGTTGGCGCACGCCACCCGCGACCGCCGGCCCCTGCTGGCGGTGGGCGCGCCCCTGGCGGTGGAAGGGCGCTTGTTCAACTGCGCGGTGCTGATGGGCGGCGGGCGCGTGCTGGGCGTCATCCCCAAGATCCACCTGCCCAACTACCGCGAGTTCTACGAGCGGCGCTGGTTCGCCAGCGGGGCGGGGGTGGTCGGGCGCGAGGTGGAGCTGGCGGGCGGGCGCGTCCCCTTCGGGACCGACCTGCTGGTGCGTGTGGACGGGCCCACGCCCTTCACCGCGCACGCGGAGATCTGCGAGGACCTCTGGGTTCCCGAACCCCCCAGCGGCCGCGCGGCGCTGGCGGGGGCGCAGGTGCTGCTCAACCTGTCGGCCTCCAACATCGTGCTGGGCAAGGCGGACACGCGCCGGCTGCTGTGCGCCGCCCAGTCGGCCCGGTGCCTGGCGGCCTACGCCTACGCCGCCGCGGGGCCGGGCGAGTCGACCACCGACCTCGCCTGGGACGGCCACGCCGCGATCTACGACCTGGGCGAGCGCCTGGCGGAGACCGAACGCTTTCCCCGCGACTCGACGTTGCTGGTCGCGGACGTGGACGTGCGGCGCCTGGACGCCGAGCGCCTGCGCACCGGCAGCTTCGGCGACGGGGCCCCGCCCACCGGCGCCGCCGCCTGGCGCACGGTCGCGTTCAGCTACGCCGCGCCCGCCGGGCCCCTCGCCCTGCGCCGCGCCGTGGCGCGCTTCCCCTACGTGCCCGACGACCCCGCCCGCCTGGCCGAGACCTGCCACGAGGCGTGGAACATCCAGGTGCAGGGCCTGACCGAGCGCCTGCGCTCCAGCGGGATCGGCCGGGCGGTGATCGGCGTCTCCGGCGGGCTGGACTCGACCCAGGCGCTGATCGTGGCCTGCCGGGCGATGGACCTGCTGGAGCGGCCCCGGTCGGACGTGCTGGCCTACACCCTGCCGGGCTTCGCCACCTCCGACGCCACCCGTGGCTACGCCTGGGCGCTGATGCGCGCCCTCCACGTCACCGCCGCCGAGATCGACATCCGCCCCGCCGCCCTGCGCATGCTGCAGGACATGGGCCACCCCTACGGCCGGGGCGAGCCGGTCTACGACCTCGCCTTTGAGAACGTGCAGGCGGGGTTGCGCACCGACTACCTGTTCCGCCTGGCGGGGATGCACGGCGCGCTGGTGGTGGGCACGGGCGACCTCAGCGAGCTCGCGCTGGGCTGGTGCACCTACGGGGTGGGCGACCAGATGAGCCACTACAACCCCAACGTCGGCGTCTCCAAGACGCTGATCCAGCACCTGATCGGCTTCGCCGCGGACTCCGGCGAGTTCGACGCGGGGGTGTCGGACACGCTGCGGGCGGTGCTGGCCATGGAGATCAGCCCCGAGCTCGTGCCCGCGGGGGAGGGCGGGACGGGCCCCCAGTCCACCCAGGCGGTGGTGGGTCCCTATCCGCTGCAGGACTTCACCCTCCACCACCTCACGCGCTACGGCACGGCGCCCTCCAAGATCGCCTACCTGGCCTGGACCGCTTGGAGCGACGCGTCCGCCGGGCGCTGGCCGCAGGGGATCGCCCCCGGCGACCGGCGCGCCTACGACCTGCCGCAGATCAAGCGTTGGATGGCGCTGTTCCTGCGGCGCTTCTTCGCCAACCAGTTCAAGCGCTCGGCCCTGCCCAACGGCCCCAAGCTCTCCTCCGGCGGCTCCCTCTCCCCCCGCGGCGACTGGCGCATGCCCTCGGACGCCCGCCCGGACGCCTGGCTGGACGAGCTGGAGGCGAACACCCCGGCGGACGATCCCGGCCCCGCGCCGCGGTGAGCGCGCGCGCCTTGGCGCCGCCTTCATGCTTCCTATGTTGACACGCGACAGTGCATGCCCCGACCTGTGCGGCGGGGCTTCGAGGCCGTGAAATCATGAACGTGCGCAATCTGGCGATCTGGGGCGTGTTCGTCGCCGTGCTGCTCATGCTGTTCTACAGCGTGATGAAACCCGCGGCCGGCGCCCAGGGCGCGGTGGACGACATCAGCTATTCCCAGCTCCTCCAGAAGGTCGACAGCGACCAGGTGAAGGAGGCGGTGATCCGCGGCGAGACGGTGATCGCCACCGACGCCGGCAAGCACCAGTTCGCGGTGGTCCTGCCCGCGAGCTCGGACGACCTGCTCAAGCGGATGGAGGCCCACGGGGTCAACATCCAGGCGCGCTCCACCCAGCCGTCCATTTGGATGTCGCTCCTGGGCTCGCTCCTGCCCATCGCCCTGATGGTGGGCGTGTGGGTGTTCTTCATGCGGCAGATGCAGGGCGCCGGCAAAGGCGCCATGGGCTTCGGCAAGTCGAAGGCCAAGCTCCTCACCGAGAACAAGAACCGCAAGACCTTCGAGGACGTGGCGGGCGTGGAGGAGGCCAAGGACGAGCTGCAGGAGATCGTCGACTTCCTCAAGGACCCGGCCAAGTTCCAGCGCCTGGGCGGCAAGATCCCCAAGGGCGCCCTGCTGGTCGGCCCTCCCGGCACCGGCAAGACGCTGCTGGCGCGCGCGGTGGCGGGCGAGGCGGGCGTGCCTTTCTTCACCATCTCGGGCTCCGACTTCGTGGAGATGTTCGTGGGCGTGGGCGCGAGCCGCGTGCGCGACATGTTCGAGCAGGCCAAGAAGAACGCGCCCTGCATCATCTTCATCGACGAGATCGACGCGGTGGGCCGCCACCGCGGCGCCGGCCTGGGCGGCGGCAACGACGAGCGCGAGCAGACGCTGAACCAGCTCCTGGTGGAGATGGACGGCTTCGAGGCCAACGAGGGCATCATCCTGGTGGCCGCCACCAACCGCCCGGACGTGCTCGACCCCGCCCTGCTGCGCCCGGGCCGCTTCGACCGCCAGGTCGTCGTGCCCAACCCGGACGTGGGCGGCCGCGAGAAGATCCTGCGCGTGCACATGCGCAACGTGCCGCTCGCCGCCGACGTGGACGTGAAGACCATCGCCCGCGGCACCCCCGGCTTCTCGGGCGCCGACCTCGCCAACCTCGTCAACGAGGCGGCGCTGACCGCGGCGCGGCGCAACAAGAAGATGGTGGCCCAGGGCGACTTTGAGGACTCTAAGGACAAGGTCATGATGGGCGCCGAGCGCAAATCCATGGCCATGACCGACGAGGAGAAGAAGCTCACCGCCTATCACGAGGGCGGCCACGCCATCCTCGCCCTGACCGTGCCGTCCACCGACCCGGTGCACAAGGCGACGATCATCCCCCGCGGTCGCGCGCTGGGCATGGTGATGCAGCTGCCGGAAGGCGACCGCTACTCCATGCGCTTCCAGCAGATGACTTCGCGCCTGACCATCCTCATGGGCGGCCGGGTGGCGGAGGAGCTGATCTTCGGCAAGGAGAACATCACCTCCGGCGCCTCGTCCGACATCGAGCAGGCCACGCGGCTGGCCAAGGCGATGGTGACCAAGTGGGGCTACTCCGAGGAGCTGGGCCTCGTGGCCTACGGCGACAACAACGACGAGGTGTTCCTGGGCATGAGCATGGGCCGCACCCAGGCCGTGTCCGACGAGACCGCCAAGAAGATCGACGCGGAGGTCAAGCGCCTGGTGCACGCGGGCTATGACGAGGCCAAGCGCATCCTGACCGAGCGCATGGAGGACCTGCACGTGCTGGCCAGGACCTTGCTCGAGTACGAGACGCTCTCGGGCGACGAGATCATCAAGGTGCTGCAAGGCATCATGCCGGTGCGCGACAAGCCGGACGAGCCGCGTGCGCCGGGGGCCTCCGTCTCGGTGCCCCTGACCCACCAGCCCAAGCCGCTGCCCTTCCCGCCGGGCGCGGAGCCCTCGCCGGCCTGACGGCGGGCGGGACGCGACGGGACAGGACACGCCGGTCCGGGTGGGGCCGGCGTGTTTCGCTGCAGGGGCTTGTTCTGCGGGGTGGCCGGCGCCAGCCCGGCGTCCGGGGCGCGACCGCCGCTTCGCGCCGCAGGGCGCCTTCGGGGGCGATCGGCCCGGAGCGCGGGCGCGCCGCCTCCTCATGGTCGGCCTGAGCGTGCGCGGGCGGGCGGCGTGCCGGCCGTGAGCCTCGCCCTGAACGGGCTGCGCCGGAGGCGGGGAGCGCGCTGGAGCGCGGCGGCGATCTCCTCTACCAAGCGCCCATGAGCGACCCCTTTCGAGACCCAGGCCGCGATCAAGGCCGCGCCAGCTTCGGCTTCGCCGACGTCGACCCGGCGCAGAAGCCCTCGCTGGTGCGCGGCGTGTTCGACCGGGTGGCGGGCCGCTACGACCTGATGAACGACCTGATGAGCGCGGGCGTGCACCGGGTGTGGAAGGACATGACCGCCGCGCGCCTCAACCCCCAGCCCGGTGAGACGATCGTGGACTGCGCGGGCGGCACGGGCGACGTGGCGCGCCGCCTCGTCAAGCTTTCCCGCGCGGCCAAGGCCCGCCGGGGCGGCGCGGACGCGCGGGTGCTGGTGGTGGACTACAACGCCGAGATGATCGGCGCGGGCCGCGCGCGCGGGGAGGAGCCGGAGATCGAATGGGCGGTGGGCGACGCCCAGCGCCTGCCCCTGCCCGACGCCAGCGCCCACGCCTACGTCATCGCCTTCGGCATCAGGAACGTCACCCGCATCGAGGCGGCGCTGGCGGAGGCGCGGCGGGTGCTGAAGCCCGGCGGTCGTTTCCTGTGCCTGGAGTTCTCGCGCCCGCCCGCCGCGGCCCTGCGCGCCGCCTACGACGCCTACTCGTTCAACGTGATCCCCGCCGTGGGGCAGGTGGTCGCCCGTGACCGCGCCTCCTACCAGTACCTAGTGGAGAGCATCCGCCGCTTCCCCGACCAGCCGACCTTCGCGCGCATGATCGGCGAGGCGGGCTTCTCCCGCGCGGGCTGGACCGACTTCACCGGCGGGGTGGCCGCGCTCCACCACGGCTGGGCGCTCTAGCGCGCCGTGGCCGGCCCCGGCTCCGCCCTGCGGCTGGTGGAGGCCGGCTGGACGCTGTCGCGCCACGACGCCCTGCTTCCGCGCGAGTACGCCGCGCTCGCCCCCGCGCCGGCGCGCGCCGCGGCGGCGCTGCTGCGGACCCTGGCGGGCGGCGGGCGCGCCCCCGGCCGCCCCGGCGAGCGGCTGGGCCGCGCCTTCGAGGCGCTGGGCCCGACGGCGATCAAGCTCGGCCAGCTCCTGTCCACCCGGGCGGACGTGTTCGGCGAGGAGGTCGCCGCCGACCTGTCGCGCCTGAAGGACCGCCTGCCCGCCTTCCCGGTGGAGGAGGCGCGCGCCCTGGTCGCCGCCTCGCTCGGCCGGCCGGTGGACGCGGTGTACGCCCGCTTCGAGCCCGCCGTGGCCGCCGCCAGCGTGGCCCAGGCGCACCCGGCGGTGCTCCACGACGGGCGGCGGGTGGCGGTGAAGGTGCTGCGGCCGGGGGTGGAGGCCGCCATCGCCCGCGACGTGCGCGCCATGCGCTTCGCCGCGCGGCTGGCCGAGCGCCACCTGCCCGTCTCGCGCCGGCTGGAGCCCCTGGCCTTCACCGCCGCGGTGGCCCGCTCGCTCGAGCTCGAGACGGATCTGCGCCTGGAGGCGGCCGCCGCCAGCGAGATGGGCGAGGTCATGGCCGGCGACGGGCTGATGAGCGCCCCCGCCGTGGTGTGGGAGGGGGTGGGCCGGCGCGTGCTGACGCTGGAATGGGTGCGCGGCCGCCCCCTGTCCGACCCCGCCGTGCTGGCCGACCCGACGCTGGATCGCAAGGCGCTGGCCGCCGGCGTGATCCGCGCCTTCCTGACCCAGGCGCTCGACCACGGCGTGTTCCACGCCGACCTGCACGAGGGCAACCTGTTCGTGGAGGCCCCCGCCAAGCTCCACGCGGTGGATTTCGGCATCGTCGGCCGCCTCGGGCCCGCCGAGCGGCGCTTCCTGGCGGAGATCCTGTGGGGCTTCCTCCAGCGCGACTACCGGCGGGTGGCCGAGGTGCACTTCGAGGCGGGCTACGTGCCGCGGGTCCACGCGGTGGACGACTTCGCCCAGGCGCTGCGCGCGGTGGGCGAGCCCATCTTCGGCCGGCCGGCGCGGGAGGTCTCCATGGGGCGCCTCTTGGGCCAGCTGTTCGAGGTCACGGGGCTGTTCGACATGCACCTGCGCCCCGAGCTCGTGCTGCTGCAGAAGACCATGACCACGGTGGAGGGGGTGTCGCGCCGGCTGGACCCGGACAGCGACATCTGGGAGGCGGCGCGCCCCATCGTGCAGCGCTGGGTGGCGCGCGAGCTCTCCCCCGTCGCCCGCGCCCGCGACTTCGCCCTGCGCGGCGTGCGCGTGCTGGAAGCGCTGGAGCGCCGGATCGAGGCTCCGCCCCCGCCCGTGGTGGCGTTGGAGCGCCGAAGCGGCGGCTTCGGGGCGGGCGCGCTGGTGGGGGCCCTGTCGGCGCTCGCCGGCGTCGCGGCCGCCCTGGCGTTCGGCCTCACAGGACGTTGAGGCGTCTCCCAGGCGGGCGCCGGACAAGCGGAGCATAGACGGGGGGAACGGCGCGGGATCGTCCGCGCCGATACGGGATTTCCTCCATGAAACTGTTCGCCTCCGCCCTCGCCGTCGCCGCCCTCGTCGCGGGCGCCGCCTCCGCCCAGGCGCCCGCGGCCAGGCCCGTCCCCGTCGCGCAGGGCGCTTCGGCCATGACCACGCCCACCAAGACCGCGCCGCACGCGACCACCACCTCCAAGACCACCGTCAAGGGCGGCCCGGTCACCCGCACCGCCGCCTCCATGGAGTGCTCCAAGCAGGCGGACGCGCAGAACCTGCACGGCAAGGCGCGCAAGAAGATGATGTCCACCTGCAAGTCGGCCGCCAAGAAGGCCTGATCCCCCGCGGGCCGGCGCGCGCCCCACCCGGCGCGCGCCGGCTTGACTTTGCGGCGGCGGGCGGCTGCTGACGGCGCCATGCACCTGCTCCCCCGCACGGCCGAGCACATGCGCGGCCGCGCCGAACTCGTCGACGCCGACCCGGCGGTCGTCGTCCACCGGAACGTCTACGCGACGCCCCATGTCGAGGACGGCCGCTGGGGCGTGTTCGACGCCGACGACCGGCCGGCGGCCCTGGCCGTGGAGATGGGCCTCGACCCCCTCGCCCCCCTGCGCCAGACGCCCGAGAGCCCCACCCGCGCCGCCCTGGTGACCGAGCGCGCGCCCGCGGGCTTCGATTACGTCTACGCAGGCCGCTACGTGCACCACTTCGGCCACTTCCTGGTGGAGACCTTGTCGCGCCTATGGCCCTGGCGCGAGGGCCTGCCGGCGCGCACCAAGCTCGTATTTCACGGCGACGGCGACCCGGCGGTCTGGTTCACCACCCCCTTTGCGCGCGCCGCGTTCTCGGCGCTCGACCTCGGGCCGGACGACGTGCTGCACGTGGACCGCCCGCTGCGCTTCGAGCGCCTGCTCACCCCCGGCCAGAGCTTCATGCCCGGCGCGCGCGCCCACCGCGTGTTCGCCGACATGACCCGTCGCATGGGCGAGCGCCTGACGCACGGCCTGCCCCGGCGCCCGCGCACCGATCGCCCGGCCTTCATGGCCAAGACGCGGCTGATCGGCGGCGTGTCGCACCTGCTCAACGAAGGCGCGGTGGTGGAGCGGCTGGCGGAGCGCGGCGTGGAGATCGTCCACCCGCAGGAGATGTCGTTGGCCCAGCACGTGCGCTTCCTGGAGGAACGGCGCACGATCTCCGGCTGGGTCTCGTCCGCCCACCACCCCCGCCTGTTCACGCCGGAGGCGGGACGCTTCTCCATGCTGGCGCCCGAGCGGCCCAACTCCAACTTCGCGCTGATCGACGGCCTCATGGGCCGACCGGGCGACTACTGGTGGGACCCCGACAGCCGCAACACGCCCTTGCCCGGCTCCACCTTCATCGTCGACCGGGTGGTCTCCGATCCCGTGGCGGTGGCGGACGCGTTGCTGGAGACGTTCTGAACGTCAGCCCTGGAAGGGGTCGCGCATCAGGATGGTGTCGTCGCGGTCGGGGCTGGTGGAGAGCAGGGCCACGGGGGCGCCGATCAGCTCCTCCAGCCGGCTGACGTACTTGGCCGCCGCCGCCGGCAGGTCGCGGATGGAGCGCGCGCCCTGGGTGCTCTCGCTCCAGCCCTCCAGCTCCTCGTAGATCGGCTCGCAGGCGCGCTGGTCGGCCATGCCCGCGGGCAGGTGGTCGAGCGGCAGGCCGTGCAGGCGGTAGCCCGTGCACACGCGCAGGGTCTCGAAGCCGTCCAGGACGTCGAGCTTGGTCAGCGCGATCCCGTCTATGCCGTTGATCGCCACCGACTGGCGCGCCAGCACCGCGTCGAACCAGCCGCAGCGGCGCGCCCGGCCGGTGACGGTGCCGAACTCGCGTCCGCGCTCGCCCATGCGCCGGCCGTCCTCGTCGGTGAGCTCGGTGGGGAAGGGGCCTTCGCCCACGCGGGTGACGTAGGCCTTCATGATCCCCAGCACGTAGCCGACCCGCGAGGGGCCGAGCCCCGAGCCCGCCGCCGCCTGCCCCGCGACCGTGTTGGAGGAGGTCACGTAGGGATAGGTGCCGTGGTCCACGTCCAGGAGCGCGCCCTGCGCCCCCTCGAACAGCACGCGCCGGCCCTCGCGCACCAGGGTGTCCAGCACGCGCCAGGCGGGGCGGGCGTAGGGCAGGATCTTGGGCGCGACCGCGTCCAGCTCGGCCATGAGCGCCTCGGGGGTGGCCTCGGGCAGGTCGAGCCCGCGGCGCAGGGCGCCGTGGTGGGCCAGCAGGCGCGCGATCTTGGTCTGCAGCGCCTCGCGGTCGGCGAGGTCGGCCACGCGGATGGCGCGGCGGCCCACCTTGTCCTCGTAGGCGGGACCGATGCCGCGCCCGGTGGTGCCGATGCGGCCCGCCCCCGCCTGGCGCTCGCGCGCCTGGTCCAGGTCGCGGTGCAGGGTGAGGATCAGGCAGGCGTTGTCCGCCAGGGTCAGCAGGTCGGGCCCGACCTCCACGCCCTGGCCGCGCACGCGCTCGACCTCGTCGAGGAAGGCCTGGGGGTCGACCACCACGCCCGAGCCGATCACGCTGGGCTTGCCCTGCACCACGCCCGAGGGCAGCAGGCTCAGCTTATAGACCTTGTCGCCCACCACCAGCGTGTGGCCCGCGTTGTGGCCCCCCTGGAAGCGCACCACCACGTCCGCCCGGTTGGACAGCCAGTCGACGATCTTGCCCTTGCCCTCGTCGCCCCATTGGGCGCCGACGACCACCACGTTTCCCAAGACTTCAGACCCCTTAGTGGAACTTGTAGACGACGCGCAGGCCGACGTCGTCGAGCCCTTCGTTCTTGCCCTGGTGCAGGATCTGTCCGTTGGACAGGTGCGTCCACGAGACCTCGGCCAGCCACTGGTCGCTGATCTTGTAGCCGCCCGCCAGCTCCGGCTCGAACAGCACGGGATCGCCGAAGTCGATGCGCCCGCGGTAGAGGTGCAGGCGCCGCTCCAGCTCGCCCGGCGACAGGTTCGGCGCGTTGGCGGGCGGCAGGTCGTACTTGCCGGTGGTGTAGGCGATGCCGATGCCCGGCCGGATGTAGAAGGGCGTGCGCAGGATCGGCACCTTCCAGTCGAAGCCGGTGGCCACGAAGTCGGTCGAGTACTTGTTGTTGAACGACAGCAGGACGTGGACCTGCGGGTGGAGGATGTACTTCGACCAGCCGTAGGTCAGCCGCTCGGTGCGGTAGCCGAGCTGCACGTCGAAGGAGTCGCGCTCGCGGTCGGCGGGGCCGAGGTCGTGGGCGAAGCCGCCCAGCATGAGCTCGCCCGCGTGGGCGGCGGGGGCGGCGGCGCAAGCCAGGAGCACGCCCAGGAGGGCGCCGAAGCGACGAGTCATGCGTGGATGTCCCCGGGCGCGGCCGCCGCCGCCGTGTCGCCGCCCTTATGGCCGCGAAGGGCGCCCCGGCCAAGCGCCCCCTTCGGCCGCGCTTCAGAAGGCCAGGAGGCGCGCCTCCTGCACGTGGGGCAGGGCGCGCACGCGCTCCAGGAGCGGCGCGTCCAGGGTCTGGTCCACCCCCACCAGGGCGATGGCGTCGCCGCCCGAGCCGGTGCGCCCGAGGTTGAAGGTGGCGATGTTCACCCCCGCCTCGGCCAACAGGCCCCCCAGGGCGCCGATGAAGCCCGGCTTGTCGCTGTTGTTGACGTAGAGCATGGCGGCGCTGAGCGGGGCCTCCAGGTCCATGCCCTTGACCTCCACCACCCGCGGCGCCCCCGCCACCACCGCGCCCGCAAAGGCGCGCGGCCCGTCCGCGGCGTGGACGGTGACGCGCACCAGGCTGTCGTAGACGGGGGAGAGCTCCTGGCGGCTCTCGGTCACGGTGATCCCCCGCGCCTTGGCCACCTCCGGCGCGGAGACCATGTTCACCTCCGCCAGCATGGGGCGCAGCACCCCGGCCAGCGCCGCGGCGGTGACCGGCCGCGTGTTCAGCCGCGCCACCTCGCCCACATAGGCGATGTCGATGGAGACCAGCCCCTCGTCCACCATCTGCCCCGCCAGGGCGCCGAGCTTGCCCGCCAGTTCGATGAAGGGCTTGAGCCGCGGGGCCTCCTCGGCGGTGACGGAGGGGCTGTTGAGCGCGTTCACCACCGCCCCGGTCAGCAGGTAGTCGCTGATCTGCTCGGCCACCTGCAGGGCCACGTTCTCCTGCGCCTCGGCGGTGGAGGCCCCCAGGTGCGGGGTGGCCACGAAGTTGGGGGCGCCGAACAGCACGTTCTCCTTGGCGGGTTCGGCGACGAACACGTCGAAGGCCGCGCCTCCTACTTGCCCGCTGTCGAGCGCCGCGCGCAGCGCCGCCTCGTCCACCAAGCCGCCGCGGGCGCAGTTGACGATGCGCACGCCGCGCTTCGTCTTGGCCAGCGCCTCGGCCGAGAGGATGCCGCGCGTCTTGTCGGTCAGCGGGGTGTGCAGGCTGATGAAGTCGGCGCGCGCCAGGAGTTCGTCGAGCTCCAGCTTCTCCACGCCGATCTCCACGGCGCGCTCGGGGGAGAGGAAGGGATCGTAGGCGACCACCTTCATCTTCAGCCCCTGGGCGCGGTCGGCGACGATGGAGCCGATGTTGCCGCAGCCGATCAGCCCCAGGGTCTTGGCGTAGAGCTCGATCCCCATGAAGCGGTTCTTCTCCCACCGCCCCGCCTGGGTGGAGGCGTCCGCCGCGGGCAACTCGCGCGCCAGGGCGAAGATCATGGCCACCGCGTGCTCGGCGGTGGTGATGGAGTTGCCGAACGGGGTGTTCATCACCACCACCCCCGCGGCGGTGGCGGCGGGGATGTCGACGTTGTCGACGCCGATGCCGGCGCGGCCCACCACCTTCAGGCGCGTGGCGGCGGCCAGCACCTCCTTGTCGGCCTTGGTGGCGGAGCGGACGGCGAGGCCGTCATACTCGCCGATGATCTGCAGGAGCTCGGCCTTGGACAGGCCGGTCTTCACGTCGGCCTCGACGCCGCGCTCCTTGAAGATCTGCACGGCGGCGGGGGACAGCTTGTCGGCGATGAGCACGCGGGGCATGGCGGGAGTCTCCTGGCGCGCAGGCGGTCGTCCGCGCGCGCCGTCGGGAAGGGATGGGCGAAGAGGCCGGCCGCTCAGGCGGCGGCGGTTTCGGCGAGGGTCGCGGCGTAGGCCCAGTCGAGCCAGGGCAGGAGGGCCTGCACGTCGCCCGTCTCGACGGTGGCCCCGCACCAGACGCGCAGGCCCGGCGGGGCGTCGCGGTAGCCGCCCACGTCCAGCGCGGCGCCCTCCTTCTCCAGCCGCGCGGCCAGGCGCTTGGCGAAGTCGGCCTGGGCGTCCGGCGCGAGCGCCGTCACCTCCGGCGAGACCACCTTCAGGCACACGCTGGTGTTGGAGCGGGTGGCGGGGTCGGCGGCCAGGAAGTCGACCCAGGGCGTGGCCTCCACCCACCCGGCCAGTACTTCGAGGTTGGCGTCCGCCCGGCGGATCAGCTCGGACAGGCCGCCGATCCCCGCCGCCCAGTTCAGCGCGTCCAGGTAGTCCTCCACGCACAGCATGGACGGCGTGTTGATGGTCGCGCCCTCGAAGATGTCGGCGACGAGCTTGCCTCCCTTGGTCATGCGGAAGAGCTTGGGCAGGGGCCAGGGCGGCGAGTAGCTCTCCAGCCGCTCCACCGCGCGGGGGCCCAGGATCAGCACCCCGTGGGCCGCCTCGCCGCCCAGCGCCTTCTGCCAGGAGAAGGTGACCACATCGAGCTTCTCCCAGTCGAGCGCCTGGGCGAAGCAGGCGCTGGTGGCGTCGCAGATGGTCAGCCCGGTGCGGTCGGCGGAGATGAAGTCCGCGTCCGGCACGCGCACGCCGGAGGTGGTGCCGTTCCAGGGGAAGACGAGGTCGGCCGCGGGATCGACGCGCGCGAGGTCGGGCAGTTCGCCGTAGGGCGCGTCCAGCACCTCGCAGTCCTTGAGCTTGAGCTGCTTGACCGCGTCCGTCGCCCAGTCCTTGCCGAAGCTCTCGAACGCCAGGAGCTGCACCGGCCGCGCCCCCAGCATGGACCACATGGCCATCTCCACCGCCCCGGTGTCGGAGGCGGGCACGACGCCGATGCGGTGGGTGGAGGGAACCTCCAGCACCTCGCGCGTGCGGTCGATGGCGAGCTTGAGCCGCGCCTTGCCCGGCTTGGAACGGTGGGAGCGGCCCAGCACCGCCCCCTTCAGCTTGTCGGGGCTCCAGCCGGGCCGCTTAGCGCAGGGGCCGGAGGAGAACTCGGGCCGGGCGGGCCGCAGCGGCGGGCGCGCGTCGAGGTTCGCCGCGGGGGCGGTGGGGGTGGTCACGTCGATGTCTCCCATCCTTGCAGATGGACTGCGCCCCGTTGGGAGGGCGTGGCCCGGAACCGTCCTAGCCGCTCAGCCGCTTGGTGGCGACCCGCTTTCGGCGTGAACGCGTCCGGCCCCTCGGGTTCAGGCGGGGTTCAACTGCGGGGGTGTTTCCTCCCCCTCGTCACGACGACGGGACCGCCCGCCGCCCCATAGGAGAGATGAGACCATGAAGACCCTGATCGCCGCCGCCGCCCTGGGCCTGGCCGCCCTGACCGCCCTGCCCGCCGCCGCCCAGGTGAACGCGCGCGAGTACAACCAGCAGCGCCGCATCGACCAGGGCGTGCGCTCGGGCGAGCTCACCCCGCGCGAGGCCGCCCACGTGGAGCGTCAACAGGACCGCATCAACGCCCACGAGAACCGCATGCGCGCCCGCAACGGCGGCTATCTGCGCCCCGGCCAGCGCGCCCGCCTGGCCCGCCAGCAGAACCGCGCCAGCCGTCACATCTACCGCGCCAAGCACAACGGCCGCGGGTACTGAGCCGCGAAGCCTCCGGCGAACTGACGCGTACGCCTCCAACGAAGGGATCGACCATGAAGATCGTCATCGGGGCGCTCGCCCTCGCCGCGACCGTCGCCGCCACGGCGGCGGCGCCCGCCGCCCAGGCCGAGCCCTACGGCTATCACCACCGGCACGACGGGTATTACCCGCACCACCGGTTCCACCACCGGCGGCATCATCGCCACCACGAGTTCCGCCACGGCTACTGAGCCGCGGCGTCGCCGGGGACGGGGGCGGCTCACACGCGGAGCCGCCCCTCCACCGTCGTCACCGCGCCGCCGACCAGGTCCACCCGCTCGCCCCGCACCTGCGCCGTGAGGTCGCCGCCGCGGTGGGGGTAGGCCTGGTGGAAGCGCAGGGGTCCCCGAACCTCGAGCTTGCCCGCCCACAGGGGGGCGAGGCCGCAGTGCGCCGATCCCGTGGTCGGGTCCTCCGGCACGCCGCAACCCGGGCCGAACATGCGGCTCACCACGTCATAGGGCGCGCCGACCGCCGCCGCCGCGCAGGCCACCACGTTGCCCGCACCGTCCGACGCTCCCGCGTCGAGCGACTTGATCGCCGCGAGGTCGGGGTCGAGGCGGCGCACCGTCGCCTCGTCGTCCAGCACCGCGAACAGGTAGCGCCCCACCCACAGCTCCCGCACGGGCGCCCCGAGGGCTTCGGCCAGCCCGGGGACGACGGGCGCGGGCCGCGGCGGCTCGGCGGGGAAGTCGAGCCGGTAGCCGGCGCCGGCGCGCTCCACCCTCAGCCGACCGACGCTGCGCGTGTCGAAGGCGACCTCCGGCGCGTCCAGCCCCAGTTCGGCCAGGAGCACGTGGGCGCTCGCCAGGGTGGCGTGGCCGCAGAAGGCCACCTCCTGTCCCGGCGTGAACCAGCGCAGGCCGAAGCGCGCCGGCTCCTCGGTCCTGAGCAGGTAGGCGGTCTCCGCCTGGTTGTTCTCCCGCGCCAGCGCCTGCATCCAGCCGTCGTCGGGCCAGGCGTCCGACGGCTCCACCACGCAGGCGGGGTTGCCGCGGAACGGCGCGGAGGCGAAGGCGTCGACGGTCCACTGGCGCACGGCGGTCTCCTGCGAGGGTCCGCCTACATGCGCGATCCGGCCAGCAGGCGCGAGGGCCCGCCCGGGCGCATGGGCCAGCCGTGGTCCACCGGACCGTGTCCCGAACCCAGGTGCGGGGCGCGGCGGATCGCCTCGAGCAGGTAGTCGCGGGCGCGGCTGACCGAGCGCTCCAGCCCCAGCCCCTGGGCGAGGCCCGCGGCGATCCCGCTGGCCAGGGTGCAGCCGGTGCCGTGGGTGTTGCGGCTGACGATGCGGCCGCTCTCGAAACGCGTGGTCGAGACGGGCGTCATCAACAGGTCGACCACCCGGTCGCCCTCCACGTGGCCGCCCTTCATCAGCACCGCCCGGGCGCCCATGGACAGCAGGCGCTCGCCCGCGCGGCGCATGTCGTCGGGGGTGGCCACCTCCAGGCCGGTCAGCTCCGCGGCCTCCGGCGCGTTGGGGGTGAGCAGGGTCGCGTGGGGCAACAGGCGCGTGCGCACCGCCTCCACCGCCCGCGGCTCCAGCAGGGGCGCGCCGCCCTTGGCGACCATGACGGGATCGACCACCGCCGGGCGGCCGGTGGCGGCGAGGAGGTCGGCGACGGCCTCCACCATCTCCACCGAGCCCAGCATGCCGGTCTTGAGCGCGTCCGCCCCGATGTCGTCCAGCACCGCGCGCGCCTGGGCCAGCACCAGCTCCACCGGCAGGGGGTGGACCGCCCGCACGCCCTGGGTGTTCTGCACGGTGATCGCGGTGATGGCGGTGGCGGCGTAGCCCCCGAGCGCGGTGACGGTCTTCACGTCCGCCTGCACCCCCGCCCCGCCCCCGGAGTCGGAGCCGGCGAGGATCAGGACGCGGCCGAGGTCTTCGTGCATGGCGGGCAGGCTTAGCCCGCCCGGGCGACGGCGTCAGCCGTGGCCGTAGGCGTGGGTCGCGTCGTCGGCGCTCTCCAGCGCGCTCCACACCTTGAGCGCCTGCACGGTCTCGCGCACGTCGTGGGTTCGGATGGCGGCCGCGCCCTTGGCCGCGCCGAACAGGTGGATGGCGAGGCTCCCGCCCAGCCGGTCGAGGGGGTCCTTGGCGGAGGGGTCCAGCGCGCGCACCGTGCGCTTGCGGCTGACGCCCAGCAGCACGGGGAAGCCGTAGCTCGCCAGCCGGTCGAGGTTGGCCAGCAGCGCCAGGTTGTGCTGGATCGCCTTGCCGAAGCCGATGCCCGGGTCGAACCAGATGCGCTTGGGATCGACGCCGGCGATCACGGCCGCGTCCGCGCGTTCCATCAGGTAGGCCTCCACCTCGCCCACCGCGTCGTCGTAGTGCGGGCTGTCCTGCATGGTGCGCGGCTCGCCGCGCATGTGCATGAGCACCACCTCGCAGCCGAGCTCGGCGGCGGCCTCCACCGCGCCCGGCGCGCGCAGGGCGTTGACGTCGTTCCACATGCAGGCCCCCGCCGCCACCGCCGCCCGCGCCACCGCGGGCTTGCTGGTGTCGATGGACAGGGCCGCCTCCGTCTCGGCGTCCAGGCGGGCGATCACGGGCAGCACGCGCGCCAACTCCTCCGCCTCGGGCACGGGGGCGGCGCCCGGGCGGGTGGACTCGCCGCCCACGTCCAGCCAGCGCGCGCCCTGGGCGACCATGCGAAGGCCGTGGGCCACCGCGGCGTCGGGCGCGGCGAAGCGGCCTCCGTCCGAGAAGCTGTCGGGGGTGACGTTGAGCACGCCCATCACCCGCGGCGGCGGCCGGCCGTTGGTCACGCTCGGGTGCGGCTCGGAGGAGAACTGCGGGTCCACGCGCGGGCTGTAGGGCGGGGGTGCGGCGTTGGGAAGCCGGGCGACGTTTGCGCCGGCTTCGCCGCGGCGGCGGGGGCGCCTATCTAGGGGGCATGCCCGAACTGCCCGAAGTCGAGACGGTGCGCCGGGGGCTCGCCCCCCACCTGGACGGCGCGCGGATCGCCCGGGTGGAGCAGCGGCGGCCCGACCTGCGCTTTCCCCTGCCGGCGCGCCTGCCCGAGCGGCTGACGGGCGCGCGCGTCACGACCCTCGCCCGGCGCGCCAAGTACCTGCTGGCGCCCCTCGACACGGGCGAGACCCTGGTGGTCCACCTGGGCATGACCGGGCGCTTCACCGTGCACCCGCCCACGGGCGAGGCGGTGCGGCCCGGCGACTTCGCCCATCCGGCGGGGGGCGACGCGCGCCACGACCACGTGGTCATCGAGACGGAGGCGGGGGCGCGGGCGGTGTTCAACGACGCCCGCCGCTTCGGCTATATGGACCTCTTGCCCACCGAAGGGCTGGAAACGCAGGCCTGGTTCGCCGGGCTCGGCCCCGAACCGCTGGAGGCGGGCTTCGACCCGGCCCACCTGGCGCGCGCCTTCGCCGGCCGCTCGCGCAACGTCAAGGACGCGCTCCTGGACCAGCGCACGGTGGCGGGCCTGGGCAACATCTACGTGTGCGAAGCGCTGCACCGGGCGCGCATCGACCCGCGCACCCCCGCGGGCGCGCTCACCCTCCCGCGCCTGGCCAAGCTTCACCGGGCGGTGCGCGAGGTGCTGGAGGAGGCGATCGCCGCGGGGGGCTCCACCCTGCGCGACTATCGCACCGCGGGCGGGGAGCTCGGCTACTTCCAGCACGCCTTCCGCGTGTACGGGCGCGAGGGCGCGGCGTGCGCGGCCCCCCGATGCCGCGGCGTGGTGGAACGCTTGGTGCAGGGCGCGCGCTCGACCTTCCACTGCCCCGCTTGCCAGCGGTGAGCGCCGGAGCCGCGATGATCCCGATCCTGTCAGCCCTCGTCCTGTCCGCCGCCCCGGCCCCCGCGACCCAGCCTTCCGCCGACGCCTCGCCCGCCTCCATGGCGCCCGCCTTCGCGAACACGATCGTGTCCACCTATCCGGACGGGCTGCACGGCCGGCTGTGGCTGCACGAGGACGGGACCTGGCGCGCGCTGAGCCGCCACGGGTCGCGCTCCAGCGGCCGCTGGTCGCTCAAGGGCGAGCGCGTGTGCCTGAAGCAGTCGCGGCCGATCCCGATCTTCTTCTCCTACTGCACCCCCGCCGTACGCGGCGAGGTCGGGACGAGCTGGGCGGCCAAGGCCCCCACCGGCGAACCCATCACCGTGCGCCTGGAGCCCGGCCGCGCGGGCGAACCGGAGTGAGGCGGGCGCACCCTCCCGGCCTTGCCGGGGCGGACCGGGGCTGTAGAAGCGCGCCCATGTCCATCCGCGTCCCGGCCTTCCTCGGCCGTTTCCCCGCCCCGGCCTTCGCCCTGGCGCTGGCCCTGGCGGCCGGACCCCTCGCCGCGGGCGCCGCGCGGGCGGACCCGCCGATCTGGCGCGTGCACGGCGCCGGCGGGGCGGAGCTGGTGCTGTTCGGCTCCGTCCACCTGCTGAGCGACGACGTGCGCTGGTACACTCCCGCCCTGGCCGCGGAGATCGCCCGCGCCGACACGGTGCTGTTCGAGATCCCCATGGACCCCGCCGCCCAGGCCTCGGCCCAGGGGGAGGCGCTGGCGCACGGGCGGCTGCCGCCGGGAGGCTCCCTGTCGGCCCTGCTGTCCCCCAAGGGGCGCGAGCGGCTGAAAACGGTGGCGGCGGCCACCGGCCTGCCCGTGCAGGCGCTGGACGCCATGCAGCCCTGGCTGGCCGAAGCGCTGGTTTCGGTGGCCTACTTCGTCAAGGCGGGGGCGCGCACGGACCTGGGCGTGGAGCAGACGATCGAGCACGCCGCCCCCGCGGCCGCGAGGCGAGGCGCGCTGGAGAGCGTGGCCGACCAGATCTCCGCCCTGTCCGGCGCGACCCAGGCCGACCAGGTCGCCTCCCTGGAGGAGACGCTGAAGGACATCCGCGACGAGCCGCAGAGCTTCCACCGCCTCGTCTCAGAGTGGGCGCGCGGCGACGTGCGCGGTCTGGTCAAGGAAGAGCTGGAGCCCATGCGGCGCGACAGCCCCAGCGTCTACAAGCGCCTGGTGGTGGACAGGAACCGCCGCTGGACGGGCGAGCTGGAGGCGCGGCTCAAGTCGGGCGCCCTCGGCCGCACCCTGGTGGTGGTGGGCGTCGGGCACCTCGTGGGGCCCGAGAGCGTGCCCGCCCTGCTGCGGCGCGACGGCGTGCGGGTGGAGGGGCCCTGAAGCGTTGGGATTGCGCGAAGCCTCCCGCTCCGCCGTCCTCGCCGCGTCCCGGCGAACCCGCGCAGCTCAGGCGGCGGCCAGCGACGGTCCGAACAGCACCTCCACGTAGGTGGAGAG
This sequence comes from uncultured Caulobacteraceae bacterium, assembly GCA_964235945.1. Lineage (GTDB taxonomy): Bacteria > Pseudomonadota > Alphaproteobacteria > Caulobacterales > Caulobacteraceae > JASLDZ01. Next base: position 30,185 of record CAXSDV010000003.1, read on the forward strand.
CGGGCCCGGCTCGACTTCGGCCAGGTGGCCGAGGGCGGTGTCCAGCCGGCCGCGCATCTCGGCGCGGGCGGCCTCCGGGCCGACCAGCGACACCACGGTGGGCTTGCCGCCGTCCTGCCCCACGTCCTTGCCGGCGGCCTCGGGGGTGGAGGTCGCGTCCAGAAGGTCGTCCATGATCTGGAACGCCTCGCCCAGGCGCGCGGCGAACAGGCGGGCGGCGTCCAGCCGCGGCCCCGCGGCCCCCGCGGCCAGGGCGCCCGCCTCCACCGCCGCCACGAACAGCACCCCGGTCTTCTGGGCGTTGAGGTCGTGCAGGGGCGCGGCCTCGCCCACGCCGTCGCGCTCGCGCAGGTCTCGCGCCTGGCCCGCCACCAGCCCTTTGAAGCCCACCGCCTCCGTCAGCCGCGTCACCAGCACGAGCCGCCCGGCCGACGGCAGGTCGGCGGCGGCCAGCACCGCGTAGGCTTGGTTGAGCAGCGCCACCGCCGCCAGCACCGTCATGTCCTCGCCGTGGAGGCGGTGGTGGGCGGGGCGGCCCCGGCGCAGCAGGGCGTCGTCCATGCACGGCAGGTCGTCCAGGATCAGGGACGCGGCGTGCACCAGCTCCACCGCGCACCCCGCCTCCAGGGCGGCGGCGACCCCCGCGCCCGTTCGGCCGAAGTGCTCGGCCGCCAGCACCGACAGGATCGGCCGCAGGCGTTTGGCCGGGCCCGCGACCGCCTCGCGCGCCGCCCGCACGAGCAGGGGCGGCGCGCCCGGCCCGTTCGGCAGGATCGCGTCCAGCCGCGCGTCGATCCGCTCGCGCAGGGCGTGCAGTCGGCGGTGGAAAGACTCGTCGGACATCCGCTCCCCAGAAGACCGCAGCTAAGCGGAAGTTCAAGGGCGAGGCGAGGGCCTTGTGCGGCCAAGCCGGGCGCGGCGCGCCCGCTTCACGCCGCCGCGACGGAGTAGTCCAGCTTTTGACGGTCCAGCCAGCGGCTGAAATAGGGGTCGGCCGCCTCGATCTGGTCGCGCCAGCGGTCGATCAGGAGCGCCCGGTCGCCGAAATCGTAGCCGTCCGCCGCGCGCGTCAGGCTCTCGTGGTGGATCAGCGTCGGGCGCGAGGCGCACACCACCCGCAGGCCCCGGGCGCGCAGGCGCAGGCACAGGTCCACGTCCTGGTAGTGGCGGGCGTAGTCCACGGAGAAACCGCCCAGGGAGGCGAACAGGCGGCGCGGCGTCATCAGGCAGGCCCCCGTCACCGCGCTCACCTCGCGCGCGGCCGACAGGCTGCCGGCGTAGCCGTCCACGTGCTCGGGGAAGGCGCGCATGACGTGGTCGGCGGTGCCGCGCGCGCCCAGCACCACGCCCGCGTGCTGCACGGTGCGGTCGGGGTAGAGCAGCACGGGGCCCACCGCGCCGATCCCCTCGTCCTCGAAGTAGAGCGACAGGCGGCGCAGCCAGTCCGCCTGCAGCACCTCCGTGTCGTTGTTCAGGAACACGAGGAGCCGCCCCCGCGCCGCCCGGGCCCCGAGGTTGCACGCTTCGGAGAAGTTGAACGGCCGGTCGTAGGCGACCCGGCGCACCGGGTGGCGGCCGAAGGCGGCCAGCGCGACGGGATCGGCGGTGCCGTTGTCCACCACCACCACCTCGAACGCCGGGTGGTCGGTGACGCCGTAGAGCGAGCGCAGGCAGCGCGAGACCACCTCGCCCTGGTCGCGGGTCGGGATGACGATGCTGACCGGCGGCAGCGCCGTCGAAGCGGAGGGGGCCAGCAGCATGCGCTGGCGCAGGGCGGGGGAGGGGTGCGGCTCGGCGCTCCACGAGCGGCCGCACCGGGCGAAGTGGGCCAAGAGGGCCTGCTTCTGCAGGGCGTCGATCCCCGCCTTGGCGTCCGGGTCGGCGGCCAGGCTCGCCGGGCTCGCGCGCCATTTGTAGAGGGGCTCCGCGATGTGGCCGATCGCCCCCGTGCGCTCGGACACGCGCAGCAGGAACTCGTAGTCCTGCACGCCGTCGAACGCCGGGTCGAAGCCGCCCGCCGCCCTCGCCAGCGGCGTGCGCACCGCCAGGAGGTGGCCGACGTACATCACCCCCAGGAAGTGGATGGGCGACCAGTCGGGCTTGAAGTGGTGGTCCACCACCTCGCCGCGACTGTCGACCTTGAGCTGGTCGGAGTAGATCGCGTCCAGGGTGGGCTCGGCCACCATGCGTTCGGCGAAGGCGGTCAGGGCGTCGGGGGTCAGCTCGTCGTCGTGGTCGAGGAAGGCGGTCCAGCTCCCGCGGGCGGCCTCCAGTCCCGTGTTGGTGGCGCGGGCGATGCCGCCGTTCTGCGCGCGCGCCACCACGCGCACCCGATCGTCCTGCTCGGCGTAGCCGCGCGCCTGGGCCAGCACGCCCGGGTCGGGGGAGCCGTCGTCCACCAGCACCAGCTCGAAGCGGCGGTAGGGCTGGTCGAGCACGGAGGCCACGCAGGCGTGCAGAAAGGAGGCGGGGGTGTCGTAGAGCGGCGTCACCACCGTGATGAGCGGGCCGTCCGCCTCCAGCCGGGCGGCGCGGGCGTGGAGGTCGGCGCGCGCTTCGGCGCTCAGCACGAAGTAGGGGCGGGCGGCGTCGAAGTTCGGGCGCGTGCAGGCCAGGTGCTCCTGCGCCATGCGCGCCACCGCGCGGGGGCTCCCGCCGCGCAGGAGGTGGCGCAGCGCCGCGGCCGCGAGCCCCGGCCGGCGCAGCAGAACGGGAACGGCGCGCAGCACGAGGGGGGGGCTCACGCCGCAGCCTCCCGGGCGCCGTCGGCGACGGGGCGGTATGCGGCTCCCTCCGCCCGGCGCGGGCGCGAGAGCACCCCGGTGTAGAAGCGCTCCAGCCCGTCCGCCGCGCGGTCCCAGTCGAGCCAGCGTCGGGCGAAGGCGCGCCCCGCCCGGCCGATCGCCTCCGCCCGGGTCGGGTCGCGCAGCAGGCCGTCCACCGCGTCGGCGATCTCCAGGCCGTCGCCGCGCCCGAGCACCACCGCCTCCACGCCGTCCTTGAGCAGCAGGCCCAGGTTGGCGCGGGGCGTCACCACCGGGCGGCCCAGCGCCAGGAACTCGGGCAGCTTGGAGGGCAGGCGGTTGAGGTTGAAGGCGTTGGGCGCGCCCGGCTGCACCAGCACGTCCGCCAGCTTCATCACCGTCAGCATCTCGCGCCGGGGCAGGCGGCCGAGCTCGCGGCTGACCACGCCGCGCAGGTGCTCGAAGGCCACGTCCAGCCCCGGCCCGTAGTCTTCGCCCGTGCGGATCAGCGTCACGCCCCAGCCGCGGCGGCGCAGCACGTGGACGGCCGTGTACAGGCTGAACATCTCCCGCCGGTTGGCCGCGTGCAGGTTGCCCGGGTAGACGATCACCCGGTGGCCGGCGTCCACCCCCAGCCCTTGCAGCAGGGCGGCGCGCTGGTCGGGGCGCAGGGGCGGGCCCGCCTCGTCCAGGTCCGCGCCCGGCGTCAGCACGTGGCCGGGGGCGCCCGTCGGGGCGAAGCTCAGCAAGGGCGGCACGATGGCGGTGACGCCGTCCGCCGCGTCCAGGAAGTCGCGCATGCGGCGCGGGTGGCTGAGCGAGGGAGGGATGCGCGCGTCAAGTTCGGCGGGCGGCAGGGCCAGGAGCTCGTTCCAGCCCTTGCCGGTCTGGGCGGCGGTGAGCACCGTCTCGTCGTCCTCCAGGTGGACGACGACGCGCACGGGGGCGCGGGCGCGCAGCTTCTCCACCGCCCGGCGCACGCCCTCGCGGGGCGTCCAGGCGTGGACCACCGTGTCCGCCGTCCCCGGGGCGCGCCCGTCGAAGGCCAGCGCCCGGTCGGGCTGATCGCACAGGCGCGCGCGGGGCAGGGCGGCGAAGCGCACGCTCCCGAAGGCGTCGGCCCCCGCCGGGTCGCCGTCGGCGAACACCGCCACCGCGTGGCCGCGCCGCGACAAGCGGTCCGCGAAGCGCGCGATATGGCCGCCGCTGTTGGAGTCGAACCGCCCGTAGCTGACGAAGAGAACCTTCACCGAACCCGCCCTGATACAACCGTGGGATGTATTGAGCGGGCGGGTCGGTTAACGCCCCGTCACTGCGGACGACCGGGAACGGCTCAGCCCGTCTTGCCCGGCCAGCGCAGCACGTGCGGCCCGGGCTCCCCGTAGCGGGCGGCGGGATTGTAGACGGGCAGGATCACCACGGGCGGCGGAGCCGGCGGCAGGGGCCCGCGGATGCAGCAGGGCGGACGCACCGCCTGGCAGCACGGCGGCGGGGGCGGGGCGGCGCAGCAGGGCGCGGGCGCGTAGCGGACGGGCAACAAGCGGGGCGGGGCGGGCCGGCGCACCCTCGCCCGCACCCGCACGGGCGGATGCGCGCGGGGGCGCGGGGCCGGCCGGCGTCGGCGGTGGTGGGCGGGACGGCCGGTGGCGCACGCCACCCGCACCCAGCCTTCCCGCTCGGCCTGGACCTGCACCGGCGGCCCGGCGGGCTCGCTCACCAGGCACCAGACGGGGCCGGGCGCGCCCGGAGGCGGCGGCGACAAGCGCCAGCTCGACCGCGGGCCGGGCGGCGGGGCGTAGCGGGCGGCCTGGCGCACGTGGGCGTAACAGGCCCCCGGCCGCGCGTGGGCGGGCGGCGCGGCCAGCATGGCGGCGGAGGCCGGGCCGGCGAGCCCGGCGGGCGCGGCGAAGGCGAGGGCGGCCAGGACGGCGGCGACGGGGCGTGCGGGCACGGGCGTGTCCCTCCGTGGAACGGTCGATCCCGTTCCCGCAAACGGCGGGCCGCGGCTTGCCGCTCTCGCCCCGCCGTGGCTCTTGGCCACGTCGAACCCCAGGAGGAGACGCAGGTGGCGGGCATGGAGCGGATGGACGCGGGCGAGGCCGCGGCGGCGCTGGAGGGCTGGACGGCGTCCCCGGACGGGACGGCGCTGCACAAGCGCTACCGCTTCGCCGACTTCAACGCGGCCTTCGGCTGGATGGCCCGGGTGGCGCTGGCGGCCGAGCGCGCCGACCACCACCCCGAATGGTCCAACGTGTACGACCGGGTGGAGGTTCGCCTGACCACCCACGACGCGGGCGGGGTGACGGCCAGGGACGTGGCCCTGGCCCGCTTCATGGACGCGGCGGTCCCCCCGGGGGCGGACGACGCCTGACGGCCGGAGGCGGTCGCGCTTCAGTTCACCAGGAGGGTGCCGAGCAGGAGCTTGGCCCCGGGGCGGCCCAGCACCCGGTCGGTGGCGCGCTGCAGCTCGGCCCCGACCTGCCCGGGGTCGGGCGCGCCGCCGGGCGGGATGGAGTTGGCGTACACCACCAGGAAGCGCGCGTACGCGTCGCGCAGGCGCGGCATCGACTTCTCCGCCCGGGCGCGCAGCCCCGCGTCCGGCACGTCCATGCCCGCCTCCACCTGCAGCACGCCGTGGCGGCCGGTGGAGCGCAGGATGGTGGCGGTGAGCCCCGGCAGCTGGATGTAGCTCTCGCCCCCGCCCTTCTTGTGCTCGGCGTGCTCCCCCGCGAACGCGGGCGTGGCCGCGAGCAGCAGGACGGACGGCAGGACGCGAAGGAGGCGGCGCATGGCGCCTTCCCTAGCCGCTCCGCGTGAACGCGCGGTTGAGGCGGGGTCGCGCAGACGGGCGCGTCAGGGCGCCTCGCCCGTCCATTCCCAGTGCCAGGGCTCGAACACGTAGTTGACGAAGCCGAAGCGGCGCGCGTTGGCCAGCAGCCAGCGGTAGGCGGGCCCGCGGGTCTGCGCCAGCCGGTTGACGTCCGCGGACGAGTCGACGGACAGCCCGGGCGCGTGGCCCACGTCCACGTCCATGGCCAGGCCCGTGCGGTGGGCCGAGCAGCCGGCGCGCACCACCCCCTGGCAGTTGCCGTCCCGGGCGCAGCGCGCCGCGTCGTAGTCGGGGCTGCGGAAGCCGGAGAACAGGGCCAGCGCCTCCCGGTCGCGCCGCAGGGCGGGGATCTCGGCGCGGGCGGCCGCCGTCATGCGCCGGTAGGCCGCCAACGCCCCGGGGCGAAGCTGGATCGGCTTGCCGCCCAGGGTCTCGTCCTCGCGCGCGGCCTCCAGGCGCGAGGGGGCGGGCGGGGCGGGGCAGGGGGCGCCCGCCGCGCGCGTCGTCACGAACGGCCGGCGGCCCTGCCAGACCGCCTTGAAGCGGTCCAGCGTCTCCTGGCCGACCGCGCCCGTGGCGGAGAGCCCCTGCGCTTGTTGCCAGCGCAGCAGGTCCGCGGCGAAGCCGGGCGTCAGGTGCGGGCAGGCCGAGCCGACCTCCGCCGCCACGGCGGGGGCGTACACGGCCCAGCCCGTCTCCGGCCGGCCGAAGCCCGCCCAGGGCAGGGTGTCGAGGGTGGAAAGGTTGGCGCGGGCGGGCTCGGCGGCCCAGGCGGGCTCCGAGCAGGGCGCGGCGCGCAGCACCGGAACGGAGGCCGGGCCGTCCGCCACCGGGCGCACGGGAGGCCCGCCGACCTCGGGCCGGGGGCCGCCCGCGCAACCGGCGAGGACGAGGGCCGCGAGGGCGACCGCGCCCGGCCGCCTTCGCCGGGCGCGCGGGTTCACGCCTTCGCGGGCGCGAGGGACTCGGGTCTCGAATGCCATGCCCAAGCGTCGCGCACGATCGTGGCGATATCGGACCGCTCGGGCGTCCAGCCCAGCACTTCGCGCGCCCGGGCGTTGGAGGCGACCAGCACCGGCGGATCGCCCGCGCGCCGGGGCCCGACCGTGCGGTGGAGCGGCCGGCCCGCCGCGGCCTCGATGGCGTCCGCCACCTCCTTCACCGTGGTGCCCACCCCCGTGCCCAGGTTGAAGAAGCCGCCGGCGCCGCCGTTCAGCAGGTGGTCGGCGGCCAGGGCGTGCGCCGAGCCGAGGTCGGTGACGTGGACATAGTCGCGCACGCAGGTGCCGTCGCGCGTGTCGAAATCGTCGCCGAAGATGGTGAAGCGGTAGTCGGGATCGAGCACGCCGCGCATGGCGAGCGGGATCAGGTGCGTTTCGGGGTCGTGGCGCTCGCCGGTCTCGCCGTCGGCGTCGTCGCCCGCGGCGTTGAAGTAGCGTAGCGAGGCGAACCGCAGGCCGTAGGCGGCGGCGTAGTCGTGCATCATCCGCTCGACGAACAGTTTCGACCAACCATAGGGATTGATCGGCTGCTGCGGGTGCGTTTCGGGGATCGGCGTCTCCTGCGGCACGCCGTAGGTGGCGGCGGTGGAGGAGAAGATCATCCCCTTGGCCCCCGCCTCGCGCATGGCCTCCAGTATGTTCCAGGCCCCCACCGAGTTGTTCTGGTAGTAGCTGGACGGGTCCTTCACCGAGTCCCCCACGGAGGTCAGCGCGGCGAAGTGGGCCACCAGGTCGGGTTTCGCCTCCACCATGGCGCGGGTCAGCGTCCGGCGGTCCAGGATGTCGCCCTCCACCAGCGGGCCCCAGCGCACCAGGTCGCGCCAGCCGTAGGACAGGTTGTCGTAGGTCACCACGCGCCAGCCCGCCGCGGCGAAGGCCTTGCAGCAGTGGCTGCCGACATAGCCGGCCCCGCCCGTCACGAAGATGGTCTTCACCCGCACGCTCCCGAACCGTCCATGTCGCGGGGGAAGGCTCCGCGACCGGCCCCGTTCCGTTCCCCCGCCGGACGGGTTAGACGAGCGGCCTGCGATTGGCCACGGTCGCCGCGCGGGATCGTGCGGCGGCCCCGGGGGAGTGCACGGTCCTGAAGGTGTTGGTCACGGGCGGGGCGGGCTTCATCGGGTCCGCCGTCTGCCGCCAGCTCGCCGCGGCGGGCGAGGAGGTCGTCAACCTCGACAAGCTCACCTACGCCGCCAGCCTCGCCTCGGTGGCGGACGCCGCCGCCACCGAGGGCTACCGCTTCGTCCAAGCGGACATCGCCGACGCGGAGGCGGTGCGCTCGGCCTTCGCCGAGCACCGGCCGGACGCGGTCATGCACCTGGCCGCCGAGAGCCACGTGGACCGCTCCATCACCGGCCCCGGCGAGTTCGTGCGGACCAACCTGGTGGGCACCTACACCCTGCTGCAGGCGGCGCTGGAGCACCACCGAACGCTGGAGGGCGCCGCGCGCGAGCGGTTCCGCTTCCTCCACGTGTCCACGGACGAGGTGTACGGCTCGCTGGGCGCCGAGGGGCTGTTCACGGAAACGACCGCCTACGATCCGCGCTCGCCCTACTCCGCGTCCAAGGCGGGGTCCGACCACCTGGCCAGCGCCTGGTTCCACACCTTCGGCCTGCCGGTGGTCACGTCCAACTGCTCCAACAACTACGGGCCGCACCACTTCCCCGAGAAGCTGATCCCGCTCGTCATCCTCAACGCGCTGGAGGGCCGGCCCCTGCCGGTCTACGGCGACGGCGCCAACGTGCGCGACTGGCTGTACGTGGAGGACCACGCGCGCGCCCTGCGCCTGATCGTGGAGCGCGGCCGGCCGGGGGAGACCTACAACGTCGGCGGCAGGAACGAGCGCACCAACCTGCAGGTGGTGCAGGCCGTGTGCGACATCCTCGACCGGCTGGCGCCCGCCGAACGCCCGCGCCGCGAGCTGATCGCCTTCGTGGCCGACCGGCCGGGCCACGACGCGCGCTACGCCATCGACGCCTCCAAGCTGGAGGGCGAGCTCGGCTGGCGCGCCCAGGAGACTTTCGAGACCGGGCTGGAGAAGACGGTGCGCTGGTACCTCGACCGGCGCGACTGGTGGGAGCCCCTGCGCGCGCGCTACGCCGGCGAGCGGCTGGGCCTGCCCGCGGGCGGCGCGGGGGCGGCCGGGTGAGCCGGCTGCTGGTGTTCGGAAGCTCCGGCCAGCTCGCCCGCGAACTCGTGCGCCTGGGCGGCGAGGGGGGGCGCGAGGTGCGCGCCCTCGGCCGCGCCGAGCTCGACCTCGCCGATCCCGCCCTCGACCTGGACGCGGCGATGGCCGCCGTTCTCGCCGCCGAGCGGCCGGACGCGGTGGTCAACGCGTCCGGCTACACGGCGGTGGACAGGGCGGAGGGCGAGGTCGACGCCGCCCTGCGCCTCAACCAGGACGCCCCCGCCGCCATGGCGCGCGCCTGCGCGGCGGCGGGCGTCCCCTTCGTGCACGTGTCCACCGACTACGTGTTCGACGGCCGCGCCGGCCCCTACCGCGAGAACGACCCGGTCGCCCCCGCCGGGGCCTACGGCCGCTCCAAGGCGCAGGGCGAGGCGGCCGTGCGCGCGGCGGGCGGCCGCGCCGCCACCCTGCGCACGAGCTGGGTGTACGCCGCCCATGGGGCCAACTTCGTGCGCACCATGCTGCGCTTGGCGCAGACGCGCGAGGAGGTGGCGGTGGTGGCCGACCAGCGCGGCCGCCCCACCTGGGCGCGCGAACTCGCGCAGGGGTGCCTCTTGGCCGCCGACGCGCTCGGTCGCGGCGAGCTCGCGGACACGCCCGTGCTGCACGTGTCGGGCGGCGGCGAGGCGAGTTGGGCGCAGTTCGCCGGGGCGGTGTTCGAGCTGTCCGCCGCCCGGGGCGGGCCGTCCGCGCGGGTCAGGCCGATCACCACCGCCGAGTATCCCACCCCCGCGCCGCGCCCCGCCGACTCGCGCCTGGACGGGGCGCTCGCCGCCGAGCGCCTGGGCTTCCGGCCCCGGCCCTGGCGCGACAGCCTGGCGCTCTGCCTGGACGAGATGGTCCTGAACCCACCGGAGATCACCTGAGTGAAAGGCATCGTCATGGCCGCGGGGGACGCGGCCGCCCTGCGCCCGGCCACCCTCACCGTCGCCAAGGGCCTCCTGCCCATCTACGACAAGCCCATGGTCTACCACCCGATCAGCACCCTGATGCTGGCGGGGGTGCGCGACATGCTGATCGTCACCACGCCCCGGGCGCGGTCCCAGTTCGAGGCGTGCCTGGGCGACGGGTCGCGCTTCGGCGTGAACTTCAGCTACGCCGAGCAGGCGGAGCCGCGGGGCCTGGCGCAGGCCTTTCTGATCGGCGAGCGCTTCCTGGACGGCGGGTGCGCCGCCATGATCCTGGGCGACAACATCTTCTTCGGCGCGGGGCTGACGGAGAACCTGCGGGACGCCGCCGCCCTCAGCTCCGGCGCGCGCGTGTTCGCCAGCCGGGTGCGCGCGCCCGAGCGCTACGCGGTGGTGGGTTTCGACGCGGAGCACCGCGCGGTGTCGCTGGAGGAGAAGCCCGTCGCCCCCGCCTCCGACTGGGCGGTGACCGGGCTCTACTTCTACGACGCGGACGTGGTGGAGATCGCCAAGGCGGTGCGCCCCTCGGTGCGGGGCCTGCTGGAGATCACGGACGTCAACCGCGCGTACCTGGCGCGAGGCACGCTGGACGTGCGGCGGCTGCGGCGCGGCGAGTCCTGGCTGGACACCCGCCGCCACGACTCCCTGTCGGAGGCGGCCGGCTTCATTCGCGCGCTCGAACACCGCCAAGGGCTCAAGATCGCCTGCCCCGAGGAGGTGGCGCTGCACAACGGCTGGCTCACCCCGGACGAGTGCGCCGCCCGCGGCCGCGCCCTGGGCAAGACCGACTACGGCCGCTACCTGATGGAGATCGCCGGCGCCCAGGGCGCGGCGGTGCGGGCGGGCTGACCGTCAAGGTCGGGTGAGTTCCACGCCGCCCGTCGGCGTGGCTAGCCCGCGTCCGCCAGCGCCTGCGCCAGCACGGCGTCCACGTCCCCGCCCGCGTCGGCGGTGGTGAAGGGCACGCCGCGCACGCCGGCGGCGGCGGCGGCGGCCATGTCGCTGTCGCGGTCGCCCAGCATGAGGCTCAGCTCGGGGTCGACGGCGTGGGCGGCGATCAGCGCCTCCAGCATGCCGGGCAGGGGCTTTCGGCAGCGGCACGCGCCGCTCAGCTCCGGGTGGTGCGGGCAGAAGCGCCAGTCGTCCACCCGCGCGCCCTCCCGCGCGAGTTCGGCCGCCATCCAGCGGTGCAGGGCGCGCACGTCCTCCTCCGAGTACAGCCCGCGCGCGATCCCCGACTGGTTGGTGACCACGAAGGCCAGCAGGCCCGCCTCGTTCACCCGGCGCACCGCCCGCGCCGCCCCCTTCACCCAGCGCACCTGGTCCGCCCGGTGGGTGAAGCCCGTGTCGAGGTTGAGCACCCCGTCGCGGTCGAAGAACACCGCGCCCCGCCGCGCCCCGCCGATCCCGTCCCGCGTCATGGGCGGGCGCTAGCACGCGGCGGGACGGGTCGGACAGGGGCGGGCTGGACAGGGCGGGGCGCTCCAGGCTCTAAGCCGCCCCCATGCGCATCACCCCGACCGCCATCGACGGCGTGCTGATCCTCGAGCCCAAGCGGTTCGGCGACGAGCGCGGCGTGTTCACCGAGACCTTCAAGGCCGACGCCCTGGCCGAAGCCGGTTTCGCCACGCCCTTCACCCAGGACAACTGCGCCCGGTCCGGCGCGCGGGGCGTGGTGCGCGGCCTGCACATGCAGCGCGAACCCCACGCCCAGGACAAGCTGATCCGCTGCTCGCGCGGGCGCATCTACGACGTCGCGGTGGATTGCCGGCCGGGCTCGGCCACCTTCGGCCGCCACGTCGCCCTGGAGCTGACCGCCTCCAACTGGCTGCAGCTCCTCGTGCCCCGGGGCTTCGCCCACGGCTACGCCACCTTGGAGGAGGACTGCGAGGTGCTCTACAAGGTCACCGCCCCCTACGCCCCGGCGGAGGAGGAGGGCCTCCTCTGGAGCGACCCCGCGCTCGGGATCGACTGGCCGATCGCTCCCGCCGAGGCGACCGTGAACGCGCGCGACCAGGCGTGGCCGACGCTCGCCGCCTGGGCCGCCGACCGGGGCTGAGGCTCGAGGGTCGGACCTCCGCCGGCGTGACCGGACCGCGCGTCACGGTGGTGGTGGTCGCCTACCAGTCGGCCGGCTACCTCCAGCCCTGCGTCGACTCGCTGGCGGCCCAAAGCTTCACCGATTTCGAGGCGGTGGTGGTGGACAACGCCTCCACCGACGGCTCGGTGGACGCCCTGCGCCTGCCGGACGCGCGCTTCCGGGTGGACCGGGCGGGCGCCAACCTGGGCTTCGCCGCCGCCAACAACCGTGCGGTGCGCGCGAGCGCCGCGCCCCACGTCGCCCTCCTGAACCCGGACGCCGTGGCCGACCCCGGCTGGCTGGCGGCGCTGGTGGCGGCGGCGCAGGCCGATCCGCGCCGGGCGAGCATAGGCTCCCTGCAGATGCGGCTGGAGGACGCGGGGCGCCTCGACGGGGTGGGCGACGTTTGGCACGCGGCGGGCCTGGCCTGGCGCGCGGGGGAGGGCTGGACCGCCGACCGCGCCCCCGGCGACGGCCCCATCCTCGGCCCCTGCGGCGCCGCCGCCCTCTACGACCGCCGCGCCTTCCTGGAGGCCGGCGGCTTCGAGGAGCGCTTCTTCTGCTATTGCGAGGACGTGGACCTGGCGCTGCGCCTGCGCCTGCTCGGCCACGCCTCCTGGCGAGCCTCGGCGGCGGTGGTGCGCCACGCGGGCTCGGCCATATCGGGGCGGGCGAGCGACTTCACCCTGTTCCACGGTCACAGGAACCGGGTGTGGACCTTCCTGCGCAACACGCCGGGAGGCTGGTTCTGGGCGCTCCTGCCCTTCCACCTCGCCTTCAACCTGCTCTACCTGGGGCTGGCGCTGCGGCGCGGGTTCCATCGGCCCGTGTGGAAGGCCTATACGGCGGCGTGGGCGGGCCGGGCCCCCATGCGGGAGGCGGCGCGCCGTCTTCCCCGGGGGAGCTTCCGGCGCCTCCTGCCCGTGGTGGTGTGGGCGCCCTGGGCGCCCTGGTCCCGGCTGCTCAAGCCCGGACCCTTGGTGGAGTCGGACGCGCGATGAAGGGTCTGATCCTGGCCGGCGGCTCCGGCACGCGGCTCGCGCCCGTGACGCACGCGCTCTGCAAGCAGCTCCTGCCCATCTACGACACGCCCATGATCTACCACCCCGTGTGCACGCTGATGCGCGCGGGGGTGCGCGAGATCCTGATCATCTCCACCCCGCGCGACACCCCGCTGCTGCGCGACCTCTTGGGCGACGGCTCCGCCTGGGGCGTGCGCTTCGAGTACGTGGTGCAGGACCACCCGCGAGGGCTGGCCGACGCCTTCATCCTGGGCGAGCGCTTCATCGCGGGCGGGCCCTCCGCCTTGATCCTGGGCGACAACCTGTTCCACGGGGCGGGGCTGTCCGACCTGCTGCGCCAAGCCGCCGGCCACGACGCGGGCGCGCGCGTGTTCGCCTACCAGGTGCGCGACCCCGAGCGGTACGGCGTGGTGGAGTTCGACGCGCAGGGGCGCGCCCTGTCCATCGAGGAGAAGCCCACGCGCCCCCGCTCCGAATGGGCGGTGACCGGGCTCTACTTCTACGACGCGGACGTGGTGGAGATCGCCAAGGCGGTGCGCCCCTCGCCCCGGGGCGAGATCGAGATCACCGACATCAACCAGGCCTACCTCGACCGCGGAGACCTCCGCGTGGAGCGCCTGGGCCGCGGCTACGCCTGGCTGGACACCGGCACCCACGACTCGCTGCTGGAGGCGGGCGACTTCATCAAGGCCATCGAGCACCGCCAGGGGCTGAAGGTCGCCTGCCCCGAGGAGATCGCCCTGCACCAGGGCTGGATCGACCCGGACGCGGTGGCCGCGCTGGGTCGCGCCATGGGCGGGGCGGACTACGGCCGCTACCTGCTGGAGGCCGCCGCCGAGGCGGGGGCTTGATCCAGCTACTTGGATGATGATGCTGGGGTGACCGGGCGTGCGGGCGCGCCCGGCGAGAGGATCGTATGCACATCAACACACGCGTGCTCGTCACCGGCGGCGCCGGTTTCATCGGCTCCTTCCTGTGCGAGCGGCTGCTGGCGGACGGCTGCGAGGTGCTGTGCGTCGACAACTTCTTCACGGGCAGCCGGCTGAACGTCGCCCACCTGTTCGCCAACCCCCTGTTCGAGGTCATGCGCCACGACGTCACCGCGCCGCTCTACGTGGAGACCGACCGCATCTACAACCTGGCCTGCCCGGCGAGCCCGGTGCACTACCAATTCGACCCGGTGCAGACGACCAAGACCAGCGTGCACGGCGCCATCAACATGCTGGGCCTGGCCAAGCGCACCCGGGCGCGCATCCTCCAGGCCTCCACCTCCGAGGTGTACGGCGATCCGGAGGTGCATCCCCAGCCCGAGGGCTATTGGGGCCACGTCAACCCGATCGGCCCGCGCTCCTGCTACGACGAGGGCAAGCGCTGCGCCGAGACGCTGTTCTTCGACTATCACCGCCAGCACGCCCTGCAGATCAAGGTGGCGCGCATCTTCAACACCTACGGCCCGCGCATGAACCCGAACGACGGGCGGGTGGTGTCCAACTTCGTCTGCCAGGCGCTGCGGGGCGAGCCGCTGACGCTGTACGGCGACGGCAGCCAGACGCGCAGCTTCTGTTACGTGGACGACCTGGTGGACGGCCTGGTGCGGCTGATGAACTCGCCCGCCTCCGTGACCGGCCCGGTCAACCTCGGCAACCCCGGCGAGTTCACCATGCGCGAGCTGGCCGAGATGGTGGTGGAGATCACCGGATCGAAGTCGGAGCTCACCCACCGCCCCCTGCCCGCGGACGACCCGCGCCAGCGCCGGCCGGTGATCGACCGCGCCCGCGGCGACCTGGGCTGGACGCCGCGCACCTCCCTGCGCGAGGGGCTGGGCCGCACGGTGGCCTATTTCGAGGCGGTGCTGTCCAAGGGCGCCGCCGCGGGCGACGCGGCGCAGACCCCGGCCGCCCCGCGCGTCAAGATCGTCGCCTGAACCGCCCCGCCGTCCGCCCCCGGGCGCCGGGCTGAGGCGTGCCGGAGGGCCACACCATCCACCGCGCGGCGCGCGACCAGCGCCCGCACCTGGTGGGCCGCCGCCTGTCGGTCAGCTCGCCCCAGGGCCGCTTCGCGCTCGGGGCGGAACGGCTGGACGGGCGGACGTGCCTGTCGGTGGAGGCCTACGGCAAGCACCTGCTGTACGGCTTCGAGGGCGACCTCGCCCTGCACCTGCACCTGGGGCTCTACGGCCGGTTCCACCTGCACGCCGGCCCCGCGCCCGAGCCCCGGGGCGCCGTGCGCGTGCGGCTGGCGAGCCTGGACTTCACCGTGGACTGCAACGGCCCGGCCGCCTGCGAGGTGCTGGACGCGCCCGAACGCGGGCGGCTGCTGGCGCGCATCGGGCCGGACGTGCTGCGCGCGGACGCCGACCCCGAGCGCGCCTGGGCCCGCATCCACACCACCCGCACGGGGATCGGCGCCCTCCTGATGGACCAGTCGGTGCTGTCGGGGATCGGCAACATCTACCGCACCGAGCTCCTGTGGCGCGCGCGCCTGCACCCGCTCCTGCGCGGCCGCGACCTGCCGCGCGCCGCCTTCGACGCCCTGTGGGCGGATGCGCGCCGCCTGCTGGAGATCGGGGTGGAGACGAACGCCATCGTCACGGTGGAGGGCGGCGTCCGCGCCGCGCGCCGCCCCTTCCGCGACCGGGTGGAGATCATGCGCAAGGCCGACTGCCCCCGCTGCGGCGGTTCCGTGCGCGAACTGGACATCGCGGGCCGCCGCGCCTTCGTCTGCGAGCATTGCGCGCCGCCGCCGGCCGGGGGCTAGCCTTGCGCGCGCCGGGGTAGCATTTACTTCACCCGCGGCGGCCATGCTGCCGCACGATCTGCGGGATCATCGGGCGCTGCGCGTGGACACCTCAATCCAGACCGGGCGGGCCGCGCCCGCCGCGGCTGGGGCCGGGCCGCCGCTGGTGGTGGACCTGGACGGCACGCTGGTGCGCTCGGACCTGCTGGTCGAGTCGTTCCTGGCGCTGGTCTCCGCCTCCCCCGGCCGCGCCCTCGCCGCCCTGTGGGCGCTGCGCCGGGGCAAAGCCGCCTTCAAGGCGGCGGTGGCCGACCACGCGGCGGTGGAGGCCGCGACCCTGCCCTACGACGAGGACGTGCTGGCGGCCGTGCGCGCCGCCCGCGCCGAAGGCCGCCCCACCGTGCTGGCCTCCGCCTCCGACGTGCGGCTGGTGCGCGCGGTCGCCGCCCACCTGGACGCCTTCGACGCGGTGCTGGGCTCCGAGCCCGGGACCAACCTCGCCGGCGAACGCAAGGCGGACGCCCTGGCGGCGCGCTACGGCGAGGGCGGCTTCGACTATGTGGGCGACCACCCGGTCGACCGGGCCGTGTGGACTCGCGCGCGCCGGGCGCTCGTGGTGCGCCCCTCCGCCCGCTTCGCGCGCCGGCTGGAGCGCGAGGGCCTGGTCGTCGAGCCGCTGGGCGTGCGTCGGCCGGCGTTGCGGCCCCACCTGAGGGCGCTGCGGCCGCACCAGTGGCTCAAGAACGCGCTGATCTTCGCGCCGCCCCTGGCGGGCCACGCCCCGCCGCCGGCCCTGCTGGCCTGCCTGCTCGCCTTCGTCAGCTTCAGCCTGTGCGCGTCCAGCGTGTACGTGCTCAACGACCTGCTGGACCTCGCCAGCGACCGCGACCACGCGCGCAAGCGTCGGCGGCCCTTCGCCAGCGGCGACGTGCCGCTGGCGCACGGCGCGCTCATGGCGCCGCTGCTGCTGCTGGCGGCCGTGGCGGTCGGGGCTTTCCTGCCCGGCCGGTTCCTGATGGTGCTGGCCGGCTATTTCGCCCTGACCCTGTCCTACTCGCTGGGGCTCAAGCGCTTGGTGATGATCGACGTGGTGACGCTGGCCTGCCTGTACGGCGCGCGCCTCTTGGCGGGGAGCGCGGCGTCCGACGTGCTGTTGTCCCACTGGCTGGAGGCGCTGGCGGTGTTCCTGTTCCTGAGCCTGGCGCTGGTGAAGCGCTTGGCCGAGCTCGTGGACCGCATCGCCGCCGGCAAGGGCGACCCCGCGGGCCGCGGCTACCGGCTGAGCGACCTGCCCATGGTGGAGGCCATGGCCGCCGCCTCCGGCTTCGTGGCGGTGGTGGTGCTGGCGCTCTACCTCAACAGTCCGGACGTGGGGGTGTTGTACCGCTATCCCCACCGGCTGTGGCTGATCTGCGTGGTGGTGCTCTACTGGGTGAGCCGCATGCTCATCACCGCCCACCGGGGCGAGATGCACGACGACCCGGTGGTCTACGCCGTGCGCGACCGCGCCAGCCAGGTGTGCGGCCTGCTCTGCGCGGCGGTGGTGGCCTGCGCCCTGTGACCCGGCCCCCGAGCGTCCGCCCGTGATCCATCGCCTGATCCGCGGCGGCTTCGCCCTGCGTCGGCGCGCCGCCCTGATGCGGCTGACCGCCGCCTACGCCGCCTTCGCCGCCGTGACCACCTGCGTGAACCTGCTGGTCCAGTGGGCGGTGGTGCGCGTGGCGACGCCCCTGCACCTGGTCGACCCCAAGCTCCTGGTGCTGCCGGCCCTGGTCGCCGGCACCGGGGCGGGACTCGTGCTCAAGTACGTGCTCGACAAGCGCTTCATCTTCCGCGACCGCACGGGCGGCGCCTCCCAGCACGTGCGCAAGTTCGGCCTGTACGCGGTGATGGGCCTGGCCACGACCGCCCTGTTCTGGGGGGCCGAGCTCCTGGCCCACCTGCTGAGCCCCGACCCGCGCGCCATGTACGTCGGCGGCGCCCTGGGACTGGCGGTCGGCTACGTGGTCAAGTACCGGCTGGACCGGCGCTTCGTGTTCGTCCAGGCCAGCAACGACGCGGCGGCGGAAGCGGCGGCGGCGGTTCCCGCGCCGGTTCTCCCGTGATCCTCTCCGGCTGGGGCCGCTTCCCCCGCGTCGACTGCGTGGTCCACCCGGTCCGCGACGCGGGGGACGCCCGCGCGGCGGTGGCCGGGGCGGGGCCGGGCGGCGTCATCGCGCGGGGCGCCGGCCGCGCCTACGGCGACGCGGCGCTCAACCCCCACGGCGTGCTCGCCATGGACCGCGCCGCGCGCTTCATCGACTTCGACCCGGCCACGGGCGTCCTGACCGCCGAGGCGGGGGTGCTGCTGCGCGACCTGGTGGCCACCTTCGCGCCGCGCGGCTGGTTCGCCCCCGTCACCCCCGGCACCCAGTTCGTGACCCTGGGCGGCATGGTCGCCTGCGACGTCCACGGCAAGAACCACCACGGCGCGGGCTCCATCTCGCGCCACCTGCTCTGGCTGGATCTGCTGCTGGCCGACGGCTCCGTGCGCCGCTGCTCGCCGGACGAGGACGCGGAGCTGTTCCACGCCACCTGCGGCGGCATGGGGCTCACCGGCGTGGTGCTGCGCCTGGCGCTCAAGCTCCTGCCCATAGAAACGGCCGTCATCCGCCAGACCACGGTGGCCGCGCCCAACCTGGACGCGGCCATGGCCGCCTTTGAGGAGAACCGCGCCGCAACCTATTCGGTGGCCTGGATCGACTGCCTGTCCCAGGGCCGCAGCCTGGGCCGCAGCCTCGTCCACCTGGGAGAGCACGCCCGCGCGGACGAGCTTGCGCCCGAACGGCGCGGCGCCTCCAAGCCCAAGCGGCCCCGGCGCGTGCCGTTCGACTTTCCGGGCCTGGCGCTCAACCGGTTCAGCGTGGCCGCCTTCAACGCGCTCTACTACGCCCGCGGCCGCCCCGCCCCGGGGGGCGAGGTCTCGTGGGTCGACCTGCAGACCTACTTCTACCCGCTGGACGCCCTGCTCGACTGGAACCGCATCTACGGGCCGGGCGGCTTCGTGCAGCACCAGTGCGTGCTGCCGCCCGAGACCGCGCGCGCGGGGCTGACCGAACTCCTGACGCGCATCGCCGCGCGCGGGGCGGGCTCGTTCCTGGCGGTGCTCAAGCTCCTGGGCGAGGCGGGTCCGGGCCCGCTCTCCTTCCCACGCCCGGGCTACACCCTGGCGCTGGACTTCCCCGCCACCGCCGCCAACCTCAGCCTGCTCGTGGAGCTGGACGCGGTGGTCGCCGATCACGGCGGGCGCCTCTACCTCGCCAAGGACGCGCGAACAGGGGCTTCCATGCTGCGCGGCTACCCCGACCTCCCCCGGTTCCGGGCGGTGCGCGACCGCGTCGATCCCGCCCGCCGCTTCCGCTCGCTGCAATCCGAAAGGCTCGGCCTGTGAACACCCTGCAAGGCCCCGTGCTGATCCTGGGCGCGCGCTCGGACATCGGCCGGGCGCTGGCCCGCGCCTACGCCGCCGAGGGGCTGTCGGTGATCCTGGCCGCGCGCCGGGCGGGCGAGCTGGAAGCGGACGCCGCCGACCTCGCCGTCCGCGCGAACGGGGCCGGCGCACGCACCGTTGAGCTGGACGTGCTGGACGCCGACCCCCGCGCCTTCTTCGACGCCCTTGGGGAGACGCCGCGCACGGTGGTCAGCGTGGTGGGCCTGTTGGGCGACCAGCGCCGCGCCGAGACCGACCCCGCCTACGCCCGCCAGGTGATCGACACCAACTTCACCGGCCCCGCCGCCCTCATGGCCGAGGCCGCCGAGCGCCTGCTGGCGGCGGGCGGCGGCTGCATCGTGGGGGTGAGCTCGGTGGCGGGCGAGCGCGGGCGCAAGTCCAACTACGTCTACGGCGCGGCCAAGGCGGGGCTGACCGCCTGGCTGTCGGGCCTGCGCCACCGCTTGGCGGGCTCCCCCGTGCGGGTGATCACCGTCAAGCCGGGCTTCGTCGACACGCGCATGACCGCGGGCATGAACCTGCCCAAACCGCTGACCGCCCAGCCGGAGGAGGTGGCGCGCCTGGTGCTCGCCGCCCAGCGCCGCGGGCGCGAGGTGGTGTACGCCAAGCCCGTCTGGTGGGCGGTGATGGGGGTGGTGCGCCACCTGCCCGAGCCCGTGTTCAAGCGCATGAAAGTCTGATCGGCCAAGCTCGAACGCCCGGCCGTGCGGCGCGTTGTCGCGTGGTCCGCCGTAATAAAGGTGTTTGCGCCATGGCCTCCGACCGCAAGGTGGTGCTCGTCGTCGAGGACGAGCCGCTCATCATGGTGGACGCCATCCAGACCCTGGAGGCGGCCGGCTTCGAAGTGATCGACGCCTACGACGCCGAGCACGCCCTGGTGCAGCTCGACACCCGGCCGGACGTGATGGCGATTTTCACGGACGTGAACATGCCCGGCCGCTACGACGGAGTGGCCCTGGCGCGCCTCGTCCACGAGCGGCGGCCCGACGTGCAGATCCTCGTCACCTCCGGCATGCAGGTGATCCGCGAGGACGACCTGCCCGACGGCGGCCGCTTCGTGGCCAAGCCCTACGACGGCGAGCAGGTGGCGGGGATCATCCACGACCTGATCGGCTGAAGCGCTCGGCCAGTTCGGGCGCGTAGAGCACCGCCAGGCAGAGTGCGACGCCCACCACCGCGCACGCCACGGCCACGACCGCCAGCACCAGTTCGGTGCGCAGCGGCAGCCACCATCCCGCGCGGGCCCAGGCGGGCAGGCGCGCCACCTCCGGCGGGACGGCGCGCCGCGCCAGGCGGAACACGCGGCCGGGCCCGCGCCGCAGGTCGATGGGCGGCTCGGGTTCGGCCACGGGAGGGCTTCGGTCAGCCCGCGCGCTTGCGGGCCCGGGCGGGGGCGGCGACCGGCTCGGGCGCCGCGGCGCTCGCGGCCGGAGTCTTCGCGGCGCGCTTGGCGGGTGCGGGCTTGGACGGCTCCGCCTTGGTCTGGCCGGCCTTCGCCTTGGCCGCCGGCTTGGCCGCGGTCTTGGGCGCGGCGGGGGCGGGGGCGCTGCCGCGCTGCAGGCTGGCGCGCAGGGCGGCCATGAGGTCGATCACGTTGGTGTCGTCCGGCTCGGGCGCGGCCCCCACCGGCACGCGGCCGGCGGTCTTCTCCGCGATCAGCGCCTTGAGCGCCTCCTCGTAGCGGTCGACGAAGCCGCTCGGGTCGAACGGGCCCTTGCGCTGGTCGATGATGGCCTGGGCGATGCTGAGCATGGCCGGGTCGGGAGTGACGCTCTCCACCTCGGCGAAGGCTTCGCGCGCGTCCTTCACCTCCGCGGCGGAGCGCAGGCTCCACGCCATCAGGCCCTCGCCGTGGGGCTCCAGCGCCAGCAGGCGCTCGCGGGTGGACAGCACCACGCGCCCCAGGGCGATCTGGCCGGAGGCGCGCATGGCCTCGCGGATCACGGCGTAGGCCTCCTGGCCGATCTTGCCGTCCGGGGCCAGGAAGTAGGGGTGGTCCCAGTAGGTGCGGTCGATCTCCGCCTCCGGCACGAAGCGTTCGATGTCCAGCGTCTTGGTGCTCTCCAGCCGCACGGAGCGGATCTCCTCGTCGGAAAGCAGCACGTACTGGCCCTTCTCGACCTCGAAGCCCTTCACCAGGCTGCCGCGCTCCACCGGCCCCGTGTCCGGGTCGGTGGTGATCATGCGGATGCGGTTGTTGGTGGCGGGGTTGATCAGGTTGAAGTGCACGTCGCCCGCCGCCGAGGTCGCCGTGTAGAGCGCCACCGGGCAGGTCACGAGCGAGAGCTTCAGGTGGCCCCGCCAGGTCGGACGCAGCGCCATGTCCACACGTCTCCCGGCGGCCCGCCGGAAGGGCCGGGCCGCGAAGACTCCCACCAACGCCGGCGGGTGTGAATCGTTCGCTTCAGCCGCAGGGCCGCGCGTCGCCCTCGTCCAGGTCGACGCGGTAGCAGAGCTCGACGCCGTGCTCGTCGGCCACCAGCACCGAGACGGCGCCCGCCGCGTCCACCGGCGGGCTCCACCGCTCCACGAAGGCGACGGCCGCCTCCTCGAAGCTGCGGCCCTCCACCAGGTGGCTGCGCCGCGGGTCGTCCTGGCGCGCGTGCACGCGGTAGGCGCGGGCCTCGCCCGGGGGTGTCGCAGCGTCGGCCACGGCGCAT
Source organism: uncultured Caulobacteraceae bacterium (assembly GCA_964235945.1). Lineage (GTDB taxonomy): Bacteria > Pseudomonadota > Alphaproteobacteria > Caulobacterales > Caulobacteraceae > JASLDZ01. Next base: position 51,844 of record CAXSDV010000003.1, read on the forward strand.
CTCCTCAAGTGCGTCCGTCCGATGCGCCCGAATCGCCCCGCGCTCCAAGCGTCGCCGGCCGGTCGCGGCGGCGGCGGGCCGCCGGCGTTCCCACGGGCCATCTAATGTTAACCGCCATGGACGCACGTTGGGGACCTGCCGCGTAACCCGGAGCGTCCCCCATGAAACCGATCGGCCCCGCCGTCGCCCTCTGCACCCTCCTCGCCACCGCTTCGGGCGCCCTGGCCCAGACGGGCGATGCGCCCCTGACCCACCGCTTCGCGCTCGGCGTCGGCGTCGGCACCAACGGCGGGGTGTTGGAGGGCGCATACGCCTTCAACCGCTACCTCGACGTGCGCGCCCAGGGCGCGGCCATCGGCTTCGACGCCGACTTCAAGTCGTCGGACGTCAAGTATAAGGGAAAGTTCCGCCAATTCACCGGCGGCGCCGACGTGGACCTGCACCCGTTCGGCAATCCCCTGCTGGTGGTGGGCGGCTTCGTGTCCGGCGAGCGCAAGGTGCGCGTCAAGGCCGACCCGACCGAGACGGCGACGGTGAAGATCAACGGCGTGACCTTCCCCGTCAGCCAAGTGATCTCGTTGAACGGCCAGGCCGACCTGGGCTCCACCGCCCCCTTCGCCGGGATCGGCTTCGACAACACCTTCACCCACGCGGGCCATTGGGGCTTCCGCGCCGTGGGCGGCGTGATCTTCGGGCAGGACCCCAAGGTCCGGCTGGACGCCTCCGGCCCGTTCGCCACCAATCCGGCCGTGGTGGCGGCCGTGCAGAAGGAGGAGGCCTCGCTCCAGCACGACGTGGACGGCTACCGGTACTACCCCGTCGTCCAGGTCGGCGTGACCTACAGGTTCTGAGGAGGGCGCTCCCACGCCCGCGCCACCGCGGCCCGCTCCCGGCGGGCCCTGGTGGAGCCGAGGGGAGTCGAACCCCTGACCTCCTCATTGCGAACGAGGCGCTCTACCAACTGAGCTACGGCCCCCCGGAGGGAGGGCGGTGGATAGCTGGGGCGCTCCGGGGCTGTCAAGCGATCGGGGCCGAAGGCGCGCGTCCTTGCGGCCGAACGGAGCGGGAGGCTAGAGAAGCGGGCGCGCCGGCTCCGGCGCCCGGGGACCCTCATGGGCAGCGCGCTTCTCTTCCTGTTCGACTCGCTGATCGGCTTGGCGGAGCTGGTGATCATCGCCGGCGCCGTGCTGTCCTTGTTGATCGCCTTCGACGTGGTGAACACGCGCAACCCCAACGTCCGCCGGCTGGCGGTGATGCTGGAGCGGCTGAACGACCCCATGCTGCGGCCGATCCGCCGCCTGCTGCCCAACCTGGGCGGGATCGACATCAGCCCCATCATCCTGCTGCTGCTCCTGCAGGCGCTGCAGATCCTCGTGCACCGCACGGTCGGCCCGGCGCTGGTGGCCGCCACCGGCTGAGCCGTCGTCGCCCCGACCGTCGTCGGGCGCGGGCGGGGGCGCGGACCCGCATCATCGCGCCCAGGCCCCATCAGTCCGACACGGTCATCGCGGCGGGTTGAGCAGGCGGGCGACGTCCGCCTCGCGCTCCACGGAGGGGCGCAGGTCCGGCGCGTGGCGCAGGTGGGAGGCCGCCTCGTAGGCCGCGCCAAGGCGCAGCAGATCGGCCTCGCGCCAGGGGCCGGCGATGAAGGACAGGCCCACGGGCAGGCCGCGCACATAGCCCATGGGCACGGTCAGGTGCGGATAGCCGGCGACGGCGGCGAGGGAGGTCGCGCCCTCGCCCTCCACATGGTCGCCGTCCACCGCGTCCGACAGCCAGGCGGGGCCGGTGGTGGGGGCGATCAGCGCGTCCAGCCGATGCTGGGCCAGGAGCTTGTCGATCCCGTCCGGCCCCGCCGCCTGCAGCGAGTCGGCGCGCGCCTGCAGGTAGGCGTGGTCGGACAGCCCCCCGGTCGCCTGGGCCGTCTCGAACTCGTCCTGGCCGAACAGGGCCAGCTCGCGCGGGTCCGCGCGGTTGAAGGCGATCAGGTCGGCCAGGGTGCGGGTGCGCACCTTCGCCGGGTCGGTGGAGGCGAGGTAGGCGTTCAGGTCCACCTTCAGCTCCGTCATCAGCACCTTGAACTCGTTGGCGGCGAGGTCGCCCGGCGGCCGGTAGTCGGCGATGTCGACCAGTTCGGCCCCCTGGGCGCGCAGGGTCGCCAGCGCCGCGGCGAACAGCGCCTTTTCGGGGGGCGACACGTCCGCGGCGTAGCGCAGCACGCCCAGCCGCTTGCCGCGCAGGGTCGCGCCCCGCAGGGCGGCGACATAGTCGACGCGGTGGGAGTCGGCGGCGGCGGTGGCCGCGTCCTCGGGGTCGGAGCCCGCCATGGCGGTGAGCAGGGCGGCGGCGTCCGCCACCGTGCGCGCCATGGGGCCGGCGGTGTCCTGGCTGTGGCTGATGGGCGCGATGCGCGTGCGCGACACGAGCCCCACCGTGGGTTTCAGCCCCACCAGCCCGTTCACGGACGAGGGGCAGGTGATCGAGCCGTCGGTCTCCGTGCCCACGCCGGCCGCCGCCAGGTCCGCCGCCACCGCCGCTCCCGTGCCGGAGGAGGAGCCGCAGCTGTTGCGGTCGAGCGCGTAGGGGTTCCTCACCAGGCCCCCCGTCCCCGACCAGCCGGAGATGGACCGCGCCGAGCGGATGTTGGCCCATTCCGACAGGTTGGTCTTGCCCAGGATCACCGCCCCCGCCGCCCTCAGGCGCGCCGCCACCGGCGCGTCGCGCCCCGTCACGTTCGCCGCCAGCGCCAGGGAGCCCGCGGTGGTGGCCATGCGGTCGCGCGTCTCGACATTGTCCTTGAGGAGGATCGGCACGCCGTGGAGCGGGCCGCGCACCCGCCCCGCCCGGCGCTCGGCGTCCAGGGCGCGCGCCTGGGCGAGCGCGTCCGGGTTGAGCGCGATCACGCTGTGCAGCGCGGGCCCCGCCCGGTCGATCCGGCGGATGCGGAGGAGGTAGGCGCGGGTCAGCGCCTCGGAGCTGGTGCGCCCGGCGGCCAGGTCCGCGGCGAGCTCGGCGATCGACCGCTCGGCCGCTGCGGGCGCGGGGCGGCGCGGCGGCGCGGCCCGGGCGCCGGAAGCCAGCACCAGGGCGGCGAGGAGGGCGGGCGGGAGCGCGAGTCGCATGGGGTGTCCTGAACGGCCGTCCCCAGCGGAGCCGTCCGCCTTGCCGCCGTCAAGCATGCTCGGCGCGCGACGCGCAACGCGGATCGGCGGGCGGGCCCGGGCGTTGCGGCGGCGTCCGGGGCGGGCCTCCTCCTCCTCCGGCGACCAAAGGGGGATCGACCTTGAGAACCGTCCTGACCGCCGCCCTCGCCGCGGCCTGCGTGTGCGCCGCCGCGGCGCCCGCCTCCGCCTCGCCCTACGCGATCGACAAGCTGCACGACCGCGAGAACCGCATCCAGGACGCGGTGGACCAGCGCCGCGCGTCCACCCGGGTGGGCGACCAGCTGATCCGGGTCAAGAAGCTGGAGGAGCGGATGCGCGCGCGCCACGGGTCCAACCTGACGCGCGCCGATTTCGAGGTCCTGAACGCCAGGCTCGACGCGCTCGAAGGCGTGCGCCACCGCCACCGCCGCGGCGCCGACCACGGCCGCAGCGGGCCCCACCAGATCACGACCACCACGACCACCGTCAGGCGTTGACCTCCAGGGCGGCCGCCAGCGCGCCGGCGTAGCGGGCGCGGGCGCGCAGGAGCCGCGCGTGCTCGGCCGGCCAGCCCGCGTGGGCGTCCGCCGCCATGCTCCACAGGCCGAGCTGGAAGGCGAGGTAGGCGAGCGTGTGGAAGGCGAGCCGTTCGCCGTCCACCACGAGGTCCCGCGCGAGGCGGGCGGCGGCCGCGGCGTCCAGGGCGAGTTCCACCTGGGCGCCCGCCACGTCCCAGGCCACGTCCTGGGCGCCGATCAGGTCGTGGGCGCGGGCGTGGTCCAGCGCGTCGGTCTTGAGCAGGCCGCCGTCGGGCGGGAGCATCCACTCGTGCAGGTGCAGCCGGTTGTCGGTCCACACGCGCCGGCCGCGCGCGGCGAGGGCGGCCAGGCGCGGCTCCCACGCGTCCAGCGGTCGCGCGGCCTCTTCGCCCAACGCTTCCGCGGCGTTGGCGCGCGCCATGGCGAGGAGGGTCCGCAGGTCCGCCCCGTCGCCTTCCCCGGCGGGGAAAGCCCGCGCGCGGAAGGCGAGGTGGGCGCCCACCGCGGCGGCGGCGCGTCCGCGGTCGGCGGGCGTGTCCGCCAACGGGCGCGCGCCCTCCAGCCAAGGCTCCACCAGCCAGCCGCCGCGCAGCGCCAGCGGCTCGGGCGAGAGGCCGGCGGCGTGCAGCGCCCGGGCGCGGGCGAGCTTGGCCGCGCCCTCGCGGCCGCCCAGCCCCGCCCACTTGAGGCGGAACGCGCCGCGCGCCGTCTCCAGGCGGAACTTGAGCCGCTCGGCGCCGGCGTCCACGGCGGGCCAGTGCGCCTCCTCCGCGTAGAGGCGCGCGCGCCAGGCCCCGCCGGACAGGTCCTCCAGCGGGCCGAGGGCGGGGCCGACCACGTCCTCCAGTCGCCGCGCCAGCCCCCGAACCGCGTCGTGCGGGTCGAGCTCGGGACGGTCGCCGCCCGCGACGCGGCGGGTCGCCGCCCAGCGCGCGCGGCGCACCTCCCCCGCCTGCGGGCCGAGGTCGCCGGCGTGGCCGGGCAGGGCCACCAGCCGCGCGCGGTCCACGCCGGCCGCCTCCAGCGCGTCCAGCGCCGCGGCGAGGGAGGAGCCCGACAGGCCCGGTCCCTCGTCGGCCACCGCCCAGGTGCGCCCGGCCTCGCGCCGCCACTCGGCCAGGAGCGGCGGGGCGACGGCGAGCCGGCGGTCGAACGGGTGGCCGACCGGGCGCACGGTGACGGGAACGGGGGCGCCCACCGCCGCCGCCGCCATGGCCGCTAGCCCCGCGCCGATGGAGCGCAGGCCCAGCACCCGGCTTTGCGCGTCCAGCCCCGCGGCGCGCGCGGCCTCCGCGTGGCCCTCGGGCTGGAGCGCATAGAAGGCGTAACCCTCCGCCAGCCGCACCTCGACCTCCGGCGGGAAGGGCAGGGCGGCCAGCGCTTCGGCCGAGGCGGGCGCGCACGGCGCGTCGCCCTCGAAGCCCGCGCGCCAGGAGGCGTCCACACGCCGGGCGAGATCGGTCAGCCACGTCATCGCGGCGGCGTGCAGAGGGGTGCGCGCGTCTTCGCCGGTATCCGCGAACTCGGCGTCGACCAGGCCCTGGACGAGGGCGGCGGCGTCCACGAAGGCGTCCGTCAGCCGGGCGTGGCGCGCCGCTCCGGCGGGCGCGGCCGCCAGCCCCGCCAGTTCGGCGCGGATGCGGCGGAGTTCGGCGGCGGGGTCCAGCCGGGAGACGGCGTCGCCGTAGACGATCACGGGGCGGCGGCGTCCTCGCGCAGGTGGCGGTAGGCGATCGCCGCGAAGGCGTCGAAGTCCGGCGCGGCGATCCCCCGCGCCTCCAGCCACGCCGCCCAGGCCCCGTACTGGGCGGGCGAGGGTGAGACCTGCCAGCGGGCGGCCTTGGCGCGCTCCAGCGCGTCCAGGGGGGTCGCCCCCGCGTCCACCAGCGCGCACAGCGCCAGCAGGGCCGAGCGGCCCACCCCTTCGCGGCAGTGGACCACCGCGCGGCGGCCGCGCACGAACGCCACGCCCCGGTCGAGGTCGGCGCCCGTGACGGCGTGGTGGTCGGGGGTGGGCAGGTGCAGGAAGGCGATCCCCGCCGCCGCCAGCGCCCCCGGGTCGTCGCGGGCCTCCGCGCGCAGGTCCACGGCCGCGGTCACGCCCTGCGCGCCCAGGGCGGGCCAGGCCGAGGTCGGCAGCTCGCCCGCCACGGCGAGGTCCGGCGTGATCCAGTCGAGGTTCAACGCCCCGGCCGGCGCGGCCCCGGTCACGCCGGGGCGGACCGGGGCGCGGCGGCGGCGGCGGGCGCCGGGGCGTAGCGCTCCACCATCTCCGTGCAGAAGTCGGCGAAGGCGGACGGGTCGCGCGGGGCGCTGGTGTGGTGCGGCTCGATCCCCAGCTCCTCCGGGGTGAAGCAGAAGGTCGTGGTGACGTCGAAGCCGGCCAGCGCCTCCATCTGCCGGTCGAACCAGTCGAGCGCGCCCGGGCGCAGGCGGTCGGCCCAGGAGAGGCCCGTGCGCAGGTAGGTGACGCCCAGCTCCTTCATCCAGCGCACCGCGTCGTCCAGCCGGTGGTCCTCGTAGTGGAACCATTGGCACAGCCCCAGGCCGTCGGGGCCGGCGTGGGGCCGGAAGGCCTCCAGCGCCTTCTTGGGCCGGCCGGTCTCGTCCAAGAGGCCCATGGCGAAATGGCGGTAGTAGGAGGAGCCCTCCGCCTCCTTGTGGCGGGTGGTCGCCTCCCAGGCCTGGGGCAGGTCGTAGAGCGAGTACCAGTGGATGCGCGGCGCCCGGCCGACCAGAAGTTCGGCGCTGCGCGTGACGCCCCAGGCGGCCACCTCCTCCGCCCCGAAGGAGGAGACGCCCACCTCGCTGACCCACAGGGGCCGGTCGCCGATCACCGGGCGGATCTCGTCGAGCTTGCTCGGCCAGTCGTGGATCGACCACAGGTTCCAGTCGAGCGGGAAGCCGTGCACGGCCACCACGTCGATCTCGTCCATCGCGCCGTAGCCGGTCAGTCGGTTGATGAAGGAGGGGTCGATGGGGCTCATCCCGCCCAGCACCCGGGGCAGGCGCGGGTTGGCGGCCTTGATCGCGCGGCCGCCCGCCTTCACGAGGTCGCCGAACTTGGACCAGTCCGGGTCGACGCCGGGGTCCCAGTGGCTCTTGTTGTTGGGCTCGTTCCAGATCATCGCCGCTTCGATCAAGGGCGGGGCTCCTGTGGGATGGCCGGGGCCAGGGCGTTGACGCGCAGCACCTTGGCCCCCCAGTCGCCGGTGACGACGGTGGTGACGGAGGCGGGCGAGATCTCGAGGCGGTGGTGCAGGTCCAGGCCGATTCCCAGCCACCAGCACACCAGCGCCTTGACGATGTCCGAGTGGCACACGGCCACCACCGTCCCGTCCGGGTGGGCGGCCGCCATCTCCTGCACGGCGCGGGCGGCGCGCACCTGCGCCTCGCCCAGGCTCTCGCCGTTCGGCGGGCGGTTGAGCGAGCGGCGCTCGTTCCAGGCGGTCCAGCGCGGGTCGGCTTGCAGTTCGTCGAAGGTCATCCCCGTCCAGTCGCCGAAGTCGACCTCGACCAGGCCGGGCGTCTCCACCAGCGGGGCGCCCAGCGCCTCGGCCAGGGGGGCGGCGGTCTCCCGCGCGCGCTGGAGCGGGCTCGTGTGGACGGCGTCGGCGCCCTCGGGGATCAGCGTGGCGACCCGGCGCGCCTGGGCGTGGCCCTCGTCGGACAGGCCCACCCCCTCCATGCGCCCGCACAGCACCCGGTTCAGCCGGCCGTGCGTCCCGTGGCGCACGAGGTGCAGGAGGGTCACGCCGGCCCCGCGATGAAGGCCTCCACCTTGGCGCGCGCCTCCTCGTCGGTGAACTGCACGGCCGGGCTCTTCATGAACCAGGCGGAGGGGCCCTCCAGCGCGCCGCCCACCCCGCGGTCGAGCGCCAGCTTGGCGCAGCGCACCGCGTCGATCACCACGCCGGCGCTGTTGGGGCTGTCCCACACCTCCAGCTTGAGCTCGATGTTGAGCGGCACGTCGCCGAAGGTCGTGCCCTCCAGGCGGATGAAGGCGAACTTCCGGTCGGTCAGCCAGGGCACGAAGTCGCTGGGGCCGACGTGGACGTCGCCGGCGGGCAGGGGCGTCTCCAACTGGCTGGTGACGGCCTGGGTCTTGCTGATCTTTTTGGACTCGAGCCGCTCGCGCTCCAGCATGTTCTGGAAGTCGGCGTTGCCGCCCACGTTGAGCTGGTAGGTGCGGTCCAGCCGCACGCCGCGCTCGCGGAACAGGTTGGCCAGCACCCGGTGGACGATGGTGGCGCCCACCTGGCTCTTGATGTCGTCGCCCACGATGGGCAGGCCCGCCGCTTCGAAGCGCGCGCGCCAGGCGGGGTCCGACGCGATGAACACCGGCACGCAGTTGACGAAGCCGCAGCCCGCCGCCAGCGCCGCCTCCGCGTAGTGCTCCGTGGCCGCCTGGCTGCCCACGGGCAGGTAGGAGATCACCACGTCCGCTCCCGCCTCGCGCAGGGCGGCGGCCACGTCGCAGGGCGCTTCGGCCGCTTCGGGCACCTCGTCCTTCAGGTACTTGCCGATGCCGTCCAGCGTCGGCCCCCGCCGCACGACCACGCCGCGGGGCTCGGGCCGGGCGAACACGTGGGTGTTGTTGGGGCCGGCGAAGATCGCCTCCGACACGTCGCGCCCCACCTTGGCGGCCGACACGTCAAAGGCGGCGGCCACCTCGATGTCCTCGATGCGGTAGCCGCCCAGGTCCGGGTGCATGAGCCCCGGGACGGGCGCGTTGGAGCGCACGCCCGAATAGTGCGCCAGCCCCTGCACGAAGGAGGAGGCGCAGTTGCCCACGCCCACGATCCCCACGCGCAGCTTGCGGCGCGACGGTTCGGTCGAGGGGGGGTGCAGCGATCCGTCCATCCGTGTCCGTACGGTCAGCCTCGGGAAGCTTTGTAGCCTAGACGGACGGGCCCGCCCCCGCCAGCGGGTTTGTTGATCCGCCGGAACGGGTTATGACAAGGCCACGTTTCGGGCGGGCAACCGCCAAGCCCGGAGAAGCCCATGTCCGCCGCCGAAACCATCATCGACCACGACCAGATCAAGAAGTGGGCCGAGTCGCGCGGCGGCCGCCCCTCCAAGGTGCAGACCAAGGACGCCCACGACGGTTCGGGCATCCTGCGGTTCGATTTCCAGGAGAAGGACGAGAACCTAGAGGAGATCTCCTGGGAGGAGTTCTTCCAGATCTTCGACGACAACAAGCTCGCCTTCCTCGAGCAGGACAAGACCGCCAGCGGCGCCACCAGCCGCTTCTTCAAGTTCGTGAAAAGGTAGGCGTCAATGGAGCGACCCGCGCGTGGCTGAGACCGTCCTGATCACCGGCGGGGCCGGCTTCATCGGCCGTTACGTGGCCGACGAGCTTCTCGCCCGGGGCTGCCACGTGCGGGTGCTCGACTCGCTGATCGAGCAGGTCCACGGCGGCCGGGGCCGGCCGCCGGAACTGTCGAAGGAGGTAGAGCTCGTCGTGGCCGACGTGCGCGACGAAACGGAGGTGCTCAAGGCGCTCCACGGCGTGGACAGCGTGGTCCACCTCGCCGCCGAGGTGGGGGTGGGCCAGAGCATGTACGCGGTGGACCGCTACACCTCCGTCAACGACCACGGCACCGCGGTGCTGTTCCAGCAGCTGATCGCCAAGCCCGTGCGGCGGGTGGTGACGGCCTCCTCCATGTCGATCTACGGCGAGGGGCTGTACCGCGACGCGGACGGCGCCTTGCACGAAGAGGTGGTGCGTGGGGGCCGCAACGCCGACGGGAGCTGGGACCCGCAGGACGCCCGGGGCCGCCCGCTCACGCCGGCGCCTACGCCCGAGTGGAAGCGTCCGACGCTGGCCAGCATCTACGCCCTGGGCAAGTACGTGCAGGAGCGCATGACGCTGACGCTCTGCCCGCCCTACGGCATGGAGTGCTCGGCCCTGCGCCTGTGGAACGCCTACGGGCCGGGCCAAGCGCTCTCCAACCCCTACACGGGCGTGCTGGCGATCTTCTCCTCGCGCCTCGCCAACGGCCAGGCCCCGCTCGTGTTCGAGGACGGGATGCAGCAGCGCGACTTCGTGCACGTGCGCGACGTGGCGCGCGCCTTCGCCGCCGCGCTCTACGAACCCCGGGCGGACGGCCAGGTGTTCAACATCGGCTCGGGCGACGTATTCACGGTCAACCAGGTGGCCGCCGCGGTGGCCAAGGCCATGGGCGTGGACGCCGAGCCGCAGGTCGCCGGCAAGGCGCGCACCGGCGACATCCGCCACTGCATCCCCGACATCTCCAAGGCGCGCGGCGAGCTGGGCTTCGCGCCGAGGGAGGACTTCATGGCGGGCCTCGCCGAGCTCGCCGAATGGGTCGGCCGCCAGGAGGCGGTGGACAACGTGGCCCACGCCGCCAAGGAGCTGGAGACGCGGGGGCTGGTCGTATGAGCGACGGCGAGGCCCCCGTCCTCGTCACGGGCGGGGCGGGCTTCATCGGCTGCAACATCGCCGACCGCCTGCTGCGCGACGGCCACCGGGTGCGCGTCTACGACAAGCTGGCGCGGGCGGGGGTGGAGGCCAACCTCGACTGGCTGCGCGGCCGCCACGGCGACCGGGTGGAGGCGGTGGTCGCCGACGTGCGCGACCGCGCCGCCCTGGCCGCCGCCGCCCAGGGCGTGTCCGCCGTGTTCCACATGGCCGCCCAGGTGGCGGTCACCACCAGCCTCGTCGACCCGGTGGAGGACTTCGAGGTCAACCTGGGCGCGACCCTGGCCCTCTTGGAGGCGCTGCGCGCCCAGGGCGGGCGCATTCCGCTGGTGTTCGCCTCCACCAACAAGGTCTACGGCGACCTGGCGGACGTGGAGTTCCACCTGGAGGGCGAGCGTTACGTTCCGGCCGACGCGGCGCTCGCGGCCCACGGGGTGGGCGAGGGCCGGCCGCTCGACTTCCACACGCCCTACGGCTGCAGCAAGGGCGCGGCCGACCAGTACGTGCTCGACTACGCCCGCAGCTACGACCTGCCCACCTGCGTCATGCGCATGTCCTGCGTGTACGGCCCGCGCCAGATGGGCACGGAGGACCAGGGCTGGGTGGCGCACTTCCTGATCCGCGCGCTGGAGGGCGAGCCGATCACCCTCTACGGCGACGGCCGCCAGGTGCGCGACATCCTGCAGGTGGGCGACGTGGTGGAGGCCTACCTGGCCGCCTGGCGCGACATCGAGGCGGTGCGCGGCCGCGCCTTCAACCTGGGCGGCGGGCCGGACAACGCGGTCAGCCTGCGCGAGCTCCTGGCCTACATCGGCGAGCTCACCGGCCGCCCCGTCGACGTGGCCTACGCCGACTGGCGCCGGGGCGACCAGCGCTACTTCGTCGCCGACATGCGCGCCGCGCAGTCCGCCCTGCGCCTCGCCCCCCGCACCGACTGGCGCGACGGCGTGGCGGGCCTGGCCGACTGGCTGGCCGAGCACCGCGGCCTGCGCCGCAACGCCCCCCTTTCCGCCGCGCCCGCCCTCGCCGGCGCGGGCTGACCTTTCCCCCACGCAGCACGACGACCCGACCGCCTCACGGACGGGCGAAGGACATGCCTTGACCGAGACCATGCGCGCCGCCGTCGTCACCGGGGCCGGCGTCGCCGAGACCCGCGACGCCCCACGCCCGGAGCCCGGCCCCGGCCAAGTGCGGCTGAAGCTGGAGGGGTGCGGGGTGTGCGCCTCCAACCTCGGGCCCTGGTCCGGGCCGGAGTGGATGCAGTTCCCCACCGCCCCCGGCGACCTCGGCCACGAGGGCTGGGGCGCCGTGGACGCGGTGGGCGAGGGCGTGGAGGGGCTCGCCGTGGGCGACCGGGTGGCGGCGCTCAGCTTCAAGAGCTACGCCCAGTACGATCTGGCCGAGGCCGACGCGGTGGTGCGCCTGCCCGAGAGTCTGGCCGGCCGCGCCTTTCCGGGCGAGCCGCTGGCCTGCGCCATGAACATCTTCCGCAGGAGCCAAGTGGAGGCGGGTCAGACCGTGGCCATCGTCGGCATAGGCTTCCTGGGCGCGATCCTGACGCGGCTGTGCGTGCAGGCGGGCGCCCGGGTGATCGCGATCTCGCGCCGCGCCTACAGCCTGCAGGTGGCGCGCGACATGGGGGCCGCCGAGACCATCCCCATGGACGACCACTGGGCGATCATCGAGCAGGTGAAGCAGCTCACCGACGGCGTGTTCTGCGACCGGGTGATCGAGGCGGTGGGCAAGCAATGGCCGCTGGACCTCGCCGCCGAGCTGACCCGCGAGGGCGGGCGGCTGATCATCGCCGGCTACCACCAGGACGGGCCGCGCCAGGTGAACATGCAGATGTGGAACTGGCGCGGCTTCGACGTGGTCAACGCCCACGAGCGCGACCCGAAGATGTACGTGCGCGGCCTGCGCGAAGCGGTGGAGGCGGTGAGCTCCGGCCGGCTCGACCCCGCGCCGCTGTTCACCCACACCTACCCGCTGGAGCGGCTGGGCGAGGCGCTGGACGCGACGCGCGACCGGCCGGACGGCTTCCTCAAGGCGCTGGTGACCCTGTGAGCGCGCGCCCCCGAGTCGGCTTCCTGGGTGCGGGCTGGATCGGCCGCCACCGCATGGAGGCGATCCTCGCCACGGGCGCGGTGGAGGCCGTCGCCGTGGCCGAGCCGTCGGACGAGGCCGCCGCGGCCGCCCTGGCGCTGGCGCCCGGGGCCGTGCGCGCGGCCGATCTCGACGCCCTGCTGGCCCTGGGCCTGGACGGCGTGGTGATCGCCACCCCGAGCGCGCTCCACGCCGCCCAGACGACCGCGGCGCTGGCGAAGGGCGCGGCGGTGTTCTGCCAGAAGCCGCTGGGCCGCACCGCCGCCGAGACGCGGGGCGCGGTGGAGGCGGCGCGCGCCGCCGACCGGCTGCTGGCGGTGGACCTCTCCTACCGCTTCACCGACGGCGCGCGGCGCATCCGCGACCTCGTGCGCGCGGGCGAGCTCGGGCGCGTGTCGGTGTGCGACCTCGTGTTCCACAACGCCTACGGGCCGGACAAGCCGTGGTTCTACGACCCCGCCCAGAGCGGCGGCGGGTGCCTGCTGGACCTGGGCGTCCACCTGGTCGACCTCGCGCTGTGGGTGCTGGACTTCCCGGCGGCGGGGCGCACCACCGCCGCGCTGATGGCCGGCGGCGAGTTCCTGGCCGGGCGCACCGACGTGGTGGAGGACTTCGCCGCCGTCGCTTTCGCCACGGACGCGGGCGCGCTGGTGCGCCTCGCCTGCTCGTGGAACCTGCCGGCGGGGCGCGACGCGGTGATCGGCGCCGCCTTCTACGGCGAGGGCGGCGGCGCGGCGCTGCGCAACCTCGACGGCTCGTTCTACGACTTCACCGCCGAGCGCTTCCGCGGCCAGGCGTGCGAGACGCTCACCCTGCCGCCGGAGGGCGGGGAGCCCTGGGGCGGGCGCGCCGCCGCCGACTGGGCGCGACGCCTCGCGGCCGGCGAGCGCTTCGACCCGCAGGCCGAGCGCCTGGTGGACGTGGCGCAGGTGCTCGACCGCCTCTACGGGCGCGAGGGGTGAGGGGCGGCGCGCGCCGCCCCCCGACGGCCGCCTCAGGCCGCGGCGCGGTCCGATCGTGTGGTCGCGCCGAGCGCCTCGATCAGCTTGGCGCAGAAGGCGGGCAGGTCGTCCGGGTCGCGGCTGGTGATGAGGTTGCCGTCGACCACCACCTCCTCGTCGACCACCTGCGCTCCGGCGTTCTCCAGGTCGGTGCGGATGGTCTTGTAGCTGGTCAGGCGACGCCCCTTGGCCACGCCCGCGTCGATCAGGATCCAGGGCGCGTGGCAGATCACCGCCGCGGGCTTGCCGGCGTCGAAGAAGGCGCGGACGAACTGCTGCACGGCGGGCAGGGTGCGCAGGGCGTCGGGGTTGTTGGCCCCGCCGGGCAGCACCAGGGCGTCGAACTTGGCGGGGTCCGCGTCGTCCAGCGTCATGTCCACCGGGCAGGTCTTGTCGGGCTTGATGTGGTCGAAGCCCTGGATCTCTCCGGACTTCAGCGAGACCACCACCGTCTTGGCGCCCGCCTTCTCCAGTTCGGCCTTGGGGGTGAACAGTTCGGCCTCCTCGAAGCCGTCGGTGGCGAGGATGGCGACGGTCTTGCCGGACAGGTCGGCGGGCATGGGGCGCTCCTGGAGGTCGGGGATCAGGCCGGCTCAACCGGCGTCCGCGGCGGGACGTTCCTCCTGTGAAGCTCGCCATGACCGCCGACGCGGTGGGCGGCGTGTGGACCTACGCCCTGGACCTCGCCCGCGCGCTGCGCCCCCACGGCGTGGAGACGACGCTGCTGGTCGTCGGCCCCGCCCCCGCCGAGCCGCCCGGCGACTTGGAGGTGGTCGCCACCGGCCTGCCGCTAGACTGGTTGGCGCAGGGGCCCGGCGAGGTGGAGAGCGCGGGCCGCGCCCTGGCCGACCTCGCGGCGGACGCCCGCGCCGACCTCGTCCAGCTCAACAGCCCGGCCTATGCTGCGGCCGCGCGCTTCGCCGTTCCGGTGGTGGGCGTGCAGCACTCCTGCACCGCCACCTGGTGGCGCGCGGTCAGGGGCGAGGCTCCCGCGCCCGCCGACTTCGCCTGGCGGCGCGACCTGGCGCGGCGGGGCCTCCTGGCCTGCGCCCGCACCGTCGCCCCCACCCGCGCCTTTGCGGACGCGGTGGGCGCCGAGTACGCGCTGGAGCGGGCCCCCGCCGCCGTTTGGAACGGCCGCCGCGCCCTCGTCCCGGACGCGGAGGCGTCCGAGCCCGCCGAGCCCTACGTGATGACCGCCGGCCGGCTGTGGGACGAGTCCAAGGGCATGGCGGTGCTGGACGCGGCCGCCGCGCGCTTGTCGGTTCCCGTGATCGCCGCCGGCCCGCTGGCCGCGCCCGGCGGCGGGGAGGCGGCCTTCGCGCACCTGCGGGCGACGGGGCTGCTGCCCGCGGCCGAACTGCGGGCGCGGCTGGCGGGGGCGGCGGCCTTCGTCTCGCCTTCGCTGTACGAGCCGTTCGGGCTGGCGGTGCTGGAGGCGGCGCAGCTGGCGCGACCGCTGGTGCTGTCCGACATCGCGACCCTGCGCGAGTTGTGGGACGGGGCGGCGGTGTTCACCCCTCCCGGAGACGCCCCGGCCCTGACCGCCGCCTTGGAGGCGCTGCTGGCCGACCCGTCGCGCCGCGCGGCCCTCGCCGCCGCCGCCGCCGCCCGCGCCCGCCGCTACACGGTGGAGGCCATGGCCCGGGGCATGGCGGCGATCTACGCCCCGTTGACGGGACTCGCCCTCGGGCGGGGATCAGCTACATAGCTCCTCGTCCCATGCGCATCGCCTACTTCACCCACTCGCTCCGCTCCTGCTGGAACCACGGCAACGCGCACTTCCTGCGCGGCGTGCTGCGCGAACTCGCCCTGCGCGGCCACGACGTGCGCGCGTTGGAGCCCGAGACGTCCTGGAGCCTGGAGAACCTCTTGGCCGACGCGGGGGAGGCCGGGCTCGACCCCTGGCGCGCCGCTTATCCCGAGCTGTCGCCCCAGACCTACGCGCCGGAGACGGACGCGGCGGACCTGATCGACGACGCCGAGCTCGTGGTCGTGCACGAGTGGAACGACCCGGCGCTGGTGGCCGCGATCGGCCGGGCGCGGGCGCGGGGCGGGCGCTTCACCCTCTTGTTCCATGACACCCACCATCGGGCGGTGAGCGATCCCGAAGCCATCCGCGCCTTTGATCTCGGCGGCTATGACGGCGTGCTGGCCTTCGGCGAGGCGCTGTCGCAGGTCTACCGCCGTTGGGGCTGGGGCGGGCGCGTGTGGACCTGGCACGAGGCCGCCGACACCCGCCTGTTCCGTCCGCCCGCGGTCGAGGGGGAGCGCGAGGGCCTGGTCTGGATCGGCAACTGGGGCGACGGCGAGCGCACGGAGGAGCTGGAGCGGTTCCTGTTCGAGCCCGCGCGCGAGGCGGGCCTGCCGCTGGAGGTGTACGGCGTCCGCTACCCGCCCGAGGCGCTGGCCCTGTTGGAGCGCTACGGCGCCGTCCACCGCGGCTGGACCCCCAACGCCCGCGCGCCGGAGATTTTCGCCGCGCACCTGGCCACCGTGCACGTGCCCCGGCGCTACTACACGACCTTGCTCCCCGGCATCCCGACCATCCGCGTGTTCGAGGCGCTGGCCTGCGGCATACCCCTGGTGTCGGCCCCCTGGCGCGACGACGAGGCGCTGTTCCGCCGCGGCCAGGACTTCCTGATGGTCGAGGACGGGGAGGCCATGGCCGACGCCCTGCAGGACGTGGCGGAGGACGCCGACCTGCGCGCCCACCTGGTGGAGAGCGGCCTGCACACGATCCGAACCCGCCACACCTGCGCCCACCGCGCGGACGAGCTCCTGGCGGTGGCCGCCGCCCTGGGCGCGCCCGCCCCCGCCGCCGCCGAGGTTCCCGCCCCGTGAGACTCGCCTTCTACGGCTCCTCCCTCGTCTCGTCCTACTGGAACGGGGCGGCGACCTATTACCGGGGCGTGCTGTCCGAGCTGCACCGGCGCGGGTGGGAGATCACCTTCTACGAGCCGGACGCCTACGACCGGCAGAGCCACCGCGACATCGACCCGCCGCCCTACGCCCGCTCCGTGGTCTATCCCGCCACCGAAGAGGCCGCGCGCGAGGTGCTCGCGCAGGCCCGTGACGCCGACGTGGTGGTGAAGGCGAGCGGGGTGGGGGTGTTCGACGACCTCCTGCTGGAGGGCGTTCTCGACGTCGCCGCCCCCCACGCGCTCACCGTGTTGTGGGACGTGGACGCCGCCGCCACCCTGGACGAGATGCGCGCGGGCGGCCCCGACCACCCGGTGCGCCGCCTGCTGCCGCGCTACGACCGGGTGTTCACCTACGGCGGCGGCCGGCCGGTGGTGGACGCCTACACCGGCTTCGGCGCGCGCGCCTGCACGCCCGTCTACAACGCGCTGGACCCCTCGACCCACCATCCGGTCGCGCCCGAGCCGCGCTTCGACGCGGACTTGTCGTTCCTGGGCAACCGCCTGCCCGACCGCGAGGCGCGGGTGGAGGAGTTCTTCCTGGGCGCGGCGGCGGCCCTGCCCGACCGGCGCTTCTTGATCGGCGGGAGCGGCTGGGGCGACAAGGCCATGCCCGCCAACGTGCGCCACATCGGCCACGTCTACACGGCCGAGCACAACGCCTTCAACACGAGCCCGCTCGCGGTGCTGAACATCGCGCGCGACTCCATGGCGGCCATCGGCTTCTCCCCCGCCACCCGCGTGTTCGAGGCGGCGGGGGCGGGCGGGTGCCTCATCACCGACTGGTGGGAGGGCATCCCCCTGTTCCTGGAGCCGGACGTGGAGGTGCTGGTCGCGCGCGACGGGCGGGACGTGGCCGACCACCTCGCCGCCCTCACGCCCGAGCGCGCCCGCGCGGTCGGCGAGGCCGGCCGCGCCCGCATCCTGGCCGAACACACCTACGAGAAGCGCGGGGCGCAGGTGGACCGCATCCTGCGCGCGGAGTTGGCCGCGGCGCGCGGGCGGGGCGCGGCGGCGGGCGCAAGCGCGTGAAGCTCGTCGTGCTCGGCCTGTCGCTGTCGTCCTCATGGGGCAACGGCCACGCCACCACCTATCGCGCGCTGTTGAAGGCGTACGCCGCGCGTGGCCACCGGGTGACCTTCCTGGAGCGCGACACGCCCTGGTACCGCGGCGCCCACCGCGACCTGCCCGACCCCGACTTCTGCGCCTTGCGTTTCTACGACGACCTCGGGGGCCTCGAAGCGCACCGGGCGGAGGTCGAGGCCGCCGACGCGGTGGTGGTCGGCTCCTACGTGCCGGACGGCGTGGAGGTCGGCCGCTGGGCGCAGGCCGCGGCGCCCGGGCGCTGCGCCTTCTACGACATCGACACCCCCGTCACCCTCGCCAAGCTGGCCCGGGGCGACTTCGAGTACCTGTCGCCCGAGCTCGTGGCCGGCTACGCCGTCTACCTGTCCTTCACCGGCGGGCCGACGCTCCGCCGGATCGAGCGCGACTACGCCAGCCCCGCCGCGCGGGCGCTGTACTGCTCGGTGGACGCCGGGCGCTACCGGCCGTTCGCCACCGCCAAGCGATGGGACCTGTCCTACCTCGGCACCTACAGCCCCGACCGCCAGCCCGTGCTGGAGCGCCTGCTGCTGGCGCCCGCCCGCGCCCGGCCCGACCTGCGCTTCGTGGTGGCGGGCCCGCAGTACCCGGCCGATCTCGCCTGGCCTTCCAACGTGGAGCGCTTCGAACACGTGGGCCCGGCCGACCACCCGGAGTTCTACGGGGCCAGCCGCTGGACGCTGAACGTCACCCGCGCCGACATGGTGGCGGCGGGCTGGAGCCCCAGCGTGCGCCTGTTCGAGGCCGCCGCCTGCGCCTGCCCGGTGGTCTCCGACCGGTGGGAGGGGTTGGACGCGCTCTTCGCCCCCGGCCGCGAGATCGTGCTCGCCGACGGGGCCGAAGACGCGCTCGCCGCCCTGGCCCTGTTCGACGCGGAGCGCGACGCCCTGGCCGCGGCCGCCCGGGCGCGGGTGCTGGCCGCCCACACCGCCGCCCACCGCGCCGCCGAGCTGGAGCGCCACCTTTCCGCGGCGGTCGCGCCTCAGCCCTGATAGGCGGGCGGCGCGCCCAGCTCGCGGCCCAGCACCCGCGCGAGGCCCAGCGCCGTCTCGTCGTCCCACGCCACCGCCTGGAAGGAGAGGGGCAGGCTCTCGTCGGTCAACCCGACCGGGAAAGCGCAGGCGGGCAGCCCCGCCAGGCTCGCCAGGCAGGTCAACTGGGAGGTGGACTCCGGCGGGTCGGCGTCCCGCGCGAAGGCGGGGCCGGGCGTGGTGGGCAGCAGCACGCCCGCGTAGGGGCTCAGCGCCTCGCGGATCGCTTCGGCCCCCGCCGCCAGGTCGCGGTAGGCGCGGGCCAGGTCGCGCGCGGGCCGCGTTCCCGCCTCCTCCAGCACCCGCCGGTAGCCGGGGGAGAAGCCCTCCGGGTCGTGCGCCAGCGCTTCCGCGTGCTCCACCGCGCTCTCGGCGGCGGCCACGAACATGGCCAAGCGCCGCAGGGCGGGCAGGTCGAGGCCGGCGGGGGCGGACACGCGCTCCACCGTCAGCCCGCGGTCCTGCGCGTCGGCCAGCAGAGCTTCGGCGGCGCGCGCGGTCTCGGGCGAGAGGTCCACGCCCGCCAGGTCCATCAGCGCGAAGGGCGACTCGGTCAGCCGGTCGAAGTCGGCGGGTTCGGCGATCTCGGCGGCGAGTTCGGCCCCGCCCTCGCACAGGCCGGCGAACAAGCGCGCGGCGTCCACGGCCGAGCGCGCCAGCACGCCCGGCTGGTCGAAGGTCCAGCTGGTCGCGACCAGGCCGTCGGCGGGGGCGAGGCCCGGCGTCGGCTTGTGGCCGAACACGCCGTTGAAGGCGGCGGGGATGCGCACGGAGCCCAGGGTGTCGGAGGCGAGCGCCCCCGCGCACAGCCCCGCCGCCACGGCCGCCCCCGCCCCGCCGGACGAGCCGCCCGGCGTCTGGTCGAAGCTCCACGGGTTGTGGGTGCGGCCGAAGTGCGGGTTGTCGGCGGTGGGGCCGTAGCCTCCCTCCATCATGGCGGTGAGGCCCAGCAGCACCGCCCCCGCTTGGCGCAGGCGCGCCACGGCGCCCGCGTCTCCTTGCGCCAAGCGGTCGCGGTGGGCGCCGATCCCCGCGTGCCAGGGCCAGCCGTCCACCGCGATGCTGGCCTTTACCGAGACGGGGACGCCGTCCAGCCGCGAGAGCGGCGCGCCCGCACGCCACCGTTCGGCGCTGGCGGCGGCCGCGTCGCGCGCGCCGGCCGCGTCCACGTGGACGTAGGCCCCCAGCGCCCCGTCCAGCCCGGCGATGCGCGACAGGTAGGCCTCGCACGCCTCCACGGGGGTGACGGCGCGCCCGGCGTACAGGTCGTGCAGGCCGGCGACGCCGGCGGCGATGATCGGATTGGCGAAGGGCATGACGCCTATCCTGCCTCCGACCTTGCGCGCCGTCGACGCCTTGACCTCGCGCGGACGCGCCCTAGGGCGCGGTGGAGCGGACGGCGAACTTCGTGCGCACGCGGCCGGCGTGGGCGAAGTTCAGCGTCACGGGCACGGTGTCGCCGGGCTTGAGCGCGTGCCTGAGCCCCATGAGCATGAGGTGGCGCCCGCCCGGGGCCAGCCGCGCCTCGCCGCCCGCAGGCACGTCCAGGCCGGCCACGGGCGCCATGTGGGACATGGGTCCCATGGGCCCGCCCACCGTCATGCTCTCGTGCAGCTCCACCCGGGCGGCGGCCGGGCTCTGCGCGGAGATCAGCCGGTCGGGGGTGCGGCCGGTGTTGACCAGGCGCGCATAGCCCACGCCGTTGGGCAGGCCGGCGGGGACCGGCCGGCTCCAGGCCCCCTCCACCCGCACCCCCGCGGGCGCGGCGAGGGCGGGCGCGGCGACGGCCCCCGCGAGAGCGGCCCCGAGGACCATGGCGAGCGGGAGGGCGCGGCGAAGACGGGTCATGCCCGGCAGCGTTAAGGCCGCGACCCCCGCGTGTCGATTGCGCGCGGCGCCCGCGCCCTTCCGGCGGCGGGCGGGCGCGGCTATGGCTGCGCTCGAACGGCGGGGAGTTCTGAAGATGACGTGGCTGCAGGCCCTGGTGCTGGCCGTCGTGCAGGGGATCACCGAGCTCTTCCCCGTGTCCAGCCTCGGCCACGCGGTGGTGCTGCCCGCGCTCCTGGGCTGGAGGAACGTCGACCAGTCCAGCGACACCTTCCTGCCCTTCCTGGTGGTCATGCACCTGGGCACGGCGGTGGCGCTGTTCGCCTTCTTCTGGAGCGACTGGCGCGCCTTCGGCGAGGCGGTGGTGCTCAACCGCGGCCCGCGCGCGGCGGCGGAGCGGCGGCTGTTCTGGCGCATCGTGGTGGCGACGATCCCCGCGGTGATCGTGGGCGCGGGGCTGCACAAGCTCCTGCGCGAGGCCTTCGCCAGCCCGATGATCGCCGCCGGCTTCCTGATCGTGAACGGCTTCATCCTGTTCGCGGTGGAGCGGTTGAAGAAGCCCGCCAGGAAGTCCGTCGACGCCCTGAGCTGGGCGGACGCGCTGATCGTGGGCGTGTGGCAGTGCCTGGCGCTGATCCCCGGCGTGTCGCGCTCGGGCTCCACCATCGTGGGCGGGCTGGTGCAGGGGCTGGACCACGAGGAGGCCGCGCGCTTCTCCTTCCTGATGGCGGTGCCGGTGATCCTGGGGGCCACCGTGTTCGAGGTCCCCAAGCTGCTCCACGCCCACCCGGGCGCGAACGTGCTGGCCATGGCCGCCGTGTCGGGGGTGGTCTCGGGCGTCGTCGCCTACGCCAGCCTGTGGACGCTGATGCGCTGGTTCAAGCGCCACGAGTTCAAGGCGCTGGACCCCTTCGCGATCTACTGCTGGATCGCGGGGGCGGGCGGCCTCGCCGTGCTGGCGCTGCACCGCTGAGGAGCCCCGCCATGCGCCCGTCCATCCTGTCCGCCGTGGCCCTGGCCGTCGTCCCCGCCGCGGCGTGGGCGGCGACCCCGGCCGTGCAGCCGCTCGCCTTCGCCCGGCCGGAGACGGCCGCTCCCTCCACCTTGCACGTGGTCGTGCCCGAGGTCGACGCGGACGGGACGCTGCCGCTTCCCTACAGCGGCTACGGCAAGAACATCGCCCCCGCCGTGCGCTGGAGCGGCGGTCCCGCCGGCGTGCGCGCCTGGGCGCTGATGGTGGAGGACCCGGACGGCGGCCCGCCCACCCCGGTGATCCACTGGCTCGCCTGGAACATCCCCGCCGGGCTCGACGGCCTGTCGCGGGGCACGCACAACGAGGCGGAGCCCAAGCGCACCGCCGGCTTGCGCCAGGGGATCAACAGCCACGGGGGCCTGGGCTGGACGGGGCCGCACCCGCCGGTGGGCGACCCCGCGCACCACTACCACGTGGAGGTGTTCGCCCTGGACCGGCCGCTCGGGCTCAAGGGCGGGGCCGACCGCGAGGCGCTGATCCGCGCGCTCAAGGGGCGGGTGCTGGCGCGCGGCGAGACGGTGGCCCTCTACGCCCAGGCGCCCGACAAGGCGCGCGGCCGCTGAGCGTCGTTCAGAGCGGGCGCAGGGTGCGGCGCAGGGTGGGCGCGTCCACCGCCCCCCAGCCGTACTTGTAGGGCTCGCGCCCGCGAAGCCACCGCGCCTCGCCGCAGCCCTCGCGCGCCGCGCCCTCCAGCGTTTCGGCGATCAGCAGCGTGCCGGGGCCCAGGGCGACGTGGGCCGGGTCGAAGCCGGTCAGGTACATGTGGACGGCCGCCGCGTCCTGCAGCGCCAGCAGCACGGCGGCGGGCGCCCCGTCGGCCAGGCGCAGGGTGCGCAGGCGCAGGCTCCCCTCCGCCCGCCAGCCGGGGGCGGCGTCGCGCAGGAAGCCCTGCATGAGCGCATCCCCGAGCACGCCCGGTTCGCCCTCGAGCGCCCAGCGGCGCGCGTGCAGGTCGAACAGGGCGTCCAGCGCCGCGCCCACGCCCGCCGCGTCCGCGACCTCCACCGTCCAGCCGCCCGCGCGCTCGGCCTTGCGCCGGGTGTAGTCGAGCTTCTTGCGCGGCTTGGCGAGCATGGCGCCCAGGCCGTCCGTTCCCGTCAGCGGCGAGACGGGGCAGGTCTCGTCCTCCCCTGGCTCATCCGACCAGCCGCGCGGGGCGGGGGCGGCGAGGAGCGCGCTCACCGGGCGGAGCTGGCGCAGCTCCACCCGGTCGGCCCCGCGGCGGCGGGCCTCGGCGCACCCGGCCGCGAGGGCGAGGGCGGCGGCTTCCGGCGCGTCCGGGGCGAAGGCGCCGTCGTTGAAGTCGGTCGGGCCCGTGCCGGCGAGCAGCGCCGCCCCCTCCCAGGTGAACAGGGGCAGGAGGCCGGTGAGGCGCCCCCCCTCGCGCACGGCGGCGGCGAACACGCGGTCGGCCGCGTGGGTCCGCGCCCAGGCCAGACCGCAAGCGGGGGACTGGAAGGGCGTGGCGCGAGGGTCCGCACGGTGCAGCGCCTCCCACTCGGGCGCCAGCGCCTCCAGGCCGGCGAGATCGGGGACGACGGCGGTGTCCACGCCGGTCAGGCCGCGGGCCGGCGCAGGTCGGCTCCGTCCGCGGCCAAGCGGCGATACAGGTGGAGATAGCCGTCGGTCATGGCGCGCAGGGGAAAGCGGGAGCGGGCGCGGGCGCGGATCGTCGCGCGGTCGAAGCCGTCCAGGTCGGCGAGGGCCTGCGCCATGCCCGACGCGTCGTCCACCAGCCGACCGGTGACGCCCTCCTCCACCGCGTCCACCAGCGCGCCGCTGCGGAAGGCCACCACCGGCGCGCCCGCCGCCGCCGCCTCGCGCGCGACCAGGCTGGAGGTCTCGGGCGCGGTGGAGGCGATCAGCACGCCGCGGGTGGCGGCCAGCAGGCGCCGCTTGCGCGCCCCCGCCACCGGCCCGATCCAGCGCCGCCGCGCGTCCAGCCGGGGGGCGACCTCCTCCTCGAAATAGCGGCGGTGGGCGGCGTAGGGAAACACCTCGCCCGCCACCAGCAGGTCGCGGCCGGCCAGTCGGGCGGCGTCCAGCGCCAGGTGCACGCCCTTCTCCGGGCAGATGCGGCCCAGCATCAGGTGGAACCGCCGCGGCGTCAGGCGCAGTGCGAAGCCGTCCACGTCCACGCCGTTCTCGACTGGGGCGGCCAGCGCCACGCCCGCCGGCGCGCCCGCCGCCTGCCGGGCGGAGACGGGGACCAGCGCCACCGCGCCCCGCGCCGGGCGCAGCGCGTCGGGCGCGTACCAGCCCAGCGGCAGGTGGAGGGACACGACCGCGGGCGGCACCGCCGCAGGTCCCGTCGTCGGCAGGTAGCTGTCGAAGTCGATCCCGTGGAGGTGGATCACGTCCGCCCGCGGCGCGACCTCCGCCAGGCGCGCGCGCACGGCGGCGTGGACGCGGGCGCGGGCGTCCGCGGTGATCTCCCCCGCCGCCGCGGGGACGGGCAGGAGCTCGCCCGCGGGCGTCGACCCCTCCGCCGCGATCACCAGTGAGCGTCCGCCCGCGGCGACCACCGCGCGATCGCAGGCGGAGAGCACCTGCTCGGCCCCGCCCACGGGGTCGGGCCCCACCGGCGCGAACGGATAGGCGACCTGGACGACCACGAGGCTCACGCCGCCCGCACCCCGTCCCCCGGCGCGGCGTCGCCCAGCACCGCGTCCGCGTGGCCGCGCCAGACCGCCGAGGTCAGCGCCCAGCCGTAGCGGTCGTACAGCGCCTCGCCCGGCGGGCAGGGGGCGGACCAGTCATAGTCGGGGGCGCGGCGCAGGCGCTCGACGCGCACGGGGAAGTTGGCCAGCACCCCCGCCTGGCTCGCGAAGGCGGCGTAGGCGGCGCGCTTGGCGGCGGCTTGAGTCCGGTTCAGGCGCACCACCGTCTCCGGCCGGTGCGGGTCGGTGTGGAAGCGGTTGGGTCGTAGCCGCCCGAGGCGCCCGTGGTAGCCCGCGAACTCCAGCCGAACGGGAGCGTCCGCGCCCAGGCGGCGGCAGGCGAGGTGGACGGCCAGGGCGGCGGCGTCGTGGTCCGGGTGGCCCCCCTCGTAGGCGTGGACCAGCACCGCCGCCTGCCCGGCGAGGTCGGCGGCCAGCCGGTCCACCAGCTCGGGCAGGCGTGCGCTCAGCCCCTGGTCGCGCAGGCCGTAGGCGATCCGCCGCACCGGGCGCGCGCCCAGCGCTTCGAGGGCGGCGTCCAGCTCCGCCCGGCGGGCGGCGGCGTAGGCGTCGGCGGTGGCGAAGCCCGCGCGCCGGGCGTCGCCCATGTCCTCGGGCGCGCCGTCCGTCAGGTGGATCAGGGTCAGCCGGGACAGGGCGGGGAGGCGAGAGCCCGCGCCCAGGGTCTCGTCGTCCGGGTGCGCCGCCACCAGCGCCACGGGGGCGTCCACCGCCGCGCCCGTCGCCAGGGCGCGCAGCAGGGCCTCGGCGTCGGCGTCGGCGGCGGCGTCCGTCACGGCCGACGGGCGGGGTGGACGGCGCCCACGGGGCGGGGCGGGTCCGTCACCTGGCAGACGAACACCTCGGGCTCGGGATGGGCGGTGATGCGGAAGCCCGCGCTGCGGAGCATGGCGGCGGAGGCGGCCATGTTGGGGGCGAACCAGTTGGTCCAGTCGTGGCTGTAGCTGTGCTCGATGAAGTGCAGCTTGGGCCAGCCCGGCTGGTCGAACATCGCCGTCTCGGTGATGTCGTAGTCGGGCTCGGGCGTCATCTCCTCCTGCGAGCCGCGCTGCAGCGACTGGTAGAGCAACAGGTCGCCCGCCACGTGCTCGCGGATCAGGTCCAGCGCCAGCAGCGGGTGGCGCAGGTGGTACAGCACGCCCATGAAGATCACGAGGTCGAACCGCTCCCCCAGCGCGCCCACGTCGTAGACGTCGAGCGCCCGGAACTCGACGTCCAGCCCCAGCACCTCCGCGGCGAAGCGCGCCTGGGCGAGATAGTCCTCGTCATGGTCGGTGGCGAGCACGCGCGAAGCCCCGCGACGCTTCATCTCCAGGGCGTAGAAGCCGCCGTTGGTGCCGAGGTCGAGCACGCTCTTGCCCGTCATGTCCGCGGGCAGGGCGTGGGCGAAGCCCTGGAACTTGACGTTGGGATAGTCGCCCAGGAAGTGGTCGGGGGCGGTGCGCACGCCCGCGAGGTCCATGTTGTGGAACCAGGGACCGAGCGCCTTCACCCGCGCCTCGATCTCCTCGCGCGGAAGGGTCGTGGCCGGCAGGGGGCGGGCGTCGTCGGGCATGCGGCGGGTCTCAGGTCAGGGCGGGCCGGAGGGCGGGGGCGCCCTCCAGCAGGGCGAGGAGTTCGTCGGCGCGGTGGGCGCTCGTGTGGCGCGCCAGCACCTTGGCGCGGGCGGCCTCGGCCACGGCGAGGAGCCGCTCGGGCGCAAGGTCCAGGGCGGCGGCCGCGTCGTCGGGCCCGTCGGCCAGCAGCACCTCCTCGCCGGGGGTGAAGAAGTCGCTCAGGCCGTCCCAGGCGTCCGACAGGAGCGGGGCCCCGCACAGCGCGGCCTCGAACATGCGGCCGGACGGGCACCAGCCCATGGCCGCCATGTCCGCCCGCGTCACGTTCAGCGTCAAGCGCGACGAGGAATAGAAGGCGGCGTGCTCGGGCGGCGGCAGGTGGCGCACGAAGAAGGTGTTGCCCGTCCACGGGAAGTCGGCCGGATAGCCCGAGCCCGCCAGCACGAATTTGAGGTCGGCCCGGCGGCGGGCGGGCTCCACGAACAGCGCCTCCACCCCCGCCTGACGGTCGGCGGCGTAGGTGCCGATGTAGCTGAGGTCGCAGCGGAAGCGCGGGTCGGGCGCCGCCGGACGGTGGGCGGCGGGATCCGCGTGGCCGTAGAGCGGCGCGCACCGGCGCGCGCCCAGCCGCTCGCGCAAGGCGTCCAGCGCGCGCCCGCCCGTATAGCTCAGCACGAGGTCGAAGCCGCCCAGCCCCTGCGCCGGCAGGTAGTCGGGCCGCGCGCCCTGCGCCAGGCGCGCCAGGGTGACGGGGGTGTCCATGTCGTAGAACACCGCCCGCGCGGGGGAGTCGAGCAGGAGGTCGCTCGCCGCCTGGGCGTCCGGCTGGTAGCTCGTGACCAGGCCCGCGTCCGCGTCGCGCAGCTCGCGCCGGGCGCGGGGCAGGACGTCGGCCCAGTCGCGGTAGAGCACGAGTTCGGCGTCCCGGCCCAACTCGGACAGGTCGTGCAGGTCGCGGTGGTCGGCGTAGAACGACTGGTCGCGCTCGAAGAACACCACGCGCACGCCCCGGGCGGCCAGGGCCCGCACCAGGCCGCGCCACAGGGTGGCGTGCCCGTTGCCCCAGGAGGACGACACCGTCAGGCCGAACACGACCAGCTTCAACCCGCCCACCCCCGCTCCGGCACGTCCGTCACAACGTGAGTACGTGCGTCGTTGTTCCTGCCGAGCTTGGGCGCCGCCGCGCCTCAGGCGGACGCGGGTTCGCGGACGGCCGCGGCGTCCTCGTCCTCGCCGCGCCGGCGGGCGTAGCGCCGCGCCAGGACGGAGCAGGCCATCAGCTGGAGCTGGTGGAACAGCATCAGCGGCACGATCAGCACGCCCACGCTCGCCGCCGGGAACAGCACGTTGGCCATGGGAACGCCGGTGGCCAGGCTTTTCTTGGAGCCGCAGAACACCAGGGTGATCTCCTCCGGCCGGCTGAAGCCCAGGGCCCGGCCCGCCAGGGTGGTCAGCGTCAGCGCGGCCGCCAGCACGCCCGCGTCCAGCACCAGCACGGTCGCGAGGTCGCGCACGCCCAGGCGCGCCCACAGCCCTTCGACCACCGCGGCGGAGAAGGCGGCGTAGACCACCAGCAGGATCGAGCCCCGGTCCACCAGGTTCACCAGCGCCTTGCGCCGGTCGAGCCAGCGGGCGGTGAGCGGGCGCGACAGGTGGCCGATCACGAAGGGCAGGAGCAGTTGGAGCAGGATCTCCTCCACCGCGCGCGGGGACGCGCCGTGGTTCGTCCCCTTCGCGTGCATGAGCAGCCCCGCCAGCAGCGGGGTGGCGAACACCCCGATCAGGTTGGAGAAGGAGGCGCTGCACACGGCCGCCGGCACGTCTCCCCCCGCCACGGAGGTGAAGGCGATGGACGACTGGACCGTCGAGGGCAGCAGGCACAGGTAGAGCACCCCGGTGGTCAGCGCGGGCGGGGCCAGCCCCGCCGGCAGCAGCCGCACCAGCAGGCCCAGCACCGGGAACAGGCCGAAGGTGGAGGCGAACACCGCCAGGTGCAGCCGCCAGTTGCCCAGTCCCGCGGCGATCGCCCCCCGTGACAGCTTGGCTCCGTGCAGGAAGAACAGCAGCACGATGGCCGCGGTGACCAGCGCCTGGAACGCCCGCGCCGCCTCGTCGCGCACGGGCGCCAGCGTGGCCAGCGCCACCATGGCCAGGATGGCGAGGCCGAAGCCGTCGGGCCGGAACCGGCCGAGGAGGGAAGGGCGCGGGCTCACCCCGGCGCGATAGCCCCCGTGGCCGGCGCGCGCCAGCGATAACCCCGGTCCACGGAGCCGCCCGGCCGCGGCGGGGGCGCTATGGCCCGGGGCGCATGGTAGCCTGGGGCGCATGATCCGCCTCCACGTGTCCCACCCCTTGCACGCCGACGCGCCCGTGCCCGTCCAGGAGGCGCAGGCGCGCTACCTGTTCGGCGTCATGCGGCTGGCGGCGGGCGACGCCCTGCGCGTGTTCAACGGGACGGACGGCGAGTGGCGCGCCCAGGTGGGCGAGGTCGGCAAGCGCGGCGGCTTGCTGCGCGCGGTGGAGCGGCTCAAGCCGCAAGCCTCCCCGCCGGACCTCGAGCTGGTGGCGGCGCTGGTCAAGCGCGCCCCGCTGGAGACGATCGTGGCCAAGGCGGCCGAGCTCGGCGCGCGCCGCGTGCGCCTGGTCACGACCCGCCGCACCAACGCCGACCACGTCCGCGTCGAGCGCCTGCGCGCCATCGCCGTGGAGGCCGCCGAGCAGACCGGTCGCCTGGACGTGCCGCAGATCGTGGAGCCCGAGCGGCTGGACCGCGTGCTGGACGCCTGGGAGCCCGGCCGGGCGCTGATGTACTGCGACGAGGCGGGGGACGACCCGGCGGCCGAGTGGGGCGGGACGCGCGGGCGCGCCGGCCCGGCGCTGGAGCGGCTGCGCGCCGCCCCGCCCGCCGCCGCCTGGGCGGTGCTGGTGGGGCCGGAGGGCGGCTTCGCGCCGGAGGAGCGCGCGCGCATCCGGGAACTCTCCTACGCCACGGCCGTAAGCCTCGGTCCGCGCATACTGAGGGCGGACACCGCGGCCGTGGCCGCCCTCACCCTCTGGCAGGCGGCGCTGGGCGACTGGCGCGCCGATTGACCCCGCCCTCCCGCGAGCCCGCCGTGCCCGATCTCGAGACCCGCGCCGAAACGCCGCCCGCCGCCGGCCAGCCGCCCCCGTCCGAGCAACTGCGCGGCAACGAGGGCCAGCCCGGCACCTCGCGGCTGGAGTCGTTCTCCGACAACGTGATCGGCGTGATCCTCACCATCATGATCTTCACCATCCAGCCCCAGGGCGTAGACGCGCTCGACCACGGCTGGCGCACCTTCCTGAAGGGCGAGGCCCCGAAGTTCGCCAGCTTCGTGGTCAGCTTCGTCACCATCGCCATCCTGTGGATCAACCACCACCAGGTGCTGCCCACCGCGCCCAAGTCGACGCCGCGGCTGATGTGGTGGAACATGAACCTGCTGTTCTGGATGTGCCTGATCCCCATCGGCACCTACCTCTTGGGCGAACATCCGCTGAGGCCTTTCCCCATCGCGCTCTACGCGGCCATCCAGTTCGCCGTGTCCGTCAGCTTCGCCCTGCTGCGCAACTACGTGAGCTGCCTGCGACCGGACCTGAAGACCCACCACACCCGCCTCATGCAGCGCAGCCTGGTCGGCGCGGGGCTGAACCTCGTCGCGGTGGGGCTGGCCTTCGCGGCGCCCTGGGCGGCGCTGCTGCTGCTGCTGATCCCGCCGGTGATGTTCTTCCTGCCCCACCCCCTGCCGCCCGGCGCGGTGGTGGACGGCTGAGCCGCCGCAGCCCGCCCTCACTTGAGCGTTTCCGAAGGCTCGCCTATGTGGCCGAACGCCGAATGCGGCGGAACGCGGGCGCGCCGACGGCCCCTCAGGACTTGACCTCCCCATGGCCGACCATTCGGGCGACCTCGTCGACTCCGCGCCTCCCGTGCTGACCCGCGAGGACCTGCTGCAGGTCTTCCGCTCCGGCGAGAAGCCCGCGGACGCCTGGCGCATGGGCTCCGAGCACGAGAAGCTCGTGTTCCGCCGGGGCGACCTGTCGCGGCCCGCCTACGCCGGCCCGGACGGGATCGAGGCGCTGCTGAGCGGGCTGCGCCGGTTCGGCTGGGCCCCGGTGGAGGAGCCGGGCGCGCACGGCCCCGTGCTGATCGGCCTGACCCGCGACGGTCCTTCGGGCCTGGAGAACGTGAGCCTGGAGCCCGGCGGCCAGTTCGAGCTCTCGGGCGCGCCCCTGGCCGACGTCCACCAGGTCGCCGCCGAAACGCGCCGCCACCTGGAGGAGGTGCGCGAGGTCGGCGACGCGCTGGACCTGGGCGTCCTGGGCCTGGGCCACGACCCGCTGCACACCCGCGCCCAGGTGCCGGTCATGCCCAAGGGCCGCTACGCCATCATGCGCGCCTACATGCCCAAGGTGGGCGCCCTGGGCCTCGACATGATGCTGCGCACCTGCACGGTGCAGACCAACCTCGACTTCGCCGACGAGGCGGACATGGTCGCCAAGTTCCGCACCAGCCTGGCGCTGCAGCCGGTGGCCACCGCCCTGTTCGCCAACTCGCCCTTCGTGGAGGGGCGGCCCACCGGCTGGCTGTCCAGCCGCGCGCGGGTGTGGACGGACACGGACGCCGACCGCACGGGCCTCCTGGACTTCGTGTTCCAGGAGGGCTTCGGCTACGCCGCCTACGCCGACTACGCCCTGGACGTGCCCATGTATTTCGTGCGGCGCGACGGCCGCTACCTCGACTTGGCGGGCCGCTCCTTCCGCGCCTTCCAGAAGGGCGAGCTGGCCGAACTGCCCGGCGAGCGCCCGACGGCCAAGGACTGGGCCGACCACCTGACCACCGCCTTCCCCGAGGTGCGGCTCAAGGGTTATCTCGAAATGCGCGGGGCGGACGCGGGCTCCGAGCCCATGCTGAACGCCCTGTCGGCCCTGTGGGCGGGGGTGCTGTACGACGCGGACGCCCTGGCCGCGGCCTGGGAGCTGGCCCGCGGCTGGAGCCGGGCGGACCGCGAAGCGCTGCGGGTGGACGCCGCGCGCCTGGGCCTGAAGGCGCAGGTGGCGGGCCGTTCGCTCCAGGACGTGGCGCAGGACATGGTCGCCCTGGCCCGGGAAGGCCTCGCGCGCCGGGCGCGGCCGGGCGGCGGCCTCGCGGACGAAACGCCCCACCTCGCCCCGCTGGAGGAGATCGCCGCCACCGGCTTCACCCAGGCCGACCGCCTGCTCGACCTCTATCACGGCCCCTGGGAGGGCGACGTGCGCCACGCCTACACGGAGCTGGCCTACCGCTAGCGGCCGCCGCCGCGCACCGTCGGAGCCCGGGGCCCGCTCGGGAGTTCCGCCCGGGCCAATGCTCGGGAGCCCTACATGGCCAAGCTTCTCGTCCTCTACTACTCCAGCTACGGGCACATCGAGACCATGGCCGGGGCCCTGGCCGCGGGCGCCCGGGAGGCGGGAGTCGAAACGGACGTGAAGCGCGTGCCGGAGACGGCGCCGCCCGAGGTGGTGCGCGACGCCCACTTCAAGGTCGACCAGCCGGCGCCGGTCGCGTCCGTGGACGACCTGACCGGCTACGACGCCATCGTGATCGGCTGCGGCACGCGCTACGGCCGCATGGCCTCGCAGATGGCGGCCTTCTGGGACGCGACCGGTCCCTTGTGGCAGCAGGGCGCGCTGGTGGGAAAAGTGGGGTCGGCCTTCACCTCCACGGCCAGCCAGCACGGCGGCCAGGAGACGACGCTGATGGCCATGCACGTGAGCTTCCTGCACCTGGGCATGGTGGTGGCGGGCCTGCCCTACACCTTCCCCGGGATGACGGGCCTGGACGAGGTGTCGGGCGGCACGCCGTACGGCGCCTCCACCCTGGCGGGCGGCAAGGGCGAGCGCCGGCCGTCGGACAACGAGCTGGCGGGCGCCCGCTTCCAGGGCCGCACCGTGGCGGAGCTCGCCCGCAAGCTCCACGGCTAGGGCGGCGGCGGCGGGAAGCCCCGCACCCGCAGCAGGGCGTCCAGCGCCGCCTCGTCCTCGAACCGCACGGCCACCGGCCAGGAGGCCACGCGGTCGCGCCAGGCGGGGGGCAGGCGCGCCCGGTCCTTTTCGGTGGTGAGGAGGCCCGCCCGCTCCCGCGCCGCCCGCGCCGCCAGGGCCGCGAGGTCGCGCTCGCGGTAGGGGGCGTGGTCGGGGAAGGACGCGAAGCCGACGAGGTCGCAGCCCGCCTCGCGCAGGGCGCGTTCCACCTTCCAGGGCTTGCCCACCCCCGCGAACCCCAGTTGCGGCCCGGCGGGCGGCGGGGCGGCGGCCTCCAGTCGGGCCACCAGCACGGGCAGGGGGGCGAGGAGGGCGAGCAGCGCCGGGTCGACGGCCCCCAGCCCCGGCGGCAGCAGCACCACCGCCGCGTCCGCCCGGTGCAGGCCCGCCGCCAGCGGTTCGCGCAGGGGGCCGGCGGGGAAGACGGCGCCGTCGCCGAAGGGCCGCTCGCCCTCGCGCGTTTCGCCGTCCACCACCAGGAGGCTCAGCGCCTTGAGCACCGCGCCGTTCTGGTGGCCGTCGTCCATCACCACCGCCCGGGCGCCGGCGGCGGCGGCCGCCCGGGCGCCCGCCAGCCGGTCGCGGCTGATCCAGACGGGGCCGTCCGCCGCCAGCATCAGCGCCTCGTCGCCCACGTCGGCGGCGGTGTCGCGCGCGGGGTCGACCCGGTGGGGCCCCGCCAGCCGGCCGCCGTGCCCGCGCGACAGGCCGTGCGCCTCCACCCCCGCCGCGCGCAGCCGGTGCAGGAGGGCGCGGACCACGGGCGTCTTGCCCGTCCCGCCCATCGTCAGGTTGCCCACGCACAGCACGGGAACGCCCGCCGGCTGCGGGACGGTGCGGGCGAGGCGGCGGGCGGTGGCGGCCGCCCAGACCCGCGAGGCCGGCCGCAGCAGGATGCGGACGGCGGGGGCGTCCTCCGGCCGGTACCACCACCGCGGGGTGGAGAGCCTCACCTCGCCGCCGGGAGCAGGAGCAGCAGCCGCTCGACCGCCGCGTCCAGCGCTCCGTCGTCCGCCCCGGCGAGTTCGCGCCCCCGCTCCCCCCGCGCGGCCGCGGCGGCCGGGTCGTCCAGGTCCGCGCGCCAAGCGGCGGCCAGGGTGGCGGCGTCCGCGCAGGGCGCCACGGCCGCGCCCAGGCGCGCGTACACCTCCCGCCAGTTGTCGCGATGAGGGCCGGCGAGGGCGGGCGTCCCCAGGCGTGCGGGCTCCAGCGGGTTGTGGCCGCCGGGCCCGGGCAGGAGCGAGCCGGCCACCAGGGCCGTGTCCGCCAGGGCGTACCACAGGCCGAGCTCGCCCAGGGTGTCGGCCACGTGCACGGGCGCGGTCCCCAGGAGGTCGCCCGCGCTGCGCAGGCCGGCGGCGAGCCCGCGCGCGCGCGCCAATTGCGCCACCGCCCCGCCCCGAGCGGGATGGCGCGGAACCAGCACCAGCACGGCCTCCGGGTCGGCCAGGGCCGCGTAGGCGTCCAGCGCCAATTCGTCCTCGCCCGGGTGGGTGGAGGCGGCCAGCACCAACTGGCGGCCGCCCAGGCGTCCGCGTTCGGCGGTCAGGGCCGCGGCGTCCACCGGCGGGGGGGCGCCCGCGAGCTTGAGGTTGAGCCGGCCGTCGTCGCGCGCGCCCAGGCGGGCCAGCGCCCCGGCCGCCGCGTCGTCCTGGGCGAGCACCAGGTCGAAGGCGGACAGCAGCCGGCGCGCCGCGGCGGGGGCCCGCCCCCAGCCGCGCAGGCTGGCGGGCGACAAGCGCGCGGACAGCAGCGCCAGTCGCGCCCCCGCCCCCCGCGCCGCCAGGACGCGGTTGGGCCAAAGCTCGCTTTCGGCGAAGACGGCCAGGTCCGGCCGCCAGTGACGCAGGAAGCGGCGGAGCGCCCGGGGCCCGTCCACCGGGGCGTACTGGTGGAGGAAGCGGCCCTGCGTCCGCGCCGCCAGCACCGCGGCGGAGGTGGGCGTGCCCGTGGTGAGCAGGAGGCGCAGGTCCGGCCGGCGCGCGTTCAGCGCCTGCGCCAGGGGCAGGAGCGACAGGCCCTCGCCCACGCTGGCCCCGTGCAGCCAGGCGAGCGGGCCGGGCGGGCGGGGGCGGGAGGCGACGCCCAGCCGCTCGGGCAGGCGCGCGGCCTCCTCCTTGCCGGCGCGGGCGCGGCGGCGCAGCAGCAGGGGCGCCGCCGGCTCCAGCATCGCGGTGGCCGCCCGGTAGGCCAGCAGCGCGGGGGTCATCCCAGCATGGCCTCCGCGCGCGCGGTGGCCGCCTCCAGCCGGGCGGCCCAGTCCAGGCGCAGGGCGTCCAGCGTCGCGGCGTCCGCGTCGGCGGGCGCGGTGAAGGGCCCGTCCCAGGCGACGGCGCCGCGGACGAAGGGCGGGGGCAGCACCGCGCGGTCCCAACTCGAGAGCCGCAGGCACGGCCGCGCGGCCAGGCCCACCAGCAGCACGGGCGCTCCCGACATCCGCGCCAGGAGGGGCGGGCCGTCCGTCATGGAGCCGGCGGGGCCGCGGGGCCCGTCCGGCGTGATGGCCACGCCGCCGCCGCCGCGGATCCAGCGCAGGACGTCGCGGAAGGCGGCGGCCCCGCCCTTGGCCTTGGCGGGATCGCTCTTCTTGGCCGCCGAGCCGCGGATGGCGGGGAAGCCCAGCCGCTCCATGGCGGTGGCCACGAAGCCGCCGTCCGCCGAGAGGGAGATCAGCGCGCGGGGCTCCTGGGCGCGGCCCAGGGGCCAGCAGGCGGGGGACAGGCCGATGCGCCCGTGCTGGAAGCAGACGATCACCCCGCCGCCCGCGTCCCACACGCCTTCGGCCCGCTCCAGCCCCTCCTGGCGCCAGCGGATGGTGGACAGGGCGAAGCGCAGGTAGGCGGCGAACAGGCGCGCCAGCGCCCGCTGCACCCCCGGCCGGCGCAGCCAGCGCTTCACGCCGCGCTTTCGACCACGCCCAGCACGTCCAGGTTCTGGGCGCGGGCCAGGCGGGCGTAGAGTCCGCCGGCCGCCAGGAGGGAGGCGTGGTCGCCGCTCTCCACGACCCGGCCCGCGTCCACCACGTGGATGCGGTCGGCGCCGCGCACGGTGGACAGGCGGTGGGCGATCACCAGCACGGTGCGCCCGGCCATCAGCCGGTTCAGCGCCGCCTGCACCTTGGCCTCGCTCTCGGTGTCGAGCGCGCTGGTGGCCTCGTCCAGCAGCAGGATGGGCGCGTCCTTCAAAAAGGCGCGGGCGATGGCCACGCGCTGGCGCTGGCCGCCCGACAGGCGCGCGCCCGCCTCGCCCACGGGGGTGTCGTAGCCGCGGGGCAGCTCCGCGATGAACTCGTGGGCGGCGGCGGCGCGGGCGGCGGCCTGCACCTCCGCGTCCGTCGCCTCCGGCCGGGCGTAGGCGATGTTGGCGCGCACCGTGTCGTCGAACAGGAACGGCTCCTGGGTGACCAGCGCGACCTCCGCGCGCAGGGAGGCCAGGGTCACGTCGCGCACGTCCTGGCCGTCCAGGCTCACCCGCCCCTGCGTCACGTCGTAGAAGCGCGGGATCAGGCTGAGCAGCGTGGACTTGCCCGAGCCGGAGGGCCCCACCAGGGCGGTGACGCGCCCGCGCCGCGCCTCCAGGTCCACCCCGGACAGCGCCGTGGTCCCCGGGGCGTAGGCGAAGCCCACCCCCTCGAAGCGCAGAACGGCCTCCGTGAGCTGGAGCGGGCGGGCGCCCGGCCGGTCGGCCACCTCCGCCTTCACGTCCAACGCGGCCATGAGGCGGCCCGCGGCGGTCATCCCCTCCGCGATCACCACCTGCAGGTTGGACACCTGGCGCAGGTTCTGGGCGATGATCATCAGCGCGGCGAAGAAGGTCACGAACTGGTTGAGCCCCAGTTCGTGGCGCAGGGCGCGCCAGCCGCCGTAGGCGATCACCGCGGCCACCACCGCCATCATGATCGCCTCCGTGGCGGGGGCGGCGGCGGCGCGGGCGTTGGCGCCCTTCACGATGTGCGCCTGGCGCCGGGCGATCACCGCCTCCACCCTGGCGGTCTCGTGGTCCTCGCGGTTGTCGACCTTGACGAGCTTGATGCCGTCCAGGCTCTCCATGATGGCGGTGGACAGGGCGGAGGTCTCGGCCATGGCCCCGCGGGCGGCCTTGCGGGTCCGCCGGCCGAAGCGGCGCGTGCCCCAGCTCATCAGGGGGGCGGCGGCCAGCACCACGAGCGTCAGCACCCAGTCCTGGGCCACCATCACCGCGAAGTTGGCGGCCACCGTCACCGCCGCCTGGGTGTAGTTGACCACGCCGGTGGTGGCCCCCTCGCGGATCAGGTTGGCGTCGTAGAGCATGGACGACACGTAGCTGCCCGTGTGCGCCTGGCGCAGGCGGGCGATGTCCGCGTGCAGCAGGCGGCCGAACAGACGGCCCTGCATGTCGCCCACCATGCGGTGGCCCAGCCGGTTGGTGATGAAGGCCTGGCCGATCT
The DNA here is from genome assembly GCA_964235945.1 of uncultured Caulobacteraceae bacterium. Classification (GTDB taxonomy): domain Bacteria; phylum Pseudomonadota; class Alphaproteobacteria; order Caulobacterales; family Caulobacteraceae; genus JASLDZ01. The sequence goes on from CAXSDV010000003.1 coordinate 87,690, forward strand.
GGGCGGCGGCGCGCAGGAGGCCCAGCGCCACGATGGCCAGCGGGATCACGATCAGGCTGTCGGCGCGCCGCTGCTCGAAGATGCGCTTGATGGCCGGGTTGAGCATCCACGACAGGGCGGCGGTCAAGAGGCCCGCCAAGATCGCGCAGCCGAAGGCCGCCAGGAGGCTCCTCCAGCGCGGAAGGAGGTAGGTGCGGAAGAGGCGCAGGGCGAGAGCCCGGCCTTCGAGCGGCGCGGCCTCGCCCGCGGGGGTCGCGGTCATGGGCGCCGGCTTGGGTCCGGCGGGGGGGCGAAGTCAAGTCGCGCGACCGTGACCGGCGGGGCGGCCGGCATGGGATGATCCGCCGCACCGCGCGTGCTAACAAGCGCGCCGGTCGTTCGGCGGCCGACGTGCGGAGGCGACCCTCATGCCGAAAACGTCCGAAGGCGGCGCCCGCCCCCGGCGCGGTCGCCGTTCGGGGTCGCCGCCCGCCGCCGGCCTGGTCCTCGCCTGCCTGCTCCACGCCCCGGCGGCGCACGCCCAGGCGGTGGACGTGGGCCTCACCACCAAGGCGGAGGCCCCCGACGGCCGCGCCCGGTTGAACGGCGGCGTGTCCCTGTCCGCGCGCCCGGCGGACGACGTGCGGACCAAGCTCGACCTGTCGGTGGGCGCGGGCGAGGCGCCGGGCGCGGTGCTGTGGCCGGGGGCCGCCCCCGCCGCGGACCGGGACTGGCGCGACCTGGGCGCGTCGCTGGAGGCCGCCTGGAGCGCCGACCCGGACGCCGTGCTGAAGGTGCAGCTCGCCGGCGGCCTGAAGAGCCAGCCCCTGGCCGTGGCCGCCGCCGGTGAGACGGGCGGGGCCTCCAACGACCGGCTGGAGCAGAGCGCGGGCGTCACCGCCGCCCTCAAGCCCGCCCGGGGCGTCGACCTGCAGTTGTCCGCCAAGGTGGACGGCGCCGACGACCAGGTCACCGTCTCCGATGCGGCCGCGCGCATGCTGGTCAAGACCCGCGCCGGCCAGGTGGAGAGCCGCCTGCGCTGGGCCGCCCGGCCGGACCTGGTGGTGGACGCGGGCGCGCGCCTGTCCTCCACCTCCGTGTTCTGGCGCGAGTCGGCCACCGCCGCGCAGGACTACGTGGCCGTGCAGCCGGACGTGGCGGCCACCTACACCCTGCGGCCCGGCTCCACCTGGCGGGTGGACGTCACCCACGCGGTGACCCCCCTGGACGCGGCGCGCTTCGTGACGCTGGCCCGCACCGGGGGCGAGGTGGACGGCTCCACCCGGCTGGAGCCCGACCAGGAATGGCGCCTCTCGGGCGAGTGGACCCAGGCCCTGCCCGCCGACGGCCGGTTCAAGCTGGCCGTGAGCCGGGCGCGCGTGGAGAGCGCCACCGAGCTCGTGCGCCTGAGGAACGACGTGGAGGGCCCCGGCAGCGTGCCCGGCGGTCAACGCAGCCAAGTGGACCTGGCCCTCACCCTGCCGCTCAAGCCGCTGGGCCTGCGCGCCTTCGCCCTGGAGACCACGGGCTCCTGGCGCACCTCCCAGGTGCAGGACCCGCTGACGGGCGCCTATCGCCGCGCTTCGGGCGAAGCGCCCTACGAGACCCGCATCGCCCTGTCGCAGAACCTTCCCCTGCACGGGCTGAAGTGGGGGGTGGACGCCCGCGGCGTCGGCCCGCAGAGCTATTACGGCCTGTCCCAGGTCACCTCCGCCGACGCGGACCAGACGCTCGGGGCGTTCGTGGAGTACCACCCGGTCGACTTCACCCTGCGGCTGCAGCTCGACAACCTCGCCGGGGGCGAGCGCCGCTGGCAGGACGCCTATTACGCGGGCGACCGCGACCTCGGGGCCCTGTCCTCGGTGGTGCGGCGCACGGAGGGCGGCCCGAGCTTCGGCCTGTCCCTGAAGAAGCCGCTCTGACCGCCCTGCCCGCGCCCTCGAAGTTCGACCTGTCGACGCCCGCGGGGCGCGTGCGCGCTTACGCCGACTTTCTGTGGCGCGACCACGCCTACCTGCGGCTGGGCTTCCAGAACGCCCACTGGATCAGCCCGGACCTGGTGCGGATCAACCAGCCCTGGCCGTTCCAACTGCGCTGGTGGCGCGACAACGGGATCCGCACGGTGATCAACCTGCGCGGCGGCGGCTTCCAGACGAGCTTCTACGTGCTGGAGCGCGCGGCCTGCGCCAAGCTCGGGCTCAAGCTGGTGGATTTCCCCGTCTCCTCGCGCGAGGCCCCCAGCCGCGCCCAGGTGGCGGCGGCGCGCGACCTGTTCGACCGGGTGGCCTATCCGGCGGTGATGCACTGCAAGTCCGGCGCGGACCGGGCGGGGGTGATGAGCGTGCTCTACGCCCACCTCAAGCTCGGCCTGCCCCTGCGCGAGGCGTTGGCGCGCGAGCTGTCGCTGCGCACGCTGCACGTGCGCCAGGGCAAGACGGGAGTGATCGACTACGCCTTCGAGCGCTATTTCGAGGAAGGCGAGCCCAAGGGGCTGACCTTCGCCCAGTGGACGGAGACCGACGCCTACGACCCCAAGCGCATCAAGGCCGACTTCCAGGCCTCCATGTGGGGCGCGGTGCTGACCGAGCGGCTGCTCCGGCGCGAATAGGCCCTCACGCCCCGGGCGCGGACGGGTCCAGCAGCCGGTGCGCGTGGACGATGACGTAGCGCATGTGGGCGTTGTCCACCGTCGCCTGGGCGCGCGACTTCCAGGCGGCGTGGGCGCTGGCGTAGTCGGGATAGGCGCCCACGAAGTCGATGCGCGACAGGTCGCGGAACTCGGTCCCGCCCACCGTCTTCAGCTCGCCGCCGAACACGAGGTGCAGGAGCTGGTGGGGGTTGGCGGCGTCCATGGGGGAGGGCTCAGGCGCGTCGGGCGGGGGATGGAGCCTCCCTAGCCGCCGTGCGCTCCAGGATCAACGGCAGGAGGGCGGGAGCGCAGGCCACCAGCCCCGGGCACAGGGCGTCCGGCGTGTTGAACCGCAGGGGCCGCCCCCCCGCGTCCGTGACCGCCGCCCCCGCCTCCGCCGCGATCAGGGCCCCGGCCGCCAGGTCCCACTCGCGCTTGGGCGAGGCGGAGACGGCCGCGTCGAACCGGCCGTCGGCCACCAGGCAAAGGCGGTAGGCCAGGGCGTTGCGGCGCGCGACGGCCATGGCGGGCCAGGCGGGGGCGGGGAACTGGGCGGGGTCGCCCACCATGGCGCAGCCGGCGAGGGCCTCCGCGCCGTTCGCCCGCACCTGCACGCCGTTGCGGGTCGCGCCGGCGCCGGCGGCCGCGGCGTGGAGCTCGTCCAGCTCGGGCGCGAACACCACCCCCGCCACGGGCCGCCCGTGCTCCACCACCGCCAGGGACACGGCGAACCAGGGCTTGCCGCGGATGAAGGCGGTGGTGCCGTCGATGGGGTCGACCACGAAGGTGCGCGGGCGCGAGAGGCGCGCCGGATGGTCCACGCTCTCCTCCGACAGCCAGCCGTAGTCGGGTCGGGCGCCGCCCAGCCGCTCGCGCAGGAGGGCGTCCACCGCCAGGTCCGCGTCCGTGACGGGGGAGCCGTCGGCCTTGCGGCGCACGCGCACCCCCGCCCGGCGCTCCAGCATCAGGCGGCCCGCCGCGCGCGCGGCCTCCTCCAGGAGGGAAAGGTCGCTCACCGCCCCGCTATGGCCAGGGCGTCGACGAGCACGGACGGGGCGTTGGTGGCGCCTCGCAGCTCCAGGTCCGAGGCGGGGACGAGGCGGGCGTAGATGTCCATCAGGTTCCCGGCCACCGTGATCTCCGTCACCGGATAGGCGGGGGCGCCCCCCTCCCACCACACGCCGGACACGCCCGCGGACCAGTCGCCCGTGTTGGGGTTGAGCGAGGGGCCGAACATGGAGGTGACCACCAGCCCCTCGCCGCCCACGTCCGCCATCAGCGCTTCGGGCGAACGGTCTCCGGCGCGCAGGGTCAGGTTGTGCGGGGCCACGCCCGGCGCCCCGGCGCCGCCGCGGCTGGCGTGGCCGGTGGTCTCCAGGCCCAGCTGGCGCGCGCTGGCGGCGTTGAGCAGCCAGGTGGTCAGCACGCCGGAGGCGATCAGGTCGCGCGGGGCGGTCTCCACCCCCTCGTCGTCGAAGGGGGCCGAGCCCAGGCCGCGCACGCGCCAGGGCTCCTCGGCGATCGTCACGCCCGGCGCGAACACCCGCTCGCCCAGCCTGTTCTTGAGGAAGGACACGCCCCGCGCCACGGACGGGCCGGCGATCGCGCCCACCAGGGGCGAGAGCAGGGCGGTGGAGGAGCGGTTGTCGAACAGCACGGGAGCCGTGCGGCTCGTGATCTTGCGCGCGCCGAGCCGGGCGGTCGCGCGGCGTCCGGCCTCCGCGCCCAGGAGCTCGGGGGCGGGAAGGTCCGCCCGGTGGCGGGTGGAGCGGCCCTCGCCGCCGCGCTCCATGGCCGACCCCTCGCCGGCGATGGCGGAGGCCGAAGCGGAGAAGCTGGACGCCGCGTGGGCGCCCGAGAAGCCGTCGCTGGTCACCAGGCGCCAGTCGCCCGCCGACCAGGAGGCCGAGCCGCCGTCCGTGTTGGTCACGCCCGGCGCGGCCCAGGCGGCGGCGTCCGCGGCGGCGGCCAGTTCCTCCAGCGCCTGCGCGTCGGGCTCGGCGGGATCGTACAGGTCCAGGTCGCGGAACGGCCCGCGCGCCAGGCGGTCGGCGGGGGCGAAGCCGGCGTAGGGGTCCTCGGGCGCGAGCCGCGCCATGGCCACCGCGCGCTCGACCAGCTTGGCGCGGGCGGCGGCCGACAGGTCCGTGCCCGACACCACCGCCTGGCGGCGGCCCACGAACACGCGCAGGGACAGGTCCGTCGACTCCTCGCGCTCCACCTCCTCCAGCTCGCCCTTGCGCGAGGCGACCGACAGGGAGCGGCGTCCGGCCCCCACCGCCTCCGCCGCGTCGGCTCCCGCCCGGCGGGCGGCGGAGACGACGTCGTGCAGCAGGCTCTCGTCCATGGAGGCGGTCCGTCCGGATTCTGGGAAGTGAAGGCGAAGCGCGGATATGGCGCGGGCGCCGCAGTGCGGCAAGGCGTTGCCGCCTCCCGTCCACGGCCGCAAGAACGCCTCCATGACCGCGCGCGATCCCTTGCTCGTCCTGGGCGCCACCAGCCTGATCGGCCGCTTCCTGCCCGGCCGCGCCCAGGGCCGCCCGCTCCTGGGCGTCAGCCGCGCGGTGCGCGAGGAGCCCGGCTACGCCTGGACGCGGGCGGACCTGGCCGACCCGGCCGCCGTCCTGCCTCGGGCGGAGGCGGCGCTCAGCCTGTCGCCGATCTGGCTCCTGCCCGCGGCCCTGCCGGCGCTGGAGCGGGCGGGGGTGCGGCGGGTGGTGGCGGTCTCCTCCACCAGCCGCTGGACCAAGGCGGCCTCCCCCCACGCCGCCGAGCGCGACACGGCGCGGCGGTTGGCGGAAGGGGAGGCGGCGCTGCAGGCGTGGGCGCAGGCGCGGGGGATCGGCTGGACGGTGCTGCGCCCGACGCTGATCTACGCCGAAGGACAGGACGGCAACGTCTCGCGGCTGGCGGCGCTGGCGCGGCGCTGGGGCGTGCTGCCGCTCTCGGGCGCGGGGGCGGGGCTGCGTCAGCCGGTCCACGCCGAGGACCTCGCGGCCGGCGTGCTGGCGGCGCTGGACGCGCCCGCCGCGGCCGGCCGCGCCTACGACCTGCCCGGGGGCGAGACGCTGAGCTACCGCGCCATGTGCGGGCGCGTGTTCGAGGGGCTGGGCCGACGCCCGCGGCTCCTCACGATTCCGCCCGCCCTCTGGCGGCTGGGGCTGTGGGCGGCCTCGCCCGTCCTGCCGGGGGCCACGGCGGCCATGGGCGGGCGCATGTCGCAGGACCTCGTGTTCGACGCCGGACCCGCGGCGCGCGATTTCGGCTGGGCGCCGCGGGGGTTCCGGCCGCGGTTCGAGCCGTGAGGACGGGCGGCGGTGACTGGACGGTGGACGCGGAGCCCCACCGCGCCGTCACTCCAGCGCCCACACCCCCGTGCGCTTGACCTCGGCGTCCTCCAGCTCGCGCGTGGTGGCCACCCGGTACTCGGCCAGCGGCTCCAGGCCCTCCGTCGAGAAGTAGGTCCGCCCCGGATCGCCCACCAGCACGCGCGCGCCGCCCGCCCGGGCGCGGGCGAGCCAGGCGCGCACCCGCCCGGCCAGGGGCTGCTCGTAGGCGATGTCGCCGGCGGTGATCAGGTCGACCTCCGGCGGGTCGGCGTCCAGCAGGTCCGCATCGGTGAAGCGCAGCGCCACGCCGTTGGCGGCGGCGTTGAGCGCGCCCGCCGCCGCGCAGAACGGGTCCACGTCCGCGCACAGCACGTCGGCGGCGCCCGCGCGGGCGGCGGCGATCCCCACCAGGCCCGAGCCCGAGGCGAAGTCGAGCACGCGCCGGCCCCGCACCTCCTCCGGGTGGTCCAGCAGCCAGCGCGCCAGCGCCTGGCCGCCCGCCCAGGCGAAGGCCCAGAACGGCGGCGGCAGGCCGAACTCGCCCAGCGCCTCCTCCGTCATGCGCCAGATGGGCGTGACCTCGTCCGCCAGGTGGAGCGTGAGTTCCGGCGCGTGCGGCGGGGGCTGGAGCCGGGTGTGGGCGAGGATGAACGCGGCGCGCGCCTCCGGCCTGATCACGCGGCGGCCAGGAGGCAGGCGGCGAGCAGGATCAGCCCCGCCTCCCGGTTGGAGCGGAACACCCGCAGGGCGCCCGCCGGGTCGTCCAGCCGCACCCGCGACGCCTGGCGCGCCAGGTGGCCGGCGAACAGCAGCCAGGCGAACCAGGCCGGGGCGCGGGCGTGCGCCGCCGCCAGCGCGGCCGCGGCCAGCAGCGCGGCGACGGCGTAGAACAGCGCCACCCCCCTCGGGGCCGCCCTTCCCAGCCGGCGCGCGCTGGACTTCACCCCGGCCAGGGCGTCGTCCTCCAGGTCCTGCAGGGCGTAGACGGTGTCGTAGCCCAGCGTCCACGCCACCCCCGCGGCGTAGAGCAGGAGCGCGGGCGCCTCCACCCGGCCGGTGGCGGCGGCCCAGCCCACCAGCGCGCCCCAGTTGAAGGTCAGGCCCAGCCAGGCCTGGGGCCACCAGGTGATGCGCTTCATGAACGGGTAGGCCGCCACCAGCGCCACCGACCCCACCCCCAGCGCGATCGCCGCCGGGCGGAGCTGCAGCAGCACGAGCAGGCCCAGCAGGCTCAGCGCCACCGCGTAGGCCAGGGCCGCCTTGCGCGACACGGCGCCGGAGGCGACGGGCCGACCGGCGGTGCGCGCCACCCGCCGGTCGATGTCGCGGTCGGCCACGTCGTTGAAGGCGCAGCCCGCCGCGCGCATCACCACCGCCCCCGCCGCGAACAGGGCGAACAAGCGCAGCAGCGCCCCCCAGCCCAGGTGCGCCTCCTCCCGCGCCAGCGCCGCCGACCACCAGCACGGCAGCAGCAGCAGCCAGGTCCCCGCCGGCCGGTCGAAGCGGCCGAGCTTGAGCCAGGGGCGCAGGGCGGCGGGGGCGCGCGCGTCCACCCAGTTGCGGGCCCCCGCGTCCGGCAGGGGGGTGTGGTCGGCGGGGGCGTCGCGGGGAGGGGCCATCGCCACGCCTTCTAGCCCCGGCGGGGGCGGCGGCCCATCTCCCCGCCATGCCGCCCGCGTCGCCGCTTCCGATCGTCCACCACCCGCACTACCGCGCCGACATGCCGGACGGGCATCGCTTCCCCATGGACAAGTTCTCGCGCCTGGCGGCCGTGCTGGTGGAGGAGGGGATCGTGGCCCCCGGCGGCTTCCACCAACCCGAACCGGCGGACTTCGACCTGCTCTGCGGCGCCCACGACGGCGAGTACGTGCGCGCGGTGCTCGCCGCGGACGTCACCCGCGAGCAGGAGCGGCGCATCGGCCTGCCCATCACCGCGTCCGTGGCCCGGCGCGCCTGCGCGGCCACCGGGGGCACGCTGTTGGCCGCGCGGCTGGCGCTCGCGGGGGGCCTCGCCTGCAACACGGCGGGGGGGAGCCACCACGCGGCGCGCGCCTACGGCTCGGGCTTCTGCGTGTTCAACGACGTGGCGGTGGCCGCCCGCGCGCTGCTGGACGAGGGCGCCGTGTCGCGCGTGCTGGTGGTGGACCTGGACGTGCACCAGGGCGACGGCACCGCCTTCATCTTCGAGGACGAGCCGCGGGTGACCACCTTCTCCATGCACGGGGCCAAGAACTTCCCGGTGCGCCGCGCCCGCAGCACGTTGGACGTGGACCTGCCGGACGCCACGGGGGACGGCCCCTACCTCCACGCCCTGGCCGAGCGCCTGCCGGGATTGGTGGAGAGCACGCGGCCGGACCTCGTGTTCTACAACGCCGGGGTCGACCCCCACGCGGACGACCGGCTGGGGCGGCTGGCGCTCACCGACGCGGGGCTGGCCGCGCGCGACGGCTACGTGCTGGAAGCCTGCCTCGGCCGCGGGGCCCCCGTGTGCGGGGTGATCGGCGGCGGCTACGGCGCGGACATGGACGCCCTGGCGCGCCGCCACGCCACCCTGCACCGCGCCGCCGCGGCCGCCTGGGCGCGCCACGGCTGAGCCGCGCGGGTTTTACTTCGACTTGCCGGGCGGGGTGGTGAAGTCGCGGCCGACCTGCACCGCGGGCTTGGGCTTCTCCGCCTTGGGCTTGCGCACTTCCTTGTTGGACTTCTTCTGACCCTTGGCCATGAGGCGCTCCCGTGCGGCGGCGGAACGCAATCCGTCCCGTGTGCGCCCCTGGGCGTCGAGCATGTCACGGAGGCGGGCGCGGGCCTAGCGGCGGCGTCGCTCCCGCGGGGCGCCGCGGCTGTGGACGGCCGCGCCCTCGCCCTCGACTCGCCGTCCCGCACGTGATGTTCTCCCATTGTTCAGGGTGGGTGGAGGGAGGCGCCGGGCATGGCGGGCGAGTTCGACTGGGCGGGGGTGGCGTTCCGGCCGCTGGCGGCGCGCGACCTGCACATGCTGAGCGCGCCGGGGCTGTACGGCCTCGTGCGGCGCCTGCCGACGGGGGAGCGCGTGCTGCTCTACGTCGGCCACGCCGAGGTGCTGGCGGAGGCGGCGGCGGGCGAGCGACGCTCCTGGGCGGAGGCGGCGCGGCTGGGCATGAACGAGGTGCACGTCCACCTGCGCGCCCGGGCGCGGATCGACCGGCTCCAGCTCGCCGCCCACCTCGTCAAGCGCGTCCAGCCGATATTGAACGTGGTGGACGAGGCGTCCGCCCCGGCGCTTCCCGCCGTTTCCGCGCTGCGGCGGGCGGGCTAGGGCGGGGCGGACACGCCCACGGCCACCGCGCGCCGGCGGCGGCGTCCGGCGTGGGGCGCCTCGCCCTCGGGCGGGGCGAGGCCCAGGGCGCCGCGCGACAGGTCCAGCCGCACCCGCAGCCGGTCCAGCGCGCCGGCGCCCAGCAGGCCGTCCGGCAGGGCCCCGGTCGCCCCGGCCGCGTAGATCTGCACCGCCACGTCCTCCAGCGACACGTCGCCGAAGGCCACGCGCGCGGCGCGCACCGTGCGGCTGCGCGAGGCCCCGCCGAAGGTGACGCCCGCGCTCCAACTCGCGGTGCGCCCGTCCAGCAGGCCCGCGGCGGCGGCGGCGCGCTCGGACAAGGCCAGGGCCGCGGAGGAGCCCGTATCCACAACCGCCCAACTGGGGGCGGTTCCCTCCACCGTCACCGCCGTGAGCAGTTCGCCGCCGTGCAGGCGCGCGGCCGTGGGGGCGCCGCCGTCGGGAACGGGGGCGAAGCCCGGCGGTCGCAGCGCCAACCGCCGGTTGGGGAAGTCCACGTCCAGCACCGCCTGGCGCAGCACGTCCTGGCCGAGCACCAGGGCGGCGGCCCCGCCCGTGGCCTCCACGATGGGGCCGAGGTCCAGCAAGGCCACGCGCAGCCCCGGCAGCCGCAGTCCGCCCAGCGCCACGTCCAGCCGGGCGGCGCGCCCCACCTGCGGCCGGCCGCTCACCCCGTAGGCCAGGAGCGGCAGGGGCGGCCCGGGCTCCACCCCCAGCCGGGCGGCCATGCGCGCGTCCAGCACGGAGGTCTGGGCGCCGCTGTCGATCAGGGCGCCCACCGGGTGGACGCCGCCGGGTACGGCCTTCAGGCCCGACAAGCGCGCCCGCACCGCCGTCAACGGCTCGGGCAGGGCGAAGGGCAGCCAGCCGGAGCCGTCCGGCCCGGGGAAGACCGCGCGGGGCGAGGGGAACACCACCTCCCGCTTGAGCCACCAGACGCCGGCGCCGGCCGCCCCGAACAGGCCGAGCTGGGTCAGGAGGGCGCGGCGGCTGGTCAAGCCCGCAACCTAGGGGCTCGGCGCCGCATCCGCGAGGCGGGCGGCGCGCGGGGTTCGGGGTTCGGCCGCGCGCTCGTGCGCCTGGGGGCAGGGGTGGAGCCGGCCGTCCGGGTCCTCCACCCGCACCGTCCCGTCCGCGTCCGCGTGCAGGTGGTCGGGGCCCACGGGGACTTTGCCGTGGCCGCCGGGGATGTCGAGCACGTAGGTCGGCTGGCACAGGCCCGACCAGCGGCCGCGCAGGGCGCGCATCACCGCCCGGCCCTCGGCGACGGAGGTGCGCAGGTGCGCGGTGCCCGGGGCCATGTCGCCCTGGTGGAGGTAGTAGGGCTTGATCCGCGACTCCACCATGGCGCGCATGAGCTCGCCCAGCACCTGCGGGTCGTCGTTGACGCCGCGCAGCAGCACGCTCTGGCCCACCAGCGGGATCCCCGCCTCCACCAGCCGGGCGCAGGCGGCGCGGGCGGCGGCGGTGAACTCACGCGGGTGGTTGGCGTGCACCGCCGTCCATACCGCCTTGTCGCCGCAGGAGAGCGCCGCCACGAGCTCGGGGGTGACGCGCCCGGGGTCCACCACCGGCACGCGGGTGTGCAGGCGCGCCACGCGCACGTGGGCGATGCGGCCCAGCCGCGCCATCAGGTCCGCCAGCCGACGCGGGGACAGCACCAGGGGATCGCCGCCGGTGAGGATCACCTCCCAAACGTCCGGCCGGGCGGCGACGTAGGCCAGGGCCGCGTCCAACTCGGCGGGGGTGAGCGTCCCCTCGCCCTCGGGCCCCACGACCTCCCGGCGGAAGCAGAAGCGGCAGTACACCGCGCAGGTGTGGGTGGCTTTCAGCAGCACCCGGTCGCGGTAGCGATGCACGATCCCCTTCACCGGGCTGTGCGCCTCGTCACCGATGGGATCGAGCTCCTCGCCGGGGGCGGAGATGAGCTCGTCGCCTTGCGGCAGGAACTGGCGTGCGACGGGGTCGTGCGGGTCGGCGGCGTCCATCAACTCGGCCGTCGCGGGGGTGACGGCCACCGCGTAGCGCGCCGCCACCCGCTCGAGCTCGGCCAGGCGGTCGGGGGCGACCAGGCCCGCGTCCACGAGGTCGGCGGGGGTGCGCAGGGTGCGGGCGGCGGTCATGGAGGTGGCCTCGTACAAGAGACGGCGCGTCGGGGCGATGAGGGCGTTTGGGGAGGCTCCTCCCGAACGGTCGCAGCGCCACCGTCCAGAACGCCCTCCCACCGCACTCCCGATCCGTGCGGTCACGGCTCCGCCACCGGCGTCCACAGCACCTGCTCGATGCGTTCGGCCCCCGTCGCCAACATGACCAGCCGGTCGAGCCCCAGCGCCGCGCCCGACGCTTGCGGCATGATCGCCAACGCCGACAGGAACGCCTCGTCCAGCGGCCAGGGTTCGCCGCCGTAGACGCGCAGCTTCTCGGCCATCTCCGCGCCGAAGCGGCGGCGCTGCTCGTGCGCGTCCGTCAGCTCGCCGAAGGCGTTGGCCAGCTCCACGCCGCACGCATAGAACTCGAAGCGCTCGGCCACCCGCGGGTCGGCGGGGTCCGGCCGCGCCAGCGCCGCCTGGGCGACGGGGTAGCCGTGCAGGATGGTGGCGCGGCCGAGCCCCAGGTGAGGCTCGACGCGCTCGACCAGCACCCGGCTGAACACGTCCGCCCAGGTGTCGTCCGCCGCGACCCGCACCCCCGCCGCCCGCGCCCCCGCGGCCAGGAGGTCGCGGTCCACGCTCCCGTCCGCGGCCACGGTGGCCAACAGGTCGAGCCCGCCCGCGTGGCGCGCGAAGGCTTCGGCCACGCTCAGCCGCTCGGGCGGCGCGCAGGGGTCGGCCTCGCGGCCCCGGAAGCTCAGCCGCGCGGTCCCCGCCGCCTGCGCCGCCAGCGCCAGCAGCGCCGCGCAATCGTCCATCAGCACCGTGTGGGGCTCTCCCGCGCGGTACCATTCGAGGAGGGTGAACTCCGGGTGGTGCAGGGCGCCGCGCTCGCCGTTCCTCCACACCCGCGCGAGGTCGAAGATGCGCCGCTCCCCCGCCGCCAGGAGCTTCTTGCACGCGAACTCCGGCGAGGTGTGCAGGTGCATGGGCGCGCGCCGCCCGTCCGGGGCGGCGAGCTCGGTCGCAAAGGCGTGCAGGTGCGCCTCCGCCCCCGGCGAGACCTGCAGCGCCGCGCACTCCACCTGCGTGAAGTCCCGGTCCTCGAACCAGCCGCGCACCGCGCGCACGATCCGCCCGCGCGCCAGCAGCCGGGGGCGCCGCAGGGCGTGCACGTCCGGCCGCCACCAGGCGCGCGCGGGGGCGAAGGGTTCGGGCAAGGGCGGCGCTCTCGGCGGAGGGGGAGGACGGGGCGGGGTGGCGGGCGAGGGGCCGCCGTTATACAAGCGCGCGCAACCGCAGCTAAGCCCATCGAAGAGGCCGCGTCCCGCGCCCCGCGCGCCCGGCGCCCCAAGGAACGCATCACGTGAAGGTCAGCGCCAGCTCGCTCCGCAAGGGCAACGCCATCGACGTGGACGGCAAGCTCTACGTCGTCCTCAGCATCGAGAACATCCACCCGGGCAAGGGCACCCCCGTCACCCAGCTCGACATGCGCCGCATCTCCGACGGCGTGAAGGTGTCCGAGCGCTACCGCACCACCGAGACGGTGGAGCGCGCCTTCGTGGACGACCGCGAGTACACCTTCCTCTACCAGGACGGCGACGGCTTCCACTTCATGAACCCCGAGTCCTTCGACCAGGTCACCGTCACCCCCGAGATGGTGGGCGACGGCGCGGCCTACCTGGTCGACGGCCTGGCCGTCACCCTCTCCACCCACGACGACCTGCCCATCGCCATGAGCCTGCCCGCGCGCGCCACCGTGGAGATCGCCGAAACCGAGCCCGTGGTGAAGGGCCAGACCGCCTCGGGCTCCTACAAGCCCGCCGTGCTGGTCAACGGCGTGCGCACCATGGTGCCCACCTACATCACCGCCGGCACGCGCATCATCGTCATGACCGAGGACGGCTCCTACGTGGAGCGCGCCAAGGACTAGCGGTCCGCGCGGGAGCGCGCCCGCCGTGGAGCGCTTCGACGTGGTCGTGCTGGGCGCGGGCGCGGCCGGCATGATGTGCGCCGCCGAGGCGGGCGCGCGGGGCCGGCGGGTGCTGGTGGTCGACGGCGCCCGCGCCGCCGGCGAGAAGATCCGCATCTCCGGCGGCGGGCGCTGCAACTTCACCCACCTGGCCGCCGGGCCGGAGAACTTCATCAGCGCCAACCCGCGCTTCGCCGTGTCGGCCCTGCGCCGCTACACGCCGCATGACTTCGTCGAACTGGTGCAGGCGGCGGGGATCGCCTTCCACGAGAAGAGCCCGGGCCAGCTGTTCTGCGACGGCTCGGCCCTGCAGATCGTCGACCTGCTCAAGGCGCGCATGGCGGCGGCGGGCGCCGTTCTGCGCCTGGGCGCGGCGGTGGAGACGGTGGAGCGCGTCGAGGGCGGCGGCTTCGTGGTGCGGGCGGGCGGGGCGGAGAGCGCCTGCGCCCGGGTGGTGGTGGCCACCGGCGGCCGCTCCATCCCCAAGATGGGCGCCACGGGGATCGGCTACGACCTCGCCCGCCGGCACGGCGTGGACGTGTCGCCCGTGCGGCCGGGGCTGGTGCCGCTGACCTTCGAGCCGGGCCTGCTCGAGCGGCTGAAGCCCCTGGCCGGGGTGTCGACGCCCGCGGCGATCGCCGCGGGCCCCGCGCGGTTCGAGGCGGGGCTCTTGTTCACCCATCGCGGGCTGTCCGGCCCGGCGGTGCTGCAGGCCTCCTCCTATTGGCGCGAGGGCGAGGCGGTGGTCGTCGACCTCATGCCGGGCGTGGACGCCTTTGCGCAACTTCGCCGCGCGCGGGCGCAGGAGGGTCGGCTGCCGCTGACGACCGTGCTCGCGCGCGCCCTGCCGCGTCGCCTGGCCGAGCACTGGGCGGCCGCCCACGACGCCCCCGCGCGCATCGGCGACGCCGCGGACGCCGCGCTGCGCCCCCTGGCCCAGGCGTTGAACGCTTGGCGCGTGAAGCCCGTCGGCTCCGAAGGCTGGCGCACCGCGGAGGTGACGCTGGGCGGGGTGGACACGGCGGGCCTGGACCCGCGCACCTTCGAGGCGCGCGCCGCGCCGGGGCTTCACTTCATCGGCGAGGTGGTGGACGTCACCGGCTGGCTGGGCGGCTACAACTTCCAGTGGGCCTGGTCGAGCGGCTGGTGCTGCGGCCGGGCGGTGTGAGCCGCCG
>CAXSDV010000004.1:0-11593 GCA_964235945.1 uncultured Caulobacteraceae bacterium
GGCGCCACGGCGAAGGTCTTCACGCTTGGTCGCAACGCCTTCCGCTCCAGTTCCGCCGGGCCGCGGACCCACGTGCGCGGCCGCACACGTACGGAGATAGTCGATCGAGCGCCGCCCTACGACACGTCGCCTCCCGAAGCGCGGCGGGCGACGGGGGCTGCGCGTCCATCCGTCACCGGCGTGGCGGCGGCGGCGGCCCTGCGCGACCTCGACCGCCGTCTGGGCGGAGTGGCGAATCGCGGCTATTCACTGAGGCATGACCGTTCACTCAACCCTCGCGCGCTGCGCGGTCGCGGCGCTCCTGGCGGCGTCGGCGGGCGGCGCCCGCGCGGAGGCGCCGCCCACGTCGGCGTCGGCGTCGGGGTCGGCCCAGCGCTATGTCGGCCGAACGCACGAGGCCTGGGTCCGCGACGCGGCCATCTACGAGCTGAACCTGCGGGAGTTCTCGCAGGAGGGAACCCTGGCCGCCGCGCAGACGCAGTTGCCCAGGCTGAAGGCTCTGGGCGTGCGCATCGTCTGGCTCATGCCCATCCATCCGGTGGGCCGCGTGCGCCCGGCGGGCCCGCTGGGAAGCCCCTACGCGGTGCGCGACTTCGAGGCCGTGGACCCTGCCTACGGCTCGCTGGACGACCTCCGGCGCTTCGTCGCCCACGCCCACCAGCTCGGGCTGAAAGTGATCCTGGACTGGGTCGCCGACCACAGCGCGTGGGACAACCCGCTCGTGGCCGCCCACCCCGACTGGTACGTGCGCGACGCCCAGGGCCGGCTCCAGTCCCCGCTCTGGTTCAGCTGGGGCGACGTGGTCCAGTTCGATTATTCGAGCCCGGCGCTGCGCCGCTACATGACGGACGCCATGGCCTACTGGGTTCGCGAGGCGGACGTGGACGGGTTCCGCGCCGACGCGGCCGGCCTCGTCCCCCTGGACTTCTGGGAGGACGCGACGGCCGAGCTCGACCGCGTCCGGCCCATGTTCATGCTGGCCGAGTGGGAGACGCGCGACCTGAGCTTCCACGCCTTCGACGCGACCTACGCCTGGTCCTGGGAGAAGGCGGTGGAGGACATCGCCGCGGGGCGGGCCGACGCGGAGGGGCTGCGGGGCTACTACGCGTGGGACGTGCGCTCCTGGACGCCGAACGGCTTGCGCATGCTGTACGTCAGCAACCACGACACCCACGCCTCCGAAGGCACGGAGTACGAGCGGTTCGGGCCGGCGCTGGATGCGGCGATCGCCCTGTCGGTGGTCAGCGACGGCATTCCGCTGATCTACAACGGCCAGGAGGCCGGCAATCCCAAGCGCACCAAGCTGTTCGAGCACGACCCGATCAAGTGGCGACCCTCGCCCCAGGGCGACCTCTACGCGCGCCTGCTCAAGATGAAGTCCGCCCACCCGGCGCTCTGGAACCGGCCCTGGGGCGGCCGGATGACGGAGGTCCACAACGACGACCCCCACCACGTCCTGTCGTTCACGCGCAGCCGCGACGGCGACGCGGTGCTCGCCGTGTTCAATCTTTCGCCGCAGGCCGCCAAGCCCACGCTGAAGCTCGCGGAAGGGGGATGGCGCACGATGGAGACGGGCGCCGCCGCCAACCCCGACCGGGTCGAGCTCGCCCCCTGGTCCTACCGACTCTTCACGCGCGGTCGCTGAGGCGATCAGCCCGTCAGCGGGACCGGGTCGCCCGTCGGACGCGGCTCGAACCCCGCAATGGCCGCCATCAGCGCCTCGTAGGCGGCGCCCGGCATGGGCTTGGGGTGGGTGGCGGTGAAGATCAGCAGGCGCCGGCCATGGACCCTGCGGCAGGCGACGATCTGGTCCATCACCCCCTCCGACGAGCGCCAGCGCGTCAGCAAGGCCTCGCCGGGCGCGTCCGACCAGGCCAGGGGCGCCCGGTCGACCAGCACGAACTCGGGCAGGGTCGCCTGCAAGCGCGTGATCTCCGCGCGCACGTAGTCGTCGACCTCCATGCCCAGGGGCAGCGCCTCGCGCGTGATCACCAGGCTGGCGGCCGCGTGCCCGTCGCCCGGCAGGCGCAGCACGTGGATGGTCTTGTCCTCCCACACGCCCGGCACGTCGAGCGGAAGCGACCCTTCGTTGAGGTGGAACCTTGGAGCTTCCGTGGCGGGCAAGCGCGTTCCCTTGGTCACAGCCGTTCGGTCCCGGCATCATAGGGCTGAAAGGTCACGCTTTGGTAGGCGTTTCGGCCGTTGGATACGCGTGGGCCCGCGTATCGACTTCCCACCAGAGCCGCGGACGGGCACGCCTCGCCGGGAGATCACATGAAACTCAGGATGTGCGCGGCGACGGCGGCGCTGGTCACGGTCTCGGCTTGCGCGACGCCGCAGGCGCCGCCCGCGACGCCGCCGGGCCAGGGCTTCTCCGCCTCCGCAGGCACGGAGCCCGACGCGCGCGAGAAGAAGATTCTCGACTATCTCAGCGGCGGCGACGTGGCCCCCGCCAAGGCCGAGGCGCAAGCGCTGGTGGCCGAGCGGCCCGACGACCGGGAGGCCGGACTGCTCCTGATGGAGATCGAGCAGGACCCCAGGACCCTGCTCGGCGCGCTCAGCTTCGGCGTCACCGCCAAGGAGGGCGACACCTTCGCCGGCCTGTCGGAGCGCTACCTGCACGACCGCGGCCTCGCCTACGCGCTGGCGCGCTACAACGGCGTCACGCCGCCCACCCAGCCCGTCGTCGGCCAGACGGTGCAGATCCCCGGCTCCCCCGCCCAGGCGCCGAGGGGGTCGGCCGCCCCGCCCCGTCGCCGCGAGCCCGCGCCGGCGCGCACCTCGCGACCGGCCGCCGCGACCGAGAAGCCTCCCGCCGTCAAGCCGGCTTCGGAAGCGCCGTCGGCCCCGGCGGCGAAGCCGGCCGCGGCGTCCAAGCCCGCGGGCGCGGCGCATGATCCCGCCAAGGCGGCCGGCCTGCGCAGCGACGCCCTGGTGCTGATGAACAAGGGCGACATCGACCACGCCGTGGGCCTGCTGCGCCAAGCCGCCGCGCTCGACCCGGACAGCGACCCGATCAAGGCGGACCTGGACCGCGCCCTGCGCATCCAACACGGCGCGCACTGAGGCGGACGCGCCGCCGAAGCGTTCAGAAGCCGAGCGGCGAGAGGCGCTGGTCCAGCGTGCTGTCCGCCGCCGCCAGGCAGCGCACCAGGACGACGGTGACGTTGTCGCGCGCGCCCTGATCCAACGTGCGGGCGATCAGCGCCTCGGCGGCGGCTTCCAGCGAGGGCTGGTCCAGGATCTTGGCGATTGTGCGGTCTTCTAGAGGGCCGGTGAGGCCGTCCGAGCAGAGCAGGAACACGTCGTCCACCTGAAGGGGGCCCTGCTGCATGTCCAGCGCCAGCCGGTCGCTGACGCCCACCGCCCGGGTGATCACGTTGGACCGGGCGTAGCTGCGCGCCTCCAGGCGGGACAGGGAGCCGGAGTCGATCAACTCCTGCAAGCGGCTGTGATCGCGGGTGACCTGCTCCAGCCGTCCGCCGCGCAGGAGGTAGATCCGGCTGTCGCCCGCCCACAGGCAGGCGTAATAGTCCGCGTACACCACCAGGGCGGCCAAGGTGGAGCCGATCACCGTGCCGGGCGCCATGACGGCGGCGCGGGCGATCAGCGTGCGGTTCACCCGCTGGACGCTCTGGCGCACGTCCTCCAGCAGGGCGTAGCCGGAGGAGACGTCGTCCACCTGCTCCAGGGCGTCGACGATCAGCCCGCTGGCGACGTCGCCCGCCTGGTGGCCGCCCATGCCGTCGGCCACCGCCCACAGGCCGAGTTCGCCGCGCTCGCAGAAGGCGTCCTCGTTGAGCTTGCGCACCTTGCCCACGTGGGTGCGCGCGACCGACTCGAAGGTCAGGCGCACGCCCGCGCTCACCGCCCCGCTCCGTCCGCCGCTTCCGCGGCGGGGGCGAACAGGGCGGTGAAGGCGGATCCGCCCGGCAGGCCCGGAGCGACCAGGGCCTTGGCGCCCCGGGCGGTGTGACGCCACCACAGGCTGGAACCGTCCGGCAGGGGCACGGACGCCAGCACCGCCTGCAGCGTCACCGCCCGGCCGTCCGGCCCGCTGCGCACGTCCAGGAACAGGCCGTCGTCGGTGGAGCGGCCGCGCAGGCTGAGCACGTCCAGGTCGTCCTCCTCCGGGGCGCCCAGTTCGGCGAGGTCGGCGCAGAGCCCTTCGCGACCGCGGCCGCCGGCGCGGGCGGCGTCCAGCACCTCTTGGGCGGCGTCGAACCAGGGCGTGCAGGCCACAGCCGCGCCCGGCTCCAGCGCCTGGAGGGGCGCCATCACCAGGCAGGGGAAGCCGCGGCCGACCCGGTCGCGGCTGGGCGCCGCCACGCCGGCCAGGGGGAGCGTCCCCGCCGCGCCGGCGGTGGCGACGAAGCGCCAGCACGCGCCCGCGCCGGCGTCCTCGCCCCGTTCGTCGGGGTCCTGACGCCCGAGCTCCTGCTCGATCCAGGCGTCCAGCACGAGGATCACGTCCGGCGACAGGTTCAGCCGCAGGAAGTCGCCGGCGTCCGGCGTTTTGCCGAACAGGCCGCAGGCCGGGCGGGCGGTGCCGTTCACAGCTTGGCCGGGCATGAGAAGGTCTTCAGCTCGGGCAGGACGAACGGGTCGGTGGACGCGTTCTCCACGCGCAGGCGGAAGGTCGCCGTCTGCGCCCCCGCCCCCACCTGGAAGGTGGCGGAGGTGGGGCCCGTCGCGGCCGCCCGCGCCTCGCGCAGCATCTGCAGGAAGGCGAAGTCGCCCGTCCAGGTCCGCACGGTGGGCGCGGTTCCCGGCCGGCCCTGGAAGCTGAGCGACACGCCGGGGCCGGGGCCCGGCCAGTGCAACTCCACCGGCTTGCGGTCGACCCCGCTGAAGGCGGCCGGCACGCCGTCCACCGTCAGCGTCACCGTGGAGCCCCCCGCGCCGGCGCCCACGGGCTCCAGCAGGAAGCGCACGTTGGGCCGCACGTCGCCGGGCTTGAAGAAGGCTTGGCGGATGCGGTCGGCCTTTTGGAGCTGACGCACGCCCGCGAGATCGAGGCCCAACGCCCGGCCGGAGGCGGACAAGCCCCAGTCGCGTCCGGAGGTGTCGATCTGGCCGTTCAGGTTGGCGCTCTGGAACTGGTCCAGCAGGCCGCCCGGCCGCAGCAGCCGACTGAAGTCGTCGATGGAGACCTGGTGGGTCGCGCCCGAGAACGGGAAGCCCTGGGCCAGGATCGCCTTGCACTGGGGCAGGATCTGGCTGGCGTACTGCTGCTCGATGGAGGTGCGCGCGCCCTGGTTCAGCGACTGGGTGCTGGAGGTGACGAAGCCGGTGAACAGCCCCGCCGCCGCCGCCGGCAGGGCGTGGGTGACCTCCTGGAGCTTGCTGGTGGCCGCCATGGCCGAGCTGGTCTTCTCGTGCTGCAGCACGGGGTCGCCCATGCCGCCCGCCGCCTTGGCCGCACCGGTGGAGTCGGCGACGTCCTTCAGCGCCTGCAGGGCGTCGTCGATGGGCGAAGGACCGCCCGTCGACGGAGTGAGGTCGCGCAACCAACGGTAATGCTCGATCACCTCGTCCAGCGGTCCCGGGGGCGAAGGCGGCTGGCCGGCGTTGACCTGCTCGACCATGCGCGCCCGGTTCATGCCGCTGTAGATGCGCCGCGAGAACAGGGAGGAGGTGCGCAGCACCGCGCCCGCCACGCCCGTCCTGCCCGGGGCGCCCGGCGGCGTGAGGTTGGTCTCCGCCGCCAGCGACTCGATCAGCAGCTTGACCGGCGAGGGCGGCTGCAGGGCCCGGCGGATCCGCTCGTCGGGCGGGTAGCGACCGCTGACGCCCACGTCGTCGATGAAGCCGTCCCAGTGCTTGGTGAAGTCCTGCAGGTAGGCGACCAGGATGCCATCCTTGACCCGCCCCGTTTCGCTGAGGGAGGAGCCTTCGGACGGACGGCCCAGCACCCAGCCGTCGTCGGTGCTGGCGGCCGCCGCCTTGCCGATGGCCGCCAGCACCGGGCCGTAGAAGGCGCCGTGGCGGAACATCCCCGGCACGCCGGTGGAGAGCGGCTTGCCCGAGCGGAACTGGAACAGGCCGGAGGAGCCCACGCCCGGCGCGTCCAGCAGGGTGTAGGGCGCGAGGCCGGTCAGCGAGGCGTCGCCCAGCAGGCGGCTGTAGGCGCGCTCGCCGGGAGACAGGCCGTTCACCTGGGCGCGCGCCGCGGTGATCAGGTCGTTGTCCAGGGTGGGCGGGGAGAGCGGGCCGGCCAACAGGCTGGCCAGGTGCGCCTGGAGGTCGGCGCGCACCGGGTCGTCCTCCTGGCCGGGCAGGGCCTCGGCCCAGGTCTCGGCGAACCAGGCCTGGATCTGGCCGCGCTCCATGGGGGCGCCGGCGCTGCGGCCCAGCATGAGGTAGACGCGCAACAGGCCGTACACTTCCGTGCGCGTGTCGACCCCGGGCGTTTCGGGCGCCTTGAGCAGGGTGCGCAGCCGGTCCTCCACGCCCAGGATCAGCCGGGGCAGCATCAAACGGTTGAGCAGGTTGCGGTAAGCGCCGTCCACCTGCGGGCGGATCGCCCGGGTGCGGCCCACGCCGAAGGCGAAGCCGGGCGAGCGCACCGCCTTGGGCGCGTCCGAACCGAACGGCAGGGCGCGCGCCTCGTCCAGCACCGGCAGCACGCCCAGGAGGTCGCTGTCGCTCACGTCGCCGCCGGGCAGGGCGCGCACGTCCGCCTGGAGCTTGGCCGAGCGCTCGGCCAAGAGGTGGATCAACCGCTCGTCGGCCAGATAGCCCGCCAGCCAGCCCAGGGAGAGCAGCAGGGTCAGCGCCGCCCCACCGCTCAGGATCGCCAGGCGCAGGGTGCGCCGACGCCGCTCGGTGAGCGGGTCGCGCCCCGCCAGCGCCGCCTCCGGGAACATGACCTTGTCCAGCAGGTCCTGCAGGAAGTAGCTGCGGCCCTTCCCGGCCGCACCGCCCACGGCGGTCGCCGACACGCCGAACTTGGCCGAGAGCGAGGCCAGCAGCCGGTCGATCGGCCGCCCGAACTGCGTTCCGCTGGTGAAGTACAGGCCGCGCACCAGGGGCGGCGGCTCGAACTTGGTTTCGCGCGCGATGGTGTCCAGCAACGGCTGCAGCGGCGCGCGCAGGGCGGCCACCTGCTGGGGGAAGCCGAAGATCAGGCCGCGCCGCTCCATGTCGCGCTCGGCCTGCACGCGCGAAAGCAGCCGGGCGTCCAGCCGGCGCACCAGGGCGTCCAACGCCTCGCCCGCACCCGCCACGCCCTGGGCCGGGGCGCCCGTCTCGGTGAGCAGCGGGAAGGTGTGGCCCCACACCTGCTCGCGGGCGGTGGCGTCCAGGTCGTCGAAGAACTCGGTGAACCCGGCCAGCAGGTCCATCTTGGTGAGCAGGAGGTAGACGGGCGTGCGCACGCCGAAGCGCTGGGCGATCTCGTTGATGCGCTGGCGCACGGCGCGGGCGTGGGCCTGCACCTCGCCCTCGTCGGCGGCCAGCAGGTCCGGCGCGGGCAGGGCCACGATCACCCCGGTCAGCGGCTGGCGCGGCCGGTAGCGCTTGAGGATGTCGAGGAAGCCCAGCCAGGCCTTGGCGTCCACCGCCTCGTCGCTGTCCTGGGTGGTGTAGCGGCCGGCGGTGTCGATCAGCACGGCGCGGTCGGTGAACCACCAGTCGGCGGTGCGGGTGCCGCCGATGCCGCGCACGGGGGCGGCCCCGACTTCCTGGGCGGCGGGGAAGTGCAGGCCGCAGTTGCGCAGGGCGGTGGTCTTGCCCGCGCCCGGGGGGCCGATGATGACGTACCAGGGCAGCTCGTAGACCAGCTCGCGCTGGGCGCCGACGCGGGCGCCGCGCATCATCTCCAGCGCCTTGGCCGCGCGCTCCTCCATGGCCTTGACGTCGGCGGCGGACAGGTCGGGCGCGGGTGGGGCGGCGGTCGCGTCCGGGGCGGCGGCCAGGGCGCTGATCATGGCGGCGTTGGCGCGGCCTTTGCGCATCCGCTTGACCCACACCCAGGCGAGCGCCGCGGCCACGACCGCGGCGATGGCCGCCAGCCGCCACAGCGGCTTCTCAAGCGGGGCGTGGCCGGCGAAGGCGACCAGCGGCCCGGCGATCCAGATCAGCATCGCCAGCAGCACGAGGCCCAGCGCCAGGAACACCCAGCGCGGCGGCGCCCGCAGTCGCGGCGGGTTGAACCCTGCGGGGAGCACGGTGGAGAGGTTCACATCACCCTCTCGGCGCCGGCGTTGGGCGCGTAGGTCTTGGGAATGGCCACTTCCACCCGGCGGTTCTGGCGGCGGCCGGCCTCGTCCGAGTCGGGGGCCACCGGCTCCGTCTCCCCCAGGCCCGAGGGTTTGAGCCGGTCCTTGGCGGCGCCGTCGGCGACGAGCTTGTCCACCACCGTCCGCGCCCGCGCCTCGGAGAGCGCCTGGTTGGAGGGGAAGCGCAGGGAGCGCACGGGCTTGTCGTCCGTGTGGCCGGTGACGGGCACGTCGCCCACCGTCAGCCCGATCGCCTTGGCCACCCGCTGCAGCGTGGCGTCGTAGCCTGCGTCCAGGTCGGCGGAGCCGGAGGCGAACAGCCCCTTGTCCTTCAGGCGCACGAGCACCGCGTCGGTTCCGTCCGTCACCGCCACCCGGCCGGCGTCGATGTCGGGCTTGAGGATGCCCAGCACGGTCTGGAACAGCCGGGTGTCCGACGGCGGCGGCGGCGCCTGCCGGTTCAGCTTCGCCGCGTCCCCGGCGTAGATGCCCGCGAGCGGCCGCACCGCCCGCGCCCCCGCCCCGGACAGGGCCAGCAGGAAGGCCGCGTAGATCAGCACGGCCAGCACGGCGAAGCCCGCGCCGTACACCCACAGGGGAACTTGGCGCGCCAGGGCCTGGTAGGCCGCGTCCTCGCCGCGCCAGTTGGGCGACAACCCCCGCTCGTAGGGGCCCCGCAGGTTGCGCAGCACCGCGTAGATGCGCTCGCGCATTTGGAACAGGCGGCTGGCCCCCTGCCGGTCCAAGCGCATGCGCCCCTCGAACCCGAAGGAGATGCAGTAGTAGATCAGCTCCAACAGGTCGGGCGCGCGGTTGGGCCGGGACTCCAGCGACTCGGCGATCTCGAACATGCGGTCGCCCGAGACCACCTCGTTGTGGAAGGTGGCCACCAGGCTCTGGCGCGCCCAGGCGCTCTTGGCCCCCCAGGGAGTGGAGAGGATCACCTCGTCCAACAGGGCGCACAGGGCGTAGTGGCCGTAGCGCACCTCGTCCTCGCCGGCGCCGGCGTCGCGGCACTGCTGCTGGAAGCCGCGCAGCTCCTCGATCACCTCCTGGCGCAGGCGCGCCACGTCGTCGTAGCGGGTCTCGGCCCGCAGGGCGTTGGCGAGCGCGATCAGCCGCGCCCCGGCGTTGATGAGCGGGTTGGCGCCGCCGACCACCGCGATGGGCGCGTCGGACACCGAACGGGCGGGCGACGCGGCCGCGGCGCGGGGCGCGGAACGGGACGGGGCGCGTGCGGACGGCGGCGCGAAGGGATTGGCGCCGTCGGCCCCGTCGCGCGCGCCGACCAGGGTGGGATCGTCCTCCGCCGAACCGAAGCCGCCGCGCACCGCGCCCGGGGCCGGACGGATGACGGTGCGCTCGCCCTCGTCCTCCCCGTCGAAGCTGAAGGGGTCGCGCGGGGAAGGGCTCATCTCAGCCGCCCCCGGATGGCCCACAACTCCAGGGCGAGGTCGGGCACCTCGCCCGAGACGTGCAGGGCCGCCCCGCCCGAGCGCTCCACGAGCTTCCAGTCCTCGGCCGCGGCGTTGATCTCGAAGTAGACCATGCCCGCGCGGAACGGGATCTGGCGCGGTTCGGTGGGAAGCGCGCGGATGGGCGCGCCGCCCAGTTGCAGGTTGACCAGGTCGCGGATGCGCTCGACCGGGCCGACCGTGGTGCGCTTGGGCAGGTTGGAGCGCAGCGTCTCAGGGTCGATGGAGGCGCGCGCGGCCAGCACGAACACGCAGTCGGTGAACAGCGAGCGGTCGGTGATGCGCGCCACGCGGATGTTGTAGGCGCGCTCCTCCAGCGGGATCGGGATGGCGGTCTGCTCGAACACCGCGCTCAGCGCTTCGCGCAAAAAGGCGAGCAGCGGCTCGAACGTGGCCTGAAGGTCGACATGGCGGTAGGGCGGCAGCTTGGGCGGCCGGTTGGTGGCGGTGTCGGTGATGGTGGATAGCTCGCCCGCCAGGGCGGAGAACGCCTCGTAGAGCCGCTCGGGATGCAGCGACGGCAGGGACGACAGGTGGCGCAGCACCATGTCGTTCCGGTTGCACAGCATCAGCACGATGAAGTCGGTGACCTCCGCGCTGCCCTTGCCGCCGGGGCTGGACAAGCGCGCGGCGATGGCCGCCGCCCGGTGCTGGAGCAGGCCGCGGATCTCGGCCAGGGCCGAGCGCAGGGGGGCGGAGGCCGCCACGTCCAGCACGGTGGGCGAGAAGGCGCCGTCCAGCGTCACCGCCCCGTCCAGCCCCTTCTCCACCAGCCGCGCCACCGGCAGGGTGACGTAGCCGGCCTGCTCCTGGCGCTCGTGCAACAGGCGCAGGTCGAGCTTGCCCACCGTAAGGTCGGCCGGGGCGCCGGCCCCGACGAGGGCGTCGGGAGCCTCGACCTGCTGGCCGATCCAGCGCACCGCCTGGTCGCCCTCACGCTCCAGCCGGGCCTCGGCCACCCCCTGGCGGCGCACGGGCAGGGCCAGGCTCACCACCGCGTTGCGCAGGTCGGACGGCACGGCCAGGGGCGTGGGGTGGTCGTCGTCGCCCGGAATGTCGAAGGCGGTGCCGTCCGGCAGGATGCCCGCGGCCCGGTTGACGGCGAACACGCCCGTGCGCAGCAGCGCGGCGTCCACCTCCAGGGCGGTGAAGCCCCAGGACAGCGGCCGCAGCGCCTGGGCGTTCACCCGCACCAGCTTTTCGAGGTACCGCTCGAACTGCTGGAAATGCTGGGTGCGCAGGAACATGCCCTCCGCCCACAGCACCTTGTTCTCCCAACGGCTCGACATCAGCGCGCCCCCGCCCCGCCCGCCCGGGTCCGGCGACCGCACGGCCCGGCCGATCTGCTCCCCTGCGACACCCGTCCCCGCTCCCCGACCCGTTTCAGCGGCCCGACATCCTGTCCAGTTCGGCCAACTGCGCCTCGTAGGCGGCGCGGAACTCGCGGTTGGCCGCGCTGTCCGCGCTGTCCTGCGCTTCGCTGCGCACCTGGGCGTACACCCGTCCGTACTCGCTCCAGAGCACGGCGGCGCGCGTCTTGAGCACGAACGACTGGTCCTTCACCCCGTCCTCCACCCGCGCCGGCGCCAGCAGGTCCAGGGTGGAGGCGAGGGCCGCGCGCAGGCCCGCCAGCATGCACAGCAGGTGCTTCTTCACGTCCGCGAACGATTCGGCCACCGCCTGCGGGCCGTCCAGGAATCCCTCCTCCGCCGGGCGCAGCAGCTCGGTGGCCACGCGCTGGGCGGGAGCCCACTTGAACGGGTTGTTGTCCTGCGCCCGCACCACGGTGCGCACCATGCGGTACTCGCTCTTGAGCGCGGTGCGCTCGCCCATGATGTCGCCCAAGCCCAGCACCATGTGGCGGTACACGGCGCCCAGGCGCTCCATGGTCTGGGC
>CAXSDV010000004.1:11693-56429 GCA_964235945.1 uncultured Caulobacteraceae bacterium
CCAAGCCCAGCACCATGTGGCGGTACACGGCGCCCAGGCGCTCCATGGTCTGGGCGGGGTCGCCCGACAGCGCCGCGGGATCCAGCTTCGCCCCGGCGCAAAAGGCGCGCAACAGGTCGGGCGCGGCCTCGCCGGCGGCGGCGGGAGCCGCCCGCGCGGGCGGCTCGACGGGCCTTTCAAAAGCGGGCTCGGACCGGGCCGGCGGCGCGGGCGCGGGCGCACCGGCCCGCGGAGCGGGGGCGTCCGGCCGCGGCGCGGGGGCGAGCGGCGCGGAGACGTCCGGGGCGGCGGGCTCGGGACGGGAGGGCGCGTCCCAGTCCGACGGGATGGCCAGGTCGTCGGTGGCCACCGCGGGCGCTTGCAGCACGGGCCGGGTGAAGGGCGCGTCGAAACCGAAGCCGCCGCCCTCCGCCCGCACCGCCTCCGGCTCGCGCCAGGCTGCGGCCGAGCCGATCACCGCCTCGGAAGCCGGCTTGGCGGAAGGCGCGTCCCAGTCGCCGGCCCTCTGCTCGCGCCGACGACCCCACGCGTCGCCGCCCGCCGGGGCGTCGTAGCCGGCGTCCGGGGCGCGGTTCTCGCCGTCCGCGGAGAACGGATCGTGGTCGCGCCGGGCGAGCGGGTCGAGGGGCAAGGCGCTGGCGAAAGGGTCGAGCGCGGGACCGCGGGGCGCCGGCTCCGGCTCGTCGCGCAGGAAGGGGTTGGCCGCCGCGGGCGCCGGGGCGGGTTCGGGCCGGGCGTCGGCGGCGGCGCGCTCCACCAGGACGACGTAGGGGCCGAACTGCAACCGCTCGCCCAGGTCGACCTGCACCGCCTGGTCCCGCGCCATGCGCCCGTCGCGCGTGGCCAGGGTCACGCCGTTGGTGCTGGTGTCGGTGACGCTGACCGCGCCGCCGCGCACCCCCACCTTCAGGTGGAGGCGCGACAGGGCGCGGTCCGGGTCGGGCAAGGCCCAGCCGGCCGCCGCGTCGCGCCCGATGGTGAGCTCGTCGCGGTCGCCCAGCACGCGCACGTCGACCTGACGGCTGGGATCGGAGACCGTGAACAAGCGCAACGCGATCATGCGCGGGCCCACGGGCGGCGAGCCCGCCCAACACTCACCCGCTCGCCCACCGCATCCTCCGCCCGTCCGTCCTGACGGACTATCGGCCGGGAAGCTGGGCTGTGACAAGCCCGCCCGGAGCTCCGGTCGCGATGGCCGCAGCCGATCAATTGAGGTCGATCATGGGCGCGGTGATCACCACGCCCTCCTTGGTGATCGACACCCGGCTCCCGCCCACGGACAGGACGATGGAGGTGTCGGAACTGACGGTGAGCGCCCCGTGGACGTGCACCGCGTGGTTCCCGCCCACCTGAAGCGCGCTGTTCCGGCCTATCCTTACGATCTCGTCGTTCACCGTCTCCCGGCGCAGGTTGCGGCCGGCGAAGGTGTAGATCTCCTCGGCTCCGGCCTTGTCCTCGAAGATGAACTCGTTGGCGATCGAGCCCGAGGGGTGGCTCATGGTGCGCCAGCCGGCCCGGCTGAGGTTGGCGGGCGTGTCGTAGGGCTGCTTGTTGTCGCCGTTGTAGATGCAGGCCACCACGATGGGCCGGTCGGGGTCGCCTTCCAGGTAGTCGACCAGCACCTCCATGCCGGGCCGGGGCACGAACTGGGCGCCGATGCGCCCGCCCGCCCACTGCTGGGCCACCCGCAGCCAGCAGGTGGAGGCGCCCGCATGGTCCCAGTGGAAGCGCACCTGGATGCGGCCGAAACCTTCCGGGTCGACCTGATCGACCACCACGCCCGTCTGGGGGCCGCGCACGCTGGCCGGGGGGGTGGAGCGCTCCGGCCGGTGCGTCTGGTCGCTGGGTATGGCGGTGAAGCGCTGCTCGTAGCTGGGCTCGCCCTCCTCCAGCCCCCAGGGGTCGAAGGCGGCGTGGCTGACCGTGCGCACCGCGATGCGCCGCTCGCGGGGACTGAGCCGCGCGTCGTCGATCTCGAAGCGCGCACCGGGCATGAAGCCGGTGTACTTGCCCTGCCCTTCCACGGCCAAGGCGCCCGACTCCTGGTGCTCCATGGCGAGCTTGGACGCGCGGCGCACGTCGTCGGGGGAGTAGCCGCCGCCCGGCCAGACGTACTGGCGCGTGGATTTGGCGGCGTAGTCCAGACGCGTGGCGGTCTTCACCGGGGTCAGCGAGGCGGGCTTCTTGAAGTCGTAGTCGTTGGTCAGCCACCCGCCGGTGCTGGCGGCGTAGGATGTGCCGACGCTCTTCAGCCCCGGATGCAGCGGGCTGGAGCGGAAAGCCACCTTGGCGGGCTCGCCGTCGAAGAAGCCGGAAGGATCGTCGGCCAGCGTCATCTTGTGCTTGAACCGCCCGGCGCCCTCGTCGTAGCGAAAATAATAGAAAACGCCCTCTTCTTCCATCAGCCGGCTGATGAAGTCGAAGTCGCTCTCGTCGTACTGCACGCAGTATTCCCGCACGCGGGTGACACCCTTCACCTTCGTGTCGTCAAAGGTGATGTCGTGCTCGGAGAGGATCTGCGCGACCACCTGCTTGGCGGTTTTGGCCGTGAAGATCCGGTTGTCGCGGTTCAGCTTGGTGGTGGAGAGCGACGCCGAGATGTCCAGCACGAACTCGACGTACTGGCCCTTCTGGTAGGCGTGCTCGAAACGCACGCACTGGCCGTTCACCAGCCGGGGCGCGTCGTCCGACAGACCCATCTGGAAGGTGATGGACGACCCCACCCACTGCGAGGCCTGCGGGATGTCCCCCCGCGACCGGATGGTGAGCCGGAAGGAGAAGGGCGAGGAGAGCGCCTCCTCCCCTTCCAAGCGGAACAGGTAGTAGTCCTGGACGGACCCAGGGCTCTCGACCAGCTTGAGGAAGTTCTTGGGATCGCGGCCTTCGCCCATCGTTCACCTACCCGCGCGCGCGTCCATCGGCGGCGGGGCCCGCACGGGCCCCCGCCGACCGTGACGCAAGCGGGTTCCCGATCAGGAACCGGCGGCGGAGATGAAGTCGAAATTGCCCCGCTGCGCGGCCATGGACTTGCCGGACGCGTCGGTGGAGTACTGGCTGATCTCGATCTTGGAGAAGTTCAGCGCCACGTTCTCCATGGGCTCGTGCTGACCCTGCGATCCCGCGGTGTTGTACGCGGAGGTGATGCAGTTGGTCATCTTGTATTCCATGTACTTATCCTGGCCGCCGTTGGCCGAAGGCATGGTCACGGCGAGCGTGGCGTTCGGGATCACCGCGCCGTTCATCGAGTCGAGCATGAACTTGGCGCTGGTCTGGTCCTGCTTCTTGACCATGTGCAGGTCGCCCGGCGTGACCTTGCCCGCCGACAGGCGGTTCGAGGAGGAGCCGACGGTGGTCTGAACGGGCACGGAGAAGCCCCAGCTGAACGACTCCACCTCGATCCAGCCCTGGTACTGGCCCTTGGTCACATTTCCCGTGAACCCGTCCAACTTCAGATAGGCCGCCATGAGTCCGTTCCCTCTTCCGTGTGCCCCTAAGGGTGCTGTTGCAAGTTAGACGACGCCTTGCGGGGAGGCTAGCCCGCAAACGCCCCGTCATGAGATGGCGAAGGCGAATTCTCCGGCGTCGTCGACACCCAGAGCGACTTCCGCCGTGGGCGCATGTTCCATCAGCCTCGACAGCATCCGTCTTGCCAGAGCGGGCGTGACGGTTTGATTAAGAATGGCTTCGATATTGCGCGCCCCGCTCTGGGTTTCGGTGCAGCGCGCGGCGATCGCGTCGGCCACTTCGTCGCTCCAACTCAGTCGCGCGCCGTAGCTGGCGGCGACCCGCGCCCGCACACGACCCAGGGCGATCTCCACGATCTCGCGGATGATCTCGGGCGGCAGCGGCGTGTAGGGCACCACCGTCACCCGGCCCAGGAAGGCGGGCTTGAACACCTTGAGCAGGTCGGGCCGCAGCGCGGAGGCCAGGTCGGCGGCGTCCGGCGCGGTGTCAGGGTCCTCGTAGAGCTTCTCGATCGTCTCGGTGCCGGCGTTGCTGGTCATGATCAGCACCGTGTTGCGGAAGTCGATGTCGCGACCCTGGCCGTCCTTGAGCTGCCCCTTGTCGAACACCTGGTAGAAGACGTCCTGCACGCCGGGGTGGGCCTTCTCCATCTCGTCCAGCAGCACCACGCCGAAGGGGCGGCGGCGCACCGCCTCCGTCAGCACGCCGCCCTCGCCGTAGCCGACATAGCCGGGGGGCGAGCCCAGGAGCATGGAAACCTTATGCTCCTCCTTGAACTCACTCATGTTGATCACGGTCATGGCCTGCTGGCCGCCGTACAACAGGTCGGCGAGGGTGATCGCCGTCTCCGTCTTGCCCACGCCGGACGAGCCGCACATCAGGAACACGCCCAGCGGCTTGCGCGGATCGGCCAGGCCGGCGCGCGCCACGCGCATGGCTTCGGCGATGGCGTGCAGCGCCTGGGGCTGGCCGCGGATGCGCGCGGCCATGCGCACGTCCAGGTCCAGCACGCCGCGCACCTCGTCCGCGACCATGCGTCCCACGGGTATGCCGGTCCAGCCCGCAAGCACGTCGGCGACCGCCTGGCGGTCGACCACGTCGAACACCAGCGGGTGCTCGCCCTGCAGGGCGTGGAGTTCGGCGCGGGCGGCCGCCAGCGCCTCGCGTCCCGACGTGCGCCCCGCGTCGTCGCCGGCGGCGTGCGCCGCCTCCAGCGCGTGGCGCGCTTCGGACATGCGCGCGATCAACGCCAGCTCCTCGCGCCAGCGCGCCTCCAGCGCTTCGAGCTCCGCCTGCAGTTCGACCTTCATCGACTCGCGCTCGGCGAGCGGCAGGTCGTGGTCGGCCCCGCCGGCGGCCTCGCGGCCGAGCACGCGCAGCTCCACCTCCAGCTGCTCGACCCGGCGGCGCGCGTCCTCCACCGCCGCGGGCGTGGCCGCGCGGCTGACGGCCACGCGCGCGCAGGCGGTGTCCAGCAGGCTGATCGACTTGTCCGGCAGCTGCCGACCCGAGATGTAGCGGTGCGACAGGCGCACGCTGGCGTCCACCGCCTCCTCGAGTATGCGAACGCCGTGGTGGCGCTCCAGCGTGTCGACCAGGCCGCGCATCATGCGCACGGCGGTGGCCTCGTCGGGCTCCTCGACCTTGACCACCTGGAAGCGGCGGGTGAGCGCGGGGTCCTTCTCGAAATACTTCTTGTACTCGGCCCAGGTGGTGGCCGCGATGGTGCGCAACTCGCCCCGCGCCAGGGCGGGCTTGAGCAGGTTGGCCGCGTCCCCCTGCCCTTCCGCCCCGCCGGCGCCGATCAGGGTGTGCGCCTCGTCGACGAACATGATGATGGGGGTGGGCGAGCGGCGGACCTCCTCGATCACCGACTTGAGCCGGTTCTCGAACTCGCCCTTCACCCCGGCGCCCGCCTGAAGCAGGCCGAGGTCGAGGGTGAGCAGCCGCACCGGCTTCAACGCCTCGGGCACGTCGCCCGCCACGATGCGCAGGGCGAAGCCTTCCACCACCGCGGTCTTGCCCACCCCGGCCTCGCCGGTGAGGATCGGGTTGTTCTGGCGGCGGCGGCTGAGGATGTCGATGATCTGGCGGATCTCGGGATCGCGCCCCAGCACCGGGTCCACCTCGCCGGCGCGGGCGCGCTCGGTCAGGTCGATGCAATACTTGGCCAGCGCCTGACCGCCGCCTGCGGGAGGCGCCTCCCGTCCTTCCGGAGCCGCGCCGCCCTCCCCGCCTTCGGCGTGGTCGGCCTTGGCCAGAATGTCGGGCAGGGCGTCGGCCAGGGCGGCGGGGGCGATCAGCTGCAGCTGGCGCGAAGCCTCCCGCGCCATGGGTGCGAGGTCGTCGCTGGAGAGCAGGGCGCAGAGCACGTGTCCGGCGCGCACCCGCTCGGCGCCGTACTGCAGGCTGGCCAGCAGCCACGCCTCCCGGATCAGCTTGACGAGGTTGGGCGAGAGCGCGGGGGCCCGGCCGTTGCCCGTCTTCATGGCGTCCAGCGACCGGTCGAGTTCGGCCTCCAGCCGCCCCGCGTCCACCGCGAACCGCTCCAGTATGCGCGCGATGTCGCCGCCGGGCGGCTCCATCAGCTTCAGCAGCCAGTGCTCGGGCTCGACGTTGTAATGGGTGCGCGAGAGGGTCAGGCCGGCGGCCGCCTCCAGCGCCTCGCGGCACGGCGCATCCAGCCGGTCGACAAGCGCCCTGATATCCATATCCGCCCCCGGAGCCCGCCCACTACGGCATGGCGCGGTCAACCGTAGCCGAAGCTTGCCCCGGGGCAAGCCGTCCGCAACTGTGGAGCGACTTTGATCGAATGAGGGAGACGCGATGTCCTGGCGCGAGGGCTATGTCGCCGACGTGGCGTACACCAGCGGGGTCTACCTGGAGACCGCGCCGGCCCACCTGTCGGCCTGCGCCCTCCTGGGCGGGACGCGGGCGCCCGACGCCTCCCGGCCGTTCCGCTACCTGGAGCTCGGCTGCGGCACGGGCATGGGCGTGTGCATGCTGGCGGCCGCCAACCCGCACGCGCAGTTCGTGGGCGTCGACTTCAACCCCACCCACGTGGCGGCGGCCGAGGCGCTGATCGCCGCGGCGGGGCTGGACAACGTGCGGGTGGAGGAGGCCTCGTTCGCCGACCTCGCCGGCGCGCGGGGCGAGGCGCTGGGCCGCTTCGACTATGCGGTGGCGCACGGCGTGTGGACCTGGGTGGGGCCGACCGCCCAGAACGAACTTGTGGCCGCGCTGGACCGCTGCGTGCGGCCGGGCGGCCTTGTCTACATGGGCTACAACAACATGGCGGGGTGGGCCTCGTCGCTGCCGCTGCAGCGGGTGATCGCCGACCACGCCGCCCGCGTTCCCGGCGACAGCCTGGCGCGGATCCGCGCGGCGGTGAAGTTCGCCCTGGACCTGCGCGCGGCCGAGCCCCGGGGGATCGACTTCAGCCGGCTCGAGCTGCAGCTGAAGGACACGCTGGACGACCCGGACCGGGCGCCCCCGGGCCTCTACGCCTACCTCGCCCACGAGTACCTGAACGCCCACTGGCGGCCGGTCTTCCCCTCGCAGGTGGCCGAGGCCCTGGCCGACGCCAAGCTGACCTACGTGGGGGGAGCCGACCCCTTCTCCACCCTGCCCGAGCTGTCCATGACCGCCGCCCAGGCGCAGGCGGCCGCGGCCTACCCCGACACGGCGGGCCGACAGGTGCTGGCCGACCTGATCGCGCCCACCAGCTTCCGCCAGGACGTGTTCGTGCGCGGCGCCCAGCCCCTGTCGCCCCAGCGGCGCGAGGCGGCCCTGCGGGCCGTGCGGCTCGCGCCCGCCGAGCCCCTGGCCGGGCGGGAGCTGACGGTGGACGTGCCCGGCGGCAAGCTGGAGCTGGACCCGCTGCCCTACCGCGCCGTCGTCGCGCGGCTGGAGGCCGGGCCGGCGGACGTGGCCGAACTCCTGTCCGAGGTCGAGGCGGCGGGGCGGCGCATGTCCGCCACCGAACTCCTCGTGGTGCTCGCCGGCTCCGGAATGGCCACGCCGGTGGGGCCGCGGCCGGTCGAAGGCGGCCCCGGCCCCGACCGCGCGCGGGCCCGCCGCTACAACACCGCCATGGTGGAGGCCCTGCGGGACCAGGCCGGCCTGCGGCTGGCGCTGGCGAGCCCCCTGACGGGCTCGGGCCTGCGCGCGAACCTGCCCGACTGCCTGGCCTACCTTCTGCACGTCGCGCCCGCCGGCGCCCACCCCGAGCTCGACACGCCCGGACTGCGCGAGGCCGCCGCGGCGCTGTCGCCGTTCTGGGAGGGCCTGGGCGTCCTATGAGCGGATGGGCGCGCCCGACGGCAGCACCGATTCATCCCGGTCGCGCCCGGGCGGCCCCCCGCCCAGCCAGGTGGTCCGGCTGAGCAGGGCGGGCGCGTCGGGGTCGTCCAGCCGAAGGGGCGGCACCGCGTCGCCGCGCAGGACGAGTTGCAGGTCGAAGTCGAGCGCGGGGCCCACCGCCTCGCGCAGCACGCGGTCCAGGAGGGCGCGGGGCCCGTCCGGACGGAAAAAGGCGCGGAAGTCCTCCAGGGAGAGCGGGCCTATGCGCAAGCGGAAGCGGCCCTGCACGTCCCAGGCGCGAACCCCCGCCACCGCCTCGTCGCCCAGTCGGGAGAAGGTGCGCTCGCCCGGGCGGGGCTCGGCCAGGCGGGTGCGCTCGGTGGGCGCGATGGCGATCCAGCGGCCGTGGAACTCGGCGATCTCCACGGGCGCGTCCAGGAGGGCGGCGGCCAGCCGACGCACCGCCCCGGGGGTGCGCACCCGCCGCCCGAGCGAGCCGGCCAGGCCCAGCAGGCCGCCGTCGCCGAGAGAGGCCTGCTCGCGCTGGGCGGGCAGGCCCAGGCCCAGGGTCGAGGCCAGGGCGGCGCTGAACGGGTCGGCGAAGGGCAGGTCCGCTTCTTCGTAGCGCACGGGCAGGCGCGGCTTGGCCCAGGCCCGGTAGAACAGGCTCAGGCTCCTATGGTTGAACAGGTCCAGGAACTCGGCCAGCGCCGGATCGCGCGCCCGGCGGCGCTGCACCAGGAGGTCGGAATAGTGGTCGGGCAGCACGCCCGAGGGCCCGGTCAGCCCCATGAAGGAGACGGTCAGCTCGGGCTTGGCGCCCTCGGCCGCCTCCGCCGCGGTGATCTCGGCGGCGGCGAAGCGCATGCCGGCCGCCGCGCGCAGGCGCACGGGCTCGGCGGCGGGCCGCGCGTCCTCGCCCAGGCGCGCGCGCGCCTCGCCGGCCCGGCGGGCGGCGCTCAGGATCAGCCGAACGGTCTGGAAGAACTCGGCCTCGGAGGGCCGCTCCGCCGTCCGCGCGATCAGATCAGCCGTCTCGTCCCCGTCCTGGCCGGCCACGCGTGCCACGCTCCCTTGTCTCCCTTCAGCCTCAGGGTGGTCCGGCTGAAGGCGTTGATCGCCGCGAAGGAGGCGAAGGCCGTCTCCAGCACCGCCCCCAGCAGGAAGGCGCCCGAGCCGGACAGCCGCTTGTCGTCGAACTCCAGCGCCAGGTCGACGCCGCTGGCCAGGGCGATGCGCCCGCCCGCCGGCGCGCGCGCCACCGCGGCGGCGGTGTCGACCCGGCTCAGCCGGTCGATCACCGCCCGGCTCGCCGCGGAGTCGGCGCTGTCGTAGAGGCTCAGCATCTCCTTGAGCACGTCCAGCCCGCCCGGGCCGTCGGCGGAGAGGTGGTTGAGCGAGAGCTGCGACACCAGCCGCCACAGGGCGCCGCGCGTGCGCCGGGGCCGCAGCGGCCGGGTGGGCGCGATCAGCGCCTCGCACCGGCCGACCTGACCCACGTCCGGCATGGACAGGCGCGGGCGCCCGCCCCCGAACGGCAGGCGCACGGCCGCGTCGCGGTTGGTGGCGGTGATGTCGACGGAGGCGACGTGGTCGCCGTCGGCGGCGGCGCGCCCGTCCGCGTCCGTGACCACCAGGAACACGTCGTCGCCGCCGCCCGGATGGGGGCTGGGCCGGCGCACCGCGTGCCAGAACCGCCGCACCGGCTCGCGGCCTTGCTGGCGCTGACCGAAGGAGAAGTAGGGCCGGTAGAGCTGCTCGTCCCCTCCCCGGTCGGTGACCACCACCTGGTCGACGGCGTAGACCTCCAGCGTGGTCTCGCGCCGGGCGTCCGGGATCACCCGGTGCTCGTAGCGGCCGGGGTCGAGCCGGATCGGGTCGGCTTCGGCCGGGAACAGGTTGACCACCGGCGTGCAGCCCAGGCGGAAGTTGGCCGCCCCCACCGCCTGCTCCAGTTGCGGCTCGTGCCGGTCGAGGAACAGGAACACCTCCAGGGTGCGCCCGGCCTTGAGCAGGGTCTTGGCGTCCAGCCCGACCAGGTCGAAGAACAGGAACTTCTCGGGGAAGGCGAAGTACTCGCGGATCAGCGCGTAGCCGGGCTCGGCGGCGGGAGGGCTGGGCAGCATCAACTCGGCCGCGGAGAAGCCCACGGGCCGGATCGCCCCCGGCCCCAGGATCACGGGCGCGTCGTCCGCCGCGCTGTCGGCCAGGGCCACGGAGATCGTCCCGCCCAGGATCAGCTCGTAGAGGATCTGGGCGGTGCGCGGCTCGCCGTGGATGTGCACGCGCAGCCGGTCGAGCCCCAGGGCCGTGAGGTCGGCGGCCGGCGCGGTGCAGGCCAGCGACAAGCGCAGCACGGAAGCGGCCGAGCCGGCGCGGGGGTTGGGCGGCGCGGCGAAGGGCACGCCCGACAGCACAGCCCCCGTCAGCGCCACCGGCCAGAGCTCCACGGGGTAGACGGTGCGGTAGGTCAGGGGTTCGGAGTCCACCGCCTCGGTGGCCACCGTCCGCCCCGCGGGCACGCTGACCCGGCCCGCCTGGTCGCTCTGCGCCGACATCTGCACGATGCTGGCCGAAGGGAAGGGC
The DNA here is from genome assembly GCA_964235945.1 of uncultured Caulobacteraceae bacterium. Lineage (GTDB taxonomy): Bacteria > Pseudomonadota > Alphaproteobacteria > Caulobacterales > Caulobacteraceae > JASLDZ01. Next base: position 22,047 of record CAXSDV010000004.1, read on the forward strand.
GCGAGGTAGTGCGGTTGCAGGAGCTGGAGCATGGACTCGGTCAGCTCGGGGAAGTCGTCCTCGAGCTTCAGCCGCATGCGGGCGTTGAGGAAGGCGAAAGCCTCGATCAGCCGCCCGACGTGGGGGTCCTCCACCGAGTCGGTGGACAAGCGCAGGCGCCCGGCGATCTTGGGGTTGGCGGCGGCGAACTCCTGCGCCAGCTCGCGCATGAAGCGCAGCTCGCCGTTGTAGAAGGGAAGCAGGTCGTCCAGCACCGCGTCAGTCCCCCACCACGACGGCGCCTTCGACCGGATCGAGATAGCTGTCGAAAGACAGCGACTGGCGCTCGCCGCCCAGCTCCACCGTGCCCAGGATGCGGAAGCGCAGCCGCCGGTCCAGGGCGTCGGTGTTCTCCACCACCTGCACCTCGTGCAACTGGATGCGCGGCTCGGACGCGCGCAGCACGCGTTCCACGTCGTCGGCGAAGTCCTGCCGGAAGGTGAAGGAGTTGAGCTGCTCGTTGGTGAAGTCCTTCAGCCCGTAGGACAGGAGCGAGCGGTCCAGCTCGCCGAGCGCGGAGGGCGGGGTGAGGAAGCGGCGGCGGCTGTTGAACAGGTCTTGCAGGTCGCGGCGCAGGCCGTCCTTCAACCGGGCGAAGCTGGGCGCGTCGCCCTCGCGCCCGTCGTCGATCAACCGGTCCAGCAGCGAGCCGACGTTCAGGTCGGCCATGTCCCGCCGGCGCGCCACGGCCGGGCTCAGCCCCGCCCGGCGTCGGGCGCGGCCACCGACAGTTCGTGCAGGCTGGAGAAGGGCACGAGGTCGTCGCCGATCAGCAGGCATCGCTGGCCCAGACCGCAGGTGAGCCCCGCCCGCTCGGTCCAATCGGTCTGGCGCGCGAGCCGCAAGGGGTCGGTCAGCTCGGCGGCGGGGGCGTGGTAGGTCATGGGCAGGTAGACCACCCCCGTCGGGCCGTCGCGCAGCTCCAGGTCGGCGGCGCGCCAGACGAGGTCGCGCGGGCGCTCCACCGGGCGCAGCTCCAGGGAGACCACCTCCGACCAGCCGGCCCAGACGTACTTGCCCGTGCTGGTCAGCAGCTCCAGCACGTCCGCGGTGCGGTCGTCGCCGTCGCGCAGGGTGGCGAACGGCGCCCCGTCGCAAACGCCGGTGAGCTCGGGCGCCTGGGCGTCGGCCGCCTCGCGCAAGGCCGCGGCGTCCCCGCCCACGCGGCTTTCGGTGAGGATGCGCAGCGCCGTCTCCACCGCCGGGACGGGAGCGGTGACGAGGTCGGGCGAACGGCCGGCGGCGAACACCTCGTCGCGGTGCTTGGCCGCGCGCACCAGTTGGCGCTGCAGGGCGACCAACGTGCCCCAGCTCGGATCCTGGGTGCTGGCGAGGTCGAGATGGGTGTCCGCCCGCTCCCAGTCGCCCAGCAGGATCAGCACCTCGGCCAGGGCGAAGCGCGCCCCGCCGTCGGCGGGCGCGCGCTTGACGGCGTCCGCCAGGGCGGCGCGGGCCCCGGCGAGGTCGCCCGCCTGGATCATCTCAGGCGCGGTCGTGGGTGCGGTCATGGGGCCTCACAGCGCATGGTGGACGCCTTGCAGGGTGGTGGTGAGCTGGAACTCGGCGACCGCCTGGTCGAGCTGCAGGTGCGGCTTGAGCCAGGCGCTGCACTCGTAGGCGCCCGGCGAGCCCGGGATCTCGCGCAGGCTGACGCGCCCGTCCTGCAGGGGATGGCGCGCCTTGAGCTCGAACGACAGGTTGTCGCCCGCGCTGCAATAGCCGTACAGCCAGGTCTGCAGCTTGCGCTCGCACTCTTCGGCCGACTTCAGCGAGCCGATCCATTCGCGGCCGATCACCTTCAGGTAATGGGCGAAGCGCGACACGCAGAGCACGTAGTTCAGCACCGCCCCGAGTTGGGCGTTCGTGCGGGCGATCTCGCTGGTGAAGTTGACGGGCGGCCGGTGCAGCGTCGGCAGGCTGTGCAGGGCCAGGTAGGGCGTGTCCTTGCAGCGCTTGACGCAGATCACCCCCGCCCGCGTCAGGTCCGCCTCCAGCGCGGCCGAGAGGTTCACCTCCAGGGCGGGCTTGATCGCGGTGCCGGGCGAGTCGGTGGCGAAGTCGGCGGCGGGCAGGCCGGAGACCACGCCCGCGTCCACCTTGTCCAGCACCGTGCCGCGGGTGGCGGCCAGCCAGCGGTGCTCGTCGAAGGCGCGGATGCACACCTGCGCCACCGCCAGGGCGGCCACGCCCCAGAGCTGGTCGCGGCCGTCCGCACGCACGCGCTCCTCGTAGCGGAAGCCGCAGTCTCCGGCATCGCGCCCGCGATAAGGCGTGCGGAGCAGGATGCGCGGGGCGGCCAGGGCGATGAATCGCGTGTCGGGCGCCTGCTGGAGCGACTGCAGGCGACGGTGGCCGATGTCCGACAGGGTGTCGCCCACCGACTGGCGCAGGTCGAGGTCGCCGAAGCGCTCCACCTCGAACAGGCCGGGCGAAGCGCCCATGACGATGGGGGCGAAGGCGGCCGCGCACACGCCGCTCAGGGCGCGCAGGGCGCCCACGTCGTCGGTGGACCGACCCCGGGCGGGCTTGTGGCGCACCTCGTACAGCCCCACCAACAGGGACACCGGCACGCCGCCGGGGGTGCCGAACTCCTCGTCGTAGATCAGGCGGAACAGGGTGGAGCGGTCGAAGTCGGTCGCCCGCTCCAGGTCGCGGGTCAGCTCGCCCCAGCGGCAGTCCAGCAACCGCAGCAGCGTCATGCCGTCGCCGCCCAGGGTCTCCGCCAGCCAGCGCACGCCGCGCCAGGCGGACTCCAGATCCTGGAAGGACGGGTGGTGCAGGACCGCGTCGCAGGCGCGGCCCAGCGCCTCGTCGATGGCGGCGATGTCGCGGTCCAAGAGGCGGCGCAGCCGCCCGGCGTCCAGCCCCGCCGCCCGCCCGGGGCCCAGCCACAGCTCCAGCGCCTCCGCCCGATCGGCGGCGAGGAAGGCGTCCAGCCGCCCGTCCTGCGGCGAGGACGCGGCGGCCCGCACGTCGTCGCGCAGGGGTGCGGGCGCGCCGGCGAAATCCGAGCCGTCCACCGCGTGCGCCCCTACGCCCCCCGCCCGGTCGTCAGGTCTTCTGCGGGATGCGCGCGACCAGGCGCAGGGAGGCGGTGAGCTCCTCCATCTGCAGCCAGGGCCGCAGGTAGGCCACCGCGTTGTAGCTGCCCGGCGAGCCCGCCACCGCGGTCACCTCCACCCGCGCGTCGCGCAGCGGGTACTTGGCGCGGATCTCCTGGCCGCCGCCCTCCGCGGCGTTGACGTAGTTCATGATCCAGCGGTTGAGCCAGTTGCCGCAGTCCTCGGCCTCCATGAAGGAGCCGATCTTGTCGCGCGCCATCACCTTCAGGTAATGGGCGAAGCGCGAAGTGGCCATGATGTAAGGCAGGCGCGCCGAGATGGCGGCGTTCTCCGTCGCTTCGGGCCGGTCGTACTTCTTGGGCTTCTGCGTGGTCTGCGCGCCGAAGAACACGGCGTAATCGGTGTTCTTGTAGTGGCACAGCGGCAGGAAGCCGAGGTCGGACAGTTCCTTCTCGCGCCGGGAGGTGATGGCGATCTCGGTGGGGCACTGTTCGGCCATGTCGCCGTCGTCGGACATGAACACGTGGGTCGGCAGGTCGGCGACCTTGCCGCCGCCCTCGGCGCCGCGGATGGCGGTGCACCAGCCGGTGTCGGCGAAGGCGTCCGTCATGCGCGCACCCATGGCGTAGGCGGCGTTCATCCAGCAGTAATCGTCGTGCGCCAACGGCCGGGGATCGCCCTGCGCGTCCTTGGGCGACTCCTGGTAGTCGAACTCGTCCACCGAGCGCGAGCCTTCGCCGTAGGGCTGGCGGGCCAGCACCCGCGGCATGGTGAGGGTGACGAAGCGGCTGTCCTCCGTGTCCCGGAAGCCGCGCCACTTGGTGTACTCGGTGGACTGGAACCGGTCGCTGAGGTCGCGCGGCTTGGACAGCTCCTCGAAGCTTTCGAAGCCGAACATGGAGGGGCCGGCCGCGGCGACGAACGGGGCGAACGCGCCGGCCGCCACGCCCGAGATGTTGCGCAGGAGCTCGATGTCGTCCTGCCCCGATCCGAAGTAGTAGTCTCCGATCATGGCCCCGTAAGGCTCGCCGCCGGGGGTGCCGAACTCGCCTTCGTAGATTTTCTTGAACAGCGTGCTCTGGTCGAACTCCACCGCCTTGGAGAGGTCCCGCGCGAGGTCCCGCTTGGAGGCGTTGAGCACGCGCACCTTCAGGTCCTGCCCGGTGGTCGAGTTCATGACGAGGTAGTTCAGGCCGCGCCAGCTGCCCTCCAGCGCCTTGAACTTCTCGTTGTGCATGACGGCGGCGAGCTGAGCCGACAACTGGGCGTCGATCTCCTCGATCGCTTTCTTGATGGTCAGCGTGAAGTTGCGCGAGAAGGTGACCGTGCCGCGGTTGGCCTCCTCGGTCAGGGCGCGCAGGAGTTCCTGCACTTCCTGCGGCTCGGTCTGGCGCGTGGCGCCGATCGCCTGGTCCAAGAGGCTGGTGGTGACGGTGGAGACGCCGGCGGCGGAGCTCCCGGCGGAGGCGGACGGGGTTTGGGCCATCGCGGTCACTCCTTCTCGGGCGCGGACGACGCGTCCAGTTCCTTGGACAGCTCATCGAGCTGCCCCTTGTTCTGCAGCACCTGCTCCAGCAGGGCCTCCAGCCGCTCGGAGTTGTCGGCCTTGCTCATCAGGTCGCGCAACTTGTTGCGCGTCTGCATGAGCTTGCGCAGGGGTTCGACTTGCTCGACCACGCGGCCCGGCTCGAAATCCTCCATCGACTCGAATTTCAGGTTGACGGGCATCTCGCTGCCGTCGCCCTTCAGCGTGTTCTCCACGCGCATGTTCAGGCCGGGCGACATGCGGCGCATCACCTGGTCGAAGTTGTCCCGGTCGATCTGGATGAACTTGCGATCCTTCAGCGGCTTCAGCGGCTCGGTGGGGTCGCCTGAGAAGTCGCCCATCACGCCGACCACGAAGGGCAGCTCCTTGATCTCCTGCGCGCCTTCGGTCTCGACGTCGTAGGTGATGTGGACCCGCGGCTTGCGGACCCGCTTGAGCTTGTCGTGAACGCTCTTCATCGGCTTCCACCCCTTAAAGCTTACGCCCAGGCCGCGCCGCTCCGGCCGCCCGACCCGCCATCCCGCTGCAACCCTAGCGCCAAGCTTTCAAAAAGCCCAACACCCCGCAAAGCTCCGTGTCAGTAGGACGACGACAGGTCCGTCACGGTCGTTTCGTCCTTCACGCCCGCCCTCTGGAAGAACAGCAGCCGCTGGTCCGCATCGGGCAGGAGTTCGGTGAGGAGGTCCTCCAGCGGCAGCCGGGCGCGGCGCACGACCTCGCGCAGGCTGCGCGCGACCAGCGACTGCGGCTCGGTCTCCGCGAAGAAGTCGGCGATCGTCAGGATCGCCTCGTAGGCCTGGGCGCGGCTGCGCACGCCCCGGGGCGCGACGGCCGCGCCCTCCCCCGCCAAGTCCGGCGCCTCCTCGGCCGCCTCCAGGCCGGCGGCGGCCGGCTCGGCCAGCCGGGCGCCCGCGTTCTGCTCCAGCACGGTGACGACCGCGCGCAGGGGCTCGATCACCTGGGAGCCGAACCGTCCCACGCCCGCCTTGGCGTCGGCCAGGGCCGCCAGCCGCTCCACCCGCTCGGCGGCCAACAGGGCGTCCCGACGTGTGTCGCGCAGGAAGTCGGTGGAGGCGCGGGCCAGGGCTTGCGCCACCTGCTCGACCTGCTCGGCCCGGCGCGCCTGCTGACGCTCGCGCGCGGCCGCGTCGTCGCCGCCGGGGAGCGGCGCGTGGGCGCTCTCCACCGTCCACAGCGCCACCTCGGGAACGCGGTCGGACAGCGGCAGTAGTCGGATCGGCTGCAGCAGGGCCGCCACCCCGTCCAGGCCCAGGAGGCCGCCCACGGGGGCGATGCGGCCCAGGGCGCCGTCCTCGTCCTCGGCGGGGTGCAGGCCGGCGTCCCAGAACGCGTCGACCAGGCGGTGGACGAGCTCCAGCCCGTCGGCCAGGCCCGCGAAGCCGCGCACGCGCACCTGCGCCTCACAAAGCCAGCAGGCGACCTCCAGGTCCTTGCCCTGGGTGCTCAGGACCTCGCAGGCGATGCGCGACAACTCGGTCCAGGACCGCAGGCCCGCTTCGATCAGCGGCGTGTCGCCCTCGGGGGTGGCCGCCGCGTCGCGCTCGGCCCTGCGCGCCTCCGCGCGCAGGTCCTTGATGCGGAAGAAGGCGGTCGCCTCCGCGCCGGCCCGCAGGTCCGCGCCCGCACCGCCGTCGACGGGCGCCGCCAGCGCCTCCAGGTCGAAGTCTTCGAACACGCCCCACGCGCCCCACGTTCAGCAGGGGCAACGTCGACGCAACGGCGCGCGGCGTCAATGCGCGTCGCCTCACACGGGAGAACCCTGGCCGCGGCGAAACGGCTCTGATAGCTTGAGCGTAGGGATTGAAGGCTGGGGGACGGGCTTTGCTCGAGCGGGTCGGGCGCTTCCGCGTCCAGGAGCTGATCGGCGAAGGCGCCATGGCCGACGTCTACCGGGCGTTCGACCCGGGCATCAACCGCACCCTGGCGATCAAGATCCTCAAGCGCGAGTTCCGGCAGAACCGCGAGTACGCCGGGCGCTTCCTGCGCGAGGCCAAGGCCGCCGGCGCGCTGAACCACCCCAACATCGTCACCGTCTACGACGTGGGCGAGGTCGACGGTTACCCCTACATCGCGATGGAGCTGATCGAGGGCCGCACCCTCAACGACCTGGTGCGCGAGCGCGGCAAGCTCGGCACCGGCGAGGTGGTGGGCATCGGCGTGCAGTTGGCCGAGGCGCTGCGCTACGCCCATTCGCTCAACGTCGTGCATCGCGACATCAAGCCCAGCAACGTCATGCTGCTGCCCGACAACCGGTCGATCAAGATCCTAGACTTCGGCATCGCCCACGTGGCGGAAGGCGAGGGCTATGACGAGGACGACGGGCTCAAGACCCAGATCGGCCAGGTGCTGGGCAGCCCCCGCTATATGAGCCCCGAGCAGGCGCTGGGACGCGACCTGGACGGGCGCAGCGACCTGTTCTCCGTGGGCGTGGTGCTCTACGAGCTGACCACCGGGCGCAAGGCCTTCTCCGGCGTCAGCCCCGCCACCCTGGCGATCCAGATCACCCAGCAGGAGCCGCCGTCCCTGGCGGACGTGGCCTCCGACGCGCCGCGCGGCCTGCAGTTCATCATCAACAAGCTCCTGGCCAAGCGGCCGGAGCGCCGGTTCCGCGACGGCCAGCAACTCGCCGAGGCGCTGCGCCGCGAGCAGGCGGCCTTCAACGCGGTGCAGGCCGAAGCGCAGACCAAGCGCCGCTACCTGCCGCTCCAACTGCGCACCACCCTGCTGGTGGTCTCCATCACCGCCGTGGCCCTGGGCGCCAGCATCGGCACGGTGCTGGTGCGTCAGCGGGCCTCCATGCAGCAGCTGGCGGTGACCTTCGGCTCGGCCATGGCCGCCTTCGTCGCCAACAACGCCGCCCTGCGCGCCGCCGACAACGCCACCCTGCCCCCCTCCCAGCAGGACTGGCTGCCCACCCAGGCCTTCGTGGAGGCCGCCGCCAGCGATCCCAACGTGCGCCTGCTGACGGTGGTGGACGCCCAGGGGATCGTGCGCGGCTCCAAGACGCCCTCGCTGATCGGCGGCCGCTACCGTCCGCCCGCCTCCGAGCGGAGGGTGGGCGGCGCCGGCGGCGACACGGTGAGCGAGACGGGGGACGGCGCGGGCCTGCGCTTCGTGCGCACCATCACCTATGCGGGCCGCCCCTACGGCCGCGTGGACCTGGTGCTCAGCCGCGCGGGGCTGCGCTCGGTGAGCGACCTGTCCAACCTGCTCATGGCGATCCTGGGCGTGGTCACCCTGGGGAGCGTGGGCCTGGCCAGCTACATCGTGGCCCGCTCCCTGGCCGCGCCCATCCGCCGGCTCAAGGAAGCGCTGACGGACGCGGCCGCCGGGGATCTCGACTTCCGCATCTCGCACAACCGCAAGGACGAGTTCGGCGAGCTGTTCGACGCCTACAACCTGATGAGCGGCAATCTCGAGGAGCAGATGGTCGCCACCGAAGGTTACGCCCTGGAGGAGGCCGGAGAGCGGTCCGCCCCCGCGCCGGCCTCCCACCCGCCCGTGGCCGCCGAAGCGCCGGTGCTCGAGCCCGAAGGCGCGCGCAATCCGTTCGCGACGCCGCCCGCGCCCGAGTCCACCGTGATGGGCGCGGCCTACTGGCGCGCGCGCGCGGAGGCGGGAGGCGGCCCGAAGCCGGAGCGCTCCCCTTCCCCGTTCGACCCGCCTGCTCCCGAGCCGCCCACCACCTCCCCGCCCGCCGTGGACGAGGACGAGCGCACCGTCATCAGCCCGCGGGACCTGACGTGAAACTGCCGAGCGTTGCGGCCGCCGCGGCGCTCGCCGCGGGCCTGGCGGGTTGCGCCACCACGTCCGAGGCCCCCCAGGCCGTGGGGGAGCTCGGCCGGTCGCGCCACGTCGTGGTGGCCGTCGCGCAGCCGGGCGACACGGCCGCGACCCTCGCCGCGCGCTACCTGCACGACCCCGCCCTGGCCTGGCGCGTCAGCCCGGTCTCCGGCGGGTTGCGGCCGGGCGGAGCCGTCGCCGTGGCGCTCACGGACGCGGACGCGGACCTCGCAGGTCCGGTCCGCTACGTCCCGATCCTCTGCTATCACCGCTTCACCGCCGGACGCTCCACGAGCCGGATGGAGGTGTCCGCGGAAGAGTTCGCGCGCCAACTGCAGGCGCTGCGCGACGGCGGCTGGACGGTGGCGCCGCTCAAGACCGTGCTGGGCTTCGTCGCCGGCCGCAACGGGGTGGCGCCCCGCACCGTGGCGATCACCATCGACGACGGCTACCGCTCCGCCTACGAGATCGCCGTTCCCATCCTCAAGCGCTTCAACGATCCCGCCACCCTGTTCGTCTACACGGACTTCGTCGGAACGGGCGCGGGCGTCACCTGGCCGCAACTCGAGGAGGTCAAGCGGGATGGGCTGATCGACGTGCAGTCCCATTCCAAGACGCACCCGGACCTCAACAAGCGCCTGCCGGGCGAGACGCCCGCCGCCTACGAGAAACGCCTGCACACGGAGGTGGACGCGCCCCTGGAGGTGCTGGGCCGCCACGGGCTGGCGGACACGGCGGTGTTCGCCTTTCCCTACGGCGCGACCAACCCGCAGGTGGAGGCGGTGCTGAGGGCCGCCGGCTATCCCGCGGCCGTGACGGTGGCGCGCGGCGGCAATCCGGGCTGGGCGCCGCCGTTCCTGCTCCGGCGCGACATGATCTTCGGCGACGACAGCCTCGCCAAGTTCGTCGAGCGGGTGGAGAGCGCCGCCCAGGGCGGCTCCGGCGCGGCCGAGTTGGAGACCCAGTGAGCCGCTCGTCTAGAACGCTCGCCCGGCGCCCGGCGCTCGCCGTCGCCGTGCTCGCGACGGGCGCCGTCCTGGCCGGGTGCGCCACCACGCCCGCGACACCCACGGCCACGGCCGGCCCGCCGGGCGCGGGCGGCGCCGACCGCGCGGGCGTCTACGCCGAAGCGACGGCGGCGGCGCGGCGGGCGGCGGCGGCCGGCCGTTTGCGCGAGGCGTTGTGGCGTTGGCGCCTCGCCGAGGCCGTCACCCCCGACCGCGTCGCCACCGCCCAGGAGGCCGACGCCGCCCAGGCGCGCCTCACCGCCGCCGCGGACGCCGCCGAGCAGGAGGGCGCACGCGCCGCCAAGGACGGGCGTGCCGCCGAGGCTCGAGCCGCCTACACGCGCACCCTCGAACTGGACCCGCAACGCCCGGACGCGCGCGCCTACATGCGCACGGTCCTGGCCGCGCAGGTGATCAGCGACGTCGACCGGCTGGCCGGCTCCGAGCCGAAAACGCGGCGCAAGGGCAAGGCGACGCACCCGGCGCACCGTCCCCACGCCCACGCCAAAGCCTGAATCAACGCCGCGTGGCCGCCTGCAGCCGCACGGCCCGCGTGAGATCGGCCGAGATCGCCGCGTCGCCGGGATCGAACCCCGCAGCCTGGCGCAGCAGGGCGACCGCCGCGTCGATCTGACCCTTGTTCATCAGCACCAGCGCCTGGTGGCGCAACGCACCGGCGCGAGCGACATCCCGGGCGGACGGGGCGGGCGCCGCGGCCGGAGCGGAAGGACGACGCGGAGCGACCGCCTCGGGCGCCTTGCGGCGCGGCGGCGCGACGTCTCGGGGGGCGCCCGGCACCATTATCGTGCGCCCCACCTCCGCCGAGCGTGGGGCGTCGATGCCGTTGTAGCGGGCCAGGGCGTAGAACAGGTACTTGTCGCCGAGGAACCGGTCCGCCAGCAGGGACAGCGTTTCGCCGGGCCGGATCTTGTAGGGGAAGCTCTGGGCGCCGAGCAGGACCTTCGGGTCCGCGTCGATCTGCATCAGGAGCGACTTGGCCAGGGCGTCGTCCGGCTGCTGCTTGAGCAGCTCCTGCGCGTCCGCGCGCGCCTGGTCCTTCTGGCCGGCGTCGAGCAGCTCCAGCACCTTGTGCAAGCGCGCGCGCGGGTCGAGGTCGGGGGTGGGCGTGAACTGGGGCGCCGGCTGGCTCGACGCGGCGACGGGAGGACTCACGACGGGCGCGGGCGTCGGCGCCGGCGGAGCCGGCTTGCTCGCGCAGGCGGCCAACATCGCCAGGCTTGCGCTCGCGGCGAGCGGCGCCGACCGAAACCTGCTGAACATCCGACCCACACCCATCCACGGGCTCTTAGCGGCCCCCGACCGTGACAGGAAGTCTCCGACCACGCCGTCGGTTCAACGGCCCATGACCGCCGTGGGTCGCGGCTCGCCCCCACGGCGGCGGAGGCGCGGGATCGCGGCTCCTGTGTCGACGCACGCGAGCTGGTGGGTGCGGGAGACCCGCGCTCGCGCAGCGTTCGTCCCTGGTCGACGACGGCGTCGCAGCCGCTATCTACCCTCTCCATGCTCGAACGGGCCTGGAGCGGGTCCCCAAGCGCAGCCGATCGGACGCGAAATGCCCAGCCCCTCGCAAGCCCGCGGATCGAGCCCCCTGGCGGTGATCGTCATGGGGGTCAGCGGCAGCGGCAAGTCCACGCTCGGGCGGCGGCTCGCCGACGCGCTCCGGGCGCCCTTCCTGGAAGGCGACGACCACCACGACGTCGCGGCCGTCGCCAAGATGCGCGAAGGCCGGCCGCTGACGGACGAAGACCGCCGGCCCTGGCTTGACCGGCTGGGGACCGCCCTGGGTGAAGCGGTCGCCCGCGAGGGGATCGCCGTCGCCGCCTGCTCGGCGCTGAAGCGCGCCTATCGAGACCGTCTGGCGCGCGCGGTCGCCGCACCGTGCGGCTTCGTGCTGCTCGACGGCGATCCGCCCGAACTGCTGCGCCGACTGCGGGGCCGCTCCGGCCATTACATGCCGTCCAGCCTCCTCCAGAGCCAGCTCGAAACCCTGGAACGGCCGGGCGAGGACGAGCGCGCCGTCGTGATCAACACCTCCCAGCCCGCCGAGGCCGCATGCCGGACGGCCCTGGACTGGCTGGAGGCGCAGGCCGCGGCCGGACGGCTGCGCTGAAAGGGCGCGCTCCTTGTCCGACGTCAGCATCGCCACGTGCAGACGACCTCGCTGCCGCCGGGGGCCGACGACCAGATCACCTCGCGCGTTCAACATGGCCGGACCATCCTGGCCTGGCGCGACGGCGCGCCGATCCGCTTCGAGAACATCGGGGCGGGAAGAACAGGAGGGCGGCTCCGGCGGCCTCCACGGCCGTGCTTCTACGGCGGGCGGGTCTAGCCGCCGCCGCGCTCGGGGCGGGGGGACCAGAGCCAGGCGGCGCCGCGCACGCCCGAGGCGTCGCCGTGGAGGTTCTTCACCACCCGCGCGACCGGCCGGTCGGTGAACACGTAGGGCGCCATGGCGTCCGGCAGGCGGGCGTAGAGCGCCTCCACGTTGGACATGCCGCCGCCCAGCACGATCACCTCCGGGTCCAGGATGTTGCAGATCACCGCCAGGCCGCGCCCCAGCCGGCCCACGTAGGCGTCCAGCGCGGCGCGGGCCGCGGGATCGCCCTGCGCCGCGCGGGCCACGATGGCGGGCGCGCGCAGGGAACCGTCGGCCCCCGGCCGCCGGCGGTGGTCGTCCTCGAAGCCCGGGCCCGACACCCAGCGCTCAAGGCAGCCGTGCAGGCCGCACCAGCAGGCGGGGCCTGGGTTCTCCTCGACGGTGGGCCAGGGCAGCGGGACGTGCCCCCACTCCCCCGCTATGCCGCCCGCCCCGGGCAGGAGCGCGCCGTCCACGGTGACCCCGCCCCCCGCCCCCGTGCCGATGATCACGCCGAAAACCACGCGCGCGCCGGCCGCCGCGCCGTCCACCGCCTCGGACAGGGTGAAGCAGTCGGCGTCGTTGGCCACGCGCACCCGGCGGCCGGTGGCCGCTTCAAGGTCGGCGGGGAAGTCGCGCCCGTTCAGGTAGGTCAGGTTGGCGTTGCGCACGCGCCCGCTGGAGGGCGAGACCGATCCCGGCATGCCCAGGCCCAGCGGCGTGTCCCGGTCGGGGGCCAGGGAGTCGGCCAGATCGCGTAGGGCGACCAGCAGGTCGTCGTACCCGGCCGGGGTGGGCGTGCGGCGTTGCTCGCCGACGGCGCCCCCCGGCGACAGCACGGCCGCCGCGATCTTGGTGCCTCCCAGGTCCACGCCCAGCAGGGGTGGGGACGAACCGGGCCGGGCCGCGATCCCGGCCCGGACGAAGGGGGCCGTCATCGGATGGGAGCCTCGGCCTCACGCGCGTTCCAACCACGCACGCTGAACTTGGCGGCGGGGGTGGGCGCGTTCGCCGGATAGCGCACGGTCAGGGTGCGCGTCTCCCCGGGCGGCAGGGAGACGTAGTTGTCCTCGTAGAAGGCGGGGAGCACCCGCGCCCCCGCCGCATCCTCCAGGGTGAGCTTGACCGCCAGCACGGGGGTGGCGGCGGGGTTGGACAAGCGCACTTCCACCACGCGCTCGCCGTTCTCCAGCGCCGGACGGGCGCGGGCGTCCACCGTCACGGGCGTCGAGGGCAGGTCGTTCAGCTTGCGGTAGTCGGCGTCGGCGCGGGCGCGCCAGTAGATGTTGCGCGACAGGGGCGCTCCCGAGCCGTCCGCGAGTTGAAGGTCCACCAGCACCGGGCCGACCGCCATGGCCGCGTCCAGCGGCAGGGGCTCGCCCCGGGTGACGCCGCCCGCGACCACCGACACGGGGCGGCTCGTTTCCGACAGCTTGCGGCCGTCCAGCGCGAACACCCGGGCGCGCACCGTCCCGCGCACGGGCGCGGTGGTGGTGTCGGTCACGGTGATCCGGTCGTCGGGCAGGTCGAGCTGGACGTGGACCGGCTCGGCCGCGTGCTTGGCCCCGTAATAGCTGGCGGAGGTGTCGTAGTCCCACCCGTAGATCTGCCACACGTTGGACGGCCAGGCGGGCTGCGTCATCCACAGCATCCGCCCGCTGGTGGAGGTCCACAGCCCGGCGTTCATGCCCTCGAACACGGCGCGGTGGCCGTCATAATTCATCATCTGCGCCTTGCGCTCGAAGTCCTCCAACGAGGTCGGCGCGCCGAAGCGGGCGGCGAGGGTGGCCATGAACGGGTGGACGTCGCCGTTCCCGCTCTGGTGCCAGTCGTGGTAGGCCCAGGCGTCCGACACCGGCCAACGGTCGGCGGGAGCTATGGCCGCCTTGAAGCCCTCCAGGGTGGAGAAGGACGGCAGTCCGACCTCCACGGCGTAACCCTTGGACAGCTTGGTGAAGTAGTCGGCTTCCGGCTGGAACTTGTAGGGGCCCGAGTCCTGCAGGTTGATGCGGTTGGAGCCGCCCGCATAATAGCGCGTGCCGTCCAGCTCGCGGGTGATCTTCTCCAGCCCTTCGTTGAGGATCGGCTGCGGCACGCCCTCGTTGCGGCCGATCCACACCATCACGGAGGGATGGTTGCGGAAGCGACTCACCACGTCGGCGGCGTTGGCCAGGAACAGCTGCGGGTCCTCCGCCTCGAGATTGTAGTTCTGGGTCGACTCCCAGAAGTCGTTCCACACGAGGATGCCGTACTGGTCGGCGAGGTCGTACAGAGCCTCCTCCGTGTCCTGGCCCACCCAGTTGCGCAGCACGTTCATGTGGGCGTCGCGGTTCAGCCGGAAGTAGGGCTCCAGCCGGTCGCGGCCCACGCGCTTCATGAAGTCGTCCATGCCCCAGGCCCCGCCGCGGATGGCGATGCGCTCGCCGTTCACGCGCACCACCAGGAAGGGCGAGAGCGGGTCGTCGGGCAGGAGCTTCAGCCCCGGCGCGCCCTCGGCCCCCGGGCTGAGCGACACGGCGTAGGCGCGGCCCGCGTCGTGGATCCCCTCGTGGCTCCCGTCGATCAGCCGCCGCCCGCCGGACTTGGAGGGGTCGAACTCCACGCGCCGCAGGCGCCCCGCCGCGTCGAAGGCGGAGAGCTCGTAGGTGATCTCGCGCATGCCGAAGCGCAGGTGCGTCTCGTCCGAGACCGCGCCGCCCGTGGTGAAGGCCAGACGCAGGTCGTGCAGGGCGGGGTCGCCATAGCCGTTGGGCCACCAGAGCTTGGGGTGCGCCACGCGCAGGGCGGCGTACTCGGCCGGGGTGAGCGCCACCTTGTTGACGCCGGGCGCGAGCGTCACGGTCTTGGCCACGCGCACGTCGTCGAAGGCGGCGGACACCTCGCCCGTGACGGGGGCGGAGGACAGGTTGGTCAGCTCGGCGGTGATCGCCACGTCCGCGCGGCTGCGGTCGGGAAGCGGCAGGGTGGTCACCACCCGCGGGTCGCCCAGGCGCACCTCGCCCGTGGCGTGCAGGCGCACGTCCTGCCAGACGCCGATGTTGCGGTCGCGCACGCCGGGGATCCAGTCCCAGCCTTCGGTCGCCCCGAAGGTCGGGCCGTCCAGCATCATGGCCCCGCCGTTCTCGCCGGGGCCCGCCACGATCGACTCCTCCAGCGGGATGCCGGGATGGGGCGGCGGCGAGATGCGCACGGCCAGCACGTGGCGCGCGCCGGGCTTGAGCCGGTCGGTCACGTCGAAGCGGCCGCGGATGAAGGCTCCGGTGGTGGTTCCCAGCCGCTCGCCGTCCAGCCATACCTGCGCCGCGTAGTTGATCCCTTCGAACACGAGTTCGGTGCGCCGGCCCGCCAGTTCGGCGGGGGCGTTCAGTTCGGTGCGGTACCACCAGTCGTGGCGCGACAGGCTCTCGGGGATGACGAGGTTGTTGAGCCCGTAGGCGGGGTCGGGCTGGACGCCGCGGTCCACCAAGGTGGTCAGCACCGTGCCGGGCACGGTGGCCGCCAGCCAGCCGCGGGCGTCGTAGCCCGGGCGCGAGATCGCCGAACCGTCCGCCCCCTTGAGGTCGGGGGCCGAGGCCAGCCGCCAGCCGCCGGCCAGCGTCCACAGGCCCGGCCCGGAGCGCGGCAGGGCGGGGCCGGCGTAGGCGGGGCGGGCGACGGGCGCGGTGGGCGGCGCCGCGCTGACGGGAAGCGTTCCCGGCGGCTGGGGGGCGTCGTACCCCGCCTGGCCCTTGGTCTGCAGAGGCCAGGGCTTCGCGCCTTCGTCCATCCCCAGCGGCGTGGGGCCCGGCGGCCGCGCCGCCAGGGCGCGAAGTTGGGCGGGGGACAGGGCGCGGTCGTAGAGCGCCGCGTCGCGCACCACGCCCGCGAAGTGCTGGTTGGGGGCGCTCTCCACCTCGCGGGGCGCCAGGTCGAAGCGCGGCTTCAGGTCGAGCTGGTACTCGTTCTCCGGCGGCGGCGCGGGCAAGGCGGAGGTCGCAGCCGCGCCCTCGCCGGCCGCGGCGCCGTCCACGTAGAGCCGCAGCACGCGGCCGTCATAGGTCGCCGCGAGCAGGTGCGGTCCCGCCGGCAAGGGCCGGCGCGAGGAGGCGACGAGCCGCCCGCCCAGGTCGAAGGCCAGCCGCCCCTGGGCGTCCAGGAGCAGGCGGCGGGCCTGCGGCTGCTTGCGATCGCCCAGCGTGGCCAGGAGCACGGGGCCGGGCGCGCCCGAACGTCCGTCGAACCAGCCGGCCAGGGTGAAGGGCGCGCCCGCCGCCAGCACGCTCGAGGCGGGGTCCAGGTCGTGGGAGATCCCCACGGAACCGGAGATGAAGCGCCCGTCGTAAGGGCCGGCCACGGGGCGCACCGGCGCGGACGCCACGACGTCGCCGGCGGCCTGCGCCGCCACGGCCGGAGCCGGCAGAATCCACATCATGACGCTTCCCCTCGGCGGATCTTCGGGCCCGCCAATCGCAAACTCTTTTTCTTATTCGAAAGGCCGGCCGCCGCGCTGTCAAGCCGTCGCCGTTACATGATCCTGCCGAACACGCTTGGCGGCCGCCGCGCGCTCACCGAAGGTCGCCGGTGGCGGCTGCGAAGCGGCGCGCGACGGGCTATGCGGGACGGTGGACTCTCCCCGCGCGCGCGCGACGGCCGTCCAGGTGAACGGGAGGCCGTCGATGTCGCAAGGGGGAGCGCGCCGCGCGAGGACGGCGGGTGTGGAGTTGGGCGGCACCAAGGTGCTCGTCACCGTCGGCGAAGGGCCGCACCTGCACACGACGCCCGTGCGCCTGGTCACCGGCGCGCCGGAGGCGACCCTGGGCGCGGTGACGGCCGCCCTCACCCGCCTGCGCGACGAGGCGGGCGGCTTCGAGGCGGTGGGGGTGGCGGGCTTCGGACCCCTCGAGCTCGACCCCGCCTCCCCCCGCTACGGCCACCTGCTGAAAACGCCCAAGCCCGGTTGGGAGGGCGCCGATCTGCTGGGCCCGATCCGGCGGGCGTTCGACGTACCCGTCGCGCTGGAGACCGACGTGAACGCCGCCGCGGTCGCCGAGGGGCTGTGGGGCGCCGCCCGGGGCCTGGCCGACCACGCCTACGTGACGGTGGGCACCGGCGTGGGGGTGGGCTTGGTCGTGGGCGGCCGTCCCGTCCACGGCGCGGGCCATCCGGAGGCGGGCCACATGCTCGTGCGCCCCTCGCCGGGAGACGACTTCGCCGGGGCCTGCCCCTGGCACGGCCGCTGCGTGGAAGGGTTGATCAGCGGCTCCGCCCTGCAAACGCGCCTGGGGGTTCCCGGCGCGGACATCCCGGCGGACCATCCGGTGTGGGCGCTGTGCGGCGATTATCTCGGCCAGCTCTGCGCCGCCCTGGTGCTGACGGCCGCGCCCCGTCGCATCGTGGTCGGCGGCGGCGTCGGCCTGCGCCCCGAACTGCTGGATCCCGCCCGGGCGGGGTTGCTCAAGGCGTTGAACGGCTACCTGGAGCGGCTGGCCACGCCCGAGCAGGCCCAGGACCTGATCCGACCGGCGCAATTGGAGAACGCCGGGCTGATGGGCGCCCTGCACCTGGCGGCCGAAGCGGCCCGAGGCTGAGCGACCGAACGCCCCTCGTCAGCGCGGAGCCATGCGGATGGCGCCGTCCAGCCGCACGTGCTCGCCGTTCATGTACACGGTCTCCAGGAGGAACAGCGCCAGGGCGGCGTACTCCTCCGGGCGGCCCAGGCGCTTGGGGAAGGGGATGTTCGCCGCCAGCGCGTCCTGCACGTTCTGCGGCATGGCGGTCATCATGGGCGTGCCGAATATGCCCGGCAGGATGGTGTTGACGCGCACGCCGTCGGTCATCAGGTCGCGCGCGATCGGCAAGGTCATGCCCAGCACCCCCGCCTTGGACGCCGCGTAGGCCGCCTGGCCGATCTGCCCGTCCTGGGCGGCCACCGAGGCGGTGCAGACGATCGCGCCGCGTTCGCCGTCCTCCAGCGGGTCGAGCCCCGCCATGCCCGCCGCGCTCTTGGACAGGCAGCGGAAGGTGCCGACGAGGTTCACGTCGATCACCTTCTGGAACAGCGACAGGGGATGGGGCTTCACCGCGCCCGTGGCCTTGTCGCGCCCCACCGTCTTGGCCCCGGGGGCTATGCCCGCGCAGTTGACCAGCACGCGCTCCACCCCGTGGACGGCGCGAACGGCGGCCAGCCCCGCGTCGACGGACGCGTCGTCCGTCACGTCCACCGCGGCGAAGGTTCCGCCGATCTCGGCGGCGACGGCCCGGCCGCGCTCCGCGTTCATGTCGAACACGGCCACGCGCACGCCGCGGGCGGCCAGCGCCCGGGCGGTGGCCTCGCCCAGGCCGGAAGCGGCTCCGGTGACCACGGCCGCGATGTCGGAGGTGAGCTTCACGCGACGGGACTCCTGGAGGTGTGCGGTCGAAGCCCGGGCGCACCCGGGCCGAGGCGACGCGTCAGTCGACGGTGTTGCCCGCGGGCCGGTCCTGATCGGCGCCCGGGTCCGCGTCCGACGTGGTATTCGCGTCGCGATGCGCGGAGGTCATGCCCACGGCGGCGGCGTCCTCCTGCATCTGCGCGTCGGCGGCGAGCGGGGTGTCCTGCACCACCGCCGCCGCGTGCTTGGGTTTCGGCTTGGGCGGCGGCGGGGGCGGAGGCGGCGTCGGCTGGACGGCCTCGGGCGGCGGCGGGGCGGCGGGCGCCTCGGGCTGCTCCTCCGCCTTGCGCGAGCAGGCCGAGACGGCCAGCGCGGCGAGAACGGCGACGGCGGCGAAGCGCGCGGTGCGGCGCGGGGCGGAGCGGCTCATCGGGCGGCCACCGTGTCGGGCCGGGCCGGGCCGGGCGTGGCGCCCTTCAGCCGGGAAACCAGCGTCTCGTCCCAATTGTAGGGGTCGGCGCGGAAGTTGATGCGCCCATCCGGCCCCGCATAGGCGGTCCAGTACAGCAGGTAGACCGACAGCGGCTCGGGCAGGGAGACGCGGGTGGTGTCGCCCTTGTCGATGATCGACTGCACCGCCGCCTTGTCCGGCGCCTCCGCGCTGCCGTTCAGCACCAGGGCCGCCAGGTCCGCCGGCCGCTCCAGCCGCACGCAGCCGTGGCTGACCAGGCGCGCATACTTGCCGAAGGCGCCGTGGTTGGGCGTGTCGTGCAGGTACACGCCGTAGGGGTTGGGAAAGTCGAACTTCACCCGGCCGAGCGCGGAGTGGTCGCCCGCCGCCTGCTGCAGGCGGGTGCCGCCGTCGGGGGTTTTGATGACCTTGTAATAGTTGCGCGCCAGGTAGCCCTTGTGGGCGTGCTCCTTGGGCCAGAGCTCCTTGGTGGCGATGGAGCTCGGCACGTTCCACGGCGGGTTGAGCACCACGCTGTGGATCACCGACTGCAGCATGGGGGTGGCGTCGTCCGGCCGGCCGGTGACCGCGCGCATGGAGGTGACGGGCTGGTCGGCCTTGAACAGGGTCAGGACCGCGGCGGCGATGTTCACCTGGATGCGGTCGGCCGGGAGCGTGGGCGGCAGCCAGCGCCAGCGCTCCATGTTGGCCTCGATCTGCACCACCCGGTGCGCGGCGGGCACGTTGAGCTCGGCCAGGGTGGCGGCGTCCGTCACGCCGGTGGGGCGCAGGCCGAAGCGGCGCTGGGCGCGCGCCACCTCCTCGGCCAGGGCCTGGTCGTAGGGGGCGTCGGCCGCGCCGTCCGCGAGGCTGCGGCCGTCCTCGATCGCCAGGCGCCGGCGCAGGGCGGACACCCGCGGGCCCGCGGCCCCCAGCGTCATCTCCTCCCCCGCCGGCAGGACGGGCCAGCCGCCCGCCGCCTGGACGCGGCGATAGAAGGCCAGGCCTTTCTTCAGTCCGTCATAGCCGGCGTAGGGAGGCGGCAGGGACGCCAGCCAGGCGTCCAGCGCGTCGGAGGCGACCGCGGCGTTGAAACCGGGCGTCGGATCGTAGGCGGCGGGGCGCAGGCCCCAGTCGTGCAGATAGTCGGCCGGGGCGAGGCGGCTGGCGTGCACCGCGCGGGCGTACTGGAGCGCGGCCTCCGCCACCTCGCGCGGAGGCAGGTCGGACAGGGCCACCGGCTTGACCCCCGCCTGGTCGGCCCCGGCGCCCGCGGCGATCACCCCCTCGGCGTTGGCTGAACGCAGCGCCGAACGGAGCTGCTCGGCCTGAGCGGCGCTCAGCCGGGCGGGCTTCACCACGGGTGCGGTGGGCGCGGGCGTCGCGGCGGGCGGCGCGTCCGGCAGGCTGCCCACCGGCGCGGGGCCGGGCACGGGGTCGCCCCCGCCGGGCGTGGTCTGGGCCGCGCCGATCCGGCCGGGCGTGTCCTGGGCCAGGGTGGTCGACGCCGGCCCCATGGGCGAAGCGCAGGCGGATGTTGCGGTCAGCACCACGGCGGCCAGCGAAGCGGCGCACGGCGCGCGCCGCAGGGAGGCGCAGGGAAGGGCGGGCCTCGGCATCATCACGCTCAGCATCCACATCGGCGCGTCGATACGCCCGACGCCCGCGCGACCACTCCTCGCGCAAATCCACCGCCGGGTGAAGGGGCGGCAAATGCGAAACCGAGCGCCGGCCCGGCGTCAAGCTCGCGCGGGCGCGCCGGGCGGCGGCTCGTGGGCGGCGAGGGCGCGGCGGAGCTGGTCCACCAGGATCGTGCGCAGGCGTTCGGGGGCCAGCACCTGCACGTCCGCGCCCCAGGTGACGAGGTGCCAGGCCAGTTCGCGCATGCCGCTGGCGCGGAAGGCCACCCGCACCGAACCGTCCGCGCAGCGCTCGGCGACCTGGCCCACGTGGAAGCGCCAGCGCAGGGCCGAGTCGGCCGCCGCCGGGGAGAAGCGCAGCGCCACGTCCTCCTCCTCGTCCTGGTAGATGCCGAAGCTCCGGTCCGCGTAGGCCTGGAGCGAGAAGCCGGGCGGCCGCACCGCCGCGCGGGGCAGGACGAGCGCGTCGGCGATGCGGTCGAGCCGCCAATTGCGCGGCTCGCCGCCCTCCCCCCCAGCCGACCCGAGTTCGGCGGCGACCAGGTAGTTGCTGCGCCCGAACAACAGGCCGTAGGGCGTGACCTCGCGCCCGCGCCCGGGGGTGGAGCCGCCGCGGTAGGTGAAGCCGAGCGCCCGGCCGGCCTTGAGCGCCTCGCGCACCGCGCCCAGCACCGCCTCGTCCTCCGAGGGGCGCGGGCCCGCCTGCACCGCGATCGCCTCCGCCTGGAGCAGCGCCTCGAGGTCGGGGGCCATGCGGCGTCGGGCGGGCGCGCGCAGGGCGGCCAGAACCTTGGCCTCCACCTGGCGCAGGTGGGCCGCGCGCCGGACGGACCCGCCCTGCTGCGCCTCGGCCGCCGCCGCCGCCAGGGCGGCCAGCTCGTCCACCGTCGGGGCCTGGAGGAAGCCGTCGAGCCCCGCGGGGATGCGGAAGCGCTTGGTGGGCGGGTCGGCCAACGCCTCCATCTGCGGGAACAACTCCCACAGCCGGTCGCGCATGCGCTCCACCGTGCGGCGGTCCACGCGCACGACGGCGGCCATCTCGTCCAGCGTCAGCCCCTCGGCGGAGCCCGCCAGGGCGCGCGCCAGCTCGATCATCGCCGCCGCCTTGTCGTGCCGCATGGCCGGGCCTCTCCCCGTTACGTCCGGATTTGACGTTTGCGCCCTGCATACCGGCTTCGTCGAGAGAACGGGAGCCCGCACATGGCCTACGCCCAACGCACCAAGCGCCTCACGCCCCAGGGCCGGCGCACGCTGATGACCTCGCCCAAGGCCATGCGCCACGCCCTGCCCTCGGGCGAACTGATCAACGCGGTGCTGCAGTACGCGGACGTGTCGATCGACATGGGCGGCGGCCGCACCCTGCTGCGCCTGAGCGCCCGCCGCATGGAGGACGAGGTGATCCGCGCCCCGCTGGGCCGCGAGGCCGCACGCCTGGCGGACGTGGCGGTGGTCTGGGACGAGGACGAGGGGGAGATCTTCCGCGTGCTGGACTCGGCGAGCGGCGACCACCTGGAGCCGGTGGAGGCGCCCCGCCCCGTTCCCGCTTCCGGCGAGGACGACCTGTTCGAGCTCACCCCCGCGGCGCTGGCCTACCTGGCGGCGAGCCAGGGAACCTGCTGAGCTTCAGTCCGGCCGCACGGCGCGGCGGCGCGCAGGCGCGAGCACGTCCGCCAGGGTCACGGGGGCGAAGCCGCGCGGATCCACGCCCACGTCGTGCTGGCGAAGGAGCGGCTTGAGCCGGCCGTGGCTGTGTCCGTGCAAGTTCACGGCGCCGCGCCCCATGCCGTTCCAACTGCGGAAGGGGTAATGGCAGAGCACGAGCGCCACCCCCTCCACCCGCGTCTCCACGTAGGCGTCCACCGAGGCCCAGCCCTCGCCGTAGGGCGCGGCGTCGTTGTTGCCGACCAGCAGGCGCTTGGTCCCGTTCAGCCGTGGCAGGACGGCGGCGGCGATCTTGGGCGTGCGCGCGAAGTCGCCCAGGTGCCAGACCTCGTCGCCGGGCGCGACCGCCGCGTTCCACCGCTCGACCAGGGCCGCGTCCATCTCCGCCGCCGAGGCGAACGGGCGGCGGTGGATGTTGAGGGTGCGGTGGTCGCCGAAGTGCGTGTCGCTGGTGAAGAAGACGGCCATGACGCGCCAACGCGCGGCCGTTCCGCCCGGCTCACTCGATCGCGGTGATCTCCACCTCGCCGCCCGCCACCGCCGCCGTCTCGCCCACCGACTTGCCCAGCAACGCCTTGGCCAACGGCGAAACGTAGGACACGCGGCCCGCCGCCGGATCCGCCTCGTCCTCACCCACGATGCGGTAGCGGCCGGTGCGGCCGTCCGCGCGTTCAAAGGCGACGGTGGAGCCGAAGCGCGCGACGCCGTCGGCGGGCGCGGGCTCCACCAGCCGGGCGCTGGCGCGGCGGGCGGTGAACCAGCGCAGGTCGCGGGTGGCGCGCGCCATGGCGGTGCGGTCGGCCTCCACGTCGCCCGCGTGCTGGGCGGCGGCGTAGGCGGCGCGCGCCGCGGCGACGCCCGCGTCCAGCGCCGCAAGCCCCTCGGGCGTGACGAGGTTGGGGTGAGGCGAGAGCGGCCGGTCCGGCAGGTCGGCGGCCGAGGCCTCCGCGTCGCCCTCCTTGGTGAAGGCGACGCTCACGCCCGGGCGTAGTCGTCTTCGACGCGCACGATGTCGTCCTCGCCCAGATAGTCGCCCGACTGCACCTCGATCAGCCCCAGCGGCAGGCGGCCGGGGTTGGCGACGCGATGGACCGAGCCCAGCGGGATGAAGATCGACTCGTTCTCGCGCAGCAGGCGCTCGACGCCGTCCAGCGTCACCAGCGCCGTGCCCGCGGCCACCACCAGGTGCTCGGAGCGGTGGTAGTGCTTGTGCAGCGAGATGCGCCGGCCGGGCTGGATCTGCAGGCGCTTGACCTGGAAGCGCTCGCCCGTCTGCAGCGTCTCCAGCCAGCCCCAGGGGCGGTGGCTGCGCCGCGCCTGGGTGGCCAGGGCCACGCCCTCGGCCTTGAGGCGCTCGACGATCTTCTTGACGTCCTGGTCGTGGCCGCGGTCGGCCACCAGCACCGCGTCGGGGGTGGCCACGATCACGAGGTCACGCACGCCCACGGCCGCAACCAGCGGGCCCTCGCTGCGGACGTAGACGCCCTGCGCCTCGTGCAGGCGCACGGGGCCGCGCGTGGCGTTGCCCTGCGGGCCGTCGGCCGCCAGCTCCCACAGGGCGGACCAGGCCCCCACGTCCGTCCAGCCCGCGTCCACGGGGGTGACGGCGGCGCGCGCGGTGCGCTCCATCACCGCCGTGTCGACCGCCTCGGAGGGCGAGCGGCGGGCGGCGGCCTCGTCCAGCCGCAGGAAGTCGAGGTCGTGGTCGGCGTGGGCCAGCGCGTCCTCGGCCGCGTGCAGGATGTCGGGGGAGACGCGGGCCATCTCGTCCAGGAAGGCGCGGGCGGGCAGGAGGAAGATGCCGCTGTTCCACAGGTGGCGGCCGTCGGCGACCAGCACCTCTGCGCGCGCGGCGTCCGGCTTCTCGACGAAGGAGGCCACCTTGGAGACCGCGGGCGTTCCCGCCAGCGCCTCGCCCACCTCGATATAGCCGTAGCCCGTGGCGGGGCCTGTGGGGGTGATGCCGAACAGCGTCAGCGCGCCCTCGCGCGCGGCGGGCAGGGCGCGGTCGACCGCCTCCAGGAACTCGCCCGGCCGCTCGATCACGTGGTCGGCGGGCATGAGCAGCAGCACGCCGTCGGCGTCGCGCGCCGCCACGGTCAGGGCGGCGACGGCGGCGGCGAAGGCGGTGTTGCGCGCCACCGGCTCCAGCACGAGCGTCGCGTCCGTCACGCCGATGGCGCGCAGCTGCTCGGCGATGATGAAGCGGTGCTCGGCGTTGGCGATCACCGTCAGCGGGTGGAAGCGCGACCCGTCCGTCACGCGCGAGGCGGTCTCCTGCAGCATGGTGCGCTCGCCCACCAGGGGCAGGAGCTGCTTGGGGAAGCTCTCGCGCGAGAGCGGCCACAAGCGCGAGCCCGAGCCGCCCGACAGGAGCACGGGGTGGATGCGTCCGTCCGACATGGTGATCTCCCGCCCGCTCAGCCGAGTTCGGCCAGGAGCTCGTCCAACTCGATGAAGCAGAAGCCGACGGAGCTGTCGGCCACGCCGTAGGGCATGAACAGCCGGCGTCCGTGGGCCAGCGCGCCGCAGGTGTAGACCACGTTGGGCACGTAGCCCTCCCGGTCCTCGTCCGAGGGCGACAGCAGAGGCTGGACCGTGCGGCCAAGGACCTTGCGCGGGTCTTCCTTGTCGAGCAGGACCGCGCCGATGGAGTACTTGCGCATGGCGCCCACCCCGTGGGTGAGCAGCAGCCATCCCTCGTCGATCTCGATGGGCGAGCCGCAGTTGCCGATCTGCACGAGCTCCCAGGGGTACATGGGCGCCAGCAGCTGCTCGCCTTCGCCCCAGTGGAGGATGTCGTCGGAGGTGAGGTGGAAGACGTTCTCGCCGTCCTGCCGCCCGATCATGACGTAGCGGCCGCCGACCTTGCGCGGGAACAGCGCCATGCCCTTGTTGCGCGCGGCCGGCCCCGACATGGGCTGGAGCTTGAAGGTGCGGAAGTCCTTGGTGATCATCAGTTCGGAGGCGATGTCGCGCCCGCTGAAGGCGGTGTAGGTGCCGTAGTAGACCGGCTCTTCGCCCTCGTCCTGGAACCGGACCAGGCGCAGGTCCTCCAATCCGTTGGTCTGCTGGGGGGTGAAGGGGAAGATCACCGAACCGGAGAGCGACGCCTCCTCGAACCGCTGCACGGTGGCGACGCCGCCGTTCTCGGCGCAGGGGGCCTCCGTCTGGCGCACGGCGATGGAGAAAGGCGGCCGCGGCAGCAGGTCGAAGCCGCCGTCGCGGTCGAGTATCCCCTCGCGGAAGGCGATGGAGGAGATGTGGCCCTCCCCCACCGCGCGCAGCGACATGACCACGCGCAAGGCGCCCTGGCTGATGCCGGACTGGTCCGGGTGGGGCACGATGGACGGGTTCATCAAGGCCGCCGACGTGTACGAGTACTCGTGGCAGAAGTAGGCGCCGATGAGCTCCTTGCGCTCCTCGCGCACGTCGTCGCCCAGGCCGAGGTCCTCCTGCACCTGGCGGAAGCGGTCCATGTAGACGCCGCGCGTCTGCCAGTGGCGCGCGCCGAAGTCCTTGTTCACCAGGGCCAGTTCGGACTGGCAGGTGCGCATGTCCATGGCCATCACCGCGTCGACTATGCGGCGCGGGCGCGGGCCCGGGGCGATCTGGAACGGGCGGATGACGACGCGACCCGGCTCGGCCGTGAGCCGGGTCGGCAGTATGGTCAGTTGGGGCACGCGCTATCCCGGACGGGCGCGACCGTTCAGAGGTCGCCGGCGGTCTTTAGCCGGGCCAACCCCGCCTTCGTCAACGCGCGAAAGGAGCAGGCGGCCATCTGCAGCGCCAGGACCGACTCCGCGCCCTGGTTGCGGTTGGCTCCGGCCCAGGTGAGACCGTCGTAGCACTCGCCCTCGCCGGCGTCGGCCAGGGACGCGCCCAGGTCGTTGGCCCCGTAGAACCAGGCGTAGGCGCGCTCGGCCTCCGCCGCCCAGCGCGGGCCGCCGCCCGCCTCCAGCGCCGCCTGGCAGGCCTCGACCGTGGCCACCGCCTCCAGCGGCTGTTGGTCGAACAGCCCGCCCGACCCGTCGGAGCGGCCGAAGTCCACGGTGGGCACCGGGCGGAACAGGCCGGCGGGGGAGGTCTGCTCGGCGCACAGCCACTCCAGCGCCGACAGGCCGAGGTCGACCATGGCGCGGTCCCCCAGCGCATGGCCGCCGCGGATCAGCGCCTCGGGCAGGCGCGCGTTGTCGTAGGACAGGTAGGTCTCGAACCAGGCGTGGCCGTTCGCGCGCATGGACCGCAGCCGGGCGGCCAATCCCGCCGCCTTGTCGGCCAACACCTCACGCTGCTCAGACCCGGCGCGGCCCGCCTGGACCAGGGCGGCGAGCCCCAGCACCACGAAGGCGTCCGTCCGCGGCGAGGACAGCCTGACCATGTGGGGCAGCACCTCGCCCAGGAGGCTCTGCGCCCAGAGGCGGTGGTCGGCGCCCGGGGCCTCGGCGGCGGTGACCGCCACCGACCAGAAGGCGCGCCCGGTGGAGTCCTCCGACCCCGCAGGCTCCAGCCAAGCGCGCTCATAGCTCATGAAGTTGCGGAAACGGCCCGTGTCGGGGTTCCAGGCGTGCTGGACGAAGGAGGCGTAGATGCTCGTGAGCGCACGGCGCTCGTCGTCGGGCGCGCCGGGCCAGCGGTGCATGAGGATCAGCGCGCGGGCGTTGTCGTCGACGCAGTAGCCGTGGCGGCGGTCGGGCAGGCTGAACAGGCTGTGCTGCAGCATGCCGCAGCTGTCGCTCATGCGCCGCACCCCGGCCAGCGAAGGGGCCGAGCGCTGGGCGGCGGCCGGGCGGCGGCTGCGCGCGTCCATGGCGACGGCGGCGGAGAAGGCCTCGAGATAGCGCTCGGCGAAGCGGCTCCAGACGGTGGAGCGCGTGTCGCGGTAGACGTGCTCGCGCACCGCCCGCAGGCGCTCGGGCGAGGAGAGCAGCGACGTGACCGCCTCGGCGATGGCCGGCGCGTCCGCGAAGGGCACGAGCACGCCGCGTCCGTCGGCCAGCAACTCCTCCGCATGCCAGTAGGGGGTGGACACGATCGGCTTGCCCAGGGCGGCGGCGTAGGAGAGCGTGCCGGAGGTGATCTGCTCCACGTTGAGGTAGGGCGTCAGGTACACGTCGGCGGCGTGCAGGTAGCGCAGCAGGCGCGGCGTGTCGGTGTAGCTGTCGACGAAGCGCACGTGCTCGCCCACGCCCAGCTCCTTGGCCAGCGCCTTGAGCGAGTCGCGGTAGCGCTCGCCCTCGTGCGCCAAGAGGTGCGGGTGGGTGGCGCCCAACACGACGTAGAGGGCGTTCGGCCGCGCGGCGACGATGGCCGGCATGGCCCGGATCGCCGTCTCCAGCCCCTTGTTGGGCGACAGCAGGCCGAAGGTGAACAGCAGGTCGTGGCCGCTGAAGCCCAGCTCGGCCTTGAAGTCGTCGGTGGGCAGCAGCGGCGTGTCGGGCGCGCCGTGGGGCACGAGCACGATCTTCTCCTCCGGCACGCCCCAGGTGCGGCGGAGCATGTCGCGCCCGCGCTCGGCCATGACGATCACCCGCGAGGAGCGCGCGATCAGCCGCTCGAACACCCGGCGCTGGTCGGCGTTCGGCCGCTCCAGGATGGTGTGCAGGGTGGAGACCACCGGCGCGTCCAGCGCGTCCAGCAGCGTCATCAGGTGTTCGCCCGCGGGGCCGCCGAAGATGCCGAACTCGTGCTGGACGCAGACCACGTCGGGCGCGGCGGCGTTGATGCGCGCGGCGGCGTCGCGGTAGTCGTCCAGTTCGTCCTCGCGGATCTCGTAGGCGACCTCGGGCGGGTAGGCGTAGGTCTCGTCGTGGTCGTTGAGGGCGGCGACCTCGCAGCGCAGGTCGGGCCGGGCCGACGCCAGCGCCTCACGCACGTCGGCGGTGAAGGTGGCGATCCCGCAGCGCCGGGGGGGATAATCGCCGATCAACACCACGGACTTGACGTCGGACGGGCCCAGGGGGCGCACGTTGGTGGAGGCGATCAATCGCAGGCTGGGGGATGTCATGGGACACATCTGACTACGCTTGGCACCTCCTACAAACGTCAAAACCCGGTTTTTGATCCATTCCGGCCTCAATTCGTCTCCCACGGGTGTGGAACGGGCGGCGGCGCCCGCGGCTTGATCAGCGTGACCCTCGTCCTGTCCCGTTCCGAAGCGCCCGCGCTGACCGACCGGGAGGGTCCCGCCACACCGCGACGCACCCGGCCCTGGAAGCCGAAACGCGTGCTCATCACCCGCGCCGCCCGCGGGTGGGCGCACGGGCGCGCCATGGCCGAGCGCGCCGCCGCGCTCGGCTGCGAGGTGGAGGAACTCAAGGGCGACCGGCTGACGGGCCTGTCGGGGGGAGACCCGGCGCGCGCCTACGCCGACGCCAAGTCCACCCTGGCCATCACCGTCGCCTCCGCCTCCAAGCGCCGGCTCCAGCCCATCCCGCCCAGCGCCGACTGGCGCTTCGACCTGGCGGAGGGGTGCCCCGCCCACTGCCAGTACTGCTACCTGGCGGGCTCGCTCTCCGGTCCGCCCATCGTGCGCGCCTACGCCAACGTGGACGAGATCCTGGCGGGCCTGCCCGAGCACGTGGGCGCCGGGACGATCACCTCGCGTTCGGCGGACCGGGCCCACGAGGGCACGACGTTCGAGGCGGGGTGCTACACCGACCCGCTAGGCGTCGAGCACCTGACGGGGAGCCTCGCCGAGTGCGTTCGCGTGTTCGGGGCCTGGGAGGCGGCGGTGCAACTGCGCTTCACCACCAAGTTCGACGCGGTGGAGCCCTTGCTCGGCCTGGACCACCGCCGCCGCACGCGGGTGCGCTTCTCGCTCAACGCCGCGCCGTTCGCCTCCAAGCTGGAGGGCGGGACCGCCGCCCTCCCCGCCCGGCTCGTCGCCCTGCGCAAGCTGGCGCTGGGCGGCTGGCGCGTGGGGCTGACGATCGCCCCCATCATGGCCGGTCCCGGCTGGCGCGAGGCCTACGCCGCGCTGATCGACGACTGCGCCGCCGCCGTGGAGGGCGCGCCCGACCTCGACCTCACCGTCGAGCTCATCACCCACCGCTTCACCGAAGGGTCGCGCAACGTGCTGCAGGGCTGGTACCCGGGCTCGTCGCTGGACCTCGACCCCGAGACGCGCACGCGCAAGCTGACCAAGTTCGGCTCGGTCAAGTACGTCTACCCCAAGGAGCTCATGCGCGAACTGCGCGGCTTCTTCGAGGAGACGCTGGCCGCACGCCTGCCCGCGGCGCGCGTGCTCTACTGGACGTGACGGGAGAGAACGCCTCGGCGCCCCGGGCGTTGGTCGCACCATGAGCGCCCTCGCCGCCCCCGCCCCGCCGCCGTCCGCCGACCCGCGCGGGGCGGTCGAGGCGGCGTTCCGCCGGGCGGTGGCGCGCTTCGACCCCGCCCTACCCGTGCTGGTGCTGGGCCACCACGACGCGGACGGCTTGTCCGCCACCGCCGTGTTCGCCCGCGCGCTGACGGCGTCGGGCCGCACGGTCACGACGCGGATCGTCGGCCGCGGCGAGAACCCCTGGTCGGACGAGATGCGCGCGGAGCTGGCGGCCACCCCCGCGGGCGGCTTGATCGTGACGGACCTCGGCGTGCGCGAGGGCGTGCTCAAGCCGGGGACGCCCACGGTGGTGGTCGACCACCACGTGCCGACGGGAACGCCCGACGGCGCGGAGGTGATCACCGGCTACGGCCTGGACCCCATCCCGACCTCCAGCCTCCTCGCCTACTGGTGCGCGGCCGCCGTCACCGACGCCGAGCCCCTGCTGTGGCTGGCGGCGGTGGGGTTGATCGGCGACATGGCCGACGGCGCGGGCTTTGCGGAGATGACGCAGGCGCGCCGCCACGGAATCACCGCGCTGCGCGAGGCGGCGAGCCTGGTCAACGCGCCGCGGCGCAGCGCCTCGGGCGATGCGGGGCCGGCCCTGGCCCTGCTCATGCGCGCGGACGGGCCCAAGGCGGTGACCTCGGGCGACGCGCCCGAGGTCGAGGCGCTGCTGGCGGCCCGGGCGGAGGTGAAGGCGGAGCTCGACCGCGCGCGGCGCGTGGCGCCCAAGGTGCGCGGCGGCGTGGCGATGATCGCCTTCAGCTCGCCCTGCCAGATCCACCCCCTGGTGGCGCAGCAGTGGCGCGGACGGCTGAAGGGTGAGATCGTGCTGGCCGCCAACTCCGGCTACCGGCCGGGCTGGGTGCACTTCGCCGCGCGCACCGCGGGCGACGTCGACCTGATCGCCTGGCTGGCCGAGCACCGGCCGCCGGGCGCCGACGAGAACTACGGCTCGGGCCACCGGCAGGCCACGGGCGGGGCGTTGCGCCTCCCCGATTGGAACGCCTTCACGACCGCCCTGGGCTTCCCCGACCTGCAGGTGAACGCATGAGCGACCGCCCCCTCCGCCTGGGCTTTCCCGTCAAGGTGATGGCCCGGCCGGACTTGAAGTCCAACGACACCCGCGGCTGGCGCAAGTCGCCGCACCTGAAGTGCTCGCTGGAGCACGTGGACAAGGTGCTGGACCACCTGCGCGCCAAGAAGATCGACATGTACCGCCTGTCGAGCGACCTCGCCCCCTACGCCACCCATCCCGACATGCCGCAGTTCCACGCCATGGTGGCCGAGAGCGACGCGGAGCTTCGGGCCTTCGGCCGCAAGGCGCAGGAACTCGACATCCGCCTGTCGTTCCACCCGAGCCAGTTCGTGCTGCTCAACAGCCCGAACCCCGAGCTCACCAGGAAGAGCGTCTGGGACCTCGCCTCCCAGGCCGAGATGCTGGACCGCATGGGGCTGGACGACCACGCGGTGCTCGTCACCCACGTGGGCGGCGTGTACGGCGACTCCGAGGCCAGCCGCGCGCGCTGGGTGGAGACCTGGCCCACCCTGCCCGAGCATGTGCGCCGCCGCCTGGTGCTGGAGCACGACGACATCCGCTTCTCCGCCGCCGACGTGCTGTGGATCCACGAGCGCACGGGGGTGCGCTGCGTGTTCGACTACCAGCACCACTGGTGCCTGAACCCCGCCGGGCTCGACATGGTCGAGACGCTGAAGAAGTTCCTGGCCACCTGGCCGGACCCGGCGATCCGGCCCAAGGTCCACTTCTCCTCGCCGCGCACCGAACTGCGCGAGGTGGTGCGCGACGTCAAACCGCCCAAGCCCAAGCCGGGCGCCAAACCCGCCCGCGCGCGCAAGGTCGATCCGGAGGAGATCACCAAGGCTCCGGTGAAGGAGAAGGCGCGCAAGAAGACGGTGCTGCTGCCGCCGATCTGGACGGGCCACGCCGACTTCACCAACCCCTTCGAGTTCGCCCGCTTCATGCGCGACGCCCAGGGTCTGGAGTTCGACGTGATGATGGAGGGCAAGGCCAAGGACGTGTCCCTGCTCAAGCTGCGCCCGGACCTCTTGCGCTACGCGCCGGACGTGGCGGCGCGCTTCGGCGTGTTTCCCAAGGACGCGGGCGAGCTGGAGGCGCAGGAGCAGGCGCTGGAGGCCGACCACGACCCCGAGCACGACGAGGACGTGGACGAGGCGGCGTGAGCCGCCGCCGTCCACGTCGCCGGGGGTCAGTCGATCTCGTAGTGGATCGGCTTGAAGCTGCCGTTGTTGGACTGCAGCGCCGAGCAGGCGGTCAGCCCCACGACCAGGTCCATCTCGGCGACGAAGCTCGTGCGGTCGCCCGCGCGGCTCAGCGGCGGCAGCACCTTGAGCTCGCCCGTCGTTCCGTCCACCGGCACGTTCATGAACACGTTGAACGCGCTGGGGATGCGGTCGGGCGCTATGCCGTAGGGCTCCAAGGCCGCGGCCAGGTTGCCGAAACAGCCCCGGTGCGGGTGCTCGTCGCCGTAGATGATGCGGAAGGTGTCGGCGGAGCAGGGCGTCAGCAGGAAGTCGTGGCGGCCCACCGTGTCCTCCGCGATGCGCAGCATGACGTTGGAGCGGTTGGAGTAGAGCGGGTCGCCGGTGGTGAGGTAGATGCGGCTGGCGTAGTCCAGCGTGCGCCCCGACGAGACCACCTCGTCCACGTCATGGCGGTTGTAGGCCAACAGGTCCGCCACCTGCTCACCGCAGGGGTCGATCACCGTGAGCTTGCGGCCCTTGTCGAGGGTGAAGGCCACGCCCGAGCGGGGCGCGATCTCATGCGGCATCCTGCGCGCCTTCCGCGTCGTTCATCAGGCCGCGGCTGAAGGGGCAGACCCAGTCCTCGTCCACCGCGCGCCCGCTGTACTGGCGAGCCTCGGACAGCTCGCCGTGGCGCGCGAGCATGGGATTGACCGAGCCGGACAGGGCCTCGTCGCGCGAGAGGATGGTGGCGCGCAGCTTCTCGTACAGCCCGTCCGCGCGCAGGCGCTCGAACTGGTCGTGGAGGTTGAACACCATCACCGGCGCCTCGAAGCGGCGCGCGTCGCGGCTCGCATTGGGGTGCAGGCCCACCACGAAGAAGGCCTCGCCGCCGAAGGACAGGGAGAAGTGCGGGCTGTCGGGCTCCGGCGCGATCCGCGGATCGACCTCGGTCCCGTGCCAGGCGTCCTTGTCGGACAAGGACTGCACCCGCGCCCACAGGTGGCGCTCGAACTCGGCCTCCGAGAGCGCGCCGGGCCCTTCGAAGATCACCGCGAAGCTCTGGAACAGCTTGGGATCGGCCTTGTAGCGCGCGGCGAAGGCGTGGAGTTCGGCGTGGATCGGCAGGTCGTTCCACGACGAGGTGATGTCGCGCGCCACCAGCACCTGCATCTGCATCTTGGACAGGGCGGACTTGGCCCCCACGCAGGGGAAGTCACGATCGCGGATGAACTCGTGGAACCGTTCGACGATCGGATGCGAGGCGTCGTTCGCCGGCTCGCCGGTGTGCGTAAGCATGAAACTCAGGTCGTAGGCGCCCCCCAGGGCGAGTCACCAAAGAGAACCGGCCACGCTCCCGCCGGTTCCCTCAAAGGGCGGGGAGCGGGGTCCAAGGCTGCGGAGGAAGCTCGACCCGCAACGCCTCGCCAACCTCGACCGGGCCGCCCGTCGTCACCACCGACAACACCCCCGCCAGCGGGTTCTCACCCCACTTGCCGGGCCCATGGAGCGTCTTCATCAGCCCCTTGCCCAGACGGTCGAGCAGACGGCACGGCGTGCGCTTGCCCGTCAACTCCACGCTCGCCCCGCTCGGGAACACGAGGCGCGCGCCCAACGGCAGGGACAGGAGGTCGAGCCCGCGCACCAGCACGTTCTCGCCCACCGCCCCCGGCCCGACCGCGAAGCCGCGCGCGGCCAACTCGTCCATCATCTCGGCGGCGAACAGGTGGACTTGGCGGATGTTGGGCGGCGGGTTCGGCTTGCCCAGGCTCAGGTGCTGGTCGGTGGCCGCGCAGTGGGCGTCCCCCTCCACGCCCAGGCCCGCCAGCAGCGTGATCCGCGGCCGGGGGACCTTGCTGAAGCCGTGGACCGGACTGAGGCTCAGCGCCTCCACCCGGCCGCCGGTCGGGACTTGGTGCGCGGGAGCCGTCCCGACGACGCAGTCGAAGTCTGCGGCTTGACCGTCGAACATGGCGCGCTCCCGCGATGCGATGACGCCCAAGCTTTGGCGCCCCGCGCCCGCCGGCGGCGCCCGTCCAATCAGCGCACCCCGCTCCCCGGAGGGAGTCACATCGCCGCAGGCCCGCCCAAGCGGATGCGACCGGGGATCGCGGGCGCGAAAGGCCGTCGCGCTTGGCCTGCTCGGCCTCGCAGGCGGCGCGCTTGGACGACCCGGCGATGGGAACGGCGCGGGCGCTCGGGCGCGCGGAGCGCAGCTTCCGGAGAACGTCGATCGCAGAGGGGGGCGGACGTGCGGGCCGTCATGACGCGCCGTTACGGCGTACGTGAACCCGACCCCGCCCGTTCAGCGCCGCCTACGGCGATCGGCGGTCGGTGCGGTTGAAAACCGCGGGGCGGCGGCTCAGCGGGCGTCGCCCGGGCCGTCGTCGTCGACGGCGAAGTCGTAGGGGATGGTGATCGTGGTCTCCGCAGGGCGGCCGTCGATGCGCAGGGGGCGGAAGCGGAAGAAGCGGGACAGGTCGAGCGCGGCGCGGCCGAAGCCCTCGCCCGGAGGCGTTTGCGACAGCACGCGGCAGCCGTCGACGCGGCCGTTCGTGCGCTCGCGGCAGCGCAGCACCACCGATCCACCGCGGCCGGCCTCGTAGGCGGCTCGGGGGTAGCGGCGGTCCACCTCCTCGCCCTGCGGCCAGTCCATCCAGTCCGGGTCGGCCAAGCCCGAGCCGCCCGGGCCGCCCGGGCCGGAGCCCGCGCCCACCCCCTGCGCCCCCGTCCCGGCGGAGGCGCCCGCCCCGGTCACGGGCGAAGCGGGCGCGGGGCCGACGGGTGCGGCCAGGACGGGCGGCGGGATGGGGAGGGGCTCCACCGGCGTGGGCGGGAGAACCCGTGGGGACGGCGCCCGCCGAGGCTGCGGACGGGGCGAGGCCGGGCGGGCGC
>CAXSDV010000004.1:56529-98320 GCA_964235945.1 uncultured Caulobacteraceae bacterium
ACCCGTGGGGACGGCGCCCGCCGAGGCTGCGGACGGGGCGAGGCCGGGCGGGCGCGCTTGGGTGCGGAGGCGGGGGAGCCGCCCGCCCGGCGGCGCGGGGCGTGGGGCGGCGGGACGGGGGGCGGCGGCGCCAGCGCCAAGGTCAGCGGAGGCGCCGGGCGCAGGGCGGGCGCGTCCCCGCCCGCGAAGGCCAGCGCCAGGGCCAGCAGGCCCGCGTGGATCAGGAGAGCCGCCGCCAGGGCCGACGCGTCGCGCCGCACGCGCCGGCGCGGGCCGGGCGCGGAGGTGGCGAGGACGGACGACGCGACGGTCATGCCGCCTCAGATGACGACGGCCGATCCCATCCGCCAGCGGGCGACCGCGGCTGCGCTCAGGCCAGGCCCGCGCGGAGCTGGGCGCGCAGGCCGTCGATGGGCTGGAGGCCGCGGTCGGTCTTCATGTGCCAGAAGGTCCAGCCGTTGCAGGCGGCGGCCTGGTCGACCATGGCGCCCAGCTTGTGGATGGAGCCGTGCAGCTCGCCCGCGATCAGGCTGCCGTCCGCGCGCACCTGGGCGCGACGCGACCCCTTGGGGCAGTAGAGCTCGTCGCCCGCGCGCAAGAGGCCCGCCTCGATCACCATGCCGAAGGGGATGCGCGGCTCGTTCTTCTTGGAGCCGGTGACGCCCGCCTGCTCGGGCGGCAGGGGCACGACCTGCGCGATGCGCCGGCGCGCGACCTCCGCATAGCCGGGGTCGCGCTCGATGCCGATGAAGCGGCGGCCCAGGCGCTTGGCCGCCGCGCCCGTGGTGCCCGAGCCGAAGAAGGGGTCCAGCACCACGTCGCCCGGCCGGGTGGAGGCCAGCAGCACCCGGTGCAGCAGCGCCTCGGGCTTCTGGGTGGGGTGGGCTTTCCTGCCGTCCTCGCCCTTGATGCGCTCCTCGCCGTTGCAGATCGGCAGGAGCCAGTCCGAGCGCATCTGCAGGTCGTCGTTGGCGACCTTCAGCGCGTCGTAGTTGAAGGTGTAGCGGCGCTGGCCGCGCGACTTGGCCGCCCAG
This sequence comes from uncultured Caulobacteraceae bacterium, assembly GCA_964235945.1. Classification (GTDB taxonomy): domain Bacteria; phylum Pseudomonadota; class Alphaproteobacteria; order Caulobacterales; family Caulobacteraceae; genus JASLDZ01. The sequence continues at coordinate 57,564 of CAXSDV010000004.1, forward strand.
ATCAGCGTCTCGTGGGCGTTGGTCAGGCGCGTGCCCTTGAAGTTGGGCATGGGGTTGGACTTCCTCCACACCACGTCGTTGAGCAGCCAGTAGCCTTGGTCCTGCAGGGTCGCGCCCAGGCGGAACACGTTGTGGTAGCTGCCGATCACCCAGATGGCGCCCTCGTCCTTCAGCACGCGCCGGCAGGCGGCGAGCCAGGCGCGGGTGAACTTGTCGTACTCCTCGAACGAGCCGAACTTGTCCCAATCGTCGTCCACCGCGTCGACACGGCTGTTGTCGGGGCGGTGCAGGTCGCCGCCGAGCTGGAGGTTGTAGGGCGGGTCGGCGAAGACGAGGTCGACCGACCGCTCGGGCAGGCGCGCCAGCGCCTCCAGGCAGTCGCCCTCGATGATGGTCCCGGCCGCGTCGCTCATGCCCGTCCTCCGCCGAGGGAGTCTGGGTCGCTCGTGGTTAAGGCGAGATGACCGTTAGTCGCCGCCGACCAGGCCGCGGCTGGCCTTGTCGAGCTCCTCCGCGTAGCGGCGGGTGGCGTAAGCCTCGGTGAGCAGGCCCACCACCCGGCGGTCCTCCGCGTTGTCGACCACCGCCAGGGTCTCGGCCTCCGCCCGGTCGAACAGGCTCATGGCGGTCTTGACGTTCATGTCGGGCAGGAGCGCCGACTCCTTGAGCTTCGCCAGGTCCGACACGCGGGTGGTGTCCTTGGCCGCGTCGCGTTCGGCGGCGAACGCGTCGGCCATGGCCACCACGCCCAGGTAATGCGACGCCTCGTCCACCGCGACCACCACGTGGCGCGAGCCCAGCGGCACGCTGCGGCGCAGTTCGGCCAAGGTGGCCGAACCGTCCATCACCCGCACGTCCGAGCGCATCAGCTTGCCCACGGTGAGGTTGCGGATCCAGCCCACGTCCGCCGCGGAACGTATGGTTTCGCCGCGCAGGTGCAGCCGCCAGGTCGAGAACGAGTAGCCGAAGGTTTCACGCACAGCGAGGCTCGTGCCCACGCAGGCGGTGAGCACCGCGGCGGTGAGGCCCAGGTCGCCGCTGGTCTCGAGCACCAGGAAGCTCATGGTCAGCGGCCCGCCCACCACCGCCACCGCCAGCGTGCCCATGCCCGCCAGCATGCAGGCGGCGGGGTCCAGGCCGTACTCGGGCAGGAAGTGGGTGAAGCCCTGGCCGAACAGCTTGCCGGTCAGGGCGCCGATGAACAGGGACGAGAAGAACAGGCCGCCGCGGAAGCCGGAGCCCAGGCTCACCAGCGCCGCCAGCATCTTCAGGCCGATCAGCCCCAGCATCACCTTGGCGGGCAGGGTCACGCCCAGGTCCCGCCCCATGGCCCCGTGCCCCGCGGCCAGCACCTGAGGGGTGATCAGGGCGAGGCTTCCCACGATCAGCCCCCCCAGCGCCGGGCGCGCCCAGGGCGGCAGGCGCGAGGCGGCGAAGGCGCGCTCGGTCATCTCCACCCCGCGCATCAGGGTCACGCCCAGTCCCGCCGAGATCAGCCCGAGCCCCAGGATGACGAGGTAGTGGGAGGGGTGCAGCGGATAGACCTGCACCGCGTGGAAGGCGTAGGGGCTGCCGCCCAGCGCCTGGGCGGTCAGCCAGGCGGCGAGGGAGGCGGACATCACCGCCGCCACGTTGCCCACGGTGTAGACGCCGATGACCAGCTCGAAGGCGTAGAAGGCCCCGGTGATGGGCGCGCCGAAGGCGGCGGAGATGGCCCCGGCCGCGCCCGCCCCCACCATCACGCGCAGGTCCGCCCGGCGCAGGTTCAGGGTCAGCCCCAGCCGGCTGGCCAGGCCCGAGCCGATCTGGGTGTAGCCCGCCTCCAGCCCGACGGACGCGCCGCAGCCGTTGGAGAGCAGGGTCTGCAGGCTGACCAGCACGCTGTCGCGCAAGGACATGCGCCCGCCGCGCAGGGCGTTGGCCTCCACCGGGTCGACCGGCGTGCGCGCCCGCGCCCAGGTGCGCCAGAGTTCGGTGAGGCCCAGCAGCGCGCCGCCCGCCGCCGGCGCCAGCAGGACGCGCCAGGGGTCGAGGTGGGTGGAGGCGCTGAGCCGCTGGTCGACGGGGATGCCGAACAGCAGCACGTGCAGCGCCTGGCTGACCAGGCTCATGCCCGTCACCGAAGCGCCCGCGCCCATGCCCACCAGGGCGGCCACCAGCGCCAGCACCACCTCCGAGGAGCGGACGAGGCCGCGCAGCCTCCCCATCGCGCCCAGGGCTTCGGCCGGCAGGTGCAGGCGCAGGGGGACGCCGACGCCCGCGGCGGCGCGCGCGCGCAGGCCGGCGTCGTCGGCCGCGGTCACGCCGCCTTGTTCCGCGCGTCGAGCGTCCCGCCCTCCAGCAGGGTGCGGACCGGGGCCCAGCCGCGGCGGTGGATGGGCGACGGGCCCAGGCGCAGCAGCGCCTCGACGTGGACGGGCGCGTGGTAGCCCTTGTGGGCGGCGAAGCCGTAACCCGGGTGCGTCCTGTCCATCTCGGCCATCAGGCAGTCGCGCGCGGTCTTGGCCAGGATGGAGGCGGCGGCGATGGACAGGCACAGGGCGTCGCCGCCCACCACCGTCCTCACCGGGCAGGGCAGAGGGAAGCGGTAGTTGCCGTCCACCAGGGCGAAAGCCGCCACCGGGCTCAGCGCCGACACCGCGCGGCGCATGGCCAGCCCGGTGGCGTGCAGGATGTTGAGCTCGAAGATCTCGTCCACGTCCGCGAAGGCCACAGCCCAGGCGACGGCCGCCGCCTTGATCTCGAGCTCCAGCGCCTCGCGCGCCTTGGCCGACAGCTTCTTGGAGTCGTCCACGCCCGCGGGGATGCGGCGCGGGTCGAGGATCACCGCCGCGGCGCAGACGGGGCCCGCCCAGGGACCCCGCCCCGCTTCGTCCACTCCGCACACGGGACCGTCGTGCTCCAACTCCAAGCGCAGGGTCGGCGCGGGCCGGGGGACGGGGCCGCGCGCCTTGGAGGCCGAGTCGGAGGGGGTCGCTCTGGGCACGTCCCGATCTACGCTCCCGGGCCGGCCGGCGGAACCCGTCGAGGAGGCCGGACCGCGCGGGACGCCGTGAAGCGGCCCAGGTCAGAACGCGTCGTGCAGACCGGTGTAGGGTCGCGCGGTGAGGCGGCCGCCGGTGTAGCGGTCGGGGACCTCGCCGTGGGCCAGCTCGACCGAGAGGAGCTGGAAGGCGCGGTCGGCGTCGTACCAGACGCCGACGCCCAACTCCTGCGCGAAGTCGGTCTGGTACCAGGAGAATTTCAGCGGATGCGCGACACCGTCGGCGCCGTAGGCCGCGCCGCTGACGGTGGCCCCGCCCACCGCCACGCTGTCGAAGCTGAGGCCGGGATCGAGGGAAAGCTGGTTGATGGTGGGCCGGTTGGGCCGGGCGTACTCGATGACGAGGTCCAGCCGGGTGAAGCCGCCCTTGGCCGCCGCCTTGGCGACGTCCGAAACCAGCATGTGGCTCAGCACGGCGTCCTCCCGTCGGCCGTAGCGCGCCTCCTCCGAGCGAAGGTCGGCGCCGATGGCGACGTTCACCGTGGCTGCGGGGGCGGCGTCGCGCGCCGGGGCGGGAACGGCGGAAAGAGTGGCCAGTAGAACGGCGGCGGCGAGGGCGCGGATCAAGGAACGGTCTCCGCAAGGGTCTCTGGGGCGGGGGCGAGCAGGTCGGCGGGGAGCCAGGCGGGGAGCGACAGGCGGGCGGGGCGGCCGTCGACGGTCAACGGCCCCGTCGAGCGGTCCAAGCGCAGGAGGGCGAGGGCGCGGCCCGGCCCGGCGGCGGCCACCTCGCCCGCGCGCAGCGTCCCCGCCAGCACCTCGGCCCCGGGTGCGGCGCCCTCCACCTCCAGCGGCAGCACGCGGCTCCTCATGCCGCCGCGGCGCTTCATGCGCGAGGTGGTCTCCTGGCCGACGAAGCAGCCCTTGGAGAAGTCCACGCCGTGAAGCAGGTCGAGGTTGAGCTCGGTCGCGTAGGCGCGGTCCGACAGGTCGTCGGCCACCGCTTCGACCAGCCCCAGGGTCAGTCGGCGCGCGCGCGCGTCCTCGGCGGAGGCGGAGCTCGCGTCGGGGGCGGGCGGGGCGTCGCCCGCGAAGCGCCAGCCGGCGAGCGGCGTGCGCGGGTCGCGGCGCCAGCCGGCGGGGGCGTGGTCCGCGCCCCAGAGCACGTGCACGCCGCCCTCGTCGGGAGCGATCTCCACCGCGGCGCGCAGCCGGAACATGCCCAGCCGTGCGGCCAGGGCGTCGCGCGCCTGCGCCGCCACGTCCACCACGACGCCTTCCGCCTCGCCGAACAGGAACAGGTCGTAGAGCACCCGGCCCTGGGGGGTGAGCAGGGCCGCATGGCGCAGGTCGCCGGGCCCCAGCGTCTCCACCTCCTGGCTGAGCAGGCGGTTGAGGAAGGGCCGCGCCTCGGGCCCGGTGACCCGGAGCAGGGCGCGGTCGTCCAGCCGGGCGGTGCGGGCGTCCATCATGGCTGACATATCGGCGCGGCCCCGGCCCGGCGCCAGGGCGGGGAGAACGGAGGGCGGCTCGCAGCCGCGGCCCGACCGGGCTAGAAGCGGCGCACATGGCCGCGCCGCGCTTTCCCGTCCTGTTCGTCACCTCCTCGCGGATCGGCGACGCCGTGCTCTCCTCCGGCCTGCTCGCGCGCTTGGTCGAGGAAGCGCCCCACGCGCGCTTCACGGTGGCCGCCGGGCCGCTGGCCGCGCCCCTGTTCCGCGACCTGCCCGGCCTCGACCGGCTGATCGTGTTCGACAAGCGCCGCGGCGGCCTGCACTGGTTCGACCTGTGGCGCCGGGTGCGCGGTCGCCGCTGGGGCCTCGTGCTCGACATGCGCGGCTCGGGGCTGGCGCGCCTGCTGGACGCGCGCCGCCGCGCGGTGCGTCGCGCGCCGCCGCCGGGGGCCGAGCCCGTCCACAAGGTGCTGGAGGCCGCCCACGTGCTGCGCCTGGACGACGACCCGCCCGCGCCGCACCTGTTCACCAGCGCCGAAACCGAGGCGGCGGCCGACGCCTTCCTGCGCGCGGGCGCGGACGCGGGTGGGGGGGACCGGCCCATACTGGCCGTCGCCCCCGCCGCCAACTGGATGGGCAAGACCTGGCCCGCCGAGCGCTTCGCCGTGATGACCGCCGAGCTCCTGGGCGAAGGCGGTCCGCTCGCAGGCGGGCGGCTCCTGCTGCTGGGCGGGCCGGACGACCGCCACGCCTGCGAGGAGGTGCGCCGCGCCGTGCCCCGCGCCCGGCTGATCGACGCCGCCGGCAAGCTCGACCTGCTCACCGCCTACGCCGCGCTGAAGCGGGCGCGCCTGTTCGTGGGCAACGATTCGGGGCTGATGCACCTGGCGGCGGCGGCGGGAACGCCGACCCTGGGCCTGTTCGGCCCGTCGGACGACCGGCTTTACGCGCCCTGGGGTCCGAACGCGCGGGTGGTGCGCGGGCCCCGCGCCTTCGAGGCGTTCACCGCGCTGGACCCCGCCCTGAACCAGACGATCCAGCACATGCGCGACCTCGCCGTCGACCGGGTGACGGCCGCGGCGCGCGACCTGGTGCGAGACACCGAACCCCTGTTCCCCCGACCCGCGGAGGCCGCCCATGGCTGAGACCTACGACCTGATCGTGCGCGGCGGCGAGGTGCTCAACCACGCCGGGCGCGGCCTCGCCGACGTGGGCGTGCGCGCGGGCCGGGTGGCGGCGATCGGCGACCTCCACCAGGCCCACGCGGGCGAGGTGTTCGACGCCCGGGGCCTGACCGTGCTCCCCGGCGTGATCGACAGCCAGGTCCACTTCCGCGAGCCGGGGCTCGAGTGGAAGGAGGACCTGCGGACCGGCGGTCGCGCAGCGGTGCTGGGCGGCGTGACGGCGGTGTTCGAGATGCCCAACACCGAGCCGGCCACCACCACCCCCGAGGCGCTCGCCGACAAGCTGGCCCGCGCCAAAGGGCGGATGGACTGCGACCACGCCTTCTACGTGGGCGCCACCCACGCCAACGCCGACGAGGTGGGCGAGCTGGAGCGCCTGCCCGGCTGCTGCGGGATCAAGGTGTTCATGGGCGCCTCCACCGGCTCCCTGCTGATCGCCGACGACGAGGGCGTCTCGCGGGTGCTCAAGAACATCCGCCGCCGCGCCGCCTTCCACTCGGAGGACGAGAACCGCCTGGTCGAGCGCCGGCCGCTGGCGCGCGCCGGCGACTGGACCAGCCACCCGGAGGTGCGCGACGTGCAGAGCGCGGTGCAGTCCACCGAGCGGCTGATCCGCCTGGCCATCGCGGCGGGCGCGCGCATCCACGTGCTGCACGTCTCCACCGAGGAGGAGGTCGCCATCCTCGCGCGGCACAAGGACGTGGCCAGCGTGGAGACCACTCCCCAGCACCTGACGCTGGCCGGGCCGGAGATCTACGAGCGCCTGCACGGCTACGCCCAGATGAACCCGCCCGTGCGCGAAGCGCGCCACCGCGAGGGCCTGTGGCGCGGGGTGGCGTCCGGCGTGATCGACGTGCTGGGCTCCGACCACGCCCCGCACACGAAGGAGGAAAAAGCGCGGCCCTACCCCGCCTCGCCCTCGGGCATGCCCGGCGTGCAGACGCTCGTGCCCGTCATGCTGACGGCGGTGGCGGCGGGGCGCATGTCGCTGGAGCGCTTCGTGGACCTGACGAGCCACGGGCCCCAGCGCGTGTTCGGCCTGGCGGACAAGGGGCGCCTGGCCGAGGGCTTCCACGCGGACATGACGATCGTGGACCTGGAGGCGCGCCGCACCCTGTCCCACGCCGACATGGCCAGCCGCGCGGGCTGGACGCCCTTCGACGGATTCGAGACCCGGGGCTGGGTCGCCGCCACCGTGATCCGCGGCCGGGTGGTCATGCGCGAGGACGAGGTGGTCGCTCCGGCGGAGGGCGAGCCCGTGCGCTTCCACGAAACCTTGGGCGCGCGTGCGGCGGCCCCGGTCGCCGCGGCGTGACCGCGCCCTGGCGCGACCCGCGCTATCGCCGCTCGTCGGTCGGGGTCGGCTGGGCCGCGCCCGGCGTGCTGGAGTTCGCCAACACGGGCGAGGTGTCGGACGCCTTCTCCACCACCAACGGCCCGCTGGACCACTGGGCCGAGCATGCGCCGGACGCGGTCTGGCTGGCCGAGCGCGACGGGGCGGGCTGGCGCACCCTGGGCTTCGGCGCGGCGCGAGAGGCGGTGGCGGCGCTCGCCGGCGGGCTGGAGGGGTTGGGCGTCGGCCCGGACCGGCCGCTGCTGATCCTGGCGCGCAACGGGATCGACACGGCGCTGGCGACCTACGCCGCCATGCGGCTGGGCGCGCCGGCCGCCCCCGTCTCGTTCCAGTACGGCCTGCCGGGGGCCGACCCCGCCCGCCTCGCCCACGCCCTGGCCCTGGTGCGGCCGACGGCGATCTTCGTGGACGACGGGGCCCTGTTCGGCCCGGCGCTGGAAGGTTTCGAAGGTCCGGTGATCGCCGCGACCGGCGCTCGCGGCCGCGCGCTCGCCCTGGCCGACCTGCTGCGCGGGCCCGCCGTGGCGGACCGGGCCACGGGCGCCCTGGCCGCCAAGCTCCTGCTCACCTCCGGCTCGACGGGCGCGCCCAAGGCGGTGGTCAACACCCACGCCAACCTGGCGGTCAACGCCGCGCAGATCGCCGCCTGCTACGACGACCCCGACCCGCCCGTGACGGTCAACGCCTCGCCCTGGAGCCACAGCCTCGGGGCCAACGCCCTCCTGCACTACGTGCTGCACCGGGGCGGAACGATGTACGTGGACGCGGGCCTGCCCACGCCCGCGCGCTTCGCCGAAACGCTGCGCAACCTGGCCGAGGTGCGCTCGACCTATCACCACATGGTGCCGGCGGGCTGGATGCTGCTGGCGGACGCGCTGGAGCGGGACGACGCGCTGGCGCGCACCTTCTTCGCCGACCTGCGCGTCATGCAGTACGGCGGGGCGGGCCTGCCCCAGTCGGTGATGGACCGCGTCCAGGCGGCCGGCGTGCGCACGGTGGGCGAGCGGATCACCTTCGCTGCGGGTTACGGCGCGACCGAGACCGCCCCCACCGCCATGAACGTCCACTGGACCAACGCCACGGCGGGGATCCTCGGCCACCCCGTGCCGGGCACGACCGCGCGGCTGGTCCCGGTGGACGGCCGCCGGGAGCTGCGCGTGCGCGGTCCGCAGGTCTCGCCGGGCCACCGCCTGGCCGACGGCTCGGTCCGGCCGCTGGAGCTGGACGCGGACGGTTTCTACCCCACCGGCGACGCGGTGAGCGGGCCGGACCTGGCGGCGCCCGTGGCCGAACTGTTGTTCGACGGCCGCCTGTCGGAGAACTTCAAGCTCGCCACCGGCGTCTTCGTGGGCGCCGGGCCGCTGCGGCTGGCGGCGCTTTCCGCGGTGGGGGCGGCCGCTTCCGACTTCGTGGTCTGCGGCGAAGGGCGCGGGGGGGTGGGCCTGCTCGTCTTCCTCAACCGGAGCGCCTGCGTGGAGCTCGCGGGCGGCGGCGGGGCGGAGGCGGTGCACGACGCGCCCAAGGTGCGGGCGGCGGTGAGGGCGGGGATCGCCCGGCTCAACGCGGGCGCGGCGGGCGGACGGGTGGCGCGCGTGCTGCTCCTCGACCACCTGCCCGACCCGCGCTCGGGCGAGCTGACCGACAAGGGCTACCTCAACCAGGCGCTGGCGCGCGCACGCCGGGCGGCGGAGATCGAGCGGCTGTTCGCCGACCCGCCGGGCGCGGACGTCATCGACATGGCCGCGGCCGCCGCGCCGGCGGAGGCGCGCGCATGAACGGGGCGGAGGCGGTGCTGGCGACCCTCGCCGACTGCGGGGTGGAGACCTGCTTCGCCAATCCGGGCACCAGCGAGATGCAGATGGTGGCCGCCTTCGACCGCGAGCCGCGGGTGCGCCCGATCCTGTGCCTGTTCGAGGGGGTGGCGACGGGCGCGGCGGACGGCTACGCCCGGATCGCGGGCAAGCCCGCCGCCACCCTGCTGCACCTGGGCCCCGGCCTCTCCAACGGGTCGGCCAACCTCCACAACGCACGGCGCGCCGGCAGCCCGGTGGTCAACATCGTGGGCGACCACGCCGTCCACCACGCCCGCAACGACGCGCCGCTGGCGTCCGACATCGAGGGGCTGTCGCGCCCGGTGTCGGTGTGGACGCGCGCGGCGCTGACCGCGGACGACGCGGCGGAGGCCGCCGCCGAAGCGGTGGCCGCGAGCCTCCTGCCGCGGCCCGGCCCCGCCACGCTGGTGCTGCCGGCCGACTGCGCCTGGTCGCCCGCCTCCGGTCCGGCCCGCCCGCGATCGCGCGCGCCCCGGCTCCAGCCCCCTCCGGCGCGGGTGCGGACCCTGGCGGCGGCGCTGAAGGCGGCGAAGGCGCCGGTGCTGCTGCTGGGCTCCGGCGCCTGCACGGGCGAGGGATTGTCCGCCGCGGGACGGGTCGCCGCGGCGGGCGTGCGCGTCATGGTGGACACCTTCGTCGGCCGCCTGCCGCGGGGCGCGGGGCGTTTCGCGCCGGAGCGGGTCCTGTACTTCGGTGAAGCGGCCCTGTCCGACCTGGAGGGCGCCGACCTCATGGTTCTGGCGGGAACGCGCGAGCCCGTGGCCTTCTTCGCCTATCCCGACCTGCCCACCGTCCTCGTCCCGCCCGGCTGCGCGACGGCGACCCTGGCCTCGTCCGAGGAGGACGCGCCCGCCGCCCTGGCCGCCCTGGCCGCCGCCCTGGACGCGCCGGCCGCCGGCCCCGTCGTCGAACGGGAGAAGCCCGCCGCCCCCGCCGGCGAGCTCAACAGCCACACGGTGGGCGACAGCCTGGCGCGGCACATGCCGCACGACGCGGTGGTGTCGGACGACGCGGTCACCGCCGGCCTGCCGGTGTTCACCCGCACGCGGGGCGCGCGGCCCCACGACTGGCTCATGCTGACGGGAGGCGCCATCGGCCAGGGCCTGCCCGTGGCGGTCGGGGCCGCGGTGGCGCGGCCGACGGCGAAGGTGGTGTCGCTCAACGGCGACGGCGCCGCCGCCTACACCCTGCAGGCGCTGTGGACGATGGCGCGCGAGAAGCTGGACGTGACGGCCGTGGTGTTCGCCAACCGCCGCTACCGCATCCTCGACATCGAGCTGAAGCGCACGCGCTCGGGCGAGGCGGGATCGGCGGCGCGCCGCCTGCTGGACCTGTCGGCCCCCGTCATGGACTGGGTCGCGCTCGCGGCCGGCTTCGGCGTGGCGGGCGTGCGCGTCGACACGGCCGAGGGTTTCGACGCCGCCTTCGCCCGCGCCATGGCCGAGCCCGGCCCCGTGCTGATCGAGGCCGTGCTGCGCTGAACCGCGCAAACGAAGAAGGCCCGCGGTCGTCCCGCGGGCCTCTCGTCCGTCGCCGGGGCGGAGGGGGTCAGCCCTTGGTGGGGCCGTTGCCCGCCAGGTTGGTGGGGAGCTGGCAGGCGCTGCCGTCGTTGGCCGCCTGGCGGCAGCTCAGGAGCTGCTCGACCCGCGGGCTCGGGCCGGCGGCGAAGAAGGCCACCCAGCCGGGCTTGCCGTCGGCGCAGGCCGTCTCCACCACGTCGCCGCCGGTGGTCTTGGATTGGCCGAGGTAGCGCGCGTTCGACACCTTGCAGCTTCCGCGGCCCTTGGCGGCCAGGGCGGCGCTGTACTTGTCGTACACGACGTCCGGGCTGGAAAGCTGGCAGGTCTGCTTCAGCGCGCCGGCGCGCACGCAGTCGTAGATCTCCGAATGTCCCGTGTCGGACAGTACGGCGATCGCCCCGTCGGGACGGTTGGAGCAGGCGAGCTCGACCACGTCGCGGCCGCCGCTCTCGCCGATGGAGCGGAACTTGGAGACGTTGCAGGGGAAGCCCGCCTTGCCGGCGAGCTGGGTGTAGCGCTGGATGGCCGCCGCGTTGCTCACGCTGGCCGAGGTCAGGGTGCAGCCGCCGGCCAGCCCCTGGGCGCGGGCGCAGTCGATGGCCTCCTTGTACTTGCCCGTGCTGGTGTCGGTGGCCAGCACGAAGCCCGCCGCGCCGCTGCAGGCCACTTCGTAATAGGTCGACTTGTTGGCCTCCGAGGCGCCGATCAGCCGCCCGTCGCTCACCTGGCAGGTGCGGCCGGAGGCCTGGACCAGCGGGGTCAGCGAGGCCAGCGACTGCTGCTTGGTGGTGAGGGTGCAGGCGTTGCTCGTGCCGGCCAGCGCCAAGCAGTCGGTCGCGTCGGGCTTGGCGCCCGGGCTGGAGGGCACGCCCAGGCGGAAACCGGGAGCCGCGCCGCACGCCACCTCGTAGAAGGTCTCGCCCGTGCTGGTGGAGGTGCCGACATATCGCGCCGCCGACACCGGGCAGGTGCGGCCGGCGGCGGTGGCCAGCTGGGTCAGGCCGGCCTTCGGGTCGGCGTTGGCGGGGAGCACGCAGGTGGTGCCGCCGCCGGCCGCGGCCAGGCAGTCGTAGGCGGTGGGCTTGGGCGCGCCCGCCACGTTCAGGATCAGGTAGCCCAGCCCCTCGTCGCAGCTGACCTCGTAGACGTCCTCGTTCTTGCCGCCCGCACCCTTGCCCGAGCCGCGGTAGGCGGCGTCCTTCACCGTGCAGCGCGCGCCGGCGGCCTGGACGAGGGCGGGAGCCTCCTTCTTGCCACGCGCCATCTGCTCGGCGGTGATGGCGGGCGCGTCCGCCTTCTTCTCGGCGGCGTGGGCGGCCGGAGCGGCGGCGAGCAGGGCGGCTGCGGCGAGCGCCCAGCTCAGGCGTGACAGGGACATGCGCGTCCTTCGCGGTTAACTTCCAATTCGCACGGACATAAGCCGCCAGTGGCGGGCGGGGTCAAGCGAGGGGAGGTGGACGCTATGGTGGACGCAACGGTGTCGGTGCGGCCGGCCCGCCCGGACGAGGCGGGGCTCGTGGCCGCTTTCGTCATGGAACTGGCCGAGTACGAGCGCCTGGCCCACGAAGTGCGCGCGACGGCGGACGACTTCCACGCGGCGCTGTTCGGCCCGGCGCCGCGCGTGTTCTGCGACCTGGCGGAGGTGGACGGCGTTCCCTGCGGCATGGCGCTGTGGTTCCCCACCTTCTCGACCTTCGCCGGCCGCCACGGCCTCTGGCTGGAGGACCTGTACGTGCGCCCCCACGCCCGGGGCCGCGGGGCGGGGCTGGCGCTGCTGCGCGCCCTGGCCCGCCGCTGCCGCGACGAGGGGCTGGCGCGGCTGGAATGGGCGGTGCTGGACTGGAACGCGCCCGCCATCGGCTTCTACGACGCGCTGGGAGCGGGCGCGATGGACGGCTGGACCACTCGCCGGCTCACGGGCGAGGCGTTGGCGCGGCTGGCGGTCGACTGAGCGCGCCCGGGCTTTCAGCGTCCCGTTTGGCCGCGGTGGCGCAGCTTGGCGTCCGCCAGCACGCAGGCCAGCATGGCCTCGGCCACGGGGGCGGCGCGCAGGCCCACGCAGGGATCGTGGCGGCCATGGGTCGCGACCTCCACCTCCCGTCCGTCCTCGTCCAGCGAGCGGCGCGCGGTGGCGATGGAGGAGGTGGGCTTGAGCGCCAGGCGCGCCACCACCGGCTGACCGGTGGATATCCCGCCCAGCACGCCGCCCGCATGGTTGGACAGGAACCGCGGCCCGTCCGCGCCGGCGCGCATCTCGTCCCCCGCCTCGCGCCCGTCCAGCGCCGCGGCGCCGAAGCCCGCGCCGATCTCCACGCCCTTGACCGCGTTGATGGACATGAGGGCGGCGGCGAGTTCGGCGTCCAGCTTGCCGTAGAGCGGCGCGCCCCAGCCGGCGGGCGCGCCCAGCGCCTCCACCTGCACCACCGCCCCGACGGACGAGCCGGCGCGCCGCGCCTCGTCCAGCCGCGCCTCCCAGGCGGGCACGACGGCGGGGTCGGGAGAGAACAGCGCGTTGCGCTCCACCTCCTCCCAGTCGAACCGCGCGGGGTCGGCGGCAAGCGCGCCCACCTGCACCACGCCCGCGCGCACGGTCACGCCCGCGCCCAACACCCGGCGCGCCACCGCGCCCGCCGCCACCCGCGCCGCCGTTTCGCGCGCGGAGGAGCGGCCGCCGCCCCGCGGATCGCGCAGCCCGTACTTGGCCCGGTAGGCGTAGTCCGCGTGGCCCGGCCGGTGCTGACGGGCGATCTCGCCGTAGTCCTTGGACCTCGGGTCGACGTTCTCGATCAGGAGGCTGATGGGCGTGCCGGTGGTGGCCCCCTCGTAGACGCCCGACAGGATTCGCACCTGGTCAGGCTCGCGGCGCTGGGTGACGAAGCGGCTGGTCCCCGGCCGCCGCCGGTCGAGCCAAGGCTGGATGTGGCCTTCCGACAGGGGCAGGCCCGGCGGGCAGCCGTCCACCACGCAGCCCAGGGCGGGCCCATGGCTCTCGCCCCAGGTGGTGACGCGGAACAGATGGCCGAAAGTGTTGTGGGACATCGCCGGCGGTCATAGCGCGCGGCGGCGCCCGTTCGCTATATGCCTGCCATGCCCGCCCCCCCGCCCGTCCCCGCCCCCGACGACCTATCGCCCGAGGCCGACCCCCTGGCGCTGTTCGGCGCCTGGATGGAGGCGGCCAAGAAGTCGGAACCCAACGACCCGGACGCGGTGGCGCTGGCCACGGTGGACGCGGACGGCCTGCCGGACCTGCGCATGGTGCTGTTGAAGAGCTGGGGCCCGGAGGGCTTCGTGTTCTACTCCAACCGCGAGAGCGCCAAGGGGTTGGAGCTCGCGGCCACGCCCAAGGCGGCGCTGTGCCTGCATTGGAAGACCCTGCGCCGCCAGGTGCGCGTGCGCGGCCCCGTTTCGCCGGTGAGCGAGGCGGAATCGGACGCCTATTTCAACAGCCGCTCGCCCCAGAGCCGCCTGTCGGCGATCGCCTCGGACCAGTCGCGCCCCATCGCCGACCGGGCCGCGCTGGAGGCCAAGGCCGCCCGGGCCGCCGCCCGCTTCGAAGGGCGCGAGCCCGAACGGCCCGCGTACTGGGGCGGCTACCGCGTCGCGCTGCAGGAGATCGAGCTCTGGCGCGACGGGGCGCACCGGCTGCACGACCGCATCGCCTACCGGCCGGACGGCGCGGGCGGCTGGTCGGGCCGGCGCCTGCAGCCTTGAGCGGGGCCGACCTCGACCCGGAGGTCGAGCGCTTCGTCCGGGCGGGCGCGGGCCGGCCGGGCGCGGCCCCGGCGGACCTCGTCAAGGAGACGCCCATCGCCAAGGTCTTCCTGCTGGAGGGCGTCGCCTACAAGCTGAAGAAGCCCGTGGACTTCGGCTTCGTGGACTATTCCAGCCTCGCCAAGCGACGCTGGGCTGTGGAGCGGGAACTGGAGTTCAACCGGCCCCACGCGGGCGACATCTACCGCGCGGCCCGGCCGGTGGTGCGCGGCGCGGACGGCGCCCTGCGCCTGGGCGAGCCGCAGGAGGCGGACGCCGCCGTCGAATGGGCGCTGGAGATGCGCCGCTTCGACGAGGACGCCATCCTCGCGCACGACCCTTCGCGCGTGTCCGGCGACTTCGCCGAGTCCCTCGGCCGGCAGGTGGCGCGCATGCAGGCCGCCGCGCCCGCCCGGCCGGAGGGGGGCGGGACGGCCGCCCTGGGCTACACCGTGCGCTCCAACGCCGAACAGTTGCGCGCCCTGGCGGGCGTGCTCGGCGCCGAGGAGGTGGGGGCGCTCCTGGCGGCGACGGACGAGGCGTTCTCCGCAGCCGCCCCGCTCCTGGAGGCCCGCCGCGCGGCGGGCCTCGCGCGGCGCTGCCACGGCGACCTCCACCTGGCCAACATCGTGGTGGAGGACGGGCGGGCCGTTCCCTTCGACTGCATCGAGTTCAACGACCGGCTGAGCGAGATCGACGTGCTCTACGACACGGCCTTCCTGCTCATGGACCTGGCGTTCCGCGGCTGCCGGCCCGCGGCCAACCGCGTGCTCAACGGCTGGCTGGACGAGGCGGCCCGCGCCGACGGGGAGGCCGCCTGGACGGGGCTCGCCCTCCTGCCGCTGTTCCTCTCCGTCCGGGCCGCCGTGCGCGCCCACGTCAGCGCCCACGCCGACGCGGAGCTCGGGAAGCGCTACCTGCGCGAGGCGCGGGCGCACCTGCACGTCCACCCGCCGCGACTGCGCGCGGTGGGCGGCCTGTCCGGCTCGGGCAAGTCGACGCGCGCCCGCGCCCTGGCGCCCGATCTCGGCGGGGCTCCGGGGGCGGTGGTGCTGCGCTCGGACGAGGTCAGGAAACGGCTGTGGGGCCGTGGCCCCCTCGAGCGCCTGCCGCCCGAAGCCTATGGGGAGGCGGAGGGCGAGCGCACCTACGCCGCCCTGCTGGAGACGGCGCGCCGCGTGCTCGACTCCGGGCGGTCGGTGGTGCTGGACGCGGTGTTCCTGCGTCCGAACGAACGCGCCGCCGCCGCGCGCCTGGCGCGCGACACGGGCGTCGACTTCGCCGGCGAATGGCTGACCGCCCCGGCCGAGGTGCTGCGCGCCCGCGTGTCCGCGCGCACCGGCGACGCTTCGGACGCCGACCTGGCGGTGCTGGACGCGCAGTCGCGCCGCGACCGGGGCGCCTTGGGCGAGGGCTGGCGCGAAGCGGCGGGCTGACCCGCGGCGCGCTCAGGCGGCCCTCTCCTGCCGGAGGACGGACGGGTCGCGTGAGGCGAGGGAGGCGACCACCGCCAGCAGTTCCGCCGAGCGGATCGGCTTGGCCAGGTGATGGTCGGCCCCGGGCGTGAGGGCGCCGCGGCCGCCGTTCCCCGCCACCAGCATGACGGCGGGCAGGCGCGGCGCGCCCGCCTCCCGCTCCTGCTCGCGCAACCTGGCCAGGGCCTCGGTTCCGCCCATCTGCGGCATGTCCGTGTCGAGCAGCACCAGGTCGAAGGCGCCCGTGGCCAGGGCGTCCAGCGCCTCGCGGCCGTTCTCCACGGCGGTGAGCGCCACGCCGGCGGGCTCCAGCACGAGGGCGACCACCCGGCGGTTGGTGGGGTGGTCGTCGGCCAGGAGCACGCGCACCCCGTCCAGCGGCGCCCGGACCATGGGCGCGGGCTCGGCGGCCGCCCGGACGGGGGCGACCCACGACAAGGGCAGCTCCAGCCGGAAGATCGACCCGAAGCCCGGTCGCGAGCGCACCTCGAACGCGCCCCCCGCGGCCTGGGCCAGCCCGCGGCAGGCCGACAGGCCGCCGTGGGCGAGGCCGCCCTCGCCCTTCAGCACCGCTTCGCGCACGCCGTCCTCCAGGCCCGCGCCCGTGTCGGTCACCGTCAGGCGCACCCCCGCCTCCGTCGCGTCCACCCGCAGGGCGACCCAGCCCTGGGCGGTGTGGCGCACGGCGTTGTCGAGGAGGGCCGACACCGCCTGGGCGATGCGCCCCGCGTCGCCGCAGAAGCGGCCGCGGCGCTCGTGGGCGACCGACCAGGTCAGCTCCAGCCCCCGGGCCTCGGCCGCCGCCCGATGGGGTTCGCAGGTCTGGTCGAGCAGTTCGGCCATGCCGAAGGGCTCCATCACGAGCGACGGCGCGTCCACGTCCGGGTGGGACGCCTCGAGCATGGTCTTCAGCAACTCCTCCAGCCTGCGCCCCGAGGTCAGGACCGCCTCGGCCAGGCCGCGCGCCTGCGGCCCGTCGTCGCGCAGGACGAGCGCCTGGGACGCGGCCAGCACGCCGTTCAGCGGCGTGCGGAACTGATGGCCGAGCTTGGCAAGGAACTGCGACCTGCCCTGGTCGGCGTGCTCCAGCTCGCGGGTGCGCTCGCGCACCCGGTCCTCCAGCGAGTCGAGCACGAGCTGGGCGTTGTCGCGCTCGGCGGACAGGGCGCGGGCCAGCACGCCGATCTCGTCGTCGCGCTCGGCGAGGCGGCGGCGGCGCGGGTCGGCGGAGGTTTCGGCCAGGCAGCTGTCGGCCAGCACGCCCAGGGGCGTCACGATCTTGCGGCGTGCGAGGCGCAGGATCAGCGCCGTCTGCAGGGCCGCCGCGGCCAGTCCCAGGCCCAAGACCCAGCTCGCCGACTTCAGCGCCGACCACTCCAGGGCGGAGGCGGGATAGGCGAGCAGCAGGTACCAGTCCGGTCCGGCGATCCGGCCGTAGGTGAAGAAGTAGCGGCCGTCCGGGCTCCTCAGCCCGCCGCTGTCGCGGTTGGTGGCGCGGATCTGCGCCATGAGCCGCCGCAGGTCGAAGCGCCGCTCGTACGCGGCCAGCTTCTCGGACGAGGGGCTCTCCTCAAGGCTCAGGCCCGGGCCGGCGAGCACGTCGCCCTGGCGGCGCACCAACAGGCTCGCGGCCCCGTCCGTGCCCGCGCGCGAGGCGCTGACCAGGAAATCGGCCAGCGACATGGACGAGCCGAACGCGCCCACGAAGCGGCCGTCGACATAGACGGGCGACAGGCAGGCGGTGGCCAGGCGCTTGCCTTGGGGGGCCTGGATCAAGTGCTGCAGCGACGTGCAGCGGCCGTGATGGTCGGGGTCGGCCGCCGGCGAGATGATCCGCAGCATCTCCTCCTGGCTGAAGTCCAGGTCGGCCGGGGCGGTGCGCCGATAGAAGTCGAGGTGGTCGGGCCGGTCGGGGCCGTACATCACCAGACGGTTGTTCGGCGTGGCGAAGTAGAAGTTGTCGTAAGCGCCGTGGACGCCTTCGCCGAACCGGCCGACCACGTCGAAGCTGGCGGCCAGGGCGGCCTTCTCCACACCGCCGAGCGTGGCCCCATGGCTGATGAACGCCCCCAGGCCGTGGACGTAGTCGCCTTCCGAGTTCAGGTGGCCGTCGAAGTCCTCCAGCCGGCTGCGCCGCGTACCGTCCGCATGGAGCGGCAGTTCGCGGTCGATCAGCGCGTCCACCTGGGCGGGCGACATGCGCCGCATCCGCGCCTTCAGCGCATCCGCGGCCTCCATGTGGATGGTCGCCACCGCTTTGAAGCGGCGCGACAGGTTGGCCAGGCGCTCGTCCAGGTACTCGGCCTGATGGCGCTGCTGGCGCCGGACGAGGTCGGCCCGAACCCCGAAGAAGGCGGCGCCCGAGACCAGCAGCGAGAGTGAGACGGAAGTCGCGCCGACGCCGATCAGGAACCCGCGGGAGATGGATCTCATAACGCTCGCCACAAACCTTGACCTGCACGCTAGCAGCCAAGTCTTGCCGCAACCTTTCGGAGAGTGCGCGTAGGCGCCCTTAGACAGATGCGGTGGAAAAGCCGCTCGCCGGAGCGGCTACGGGGCGGGGCGGGGCCGAGCGCCGTTTCCCGACAGGGTGGCGGCGCTCACAGCAGACGTCCTCGCGCGGCGCGGAGGGCTTTGGCGAAGACGGTGGGGGCCGTGCGTTCGGCCTCGTCCAGGGGCGTCCACAGGAGGCGCGGGTCGGCCGGGGCGCCGTCCGCCTGCGCGCGGAGCACCGACAGGGTCAGCGGGAAGTGGGTGAAGACGTGCTCGACCTCGCCGGCGGGCGTCCAGTCGGCGGGAACGGGAGCGGCGGCGGCCAGCGCCGCTTCGTCCGGCGGCGAGGAGCCCCAATGAGTGGTCGGCAGGGCCAGCATGCCGCCGAGCAACCCCGTGGGCGGGCGGCGCACCAGCGCCACCTCCTCGCCGCGGGTCAGCACGAAGGCGACCCCGTGGCGGCGGGCGCGCGCCGCCTTGGCCGTCTTGCGGGGGAAGCTCGCCGGGGCGCCGGAGGCCAGGCCCGCGCAGTCGGCGGCCACCGGACAGCGGCCGCACAGGGGCGACCTCGGCCGGCACACGGTCGCGCCCAGGTCCATGAGCGCCTGCGCCCAGTCGCCCGGCCGCTCGTCGCGCACCCAGGCGGCGGCCAGCGCCTTGAGCCGAGGCTTGGCGGCGGGGAGCGGCGTGTCCACCGCGTGCAGCCGCGCGGCCACCCGCTCCACGTTGCCGTCCACCACGTTGGCCGCCCGGTCGAAGGCGATGGCCGCCACCGCCGCCGCCGTGTAGGGCCCGCACCCGGGCAGGGCCAGCAGCCCCGCCTCCGTGTCGGGAAAGCGCCCGCCGTGGTCCTGCGCCACCGCCCGCGCGCAGGCCAGGAGGTTGCGGGCGCGGGCGTAGTAGCCGAGCCCGGCCCAGGCGCCCATCACCTCCTCGTCCGCCGCCGCGGCCAGCGCCTCCACCGTCGGCCAGCGCGCCAGGAAGGCGGCGTGGTAGGGCGCGGCGTGGGCCGTGGTGGTCTGCTGCAGCATCACCTCCGACAACCACACCGCGTAGGGATCGGGCCGCGCGCCCGCCGCCCGCGCTTCGGGCGAGGTGCGCCAGGGCAGGGCCCGGTCCTGCGCGTGGAGGTCGTACCAGGCCAGCAGGTCGCGCCTCAGCAGGTCGGCGCGAGGGCGGTCGAAAGCGGCGATCGGCGCGACGGCGGGCATGGGCGCGGATATAGTCGACGCATGGCCCGCCGCCCCCTTCCCGACGCCCTGGAGGCCCAGCGCATCCTGGCGACCAAGCGCACCCGGCCCGCGCGCCGCCCGCCGCCGCCCGCCGGGCGGCCGCTGGCTCCCCTGCTCAAGGCGCTGGACGCACGCCACGGGGCGGGCCCCCACGCGCTCAAGGCGCGCTGGCGCGAGATCGCCGGCGACGTGCTGGCGCGCCGCACCGAGCCCGTGCGGGTGACGCGCCCGCGCGGCGGAACGCCCGGCGTGCTGGAGGTGCGGGTGGACGGGCCCGCCGCCGCCCTGGTTCAGCACCAGGCGCCCGACCTCCTGGCGCGCGTCAACCTGGTGCTGGGGGCGGAGGCGGTGGGCAGGCTGCGGATCGTCCAGGGGCCGGTGCGCCCGCCCGCCGCGGCCGCCGCGCCCAAGCCGCCGCGCCGCCGCGCCCAGCCGCTGGACGCGGGCGCCGAGGCCGAGCTCGCCGTCAGCCTCGCGGACGCGCCGGACGGGCCGCTCAAGCGCGCCCTGGCCGGCCTGGGCCGCGCCGTGCTGCGCCAAGGCGCGCGTTGACAAGGCGCGCCCGCGGCTGCTTCGCCTGCCCCGACCTTCGCCAGGACCCTTCCATGCGCCCTTCCCGCCGTTTCGCCGCCTCCGTCCTGGCCGTGGGCCTGCTGGCGGCCTGCCACCAGAGCGCGGACGCGGGCGGGCGCGCCTCGGCGGCGGCGGCCAACGGTCCGGCGACGGGGCGCTTCACCGCGCCCGAGTACGTGATGGGATCGCCGACCGCCAAGGTGACGGTGGTGGAGTACCTGTCCAACACCTGCAGCCACTGCGCCCGCTTCGACAAGGAGGTCTTCCCCCAGGTCAAGAAGCAGTACATCGACACGGGCAAGGTCAGGTACGTGATCCGCGAGTTCCTCACCCCGCCCGCACAGGTCTCGGCCGCCGGCTTCGCGCTGGCGCGGTGCGCGGGACGCGACAAGTACTGGCCCACCATCGAGGCCCTGTTCGCCAGCCAGGACGAGCTGTTCCGCACGGGCGACGTCAAGACCATCTACACGCGGATCGGCCAGTCCATGGGCCTGCCCCCCGCGCAGATGCAGGCCTGCGTGCGCGACGACGCCCTGATCCAGGGCATAGCCGACCGGGTGCAGCACGCGGAGGACGTCGACAAGATCGACGGCACCCCCACCTTCATCTTCAACGGCAAGAAGCTCACCGTCGACGAGACGCTGGCGGGCCACAAGTACACGGGCGGCGAGCTGCCGATCGACCAGTTCGCCGCCGCCTACCGCAACGCCGGCGGCAAGTAGGCGGGGCGGTCGGAGGCGCCTTGCAGTTCCAGCGGCTGCGCATATCGGGCTTCAAGTCCTTCGTGGACGCGGTGGAGGTGCGCATCGAGCCGGGGCTGACCGGCGTGGTCGGCCCCAACGGCTGCGGCAAGTCCAACCTCTTGGAAGCGCTGCGCTGGGTGATGGGGGCCAGTTCCGCCAAGAGCCTGCGCGCGGGCGGCATGGACGAGGTCATCTTCGGCGGCTCGGGCGCGCGCCCCGCCCGCAACCACGCCGAGGTCAAGCTCGAGATCGACAACGCCGAGCGCCGCGCCCCCGCCCCCTTCAACGGCGAGGCGGTGATCGAGGTGGCGCGGCGCATCGACCGGAGCGCGGGCTCCACCTACCGCGTCAACGGCGTTGAGGTGCGCGCGCGCGACGTGCAGCTCCTGTTCGCCGACGCCTCCACCGGGGCGAACTCGCCGTCCCTCGTGCGCCAGGGCCAGATCAGCGAGCTGATCGCCGCCAAGCCCTCCAACCGTCGGCGCATACTGGAGGAGGCGGCCGGGGTGTCGGGCCTGCACACGCGCCGCCACGAGGCGGACCTGCGCCTGTCGGGCGCCGAGGCCAACATGGCGCGGCTGGACGACGTGGCGCGCGAGCTGGAGGGGGCGCTGAACCGGCTCAAGCGCGAGGCGCGCCAGGCCGAGAAGTACCGCCGCCTCGCCGCCGACATCCGCCTCGTCCAGGCCGCCGCCCTGCACGGGCGCTGGCGGGAGGCGGCGGACGCGCTGGCCGCCGCCCAAGGCGCCGCCGACGAGGCCGTGCGCCGCGCGGGCGAGACCGCCGGAGCCGCCGCGCGCGGGGCGGCGGAGGCGGTGGCCGCCGCCGAAGCGCTGCCGCCGCTGCGCGAGGAGGAGACGGTGGCCGCCGCCGTGCTCGCGCGCCTCACCATCGAGCGCGACCGCGCCGAACGCGACGCGGCGCTGGCGGAGGCCGACGTCGAGCGCCTGGACGCGGAGGCCGCGCGGCTGCGCGCCGACCTGCAGCGCGAGGGCCAGCTCGCCGAGGAGGCGCGGGCGGCGGGGGGCCGGGCGGACCGCGACCTGGCCGAGATCGACCGCGCGCTGGCCCGACCCTCGCCCGAGCCCGAGCTGGAAGCGGCGCTGGCCGCCGCCGGACGGAACCGCGCGGAGGCGGACGCCGCCGTCGAGCGCGCCGCCGCCGCCGCCGCCGCCGAAACCGAGCGCCGCCGCGCCGCCCTCGCCCGGCGGGACGCGCTGGACGCCGCCCTGCGCGCCGCCGCCGGGCGCGAAGCCGCCGCCGCCGCCCGCCGGGCGCGGGCCGCCGCCGCCCTGTCGGCCGCGGAGGCCGAGCGGGCGGCGCTGGCCGTCGTCGACCCGGCGCGGGGGAGCACCGACCGGGAGGCGCTCGTGCGCGCCGAAACCGCCCTGGCCGCCGCCCGATCGGCGCTGGAGGCCGCCGAGGGCGAGGCGGCGGCGGCCCAGCTCGCGGAAGCGGCGGCGCGCGACCTGTCGCGCACCGCGGAGGACGCGCTGCGCCGCGCCCGCACCGAGGCCCAGGGCCTCGCCCAGCTCGCCCGGCCCGCCCGCGCGACCGGCGCGCCGCCCGCCCTCGACCGGACGGTCCCCGCCCGGGGCTACGAAGCCGCCGTCGCCGCCGCCTTCGGCGAGGAGCTGGAGGCCGCGCTCGACCCCGCCGCGCCGGCCCATTGGCGCGAGGGCGCGCCGGTTCCCGCCCCGGCCTGGCCGACCGGGGCCGCGCCGCTGGCCGCCCACGTGGAGGCGCCGCCCGCGCTCGCCGCGCGGCTGGCGCTCACCGCCCTGGTGGACCGGGCGGACGGCGGACGGCTGGCGCGGGAGGTCCCGCCGGGCGCGCGGCTCGTCTCGCGGGAGGGCGATCTGTGGCGCTGGGACGGCTTCACCAGCCGGGCGGACGCCCCCCGCCCCGCCACCCGCCGCCTGGAGCAGCGCGCGCGCCTGCGGGAGATCGAGAACGAGCTGCTGCGGCTCGCCCCGGAGGCGCAGACGCACGCCGAACGCCACGCCGCCGCCGCCGCCCGCCTGCTCGCCGCCCAGGCCGCGCTCAAGCCCGCCCGCGCCGCTCCCGCCTCCGCCGAGCGCGCGCTCGCCCCCGCCCGCGAGGCGGTAGAGCGCGGCGCCCGCGAGGCCGCCGGCCGCGAAGCGCGCGCCTCGGCCCTCGACGAGGCGTCCGCCCGCCTGCGCGCGGACGTGGACGAGGCCGGCGCCGCCCTTGCAACCGCAGCGGCGGAACTGGCCGGCGCGCGCGACGCGCGGGACGCGGCCGCCTCCGACCCGCCGCCCAACGCGGGCGGCGATCCGCTCGCCGGCGCCCGCACCCTGGCGGCGCGGGCGCGCGAAGCGGAGGCGGGGGCGCGCGCCGCCCTGGACGTGGAGCGCCGCGCCCGGGAAGGGCGCGGGCGCCGGCGCGAGGCCCTGGCGCGGGAGGCGCAGGACTGGGCGCGCCGCGCCGCCGCCGCCGCCGCCCGCCTCGCCGCCCTGCAGGCCGAGGCCGGCCGGGGCCGCGAGGCCCTGCGCGTCGCGCGGGAGGCGCTGGAGACCGCCGGCCCCCGCCGCGCCGCCCTGCTCGACCGGTTCGGCGACGCGCAGGCGCGCCGGGGCCGGGCGGCGGACGCGTGGACGGCCGCCGAACGCCGCTCCGCCGACGCCGACCGCGCCCTGCGCGCCGCCGAAGCGGCCGCGGGCGAGGCGCGCGAACGCCGCGCCGCCGCCGAAGCGCGGCTGGAGCCCGCGCGCGACCGCCTGGAGGAGACCGCCGCGGAGCTGCGCCGCGTCACGGGCGTCGAGCCGGAGGCGCTGGCCCGGCGGCTGGCCGCGGAGGCGGTGGCCCTTCCCGCGGGCGCCCCGGCGCTGGACGCGCACCTCCTGGCGCTGGAGCGCGAGCGCGACGGCCTGGGCGCGGTCAACCTGCGCGCGGCGGAGGAGGCGGCCGAGCAGGCGGCGCGGTTGGACGTCCTCGCCCGCGAGCGCGCCGACCTGCAGGGCGCCGTGCTCAAGCTGCGCGACGCCATCGAGGCGCTCAACGCGGAAGGCCGCGAACGCCTGCTGGCCGCCTTCGCCCGGATCGACGAGAGCTTCCGCAGCCTGTTCGCCACCCTGTTCGAGGGCGGCCAGGGCGAATTGCGCCTGGTGGAGTCCACGGACGCGCTGGAGGCGGGTCTGGAGATCTACGCCACCCCGCCCGGCAAGCGCCTGTCGACCCTAAGCCTGATGAGCGGCGGCGAGCAGGCGCTGACCGCCTGCGCGCTGATCTTCGCGGTGTTCCTGGCCAATCCCTCGCCCGTGTGCGTGCTGGACGAGGTGGACGCGCCCCTGGACGACGCCAACGTCGACCGCTTCTGCCGCCTGCTGGACGAGATGCGCCGCCGCACGTCCACCCGCTTCCTGGCCATCACCCACAACCCGGTGACCATGAGCCGGATGGACCGGCTGCTGGGGGTGACCATGGCCGAGCGCGGCGTGTCCCAGCTCGTTTCGGTGGACCTCGCGCGCGCCGAAGCGCTGGCGGCCTCGTGAGGGCCCGCGCCGCCGCCCTGCTCGCCCGGATCCGCGCCCTGCTGCAGCGGGGGCCGGGTATCGTGCACATAGCGCTGGCCGCGGCGCTCCTGCTCGCGCCCACGGCGGTGAACGGCCGGCCCGGCGACTTCTACGACACGCTGGACTACATGCACGAGGGCGAGGCCGCCTGGGGCCTGCTGGGGGTGGCGCCGGGCGGGCTGGACCTCACGCCGCCCACCTTCCAGGCGCGGACCCAGCGCCGGGCCGCGCGCGACATCCGCGCCGCCCGGTCTGCGGCCTACGGCGGATTCCTCTACGCCGGGTTCCGGCTGGGCGGGCTGTGGCTGGTGTGCGCGGTGCAGGCGCTGGCGGCTTCCGCGGTGGTCTACGCCTTCGTGCGCGCGGCGATGGGCGGGCGCGACCGGCCGGCCTTCTGGACGACGATCGCGGGCCTGACCCTGTTCAGCGCCCTGCCCTTCTTCTGCGGCTTCGCCATGCCCGACGTGTTCTCCGGCCTGGCGGCGGTGGCGCTGACCACCCTGGCCGTCTACCCGGACGCCCTGCCCCGGGCGGCCCGGCGCGCCCTGTTCGCCACCGCCACCCTGGCGCTGTGCATGCACACCTCCAACGTGCTGATCGCCCTGGCGCTGGCGGCGGTGGCCGCAGGCGTGGGCGGATGGCTGGCGCGCCGGCCCTACGGCGCGGTGCGCTCGGCGGCGTGGACGCTCTCGGCGGCCGCCGTGTCGCTGGTGCTGTTCGTGGCCTACGGCGCGGTGGTGCACGCGCGCACGGGCGAGCGGCTGGGCTCGCCCCCGTTCCTGAGCGCGCGCGTGCTGGTGGACGGGCCGGGCCGCGGCTACCTCGAGGACGCGTGCAGGGCGGGCCGCCCCTGGGCGCTGTGCGCCTACCGCGACCGCCGGCTCGACTCGCTGGAGGACGTGCTGTGGTCGCGCAATCGCCGGCGCGGCGTCTACGGCCTGGCCCCGGCCGACGTGCGCGCCCGCCTTTCCGCCGAGGACCACGCGTTCGCGCTGGCGGCGGTGCTGCACGCCCCCCTGGACCAGGCGCGCGCTTCCGCGATCAACATCGCGCGAACGCTGGTGGACGTGCGGCTGGACGAGCCCCTGGCCGGCCCCGACTTCTTCGCGGAGGACGGCTTCTGGGCCTACACCGCCCTGCCCCGGCTGATGCCGGGGGCCGAACTGTGCGCGGGGTCCGAGGACCAGCGCTGCACGCCGCGGCTGAACGCCGACGCGCTCTACCTCGTCCACGGCGCGGCCCTGGTGGCGTCCTTGGCTTTCCTGCTGTGGCGGCTGACGCGGTGGGACGTGCGCGCGGTGCTGGGCCGCCCGGGCCGGGAGGCGACGGCGCAGGGGCGCCTGGTGGCCGCCGCCCTCCTGCTCACGGCGGTGGTGGCGCTGAACGCGGGGGTGTGCGGCGCGATCTCCGGCCCGTACGCGCGCTACCAGGCGCGGCTCGCCTGGGTGCTGCCGCTGGTGGCGGTCGCCACCCTGCTGCGGCTGGGCGCCCGCCCTTCGCCGTCCGCCGCCCGGTCCGGCCCGCCGCGGCCCCGCGCGCCTTGACCTCCGCCGCCGCGCGCTTGTAGAAGCCCGACACCAGAAGACCGCGGCGGGCGCAAGCCTTCCGCGGCCGTCCACGCAGTTTCAACTCCCATGTCCGACCCGCACCGCGTCGATGATCCGGCCCTCCGGAACCTGGACGCGCGGATGGACGCCCTGGCCGCCTCGCGTCGCCGCAAGGCGGCTTCGTACGGGTCCGGGGGGGCGGAGGCGGGCTACCAGCTGGTGGCGCAGATGGTCGGCGGCGTGCTGGCGGGGCTGGGCCTGGGCTGGACGTTCGACCGCCTCGCGCACACGGCGCCGCTGGGCCTCATCACGGGCCTCCTGCTCGGCGCGGGGGCGAGCGTGTTCCTGGTCGCCCGCACCGCCGGGCGCATGAGTTCGGCGGCCCCGGCCGCCCCCGCCGCGGTTCAGGCCGCAGCTGACGACGAAGACGAGGCCGAGCGGGACTGACCCCGCCGCCTGTGCAACGAGGAAGCCGGACGCATGGCATTGGCCGCGCCCATGGAGCAGTTCGAGGTCCACCGGATGCTCGCCCTGCCGTCGATCGCAGGGGTGGACCTGTCGATCACCAACACCACCCTGGCGATCTTCGCCTCCGGGGCGCTGGTGCTGGCCTTCTTCGCCCTGGCGTCCAAGCGCGCGGTCGTGCCCGGCCGGGTTCAGGCCGCCGGCGAGATGCTGTTCGAGCTGATCGACGACCTGGCCGAAAGCGTGATCGGGCACGAGTCGAAGAAGTTCTTCCCCTTCGTGTTCACCCTGTTCGCCCTGGTCATGACGATGAACCTCATCGGCATGCTGGTGTTCGTGCCGACCGCCACCTCGCAGCTGGCGGTCACCATCACCCTGGCGTTGCTCACCATCGTCACCGTGATCGTGGTGGGTTTCGCGAGGAACGGCCTGGGCTTCTTCAAGCTGTTCGCCCCCTCCGGCGTGCCGATCTGGCTGCTGCCGATCCTGGTGCCCATCGAGATCCTGAGCTTCCTGATCCGCCCGGTGACCCTGGCGCTGCGGTTGTTCGGCAACATGATCGGCGGCCACGTGGTGCTGAACATCTTCGGCGCCTTCGTGGTGGCGCTGGGGGCGTTCGCGCTGACCGGCGGGCTGGCCAGCCTCGGCATACTGGGTTCGGGCCTCGCGCTCGGCTCGGTGGTGGCGCTGATCGCGCTGGAGTTCCTGGTGGCCTTCCTCCAGGCCTTCGTCTTCGCCGTCCTGGCCTGCGTCTACCTCAACGACGTGGTCAACCTGCACGCCCACTGAGGCTTGCGGGCGGGCGGCTTTCTCTCCACACACCTGGCAAAACACACAAGGGGACATCTCCATGGACGTTCACGCTGCGAAGTACATCGGCGCCGGCCTGGCCATGCTGGGCATGATCGGCGCGGGCCTGGGCCTGGGCACCATGTTCGGCCAGTACCTGAACGGCGCCCTGCGCAACCCGTCGGCCGCCGCCGGCGAGCGCCCCATGCTGTTCCTGGGCATGGCGCTGACCGAGGCCCTGGGCATCTTCGCCCTGGTGGTGGCGCTCCTGATCCTGTTCGTCTGATCTCGAGCTAGGGGCAGGCACCGCCATGGCGTCGGAGACGACCACCACCACCACGACGTCCACGGCCGAGGCCGCCCCCAAGGGCGGCCTGCCCCAGTTCGACTTCGCCTACTGGCCGGGGCAGATCGTCTGGCTGTTGATCACCTTCGCGGTGGTCTACGCCGTGCTGTCCCGCTCGCTCCTGCCCAAGGTCCGCGGCGGGGTGGACGAGCGCAACGCCAAGATCGACGGCGACCTGGCCGAGGCGCGTCGCCTGCGCGACGAGGCCGAGGCCCAGGGCGCGGCGTCCCGCGCGGACATGGCCGCCGCCCGCGCCCAGGCCCAGCGCACCGCCGCCGAAGCCAAGACCCGCGGCCAGGCGGAGGCGGCGGGCCGCAACGCCGCCCTGGAGGCCGAGCTCAACACCCGGCTCCACGAGGCCGAGGGCCGCATCGGCGTCGCCCGCGACGCGGCCATGAACCAGGTGCGCGGCGTCGCGGCCGAAACCGCGGCGGCCATCACCGCGAGGCTGACGGGCGCCCCCGCCTCCACCGAAGAAATCGACGCCGCCTTCGCCGGCCTGTCGACGCGCTGAAGGGAGCGACCCCATGGACCTGCTCCGCAACGCCGAACTCTGGGTCTTCGTCGGCCTCCTGCTGTTCGCCGGCCTGTTGATCTTCCTCAAGGTCCCCACCGCCGCCACCAAGGCGCTGGACTCGCGCGCGGAGAAGATCCGCGCGGCGCTGGACGAGGCCGAACGCCTGCGCGCCGAGGCCGCACAACTCCTGGAGGGGCTCAAGCAGCGTCGCGCCGAGGCGGAGGCCGAAGCCGCGCGCATGGTGGCCGACGCCCAGGCCGAGGCGCGGCGCTTCGAGGCCGAGGCCAAGACCAAGCTCGAGGCGCAGATCGTGCGCCGCACCGAACTGGCCGACCGACGCATCGCCGCCGCAGAGGCCCAGGCCTCCGCCGAGGTCAAGCGCGCGGCGGCGGAACTGGCCGTGCGCGCGGCGGGAGGCGTGCTCGCCGCCCGCCTCGCCGGGCAGTCGTCCGACCCGCTGGTCGACCGCGCCGTGGCCGAGCTGCCCACCCGCCTGCAGTAGGGACCGCACCGGGGCGGGCGGGCGACCCGCCCAGCTCCCCCCTGCGGCCAGGCTCTTCCACCTCGCGGCGGACGCCGGCCGCCCCGCGCACCCGGTCGTCCGTAATGTCGATCGGCGGGACGTCCCGCGCACATTGTGACAAGGCGACATCACGCCATGTCACCTGCGTGTGACGTCGACGTCTCCCCCTAAAGAAGGGGAGCGCCGCCGCGCTCCGCAGGCCCCGGGCGTTCGGAGCGCGGCGTCGAAGCCTCAATGGGAGCGTCGTCCGCGACGACGGCGCGCTCCTTCGCGCAATCGGCGGCGCCAGCGCGCCAACCTGCGCCAAGCGCGCGGCAGGACCCAGCGCTCGGTGCGCAGGACTTCGTGCCAGATCACCGGGGCCACCTCCGGCGGCGTGCGCAACAGGCGGCGCAGGGGCACGCCCCAGCGCGGGTGGTGCCTTTGCCAGGTCACGAAGCGCCGCCGCCACAGGGGCGAGTTACGCAGCACGAGGATCAGCCCGACCACCAGCAGCGCACCCAGCAGGTGCGTCGGCAGCAGCACGCCCACCCCTCCCACGCCGATCAGCGCGAAGCCCAGGGTGATCCACACCGCCCGGCGCAGGCGCACGAGCGCGCGCCTCACCCTTCGCCTCCGCGCAGCCCGACCACGCACCCCGATCCAGGGCGCCCGGCCCCTGCGGACGAGATTACTCGGCCGCCACGGCGGCGGGCGCCTGCGGCGTCCAGCGCAGGCGCGGGCGACGCGCGGCCAGCGTCTCGTCCAACCTGCGCAGGGGAGCGTGGAACGGCGCACCCTTGAAGCGCTCCACGTCGCCCGCCTTGGCCGCGCGCGCCAGGGCGATCAGCGTGTCGGCGAAACGGTCGAGCTCGGCCTTGGACTCCGTTTCGGTGGGCTCGACCAGCATGGCGCCGTGGACCACCAGCGGGAAGTACATGGTCATGGGGTGGAAGCCCTCGTCGATCATGGCCTTGGCGAAGTCGAGGGTGGTGATTCCCGTGCCCTCGAGCCAGGCGTCGTCGAACAACGCCTCGTGCATGCAGGGGCCGTCGGGGAAGGCCGGGCTCATCTCGGCGGACAAGCGCGCCTTGAGGTAGTTGGCGTTGAGCACCGCGTCCTCCGCCACCCGGCGCAGGCCGTCGGCGCCGTGGCTCAGCATGTAGCTGAGCGCGCGGGTGAACATGCCCATCTGGCCGTGGAAGGCGCACATGCGGCCGAAGGCCTGGGCCGCCACGCCCTCGTTCTCCTCGACGAGGTCGAAGCCGCCGTCGCCGTGCGTCACCCAGGGCCTGGGCGCGAACGGGGCCAGGGCGGCGGAGAGCACCACCGGGCCCGCGCCGGGGCCGCCGCCGCCGTGGGGCGTGGAGAAGGTCTTGTGCAGGTTGATGTGCATGGCGTCCACGCCGAGGTCCCCCGGCCGCACCCGCCCGACGATGGCGTTGAAGTTGGCCCCGTCGCAGTAGAAGTAGGCTCCCGCCTCGTGGGTCAGGCGCGCCATCTCCACGATGTCGCGCTCGAACAGGCCGCAGGTGTTGGGGTTGGTGACCATGATGGCCGCCACGTGCGGGCCGAGCTTGGCGGCGAGGTCGGCCATGTCCACGCGACCGTCCTGCGTTTGCCCGATCTCCACCACCTTGTAGCCGACGAAGGCGGCGGTGGCGGGGTTGGTGCCGTGGGCGCTGGTGGGCACCAGCACCGTGTCGCGCGGGTGCTCCGAGAACAGGCCGTGACCCGCCGCCCGGTGCGCCGCACGGATGGCCAGCACGCCGCAGAGCTCGCCGTGGGCCCCCGCCTTGGGGCTGAGCGCCACGGCGGGCATGCCGGTGAGCACCTTGAGCCAGCGCGCCAGCTCGTCCATCAGCTCCAGCGCGCCCTGCACGGTGGAGACGGGCTGGAGCGGATGCACGTCCGCGAAGCCCGGCAGGCGCGCCAGCCGTTCGTTGAGGCGCGGGTTGTGCTTCATGGTGCACGAGCCCAGCGGGTAGAGCGCCAGGTCGATGGCGTGGTTCTTCTGGCTCAGGCGCACGTAGTGGCGCACGCACTCGGGCTCGCTCAAGCCCGGCAGGCCGATGGGCTCCTCGCGCAGCAGGCCCGCCAGGGCGTCGTCGGCGGGCGCTTCGGCGTCGGGGATGTCCACGCCGGTCTTGTCCCAGCCGTCCAGCTCGAAGATCAGCGGCTCGTCCTGCAGCAGTCCGCGGCCGCCCGTCAGCGTCGGGTGCTTGTAGTCGGAGGCGTCGGGCTCGGGCCGGGTGGGGCGGCCGACCGTGTTCATGCTGCTCACGCGAACTCTCCCAGGGCCGCACGCTCGCGGATGATGCGCATGGTGGCGCGGTGGAGGACTTCGATGTCGAGATCGGTGGTGAGTTCGGTGGCCGTCAGCAGAAGCACGTCGTCCATCCCCGCCCCCGGCGCCAGCCGGGAGACGGGCACGCCGGCCAGGATGTTGTTGTCGGCCATGGTCTGCACGTAGTCGGCCGCCTTGCGCGGGATGCGGATGGCGAACTCGTTGAAGAAGCGCGGCGTCAGCACCTCCACGCCGGGGATCTGCGCCACCTTGGCGGCGAGCTTGCGCGCCTGGGCGTGGTTGGCCGCCGCCAGCCGCCGCAGCCCCGCCTCGCCCAACAGGCTCATGTGGATGGAGAATGCCAGGGCGCACAAGCCGGAGTTGGTGCAGATGTTGGAGGTCGCCTTGTCCCGGCGGATGTGCTGCTCGCGGGTGGAGAGCGTCAGGGTGAAGCCGCGCCGGCCGGCCGCGTCCACCGTCTCGCCGCAGAGGCGGCCCGGAGCCTGGCGCACCAGCTTCTCGCGGCAGGCGAACAGGCCCACGTAGGGGCCGCCGAAGTTCAGCCCCACGCCGATGGACTGGCCCTCGGCCGCGACGATGTCCGCGCCCATGGCCCCCGGCGACTTCAGCAGGCCCAGCGAGACCGCCTCGGTGACCACCACGATCATGAGCGCGCCCGCCGCCCGCGCCGCTTCGCCGATCTTCGTCACGTCCGTGGCGGTGCCGAACAGGTTGGGCGTCTGCACCACCACGCAGGCCGTGTCCGGCCCGATGTGGTCTAGCACCCCCGCCTCGCCGTCGACCGCCAGCGGCAGGGCCTCGACCTCCACCCCCGCCGCGAAGGCCAGGGTGCGCACCGTCTCGGTGTAATGCGGGTGCAGGCCGCCGGACAGCACCGCCTTGGAGCGGCGCGTGACCCGGGCGGCCATCATCACCGCCTCCGCGGTCGCCGTGGAGCCGTCGTAGAGCGAAGCGTTGGCCACATCCATGCCCGTGAGCGCGGCCACCTGGGTCTGGAACTCGAACAAGACCTGCAGCGTGCCCTGGGCGATCTCCGGCTGGTAGGGCGTGTAGCTGGTCAGGAACTCGCTGCGCTGGATCAGGTGGTCGACGCTGGCGGGCACATGGTGGCGATAGGCCCCGGCCCCGCAGAAGAACGGCCCGTCCATCCCCGCGCGGTTGCGGGCGGCCATGCGCGCGAGGGTGCGGTGCACCTCGATCTCGCCCGCGTGGCGCGGCAGGTCCACCGGGCCGTCCAACCGGGCGGAAGCGGGCACGTCCACGAACAGGTCGTCGATGGACGCCGCGCCGACGGTGCGGAGCATGTCGGCCCGGTCGGCCTCGGTGAGGGGCAGGTAGCGCATGATGTCCGCTCATCCCCGCGGAGGCGGGGACCCAGGCTTTGCCCCCGCACCCAGGCGGACGGAGGTCGGGAAGGGGCTGCAAGCCGCTCAAACCTGGGTCCCCGCATTCCGCGGGGATGAGCGGGGAAGGCTAGAGGGTGGCGAGGAAGGCTTCGTAGGCGGGGCGGTCCATCAGCGACTCGACCTCGGCGGGTTCGGTGACGCGGACCTTTGCGAACCAGCCGTCCGACTCGGGCGCGGCGTTGACCGTCTCGGGCGCGCCGCCAAGCTCGCCGTTGGCCTCCACCACCTCGCCGGATACGGGCGAGTAGACGTCCGAGGCCGCTTTCACGCTCTCCACCACGGCGATCTGGCCGCCCTTCTTCACCGCGCGGCCGACCTCGGGCGTTTCGACGAACACGACGTCGCCCAGTTGGTCGGCGGCGTAGGCGGTGATGCCCACGGTGGCCATGTCGCCGTCGAGGGCGACCCACTCGTGGTCCTTGGTGAAGCGCATGGGGATGGTCTCCGGCGGGGTCAGGACTTGCGGACGTAGTTGTGCGGCGTGAACGGCAGGGGCACCACCTCCGCCGGCTGGGCGCGGCCCCGCACGGAAATCTGGACGCGGGTTCCCACCGCCCCGTGGTCGGCCGGCAGGTAGGCCATGGCGACCGCGTGGCCCAGGGTCGGCGAGGGACCGCCGCTGGTGACGACGCCCAGGTGATGGCCGGCGTCGTCGCGCTCGGACACCTCCGGGCCTTCGTCGGGATAGTACTCGCGCACCACGCCCGAGCCCTCGCGCGCCGGGGCCCCGCCCGCATCGAGCTTCAGACCCACACGCACGCGGCGCGGCCCGTCCTTCAGCTCGCGCAGCACGCGCGGCGCGCCGGGAAAGTCGGCCAGCTCGCGCCGGCGCTTGGAGACGGCGAAGCCCAGCCCCGCCTCCACCGGGCTCGTGGTGGCGTCGATGTCGTGGCCGTAGAGCGGCAGGCCCGCCTCCAGCCTCAGGCTGTCGCGGGCGCCCAGGCCCACCGGCTGGACGCGCGGGTCGGACATCAGCGCGTCCCAGAACATGGGCGCGATCTCGGCGGGGACGAGGATCTCGTAGCCGTCCTCGCCCGTATAGCCCGAGCGCGCCACCGTCAGCGACTTGGCGCGCCAGGTCGCCTGGCGGAAGGTCATGAAGGAGAGCGCCTCCGCCTCCGGGAGGATCGCGGCCAGCACCGCCGCGGCCTGCGGTCCCTGCAGCGCCAGCAACGCGTCGTCGTCGTGGCGCACGAGGATGGCGCGCTCGCCCGCGGCCTTGCCGAAGCTGAGGAAGTCGCTCTCCTTGGTGCCCGCGTTGACCACGATGTAGAGGCTTCCCTGCAGCTCGGGCTCGACCGGACGGCCGACCATCAGGTCGTCGTCGATCCCGCCGTCGTCGTTCATCAGCAGGGTGTAGCGAAGCTGGCCGGGCTTGAGCCCCTGGATGTCGCCGCAGACCAGCTTCTCGACGATGGCCGCGACCTGCCGGTGATCGGCCTCGCCGTCGTCGGAGAGCTCGCGCAGCTTGAGCAGGCAGGGGCCCATGTGGCTGACGTCGAACAGGCCCGCGTGGGTGCGCGTCCACCTGTGCTCGGCCAGTACGCCGGCCCCCGCGCCCGCGTACTGGACGGGCATGTCGTAGCCGGCGAAGGCGACCATGCGGCCGCCGCGCTCCAGGTGGGCGGCGTGGAGCGGCGTGCGCTTGAGGATTTCGGCCATGGTGCAACCCCGGGTACGGCGCGTCGACGGCCGCTCCGGCCCAACGCCGCAGAAGCCTCCGCGCCCCCGCTGTCCTGAAGCCTGAGAGATTTCGGCCCGGCTCGGGCTGGAGACCCGCGCCTGACCTTGCTCCTTCGGCGGGCGCTTCGGCACGAGGCCGGGCGCCGCTTTCCAGCGTGTTCGTCCTCCCGCGCGGTCCTGGGGCCTGAGCGTTTCCGGGGCGGTTGCGCCTTCGGCGCCGGCCCTTGCGAGGCCGGACTCTCCCGCGGGGAGCGACGGTGAACGTGGTCGAGCGGGTGCGGGGTGTCAACCGCGATCGGCGGGGAACGACGCGGATGCGCGCGGATTGCCCGCCGGTGCCCCCGCCGCCCGACGCCGACCCGCTGGCCCCGCTGCGCGCCCAATGGCTGGACTGGATGCGCGCGCGCCTGCCCGCCGCCGCCCGCAACCGCCCGGACTGGCCGATCCGCCTGGACCACTGCTTCGGCCGCGTGATCCTGGACGCCGTCTACGATCGCCCCTGGCGAGAGGTCCTGCGGTCGCCGGCCTGGCGCCACATGGGCGAGCCCGAACTCCGCGCCGCCCTGGCCCTGGCGCGCGACATCGCGGACGGGCGGGCCGACCTCCACGCGCTGAACGCGAGCTCCCTGCGCATGCGCGGCAAGGCGTGAGCTGGTCGGCGATCCGAGCCTTGACGCCCGGCGCGGCCGCGGCGCACGCCCCGCCTCGCCATGCCGTTCACCGCCACCGTGCTCACCATGTTCCCCGAAGCCTTCCCCGGTCCGCTGGGCGTGTCGCTGATCGGCTCCGCTTGGCGCGAGCAGGACCTGTGGCGGTTGGAGACGGTGGACATACGCCGCTTTTCCCCCGATAAGCGCGGCTTCCTCGACGACACCCCCGCAGGGGGCGGCGCCGGGCAGGTGATGCGGGCGGACGTGGTCGCTTCGGCGCTGGACAGCGTGGAGGCGGGTGCGCGCCCGCTTTTGTACATGAGCGCCCGGGGTCGTCCCCTCACCCAGGCGCGCGTGCTGCAGTGGGCCGCCTCCCCCGGGATGGTGGTGCTGTGCGGACGGTTCGAGGGGGTGGACCAGCGCGTGCTCGACGCGCGCGGGTTCGAGGAGGTCGCCGTGGGCGACGCGGTGCTCGCCGGCGGCGAGGCGGCGGCGCTCCTGGTGATCGAGGCCTGCGTGAGGCTCGTGCCGGGCGTGCTCGGCAACGCGGCCTCCACGCAGGAGGAGAGCTTCGGGGCCGAGGGGCTCCTGGAGCATCCGCAGTACACCCGCCCGCGCGAGTGGGAGGGTCGCGAGATCCCCCCGGTGCTCACCTCCGGCCACCACGGCGAGATCGCCCGGTGGCGCAGGCGGCTGCGGGAGGAGACGACGCGGGAGCGGCGCCCCGATCTCTGGGCGGCGCATCTCGCCAACGAACAGGCAAAGGGCGGCTGAAGCCCGGTCCCAGTCAGCAACAGGAGTTTTAGAGAGATGAACCTACTTCAAACGCTCGAAGCCGAAGAGGCCGCACGCCTTTCCGAGAAGCGCGAGACGCCCGTCTTCCAGCCGGGCGACACCCTGCGCGTCAACGTGCGCATCAAGGAAGGCGAGCGCGAGCGCGTGCAGGCCTTCGAGGGCGTGTGCATCGCCCGCGCCGGCCAGGGCCACCACGAGACCTTCACCGTGCGCAAGATCAGCTTCGGCGAAGGCGTCGAGCGGGTGTTCCCCGTGCTCTCGCCCAACATCGAGTCGATCGAAGTGCGCCGCCGCGGCGTGGTGCGCCGCGCCAAGCTCTACTACCTGCGCGACCGTCGCGGAAAGTCGGCCCGCATCGCCGAGCGCCAGACCGCGCGCTCGGAGTGAGCGAACGGCCGTTTCGGCCATAGCGAGACCGCTAAGGGCGGGCGCGGCACCCGCGCCCGCCCTTTTTCATTTCGCCGCCGCAACGGCGGGGTCGACCCGGCCAAGGCTGGCCCGAAAACGACCGTCGAAATCAATGGCCGCTCAGCTTGTGGAACGCCGGCCGTCGTCACATTAGGGCTGTCGACCGTTCGTTTCCGTCCCGCCGCCGTTCGGCGGTGCTTCAAGTACGCCATCGGGAGCCTGCCCTTGCCGTGGACTCCCCCGTCCGCCCGCCGGACACGCGTCGCGCCTTCCATGGGGATCGCGGCGGTCTGCGCCTGCCTCGGACTGGGCGGGTGCGGCACCGCGCTGATGACGCCCGCCGGACCCGTGGGCGGGTCCGAGAAGCTGATCCTGCTCGACGCGCTCGCGATCATGCTGACGATCATCGTGCCGACCATCCTGGCGACCCTGGCCTTCGCCTTCTGGTTCCGCCGCACGAATCGCCGGGCCAAGCGCCTGCCCACCTGGTCCTTTTCGGGCCGGCTGGAACTGGTGATCTGGGCGGTGCCGCTCCTGACCATCACCTTCCTGGGCGGGCTGACCTGGACCAGCGCCCACCAGCTCGACCCCGCGCGCCCATTGGCCTCCAAGACGCCGCCACTTGAAGTTCAAGTGGTGTCGCTCGACTGGAAGTGGCTGTTCATCTACCCGCAGCTCAACCTAGCGAGCGTCAACACCTTGACCGTGCCCGCGGGAACGCCCGTCCACCTCAGCCTGACCTCGGCCAGCGTGATGGACTCCTTCTTCGTGCCGCGCCTGGGCAGCATGATCTACACGATGAACGGCATGACCACCCAGCTCAACCTGCAGGCTAACAAGCCGGGGGTCTACCAGGGGCTGTCCACCCACTTCAGCGGCGACGGCTTCCCCGGCATGCACTTCCCCATGAACGCGGTGCCTCCCGAGCGCTTCAACGCCTGGGTGGCCGCCACGCGCGCCTCCGGCCCGGAGCTCACGCGCGCCAGCTACGACCAGCTCGCCAAGCAGAGCTCGAACGTGGCGCCCTACACCTACCGCTTCGCCCAGCCCGGCCTGTTCAAGGCGGTGGTGACCCAGGCGATCGCCCCGGCCCCGGGGCCCGACATGAGCCGTCCGGACCAGGACATCACTCCCAAGACGACGGAGCGCTGACATGCTGCTCGGCAAACTGACCTGGGGCGCGCTCCCGCTCGACCAGCCCATCCCCTTGGTGGCGGGCGTCGTGGTGGTGGCGGTGTTGCTCGGCGTGATCGGGTACGTCGTCGTCAAGGGCTGGGCGCCCTACCTGTGGCGCGAGTGGATCACCAGCGTCGACCACAAGCGCATCGGCATCATGTACACCGTGTTGGCGCTCGTCATGCTGCTGCGCGGCTTCTCCGACGCCGTGCTCATGAGGTCCCAGCAGGACTTGGCCTTTCACGCGCCGGGCTATCTGCCGCCCGAACACTACGACCAAGTGTTCTCCGCGCACGGCACCATCATGATCTTTTTCGTCTCCATGCCGTTCCTGATCGGCCTGATGAACTTCGTCGTGCCGCTGCAGCTCGGCGTGCGAGACGTGGCCTTCCCGACGCTCAACTCCGTGTCGTTCTGGTTGACGGCGACGGGCGCGCTCCTCGTCAACATGTCGCTGGTGATCGGCGAGTTCCAGCGCACGGGCTGGCTGCCCTACCCGCCCCTGTCCGAACTGCGTTACTCGCCCGGCGTGGGGGTGGACTACTGGCTATGGGCGCTGTCCATATCCGGGGTGGGCACGTTGTTATCGGGGATCAACCTCGTCACCACCATCCTGAAGATGCGTGCACCGGGCATGAGCTATCTACGGATGCCCATGTTCTGCTGGACGTCGCTGGCCTCCAACCTGTTGATCGTGGCGGCCTTCCCGATCCTGACCGCGACCTCGGCCATGCTGCTGCTGGACCGCTATCTCGGCTTCCACTTCTTCACGAACGAAGCCGGCGGCAACGTCATGATGTTCATGAATCTGATCTGGGCTTGGGGGCATCCCGAGGTCTACATCCTGGTGCTTCCCGCGTTCGGCGTTTTCTCCGAGGTGATCTCCACCTTTTCGGGCAAACCTCTGTTCGGCTATCGGTCGATGGTGATCGCGACCATGGCCATCTTCGTACTGGCCTTCATGGTCTGGCTGCACCACTTCTTCACCATGGGGGCCGGGGGTGACGTCAACGCGATATTCGGCATCAGCACGATGATCATCGCGGTGCCGACAGGGGTGAAGATCTTCAACTGGCTGTTCACCATGTACGGCGGCACCATTCGGTTCACGAGCCCCATGCTTTGGTCCATCGGCTTCATGGTGACTTTCGTGATCGGCGGCATGACCGGCGTGCTGCTGGCGGTGCCTCCGGCCGACTTCGTGCTGCACAACAGCCTGTTCCTGGTGGCGCACTTCCACAACGTGATCATCGGAGCCACCCTGTTCGGGGCTTTCGCCGGGTACACCTTCTGGTTTCCCAAGGCGTTCGGCTTCCGTCTGCACGAGGGCCTCGGCAAGGCCGCGTTCGGCTTCTGGTTCGTCGGCTTCTACGTCGCGTTCATGCCGCTCTACGTGCTGGGCTTCATGGGCATGACGCGCCGCATGCAGAGCTACGACGTGCCCGAGTGGCACCCTTGGCTGCTGGTGGCGTCGGCCGGGGCCTTCCTCATCATGATCGGCATCGGCCTGCAGGTCGTGCAGCTCTTCCTGAGCATTCGCGACCGCGCCTCCCTGCGCGACCTGACGGGCGACCCCTGGGACGGGCGCTCGCTGGAGTGGGCCACCGCTTCGCCGCCGCCGGCCTTCAATTTCGCCGTCCTGCCCGACGTCAGGGGCGAGGAGGCCTATTGGAACATCAAGGAGAAGGCCCGCGAAACCGGCAGCCTGCGCGACGAGCCCGAGTATGAGGCCATCGAGGTGCCCAGGAACACCGCCACGGGCGTGGTCTGCGCCTTCTTCGCCACCGTCATGGGCTTCGCCCTGATCTGGCACATCTGGTGGATGGCCATACTGGGCATCATCGGCGCCTTCGCCACCTTCGTGGTGTTCGCCTGGCGCGATATCGGCGAGGACGAGATCTCCGCCGAGGAGGTGGCGCGCATCGACCGCAGGAACCGTGAGCGCCGACGCACCGCGCTCGAGGCGCTCTCGTGAGCCAGCGCCAAGCGATCGCAAGCGCGGCCGATCCCAACCGGGTCGGCCACCAGGGCGACAAGGACGACGCTCCCGGCCACGGCGAAGGCGGGCCCGCCTCCAAGCGGATCATCGTCGGCTACGGCTTCTGGATCTTCCTGCTGAGCGACATCGTGATGTTCTCGGCCTTCTTCGCCGCCTACGCCGTGCTGGCGGGGGCCACGGCGGGCGGGCCCACGGGCGCCCAGTTGTTCGACCTGAACAACGTCGCCTGGGAGACGGGGCTGCTGCTCGTCTCCAGCTTCGCGTGCGGCCTGGCCTCCATCGGCGCGGGTGCGCGCAACATGCTCCTGTTCC
Source organism: uncultured Caulobacteraceae bacterium (assembly GCA_964235945.1). Lineage (GTDB taxonomy): Bacteria > Pseudomonadota > Alphaproteobacteria > Caulobacterales > Caulobacteraceae > JASLDZ01. The sequence goes on from CAXSDV010000004.1 coordinate 96,596, forward strand.
AGGCGGCCATGGGCGTGACCTTCCTGCTGGGCGCGGGCTTCATGGGGCTGGAGCTGCGAGAGTTCATGGGCCTCGTCGCCCGCGGAGCCGGGCCCCAGCGCAGCGCCTTCCTGTCGGCCTTCTTCGCCCTGGTCGGCTGCCACGGCCTGCACGTCACGGTGGGGCTGATGTGGCTGCTGACCATGATGACTCAAGTGGTCGCCAAGGGTTTCCGCGCCGACATCCTGCGGCGCATCCTCTGCTGGACCCTGTTCTGGCACGCCCTGGACATCATCTGGGTCGCCCTGTTCACCGTGGTGTATCTGATGGGAGCCGCGCGATGAAGAACGAGCCGGTCGGCCAAGCCGAGCACTCCAGCGACACAGCCCCCGGCGACGAGCGGCTGGACGGCAGCGGCGTCCTTCAGGGCGTGCGCGGCTACCTCATCGGACTGGTGCTGGCGCTGGGGCTGACCGCCGCCAGCTTCGTCACGCGCACCACCGGGTTGGTCTACGGGCCGGCCATACCCGCCGCGCTGATGGTGTTCGCCATCGCCCAGATGGGCGTGCACCTGGTCTTCTTCCTGCACCTGACGACCGGGCCCGACAACGTCAACAACGTGATGGCCCTGGCCTTTGGGATTCTGATCGTGTTCCTGGTGATGGCGGGCTCGCTGTGGATCATGGACCACCTGAACCACAACATGATGCCCATGACGCAGATGATGCAGATGCAGCGCTGAGAGGCGGCGGCGCGCTCAACCGGCGGCGCGCACCACCGCCAGGAACTCGTCCACCGGCAGGGAGGCGCCGCCCACCAGCGCGCCGCCCACCTCCTCGAGAGCCAGGATCCGAGCGGCGTTGTCCGGCTTGACGGAACCTCCGTAGAGGATGGGCGCGGTCGCGGCCCCGCCGCCGATCCCGCGGAGCACCTCGCGCAGGGCGGCGTGGGCCTGGACGATCTCTCCGGGATCGGGCGTGCGTCCCGCCCCGATGGCCCAACGCGGCTCGTAGGCCAGGGCGAAGCCGCCCGCCGCCGCCGCCGGGGGGAGCGACGCCGCAGCCTGGCGGCGCACCACCTCGGCGGTGCGCCCGGCCGCGTGCTCCTCCAGGCTCTCCCCCACGCAGACGATGGTCTCAAGGCCGCCGGCCAGCGCCGCCGCCGCCTTGTCGGCCACCTGGGAGTCGGTCTCGCCGTAGGCGGCGCGCCGCTCGGAATGGCCGACGATGACGAGGGCCGCCCCCGCGTCCACCAGCATGGCGACGCTGAGGTCGCCGGTGAAGGCGCCGCACGGCTCGGCGTGCACGTCCTGCCCGCCGAGCCGGACGGGCGAGCCGACCATCACGCGGGCCATGCGCTCCAGCAGGGTCGCCGGCGGGCACAGCGCCACCCGCGCCCGCGCGGGCTGGTCCTGCAACTCCCGCGCCAGCCTGCGCGCCTCCTCGACCTCGGGCCCCAGCCCGCACATCTTCCAGTTGGCGACGATCAGGGGGCGGGGCGGCTGCGTCATTCAGGTCCGGTCGGGCGTGGCGGAGGCGGTCAGGGCCTCAGGCAGGTGATGATGGCCGAAACCACGCTCTGAGTCTCCTGCGGGTCGCGCACCGCCACCGTGTCCATGCCCGCCGCGCGCACGGGATCGTCGTTGCCGCCCGGATAGATGGCGTCGCCCAGGAACAGCATCCGCTCCACGGGCGTGTCCGAGTGCTCGGCGAGGCGGCGCATGGCGTAGGCCTTGTCCACGCCCTT
>CAXSDV010000005.1:0-20400 GCA_964235945.1 uncultured Caulobacteraceae bacterium
GTCGCCGGCCCTCGGCCTCGGGCTGGAGGTCACCTACAGCCTCGCCATCTCCGCGAGAGCGCGGTTCCCGAGCAAGGCGGCTTAGGGCGCCTGCGCTTTAAGTGGGTGCTGCAGCGGTTCGGCGTTTGCCAGGCGTGCGGACTCGTGCGGACGGGGCGTCTGCTGACGCCCCGTCCCCGTTCTCGGCTCCGACGCCATTCTCGCCTTCGGCCTCGCCGCGTTGCTAAGTCGCCTCGGCGGCTTCGCTCGGCTGAAGGAGGGCGGACCGTCACGCCTCAGACCTGGGCGACCACCCGGTGCTGAGGGCGCCCGACCCTCGCCCCGCCGCCCTCGCCCGCGCCTCTGATCGAGCGTCGGAAGGATGCGTCCAGGTCAGGCGAAGCGGCCGCGCTCGAAGCGGGCGGTGGTGCGCGCCTCCACCTCCTCCAGCGTCACCGACGGCGCGAGTTCGACCAGTTCGAAGGGTGCGCCCTTACCGGGCCGGCTGAAGACGCAGAGGTCGGTGACGATCATGTCCACCACGCCGCGGCCCGTCAGCGGCAGGTCGCAGGCCGGCTTGATCTTGGGCGAGCCGTCGCGGGCGCAGTGCTCCATGGTCACGATCACCCGGCGAACGCCGGCCACGAGGTCCATGGCGCCGCCCATGCCCTTCACCATCTTGCCCGGCACCATCCAATTGGCGATGTCGCCGGTTTCCGACACCTCCAGCGCGCCCAGTATGGTCAGGTCGATGTGGCCGCCGCGGATCATGGCGAAGCTGTCGGCGCTGGAGAAGTAGGAGGAGGAGGCGAGTTCGCTGATCGTCTGCTTGCCGGCGTTGATCAGGTCGGCGTCTTCCTCGCCCGCCAGGGGGAACGGCCCGATGCCCAGCATGCCGTTCTCCGACTGCAAGGTGACTTGCACGCCCGAGGGGATGTGGTTGGCCACCAGGGTCGGCACGCCGATGCCCAAGTTGACGTAATAACCGTCCTGCAACTCCTGCGCGGCGCGGGCGGCGATCTGTTCGCGGGACCAGGGCATCAGGCGGTCGCCTTCTCGCGCACGGTGCGGAACTCGATATGCTTGGTCGGCTCGGGATTGAGCAGCAGGCGCTGCACGAACACGCCCGGCAGGTGGATCTGGTCGGGGTCGAGCGAGCCCGTGGGCACGATCCGCTCCACCTCCGCCACGCACACCCGGCCCCCCGTCGCCATGGGCTGGTTGAAGTTGCGGGCGGTCTTGCGGAACACGAGGTTGCCCGCCTCGTCGGCCGTCCAGGCCTTCACCAGCGACACGTCGGCGGTGAGGGCGCGCTCCAGCACGTACTCCTCGCCGTCGAAGATGCGCACCTCCTTGCCGTCCGCCACGACCGTGCCGACGCCCGTTTTCGTAAAAAAAGCGGGGATGCCCGCCCCGCCCGCCCGGCAACGCTCGGCCAGGTTGCCCTGAGGGCAGAACTCCACCTCGAGCTCCCCCGCCAGGTACTGGCGCTCGAACTCCTTGTTCTCGCCCACGTAGGAGGAGATCATCTTCCTGATCTGGCGGGTGCGCAGCAGCTTGCCCAGGCCCACGCCGTCCACCCCGGCGTTGTTGGAGATGCAGGTCAGCCCCGTCACCTTCAACTCCACCAGGGCGTCGATCAGCGCCTCGGGGATGCCGCACAGGCCGAAGCCGCCGACCATCAGGGTCTGACCGTCGGCGACAACGCCGCGCAGGGCGCTCACGCCGTCGTGGTGGACAGGCTTCATGCCTCAGGCCTTCACGGGTTCCAGGATGGAGGCGTAGGTGGCCACCGCCCCCCCGCCCATGTTGACGCAGACGCCCAGCTCCGGGTCGGGAAGCTGCATGTCGCCCGCCTCGCCCAGGAGCTGGCGGGCGACCAGCACGTGCATGGACACGCCCGTGGCCCCCACCGGATGGCCCTTGGCCTTGAGCCCGCCGGAGACGTTCACCGGCAGGCGGCCGTCACGCCGGGTCTGGCCCTCAATCACCGCCTCGCGCCCCTGGCCCGGCTTGGCGACGCCCAGGGCCTCGGTCATCTGCAGTTCGGCGATGGTGAAGCAGTCGTGCACCTCGGCGAGGCTGAGATCGTCCACGGTGACGCCCGCCTGGGCGTAGGCCTTCTCGACGGCGCGGCGCGGGCCTTCGAACAGGGTCGGGTCCTTGGCGGACAAGGGCAGAAGGTCGTTGACCTGCTGCGCCGCGCGAAAGCGCACCGCCTTGGGGAAGCGGTCGATCAGCTCGTCCGACACGATCACCAGCGCGGCGGCGCCGTCCGAGATCAGCGAGCAGTCCGACACCTTCAGCGGGTCGGCGATCAGCGGGTTCTTGTTGGACACGTTGAGGCAGAACTGCAGATCCAACTCGCGGTGCATCTGCGCCAGGGGGTTCCGCATGGCGTTGTGATGGTTCTTCACCGCGATGTGGGCCATGGCCTCCGTGGGGTCGCCGTACTTGTCGCGGTAGCTCTTGGCGAAGCGGGCGAAGATCTCGGGGAAGGTGAGTTCACGCTCCTCCTTCTGGCAGCTTGCGCCGCCGAGTGCGCGAGCCACCTCGGGGGTGGCGAGGTGGCTCATCTTCTCGGCGCCCACCACCAGCGCGATCTTGACCCGGCCGGCGCTGATCGCGTCCAGCGCGCCGTAGATCGCCGCCGAACCGGAGGCGCAGGCGTTCTCGCAGCGCACCGCCGGCGTGAAGCGCAGACCCGGATCGGCCCCCACCACGATGGAGGAGCAGAAGCCGTCGGGCAGCAGGCCCGAATTGAAGTGGCCCAGCCAGATGCCGCCCACCTCCGAACTCTCGACGCCCGCGTTCGCCAGGGCCTCGCGCGTGACCGCGTGAATCAACGATTCCAGCGTTTCGGTCTCGAGTCGCCCGAAGGGCGTGTGGCCCCAACCCACGATGATGGGACTCATTGGTGATCCTCGTATCGCCCGTCCACGAACGTCCGGACAAGTGCTAGGTATTTAGGAAGCCTCCATGGCTTTGGCATGTCCGCCGCTCGCTCGGCAAGGCGGGTGCAGGTCCCATCCCGCCGCTCCGCTAGGCGCCGTACGCCGATCCGGAAGAGGGGTGTCCGAAGCGGGTTCGCCCAACTCCACCGAGCCCTCGACGGCCCGCCGGAGCGAAGAGGGCGGCGCGAGGCCGCCCTGGAGGTTCAGCCGCCGGCGGCTTCGAGCTTTTCGCCGATCTCCTTGACCTTGGCGGCGACCTTCTCGTCATCCGCGCGGCCGGCGACGCGAGTGGTCTCGCCGCCGATCTTGGCCAGCAGGTTCTTGACCGCTTCGCCGTCCACCGGATCGGCCTGGAGCTTCTTCTTCAACGCCTCCAGGTCGTGCAGCAGACCCTTGACGCCGGAGAGTTCGACATCCTTCAGCTCTGTCTCCCAATATTCGATCTGCTTGACGCCGGCGGCGGCGGTCATGTGCTCCAGGCCCTTGTCGAAGGCGTGGGCGAGCGTGGTGAAACGGGCGGGCATGGAGGATCCTATGAGGGCGCGGGGAGCGCGAGCGGACGAACGAAAGGTCGTGCGGGGAGTTCCCGCCGTCCGGGCTTGAGGCCGCCGTCCCGCGGTCAGCCGGCCGCCGCGCGGCGGCCGGGGCGGTTCTCCTCGCAACCGCGCCGGGCCAGTTCGTCCGCGCGCTCGTTCATGGGGTGGCCGGCGTGGCCCTTGACCCAGCGCCAGTCCACCTCGTGGCGCGCACGGGCGAGGTCCAGCCGCTTCCACAGGTCGTCGTTCTTGACGGGAGCCTTGGAGGCGGTGCGCCAGCCGCGAGCCTTCCAGCCGGAGATCCACTCGGTGATGCCCTGGCGCAGGTACTGGCTGTCCGTGTGCAACTGGACGCGGCAGGGGCGCTTGAGCGCCTCCAGCGCGGCGATGGCGGCGTAGATCTCCATGCGGTTGTTGGTGGTCATGGACTCGCCGCCCCACAGGTCGCGGTCGTGGACGCCCGCGGTCATCACCGCCCCCCAGCCCCCCGGCCCCGGGTTCCCGCTGCAGGCCCCGTCCGTGTAGATGACGACGTCGGGGGTCATGGGCGCTCCGGGAGGAAGAGGCGGCCGGCGAAGGCGCGGTGCGCGTCCAGCCGGTCGGCGTAGGCGAGGGGGTCCTTGGGCGTGACCAGGGCGCCGGCGGGCGTCGCGTTCCAGTCGGCCAGGCGGGTGGTGAAGAAGCGCATGGCCGCGCCGCGCGCCAGGATCGGCAGGGCGTCACGCTCGGCCGCCGACAACGGGCGCGCGGCGACGTAGCCCTGCACCAGCGCGCCCGCCCGCACCGGGTCGTAGCGGCCGTCGGGGAAGGCCCAGGCGTTGAGCATGACGGCGAGGTCGTAGGCCAGCGCGTCTTCGCAGGCGAAGTAGAAGTCGATGGCGCCCGCGAAGCGCGATCCGTCGAAGAACACGTTGTCCGGAAACAGATCGGCGTGGATCACGCCCCGGGGCAGGCCGACGGGCCAGTCGCGGGCGAGCTCCAGGAGATCGGCCTCCACCGCCGCGCGCAGGCCCGGCCGCAGCCGATCGGCGAGGTCCGCGTGGAGGGAGAACAGCGGCGCCCAGGCGTCCAACCCCAGCGTGTTGACGCGCCGCGGGCCGCGATGGTCGGCCCCCGCGAGGTGCAGGGACGCCAGCGCCTCCCCCGCCGCGCGGCAAAGCACCGCGTCCGGCTCACGCACGGACTGCCCCGGCAGGAAGCTCACGATCGCGCAGGGCTTGCCGCGCACCCGCGACAGCAGCCGACCCTCGCGGTCGGGCCGAGGGAGCGGACAAGGGAAGCCCCGGTCGGCCAGGTGCTGCATCAGCCCCAGGAAGAAAGGCAGGTCCGCTTCCGCCGTGCGCCGTTCGTAGACGGTCAGCACGAAGCGCCCCGCCTCCGCGTCCAGCAGGAAGTTGGAGTTCTCGACCCCTTCGGCAATCCCCTTGAAGGCGTGCGACCGGCCGAGGTCGTAGCCGGCCAGCAGTTCCGAAAGTTCGGCGTCGTTGATGTCGGTGTAGACGGCCACCTCCGGGTTCTGCGGGCGGGGTGGGGCGGGGGTCAAGCGCGACGATCTCGCGCCTGACGGTCTGGATCGCGGGGTGGGGCCGGCCCGAAGCGACGCCCGCGCGGTCGCGTTGCGGCGCGAGGACCGAACGCGTACATGCTCGTCCATTCCCCTCGGACTTCCCCCATGCGCCGCACCTCCGCCTCTCTCCTCGGCCTCATGGCCCTCGCCTTGGCGGCGGGCCCGAGCGCGTCCGCCCTGGCCCAGTCGTCGTCCCAGCGCGAGGACGACGCCCGCCGCCAGGCCCAGTCGGAGGCGGACGCCAAGAAGAAGCAGAAGTCCAAGGAGTGGGACGTGAGCCAGGCGCCCCTGCCGAACGTCAAGAACGCCGGCCCCTGCCCGTTCGTGAAGGTGCTCTACGACGCGAGCCGGTACGTCGAACTCAAGGACGACCGCGAAGCGGCGGGCGCGGTGGGCTGGACGGGCGAGATCCAGAACGTGCAGTCGTCCTGTCAGTACAAGGGAGCGGACCCGATCCGCGTAAGCTTGGCGGTCAACTTCGAGATGGGCCGCGGTCCCCAGGCCAAGGGCGAGGCCAAGAACTACCGCTACTGGGTGGCGGTGACGAAGCGCAACGACCTCATCCTCGACAAGCAGACCTTCGACCTGCCCGTCCGCTTCACCGCCGGCCAGGACCGCATGGCCGTGCAGGACCGCGTGCAGCAGATCATCATCCCGCGCGCCGACAACAAGGTGAGCGGAAACAACTTCGAAGTGCTGGTCGGCTTTGAAGTCACGCCCAAGATGGCCGACTTCAACCGCGACGGAAAGCGCTTCCGGGTCAACGCCTCGGGCGAGACCCAGCTCGCCGCCTCTCAGTAACCGCGGCGCGACCATGACCGACCTTCGGGGCCGCCTCGGCCGGGCGGTCGCCGCCGCGTTCGCCGCCGAAGGGCTCGCGCCCGAACTCGGCCGCGTCCAGGCGTCCGACCGGCCGGACCTGGCCGACTTTCAGTCCAACGGCGCGCTGGCCGCCGCCAAAGCCGTACGCGCCAACCCGCGCGAGCTGGCGGCGCGGATCGCCGCCCGCTTGGCGGACGATCCCGCCGTCGCGATGGTCGAGGTGGCGGGGCCGGGCTTCATCAACCTGCGGGTGACGGACGCGGCGCTGGCCGAGCGCGCCTCGGCCGTCGCCGCCTCCGCGCTGGCGGGGGCCGAACCGGTGGCCGAGCCCCGGCGCGTGGTGATCGACTACGCCGGGCCCAACGTCGCCAAGCCCATGCACGTCGGGCACCTGCGCGCCTCCATCATCGGCGAGAGCCTCAAGCGCTTGATGCGCGCGCGGGGCGACCAGGTGTGGGGCGACGCGCACTTCGGCGACTGGGGCTTCCAGATGGGTCTGCTGATCACCGCGGTCGGCGACGAACGGCCGGACCTGGCCTTCCTCCAGCCCGGCGACGGCCCGTTCCCGACCGAGAGCCCCGTCACGCTGGAGGACCTGGAGCGGCTCTACCCGGCGGCGGCGGCGCGCGCCAAGGCCGAGCCCGAGTTCCGCGATCGCGCCCGGCGCGCCACCGCCGAACTGCAGGCCGGCCGGCCCGGCTACCGCGCCCTGTGGCGGACCTTCGTGGAGGTGAGCCGCACGGCGCTGGAGCGCGACTTCGCCGCCCTGGGCGTCACCTTCGACCTGTGGAACGGCGAAAGCGACGCCGACCCCTTCATCCCCGCCATGGTGGAGGACCTCGCCGTCAAGGGGCTCCTGATCGAGGACGGGGGCGCGCGCATCGTCCGCGTGGCGCGCGAGGGGGAGAAGCGCGAACTGCCGCCGCTGCTGGTGGTCTCCTCCGAGGGCTCGGCCATGTACGGCACCACCGACCTCGCCACCGTGGTCCAGCGCCGCGAGGAGATCGACCCGCAGCTGATCCTGTACTGCGTCGACCAGCGCCAGGCCGACCACTTCGAGCAGGTGTTCCGCGCCGCGTATCTCGCGGGCTACGCCGCCCCGGGCGGGCTCGAGCACGCGCCCAACGGCACGATGAACGGGCCGGACGGCAAGCCGTTCAAGACGCGCGCGGGCGGAGTGCTCAAGCTCGGCGACCTGATCGCCATGGCGACGGACAAGGCGCGGGAGCGCCTACGCGAGGCCGACCTCGGAGTGGAGCTTTCGCCGGAGGAGTTCGAGGCCACCGCGCGCAAGGTGGCGGTGGCGGCGCTGAAGTTCGCCGACCTGTCCAACTTCCGCGGCACGAGCTACGTGTTCGACCTCGACCGCTTCACGAGCTTCGAGGGCAAGACCGGGCCCTACCTCCTCTACCAGGCGGTGCGGATCAAGAGCCTGTTGCGGCGCGCGGTCGACCAGGGCGCGCAGCCCGGGCCGATCTTGGTGGCCGCCCCCGCCGAGCGCGAGCTCGCGCTGACGCTGGACGCCTTCGCTCAGGCGGTCGAGGAGGCCTATGACCGCCGCGCGCCCAACGCGGTGGCCGAGCACGCCTACCGGCTGGCGCAGAGCTTCTCACGCTTCTACGCCGCCTGCCCCGTGCTGGCCGCCGATACGACCGAGGCGCGCGCCAGCCGCTTGGCCCTGGCCGCGGCGGTGCTGCGCCAGCTCGAACTCGCCCTCGACCTCCTCGGCGTGGAGACGCCCGAGCGGATGTGATCGGGCCCGGTTAGTGACCGGGCGATTGAGCGCCCACCCCGCCTCGGGTTAAGGTCGGCCTCCATGGCCGTGCTGGACTGGATCGCCCCGGAAAGCGCCTTCCACCTGGAGGGCGAGGGCGTGCGCCTGCGCCCGCCGCGCATGTCGGACTACGCGCACTGGGCCGAGCTGCGGCGCGCCAGCCGGGACTTCCTCCAGCCTTGGGAGCCCACCTGGCCGGCGGACGACCTGACGCGCGCCGCCTTCCGCCGACGGTTGGCGATCTACGCCCGCGATCAGGAAGCGGGCCAGGGCCACGCCTTCTTCGTGTTCTCGCCGGACGCCGCGTTGCTGGGCGGGGTGAGCCTGCGCGACATCCGCCGCGGCGTCTCGCAGAGCGGTGCGGTGGGCTACTGGTCGGGTCAGGCGCACGCGCGCCGCGGCCACACCCTGCGCGCCGTCCGCGCCGTCACGCGCTTCGCCTTCGAGCGGCTCGGGCTGCACCGGCTGGAGGCCGCCTGCGTGCCGGAGAACGAGGCCTCCCACCGGCTGCTGCTGCGGGCGGGCTTCGAGCCGGAGGGTCGCGCACGTGATTACCTGAAGATCGACGGTCGCTGGCGCGACCACCTGCTGTTCGGCCTCTTGGCGGAAGCGGCCGCCCGCCGCGACTGACCACGCCCGAAGCGGTCGACGCAGGCGGGTGCGGCGGCGCGGCCCGCACCCGCCCGCAGGGGTCAGGCGGAGCCGGACAGGGCGGTGAGCTGGGCGGGGGCCACCCCCAGCTTGGCCAGCGCCCGGGCCCATTTGGTGTCGTGGTCGTCGTCGAAGATCAGCGCCTCGTCCGCTTCGCCGATCAGCCACACGTTATCCTTGAGCTCCTGTTCGAGCTGGCCCGAGCCCCACTCGGCGCAGCCCAGGGCGAGCACCGCGTGGCGCGGCCGGCGCTCGGCGTCGCCCATGGCGTCCAGCACCTCCCGGGTGGCGGTGAGCGCCACCCCCTCCACCACCGCCAGCGTCGATTCGGCGCTGGCGTAGTCGGAGGTGTGGAGCACGAAGCCGCGCTCGCGCTCCACCGGGCCGCCCACCAGCACCGACTGCTCGGGCAGCAGGATCCGCGACTTCACCCCGAGGCGTTCCAGCAGGTCCGGCAGGGTCAGCCCGTCCAGCGGGCGGTTGAGGGCTATGCCCATCGCCTCCTCCGGCCCGTGGGCGCACATCAGGATCACGGCCCGCTCGAAGCGCGGGTCGCCTATGCCGGGCGTGGCGATCAGCAGGCGTCCACCCAGGAAGTCCGCCTCCGCGGCGGCCGTGTCGTCGAGGTCCGGGTCGTTCATGAGGCGAAGAAGCCGCAGGAGCCGCTTGCGGTTGCCCGGCGCGCGCCTTTAAGTCTCGCGCCGCCGGCGTCCCGCCCGCGACGCCCGGCCCGGAGACCCACACCCATGACGATCAAGGTCGGCGACCGCCTGCCCCAGGCCGACTTCATGACCTTCACCGCCGAGGGTCCCGCCCCCACCACCACCGACGAGGTGTTCGCGGGCAAGACGGTGGCGCTGTTCGCCGTGCCGGGGGCCTACACCCCCACCTGCTCGGCGCGCCACCTGCCGGGCTATCGCGAGCGCGCCGACGATCTGCGCGCCAAGGGCGTGGACAAGATCATCTGCACCTCCGTCAACGACGCCTTCGTGATGGGCGCGTGGGCCAAGCAGGAGGGCGTGACCGAGTCGATCCAGGTGCTGGCCGACGGCAACGGCGCTTTCGCCAAGGCGGTGGGCCTGGAGATGGACGCCTCCAAGTTCGGCATGGGCCTGCGCTCGCAGCGCTATTCCATGCTGGTGGAGGACGGGGTGGTGCGCCAGCTCAACGTGGAGGAGGGCGGCGCATTCGAGGTGTCGTCGGCCGAGCACCTGCTCGAGCAGCTCTGAGCGAGCGGCGGAGCGGAGGTCCCCGCCCCCGTTAGCGATCAACGCCGCGACGCGCTACAAGCGTGGCGGCGCCGCGCCCTGCCGAAAGCGACATCTGCATGACCGAAATCGTGGCCGTCGACATCGGGGGAACCCACGCGCGCTTCGCCCTGGCGGAGGTCGCCGACGGGCGGGTGCTGGGCCTGACCTGCGAAACGGTGCTCAAGGCGGCCGAGCACGCCAGCCTTCAGACCGCCTGGGAGGCCTTCGCCGCCGAGGTGGGCCGTCCCCTCCCCCGCGCCGCCGGGATCGCCGTGGCCGGGCCGGTGACGGGCGAGGTGCTGCAGCTCACCAACAACCCGTGGGTGATCCGCCCCGCCCTGATCCCCGAGAAGCTTGGGGCCGAGCGGTTCGCCCTGGTCAACGACCTGGGCGCGGTGGGCCACGCGGTGGCCCACCTGGACCGCGACGCGTTCCGTCACCTGTGCGGACCCGAACGCGACCTGCCGGCCCGCGGCGTGGTCAGCGTGATCGGCCTGGGCACGGGGCTGGGCGTGGCCCAGCTCGTGCGGGGCGACGGCGAATCACGGGTGATCGAGACGGAAGGCGGCCACATCGACTTCGCTCCGCTGGACGTGCTGGAGGACGGGATGTTGGCGCGCATGCGCACCAAGTTCCGCCGGGTGTCGGTGGAGCGCATCGTCTCCGGCCCCGGCCTGTCCAACATCTATTCGTCGCTGGCCGACATCGAGGGGCGGACCATCTCCACCCTGGACGACAAGGCGCTGTGGGCGCTGGCGCTGGACGGCGGAGACAGCTTGGCGGTGGCGGCCTTCGACCGCTTCTGCCTGAGCCTTGGATCGGTGGCGGGCGACATCGCCCTGGCCCAGGGCGCGCACGCGGTGGTGATCGCCGGAGGCCTGGGCCTTCGGATCGCCGACAAGCTGGGTGTGTCGGGCTTCGAGCGCCGGTTCCGCGCCAAGGGGCGCTTCGAGCCGCGCATGGCCGAAATGCCGGTGAAGCTCATCACCCACCCGCAACCCGGCCTGTTCGGCGCGGCGGCGGCCTACGCCGACGCCTACGCCGCCGGGTGACGCCGAGGGCGCCGGAGCCCGGCGCCCGCGATCCCTTAGAACGGGATCTCGTCGTCCAGGTCCGCCGGGAAGCTCTCCTTGGGGCCGGAGCCGCCGGAGCGCCCGCCCCCGCCCCCGGCGCGCCCGCCGTACTCGGACTGGCTGTCGCGGCCGTAGCCGCCGCCCGAGCCGCGACCGCCGCCGCCGCCGTACCCGCCCGAACCGCCCATCTCGTCTCCGTCCCCCGCACCCGCGCGGCCGCCCAGCATGGTGAGCTCACCCTTGAAGCGGGACACCACGATCTCCGTGGAGTACTTCTCGGCGCCGTCCTTGTCCTGCCACTTGCGGGTCTGCAGGGCGCCCTCGATGTAGACGCTGGAGCCCTTCTTCACGTACTGCTCGACCACTTTCACGATGTTGTCGTTGAAGATGACGACCGAGTGCCACTCGGTCTTCTCCTTGCGCTCGCCCGACGACTTGTCGCGCCAGCTCTCGGTGGTGGCGATGCGCAGGTTGGCGACCCGCTCGCCCGAGCCCAGGCTGCGGATTTCCGGGTCCTTGCCCAGATTGCCGATCAGGATGACCTTGTTGACGCTTCCGGCCATGAGCCCCTCGTAAGATGTTCCACTAATGTTCCGCTCGGCGCGACCGGGAGTCAACGGCCGGGCGGTGGTTCACTGCGAACGCTGTGACCCCGGCACCACCAGCCGCCCGTCGCCCGAGCGCACCAGCGCCGGATACTGCGGGCCGTCCACCTCCTGCGAACTGAAGATGCCGTTCTGGTTGATGAAGATGAACTGGCCCTGGTAATCGCCCGAGATATTATAGTGGCTGCCGCCCTGCTGAAGGAAGAAGAGCCGCATACCCTCCAGCTTGGCCATGCAGGTCTCAAGGTTGGGCACGTTTTCGGCGACCTTGTTGAACTTGTACTTGCCGTCCTTGGTGTGGACCATGTGCCAACACACGCCGCGGTCAGAGGGGGCGTCGACCGCCGGCGCGCAGGCGGCGGCGAGGAGGGCCAAGGCGGCGGCGGCGGCGACGGGGCGACGGAGGGTCATCGTCCTCCCCTTACCATGGCCCCCGCGGAGGAGGCGAGCGGCCGGTCAATCGTCCAGCCTGCAATCCTCCGTGGCGGCGACCAGCGGGCGGAAGCTGCGGTCGTCGTTGGCGACCTCCACACGGCCCGGCACCAGCCGCAGGGTGAGCCCGGCGAACCGACCGTAGAGCGCGTCGCCCGGCCGCACGCACCGGCCCTCGTACAGCGCGTGCACGCAGGATCTCAGGGAGGCCGCGCCGGCGGGGGCCGCGCGCCAGGCGCCGCCGGCGTAGCGCAGGCATCGGCCGTGCTCGTCCTGCGACGGAGCGTCGGCGGCCGCCCCCGCGTCGTTCGACAGGGTGGGCAGGGGCGCAGGTCCCGTGCTCGACGCTTGATCCGGTCGAGCGGCGGCGAGGTCGGAGGGGGCGAGGTCCGCGCTGGGCGCGGGCTGGACGGACGGGGGCGCGACGGGGGCCAGTCCCACGTCCAGCCCCTGGGCGGACACGCCGTTGCGCTTGGCGCACTCGGCCAACGGCATGGCCCCGACCATGCGGCCCTCCACGAAGCAGCGCAGGTCGGTGGACGCGCCGGGCGTCGCCTCCCCGCCCGCCTGCACCTGCAACACGCCGTCGGAGACGCCGGCCGGCGTCGGCGCGCGGCCGCGATGCGAGGCCACCACCGCCACGCCGGCCATCAGCACGGCCAGCGCCGCCCCGCCGCCGACCACGGCCTGCACGCGGCGGTCCTTCAGCCGATCGGCCAGGGTCGGGGGGGCTTCCATCGCCTCAATCGCTAACCTCGCCCGTCGGACGGCGCAAGGCCGGGCCCGGGCGGACCCGTCAGCTCGAACCGGTGAGGCGCGACAGGGCGAGTTGGTAGTCGGCGATGCGCGATTGGGTGTAGGCGGACGCTCCCGCGCCCGAAGTGGTGCTCTTCTCGGCCTTGGGCGGCGTCGTCAGGTCCGAGAAGATCTGCTTGATCGTCACCAGCGCCGCGTCGATCAGCGTCTTGGCCTTCTGGGCGTCGGCGGGGGTCGCCAGGTTGAGCTTGGTGCCCAGGCCCAGGGCGTAGGGCGCGGTGCGAAGGCTGTTGGTCTTGCTCTTGACCGTGCTGGTGGTGGCGGTCTTGACCTGCCCCTCGGGCAGGCCCAGCGCGCCCAACAGGTCGGACCCCGCCGCTCCGGCCTCCAGGCTCACGGCCCGGGTGGAGCTGGACGGCGTGATCTTGAGCTGGTCGCGGCCGTTGGCCGACACCACCGTCGCGGTGGCGGCGAAGCCCGAAGCGCGGTTGATCTTGCCGGCGAGGCTGGACAGGGTGTCGGACGCCTCCAGAGTCACCGCCACGGGCTGCCCCGAACCGGAGCGGACGTAGAAGCGGTCGCCCGTCCGCGCGGAAGTCGCGGAGGTCACGAGCGGCGACTGGGCGTAGTCCAGCGTTCCCGTCGGCAGGCCCAGCCGGTCGAGGCTGGAAGCGCCGCCGGCGTCCACGGCGATGGAGGCGGGAGAGGACTGGCCGTCCAACCCCACGAAGCTCTGCGACCAGGACACCTGGCCGGTCTGCGGGTCGACGGCGGTGGCGTATCCCGTGTGCGAGGCGGTGTCGGAGCCGGCGACGGCGGGATCGCCCGCCTGGGCGCCGGTGACGTAGACCTCTCCGCCCGAGACCGTCACCCCCGTCGCGGTCGCGCGGCCGTTCCCGGCCAGGTAGGTCAGCCGGTCGCCGCCGGAGGCGGACAGGTCGGCGGAGACCTTGGCCACGAAGGCCTGGGAGCCTCCCGAATAGCCGGTGGTCGTCGCACCCGCCGAGAGCGCGCCCGAACCGGACGCGCCCGCCACGATCACCGAGCCGTCGTCCGCCAGCGAGATCCCCGCCAGCCCTCCTCCCCCCAGGTCCCCCAGGTCGCGCACGGCGGTGGGCTGGGCGCCCGAG
The DNA here is from genome assembly GCA_964235945.1 of uncultured Caulobacteraceae bacterium. GTDB lineage: Bacteria > Pseudomonadota > Alphaproteobacteria > Caulobacterales > Caulobacteraceae > JASLDZ01. Next base: position 13,530 of record CAXSDV010000005.1, read on the forward strand.
GCCAGCGGGGCGTCGTAGCGGCGCAGGATGGCGTGGCCGTCCTCCACCGACGCCGTGACCACGCCGCCGTCCGCGGTGGTCACCAGACCGGCGGGCTTCTCGCTCCCCGCGCCCGCGGAGGCGGCCGCCGCCGTCGCGTGCACGTCATAAATCGCCGGGCCCCCGCCGGGCGGGGTCGTCGCCGTGGCGCTGTAGGCGTGGAGGTAGACGTCGCCGGCGCCGGGCAGGCCGGACTGGGCGGCCGTGGCGCCCTCGACCAGCACGCTCCCGTCCTGGGCGAAGGCCACGGACCGGGGCTGCTCCCCCGCCGCGCCCCGCGCGGTCCACAGGGCGTCGCCGTTGGAGGCGAACACCTGCACGAAGCTGGTGGCGACGGTGGGCGAAGCCGCGTCGCCCCGGTCGAGGTCGCCGGTCACCGAGCCCGCCACCGCCACCTGCTTGCCGTCGGCGGAGACGGCCAAGCCGAGCCCCGTGGCGGTGGAGGCCGCGCCCAGGGTGCGCGTGTAGTCCAGCGTTCCGGTCGAGTCGTAGCGCAGGAGCGCCACGTCCTGGGTTCCCTTGATGGTCTGGCCGTCCGAGGTCTGGCCCTTGATGTCCGCCAGGACGTAGAGCGCGCCGTCCGGCCCCGTCGCCGTGGCGCGCACGTTGGCGACGTCCGCCGGCAGGGTCCGGCCGAACACGCTGCTCGTCCCGCTGGGCGAAGCGCCCGAAGGGTCGAACTTGAGCAACTGCGCCACCGCGTCGCCGGGCACGGCCGTCGTCGTCCCGGTGGCGGAGATCTTGGTCGAGTCCGCCGTTCCCGAGGTCTGCGCCACGTAGACCGCCGGGCGCGCGTCCGGGGCGGAGAAGGACAGGGCTTCGATCGACGTGCCCTTGATGGTCAGCGCTTGGCTGTCGGCGGAGGTGGTTCCCAGATCGAGGGTCCGACCTCCCGCCGTCGCGGTCTGCGCCGTCCCCGCGGTGGTGGCGACGGCGAAACGGGTGGACAGGCCCGCCGCCGCGAGCTTGCCGTTGAGATAGCTCGTCACGTTGGAGATCGTGCGCGGGGTGTCGCCGAGTTCGCTCAGGTCGAAGTCCACCTTCGTGGTGCTGTGCAGCACGGTGGCGGTGACCGAGAAGCGCACGTCTCCCGCCAGGGCGGGGACGGCCTCGTCCCGCGGGCCGCTGAAGAGGGTCGCGGCGGTGTAGCCGTCGACCTCGCGCGCCGCCCCGACCGTGCTCTGGGCGGTGGCCGCGGATTTGGCGTCGGCGACGGAGAAGGCCTGGAAGGGCGAGCCCGCCAGGAAGTCGGACACCTCGCCCAGCCCCGCGGTGAAGCGCGTCTGCAGACCGGCCAGGGTGGAACTCGGAATCGACTTCGCGGAAGCCTGGCCGGCTATGCCCGACAGGGCGCTCAGCCCCTGGTAGAGGGCGAACAGGTTGCGGTAGTCCGTCGAGGATGCGGACGAGGCCGGCGCGTCCAGCTTGGCCGCCCCGGGATTGATGAATCGCGCACCGTTCAGCACCGAGCGGGTGAGCGCGCTGACCGTGGCCGTCTGGGTGGAGGCCTGCCAGGGCGCGGTCGGCTGCGTCTTGGCCGCGGCCGCGGCTGTGGCGGAAGTGGAGGTCGCGCCCACGCCCGATCGCGCCGCGTAGTAGTTGAGCAGGACCGACGCATCCAGGCCGAGTGTGGTGGTGCTCACGACGGGCGTCCCGGTGGAGAAGCCACCCTGGCGCCGACGCGCTTACATCGCGTTAACAGGGCGGCCCGAACCGACCGGCGCGCCTCAGCCGCGGATCAGTCCGGAGGCGGCGAGGCTGCGGCGCATGGCCGGGCGCCGGTCGGCCCACTCCTCCGCCAGCACGGCCAGCAGCACCACGTCGCGGAACACGTCGAATTTCAGCATGTGCCGGCGCAGATAGCCCTCGCGGCGAAAGCCCGCCGCAGCCTGGCTCTTGAGCGCCACGTCGTTGTCGGCCAGCACCTCGGACCAGACCTTCTGCAAACCCAGTTCGCCGAACGCCAAGTCCAGCCCCAAGGCCTGGGCGGCCCGGCCCGCACCTCGTCCGCGGGCGTCGGCCTCGCCGATGTACCAGCCCCACTGGGCGCGCCGCTGGCCGCCCGAGAGCCCGTTGAGGCCGAGGAACCCGCTGTCTCGGCCGTTGGAGGTGATGATCCAGCCCGTGCGGTCGGCGTCCGCGCGGAAGCGCTCGAACCACTGGGCGTGCGCCGCGAAGCTCTGGGGCGGGCCCGAGTACATCCAGCGGTCCACCTCCGGCTCGCGCCGCCAGTGGTAGAGCCGCTCCACGTCCGCGTCGGTGATGTCGCGCAGCTCGATCATGCGTTCCGCTATGACGCAGAATCACCCGCGTGTCGCAGCCCGCGCGCACGCGGAAGCACGATCATCCCTTGAACAGGCTGAGAATGACCTGAGGCGCCGAGTTGGCGATGGAGAGCGCCTGGACGCCCAGTTGCTGCTTGGTCTGGAGCGCGGTGAGGCTGGCGCTCTCCTTGGCCACGTCCGCGTCCACCAGGTTCCCGATGCCGGTGTTCAGGCTGTCCTGCAGCTTGCCGATGAAGTTCAGGTGGTTGTCGAGCTGCTTGGAGCCGGTGCCCAGCGACGACAGGGCGTCGTTGACCTTCTGCAGGGCCGCGCCGAAGGTGGCGAGCGTCGTCTTCGTCCCGCCGGGGCCGCTGAAGTCGGGGGTCGATCCGCCGGCGGCGATGGCCGCCGTGTCCGTGGCGTCCAGGGTGGCCGGGATCCCGCCCACCGCGCCGTTCGCGCCGGCCGACAGGTCCTGGTGGGCCACGTCGATGGTGGAGCTGCCCTCCGCGTTCGCGAGCGACGAAACTTTGCCGGCGCCGATGGCCGGCGTCGTGTCCGTGCTGTCGCCGATCAGGTTGACGCCGTCGAAGGACGCGTTCTCCGTGACCGTCGTGATCTGCGCGTAAAGCGATTTGTACTCCTGGTTCAGTGCGGCCTTGTCATCCGCGCTGTTGCTGGTGTCCGAGTAGGCCAGCGCCTTGGCCTTCAACTGCGTCAGAAGGTCGGACACGGACGCGCCCGCGGCCTGAGCGGTGTCCAGCACCGACTGGCCGCGCTGCAGGCTGTCCTTCACCGCATCGAGCGAGCTGACCTGGGCGCGCTGACCCTGGGCGATGTTGTAGATGGCGGCGTTGTCCTTGGCGGACGACACCTTCAGCCCCGTCGAGATGCGCTGCTGGATCTGGGACAGCGACGAACTCGTCGTGTTCAGGTTCTGCAGCGCGATCAGCGCCGCCTGGTTGGTGTTGACACTGGTCGTCACCGCGGTTCTCCGTTGCTCGACGGAGCGCGCATGCGCGAGCGCGCTCCACCCCGACGGATGCAGCGTTAATCCGCATAGGTAGCCTAAGCGTTAACCAGGACGGCCGAAGCCGTCCGGTCGACGCCCTCGCTCGGACCGGTTCACACCTTGCGGTCCACCGTCCCCCCCACGCCCTGGGCCTGGGCGAGTTCCGCGCGGGGTATGACGGCGACCACCGCCCCCGTGTCCGGATTCTTCAGGGTGTAGACGAACACCCCGTTGTCGGCCCGGCCGACGCTGAGCCGCAGCGGCGGGGGCGTTTCCTTGACGGGGGCCGCGGCCGGCGAGGCGTGCGCCGCGCTTCGATCGGGGCCGACGGTCGCGGCGGGACCGAAGGCGGCCGCGCCCTCCACCTCCGCCGCCCGGGACGGGCGGACCGGAGCCGGCGCGGCGGGGACCGTCGACGGGGCCGCCGAAGGGTTGAGGCTTTCCACCATCTGCGATCATCGTCCGGGCTCGCGCCCGGGACGCCTCCGACGGGTGAGCGGTCGGCGCGCGGGAGTGACCCGCGCGCCGCCACGTCCAGTCGAGCCTTGGAGCCGATCAGCCGCGGAAGAGGCTGAGCAGCGTGCTCGACGACGAGTTGGCGATCGACAGCGCCTGGATGCCGAGCTGCTGCTTGGTCTGCAGCGCGGTCAGGTTGGCGCTTTCCTTGGCCACGTCCGCATCGACCAGGTTGCCGACGCCCGTGGTGAGGGAGTCCTGCAGCTTGCCGATGAAGCTCAAGTGGGTGTCGAGCGCCTTCGACCCGGTGCCCAGGGCCGAGAGGCCCGCGTTCACCTTGCCGAGGTCGGTGTCGAACTTGGCGAGGGTCGCGGTCGTGGTCGTCGCATCGGTGAACAGGCCCGCGGTCGACAGGTCGGCCGGGATGTCCGAGACGGCGCCCGTCTTGGAGAGATCCACGTGCGCGACGCCGATCGTGGCGCTGCCCTGCGCGTTGGCGAGCGCGTTCACCGCGTCCGTCGTGTGCGTAGAGGCCGTGCCGGCGACCAGGTTCGTGCCGTCGAAGGTGGCGTTGTCCGTCACCGTCTGGATCTGGGCGTAGAGCGACTTGTACTCGTTGTTCAACGCCGTCTTGGCGTCGGCGCTGTTGCTGGTGTCGGAGTAGGCGAGGGCCTTGGCCTTGAGCTGGGTGACCAGATCGGAGACCGTGGAACCCGCCGCCTGGGCGGTGTCGGCGACCGACTGGCCGCGCTGCAGGCTGTCCTTCACCGCGTCCAGCGAGCTGATCTGCGCGCGCTGGCCCTGGGCGATCGAGAAGATCGCGGCGTTGTCCTTGGCGGACGACACCTTCAGGCCGGTGGAGATGCGGTTCTGCGTGGTCTGAAGCGCCGAGTTGGTGGTGTTCAGGGTCTGCAGGGCGACGAGGGCGCCGGAGTTCGTGTTGATAGAGGCCATTTCGGCTGATCCTTCGATTTGAAGTCCGAAGCCGTTCTGGCGTCGGGAGCGTTTTGCTCGATCAGGAGGTCTGCAAAGGACGGGCCGGACCGGACCGATGATAGGCGGAGGGCGCCGTTCCTTGCCCCGCTTGGGATCATGCGCCGGGCGCCGGACCCGAAGGCCGCGTCACCCGGCAATAATCACCCGGCGTGATCGTCCGCCCGGCGCCTTTCGCCTAGCCGGCCTCCGCCAGGGCGGAGCCGGCGGGGGCGAGGCCCTGCATGATGGTGCGGTTGATCTCGATCAGCGGCTCGAACGCCTCCTCCCGGCGCATCACCGCGCTCGTGTGGCGCCCCACCCACAGGCTCAGGGAGATGATGTTGGCGCGCAACTGCGGCGGAAGGCCGTTGCCGTCGTGGGCGCAGTCGTTCGCCAGCGCGCCCCACATCCTGCGGTTCCAGTCCAGCGCCTTGATGCGCGTCTGGAAGTCGGCGACCGGAGCCTCGGAGGCGGCGATCAGGGCCCGGGTCACGTCCCCGAACAGCCGGTACTCCAACTCGCGGGGCTGCTCAGCCCGCTGCGCGGCGGTCTTGTAGGCCTGGAACGACATCGGCTCCGATCCTCCGGTCTTCGAATTCGATCAAGCGCCGGCAAGCCATCAGCGCCTTGTAGTATTCGCCGGCCGCGACGTGCTTGGACGCCAGCAGGCAGTCGCTCATCGCCTCGGGCGTGTGCACGGCGCCGACGAATTCGGCCAGGCGCGCACCGAAAGCCTCGAAGTAGAGCGAGGGCTGTTCGGCGTCGAGGTACATCATCATCACCGGGAAATAGATCCGGCGGGCGGGGGAGTTGGCCTCCTCCTCCTGCATGATGTCCTTCTCGCGCAGCACGTTGGCCTTGTTCTGCAGGACGAGCACGCCCCGGCGATCGCCGTTCTGGACGACGGCGCCGTTCAGGACGAATTTTTCACCAGGCTTGAGCGACAGCTTCAGAGGCATTTCACGAGCCCTTATCCTTGCGGTCCACGGCCGGACGGGCTTCCGCCACGCTTCTGCACGACCTCCGGCTCCCAACCCCTAAACGCGCGTGGTTAACGCCGCCTTGCCGCGCGGCGCGGCGCCGGAACGCATGGGACGCGCCGGGGGTTTTGCCGTCGCAAGGCCGCGTTTGTCCGCGGTGGTGGAGTGCGATCATGGCCGAGTTGGACGCGGGGAGCGACATGGACGCCCAGGACGTCGCCGAAACGTTCGACGAAACGTTGACGGACGGCGACGGAACCGACTCCGACGCCCTGGACCTGCGGCGCGACACCTACGACGCCATGACGCGCCTGGGCGACGCCGACCTGGCCGGCGTCGACGATGCGCTGGACGCCGACGAGGAGGACGACGACGTACTCGACCACCTGGACGACGACGGCGAGGACTCGGACGCCGCCGACGAGGACGGAGACGACCTGGTTGACGACGACGGCCTGGCCCGCGAGCCGCTGGAGGGCGACAACCTGCCCATGACCAGCGACGACGTGGATTTCGAAGACGAGGACGATGTGGACGGCGTCAGCCGCGCCCCGTCCGAAGATGCGGAGGAGATCAGCATGAGCGACGTCGACAGCTTGGGCGGAGAGCGCGGCGAGCGGGTGTCCGACTACGAGTCCGACACCCTGTCCGACTCCGACCTGAAAGACCTGGACTACAAGGACGCGGCGACCTCGGCGGGCAAGGACGAACGCCCGCCCGGTCCGGCGATCGGCGCGGAAACGCCCCAGCACTCCGCGGACGACGACGTGGACGTCCCCAGCTCGACACAGCCGGCCGAGCGCGAGTCCCAGCGCCTGGACGAGGGGCTGGAGGAGACCTTCCCCGCCAGCGACCCTGTCTCGGCCAAGCACATCACCTGAGCCGCGCGTCAGACGAGCAGGAAAGCCGTCGCGGACTCGGGTCCGCGGCGGCTTAGCCGTTTCAGCGGGGCCGGGCGGACGCCGGAAAGAAGCCGCTCAGTCGAAGCGCACACCGGTCAGCCGCTCGGACTCTGCCCACAGGCGGTCCTGGTCGACCACGTCTGCGGTGAAGCCGGCGGCCTTCGCCGGGGCCGGGCTCCCGCGGACCTCCAGGGGGCCGTCCGGCCCGTAATAGCCGCCGGGCTCGGCCCCGGGCGAGGTCGC
>CAXSDV010000005.1:20500-56689 GCA_964235945.1 uncultured Caulobacteraceae bacterium
TCATGCTCGCATAGCGACCGCTCTGGAGGTCGGCGAAGTCGAGCCGCCCCGCCGCGTGGGCGAGGCTGGAGACGGCCACCACCCGCGACCGCCCGGGCGCACGCCGCAACAGCGGCAGCAGCCGGCCGGTCAGGGCGAAGTGGCCGAGGTGGTTGACCGCGAACGTCTCCTCCAACCCGTCCGTCGTGTTGCGGCGCTTGGGCGCGCCCATGACGCCGGCGTTGTTCACCAGCAGATGGAGGGGCCGCCCCGCCTCCATCAGGCGGTCGGCGAAGGCGCGCACGGAGGCGAGGTCGGCCAGGTCGAGGGGCTCGAACCGCACGGCGCCGGGCGGCGAGCGGCCGTGCAGGCGCGCGAGGGCCGCGGCTCCCTTGGCGCCGTCCCGCGAGGCGATCACGACCTGCGCGCCCGCCGCGGCCAGGGCGGCGGCGATCTCGAACCCCAGCCCGCCCGTCGCCCCCGTCACCACCGCCAAGCGCCCCGCCTGGGCGGGGATGTCCTTCGTCGTCCAGCCCACGCGCACCACTCCCGTGAGACACCAGCTTACCGGGATTTCACTGGACCGTCCGTTTCGGGCCGCTCAACCTCACGTCCTTCGAGGGGGAATGTTCGATGCGGCGCTTCATCCACGTTCTGGCGGCCGGCGCCGCGGCGACCGCCCTGGCCGGTTGCCATCCGGCCAAGCTGGGCGAGGGCCGCAACCGTGCGGACCGCCCCGAGACGGTGCGCGCCCGGCTCGACTGCCCCGACCGCCAGGGCGAGTTCACGCGCACGGGGGCCGGGGCCGACGGGCGGACCTGCACCTACCTGGGCCAGGACGGCTCGGCGCTGACCCTGGGCCTTTACGCCCTGAACGGGCGGGCTCCTCAGGCCGTCCTCCAGCCGCTGGAGGACGAGGCGCGCCGGCTGGCCCCCGTGAAGAACGACGTCCCAGGGTCGACGACCACGTCGACGTCGACCTCCACCTCGACCACCACCACCTCGGACGAGGTCACGCCCCCGGCCCCGCCCAAACCGCCCGGTCTCGAGGCGGGCGAAGACGATGCGGGCGAGGGTCGGCCCGAGCACGTGCACCTCGACCTGCCGGGGCTGCACATCGACGCGAACGACGGCGGCCAAGCGCAGGTGCGCGCCTTCGGCCACACCGTCGAGGCCGACGAGGGCCACGCGGTGGTCAAGGGATCCTTCAACGGGTCCCAGACCTCCATCGAGGCCGGCGACGGCGGGGCGGTGATGCGCTTCGGCTCCGTGGGCGTCCACGCGGTGGACCTCACCTTCGTGGTGGCGGCCGACAAGCCGGGGCCGGAGGGCGTGAAGGCGGCCGGCTACGTGGCGCGGGGCCCGGTGGGCGGCCCGCTCGTGGTGGCCACCGTGCGCTCCCCCCGTTACGAGGAGCACATCGGCGTGGCGCGCGACGACGCCTTCCGCGACGCCAAGCGCTTGGTGGCGCGCAACCTGCAGCGCTGAACCGGGCGTTGCTCCGGGCGGCGGACCGGGCCATTCCAGACCGCCGCCGCCTGGAGACGCACCGCCTTGGCCAAAGCCCCGCCGCGCCGCCGCGCCGAACCGGTCCCGCGCGCCTGGCAGCGCATGCTGTCCGGTCGGCGGCTGGACCTGCTGGATCCCTCCCCCCTCGACATCGAGGTGGAGGACATCGCCCACGGCCTGGCGCGGGTGGCGCGCTGGAACGGCCAAACGGTGGGCGAGCACGCCTTCTCCGTGGCCCAGCACTCGCTGGTGGTTGAGGCGGCGGCCGCCCACCTCCAGCCCGGGCTCGAGCCGCGGTGGCGCCTGGCCGCCCTGCTGCACGACGCCGGCGAGTACGTGATCGGCGACATGATCTCGCCCTTCAAGGCGGCGCTGGGCTACTCCTACAAGGACTTCGAGGCGCGGCTGGAGCACGCCATCCACCTGCGCTTCGGCCTGCCGCCGGTGACGCCCGCCCCCGTCAAGGCGCTCATCAAGCGCGCGGACCTGGTGAGCGCCGGGTTGGAGGCGGTGCGGCTGGCCGGCTTCTCCCAGGACGAGGCCGACGCGCTGTTCGGCGCCCCGCCCGAGACTCTGGCGCTGGACATCTCGCCCCTGCCCGCGGGCGAGGCCCAGGCGCGCTATCTCCAGCGCTTCCGCATCCTGGCCGACGCGCTTGGCGGCGGCGAGACCGACGCGGCCTTCGCCACCGAATGATCCGCCTGGCCGCCGCGCCCATCGCCATCGGCCTTTCGGCGGTCGTGGTGGCCGTGCGCGAAGGCGAAGCGGCGGTGCTGACCGTGCGCGCGCCGGGGGCGCCGGCCGCCCTGCCCTCCGGCGCCTTCGACCCCGCGGGCCACCGCACCTTCGAGCTGGCCCTGCGCGCCTTCGTGAGCGAACAGACCGGGTTCGAGCTGGGCTATGTCGAGCAGCTCTACACCTTCGGCGACGCCGGCCGCGACGCCCCCCTGGCCGACCTGGGCGACGGCGCAACTCCCGCCACCGAGCGCGTGGTCTCGGTCGGCTACCTCGCGCTGACCCCCGTCGACGGTGCGGCGGGGCGCGCGCCCTGGACGCCCTGGCCCGTCTTCTTCCCCTGGGAGGACTGGCGCGGCGGCCGCCCCTCCGCGCTCGCCGCCCTGGAGCCGCGCCTGGGCGCCTGGGCGCAGGCGGCGCCCGGCGCGCGGGGCGAGAACCGATGGGCCCGCGCCCGCGCCCTGTTCGCCCTGGACGGCGCGCGCTGGAACGAGGAACGCGTGCTGGACCGCTACGAACTGCTCTACGAGGCGGGGCTGGCCCAGGAGGCCGCCCGCGACCGGGCGCGCGCCGCGGGCGACCCCGCCCCGGCGCCGCCGACGGCCTCGCCCGAACTGGGCGCGCCCATGGTGTCGGACCACCGGCGCATCCTGGCCACGGGGCTCGGGCGGCTGCGCGGCAAGCTGAAGTATCGCCCCGTCGCCTTTGAGCTCCTGGGCGCGAGCTTCACCCTGTACGAGTTGCAGCGCGCGGTGGAGGCCGCCTCGGGCTTGGCGCTGCACAAGCCGAACTTCCGCCGCATGGTGGAGCGCACGGGGCTGGTAGAGGGGCTCGGGCGGGTGGATCGCGGCGCGGGGGGCCGTCCCGCCGAGCTGTTCCGCTTCCGGCGCGAGCTGGCCGCGACGGGCTCGGTGCCGGGCTTCAGCCTGCCCGCGCTGCGCGACGGCTGAGCGCACGGGTCACAGGAGCCGGCCCAACGTGTCGTCCAGGAAGGCGGCGGTGAACACCTCGGGCCAGTCCGCTTCCGGGGGAACGAGGGCGTGGATCGCGCGGGACTCGTGGTCCTCCACCCGCGCCAGCGCCGCCTCCAGGGCGCCGACCACCCCCGGCAGGTTGGGCGCGCAGGGCACGAAATTGCGAGACACGCCCTCGAACCAAGCCGCCGGCCGGTTGGAGTAGGTGTTGGTCACCACCAGCGCCCCGGTGGTGGCGAATTCGAACGGGATCACGCTCGGGTGCGGCGCGTACATCAGGCTGATCCCGATATCGAGCGAGCGCACCAGCCGGGCGTAATCCTCCTCCGCGAGCTTGGGGGTGAACTCCAGCCGCCGCCCGCCGCCCAGCTCCACGGCCGGCGTCGGGGCGAGGCAGCCCAGGCCCGTGAAGCTCCACCGCGCGTCGAAGCGCCCGCGGGCGCACATGTCCTTGAACGCGAGCTCCACCAGCTCGTAGAGGTTGCGCGCGGCATGGCCTTCGGGCCGGGCGTAGACCGCGCAGGTGCGCGAAGGGCGCAACCGCATGTCCGCCGCACTCTGACCGGGCAGGCGGTTGATGACGTGCTCGAACACGGCGTAGTCCTCGCCCGCCCGCGGTCGCGCGCCGGCCTTGAACACCCCCAGGCGCTCGGCGGCGAAGTGGTCGCGCAGGAGGGCGGAGTTGAACAGCGGATAGCTCGGCAATTCCAGCGCCCAGTCGACCACCGCACGCACCGCCCCGTGGTCGTGGAACACGGGCTCGTACTCCTGCACGAGGCTGAGCACGCGCGGCTCGTCGGTCAGCGCGGCCAGGGGCGAGGCGAACACCACGTCCCAGGTGCTGTAGGCCAGGAAGCGGTCGCGCGGCCCGATCTCCAGGTGGTCGACCTCATGGCGCGAACGCACCTCCAGCCCGGCGAAGGCGCGGCGCAGGCGCGTGTTGGCGGTTCGCCACAGGTAATAGTGCGGGTTCGCGCGCTCCTCCTCCAGGGTGACCACCGACAGGCGGAAGCCCCGCCGCTCGCCGTAAGCGCGCAGGGCGGCCACCAGCTCGAAGCACGCGCGGTAGCCGCCGAAGCTGATGTCCGGGTTGAGCCGGGGCAGGACCACCCACAGGGTGCGCGGGCGCCCGCGCGCCACCCGGCACGGCATGGGCCGCAGCCGCGCCTCCAGCGCGCGGGCGCGCTCCATCAGCGTGGGCGCGGTGACGCCGGGGATCACGCGCTCCAGCGCGGCCGCGAGCTCGTGGTGCGGTCGGCGCCCCTCCGCCCGCCCGGTGACGACGTAGTGGTGGAAGCCGCACAGCAGGTGCCCCTGCGCCACCGCCTCGCGCACGTCCGGGTGGAAGGCCAGGTACCAGGCCTCGTCGAAGCGCGCGGAGGGCGAGCGGCCCTCGCGCATGCCGCGGGAGACGTAATGGCGCCAGGGATCGATCCAGGCGTCGGTGGAGGCTTCACGGGCGAGGTGGGTCGACGCGTACCACTCCTCGTCGAACTCCGCCCGCAGCGCCTGGTGCAGCGGGCTGGCCGCCTCCTCGGGGTCGTCCGCCCAGGCTGGCGGCGACGGCGCGGGCGGGGGCTCCAGCCGGCGGCCCAGGGTGCGGGCGTAGGTCAGCGCGTCCAGGTGGGGAAGTGGCGCAGGTGCAGGCGCGCTTCGGGGTGGACGAGGAGGTAGGCCTCGGCGTCGAAGCCCCCGGGATCGGGCGCGGGGGCGGGCTCGGGCAGGAGCGCGGCGCGCGCCTGCAGGGCGTAGGTGGGGAAGCGTCCCTCCTCCAGCCCGAAGGCGACGTAATGGTGCAGACCCGAAACCAGCACCCCCGAGGCGACGGCCGCCTCCACGTCCGGGTGGGCGCGGCGATACCAGGGCTCGTCGAACAGGGCGTTGGCGTTCAGCCGCGCCAGCACCGGAGACGACAGGTAGAGCGCCACCGGGTCGGCCGGAGGCGCGGAGGCGAATTCCGGATGCGCTTCGGCCAGCTCCGCCAGGAACAGCGCCTTGTCGAAGGCCAGGGCGAAGCGGCGCCGCCCTTCGGCGCCGGCGTGAATGTCGGCCGGACTTACGTCCGGGTCCATGCGGAGCGATGCGGACATGAAGCGCCTCGACGGCGTTAAACCTATGGTTGTCTTTTAGGATTAACTCTCTCTACGATTGGTGAACGCCGAAGCGCCTGGACACGGCGGCCGCGGCGCTCCCGCCGGAGAGCAAGTTCATGCCCGAGCCCGCGCGCACCCTGATCGATCAGCTGGAGCGTCACGCGCGCGACCGGCCCCACAAACCCTTCTTGGTCCACGCCCGGGGCGAGACCTTCCGGGTGGTCAGCTATGCGGACCTGGCCGAGGCTTCGCGCAACTGGGCCGCGCGGCTGCACCTGGCGCTGGGCGAGGCGCCCGAGCCGGGGCCGGACGGGCGCGAGGTGGTGGCGATCGTGCTGGAGGCCGGACCGGACCTTTACGCCGCGGTGCTCGGCGCGATCCGCTCGGGCCGGCTGCCGACGGTGCTGGCCCCGCCCTCCCCCAAGCAGTCGCCCGAACTGCACTGGGCCGCCCACCGCGCCCTGTTCGACCGCGCCCGCCCGGTCGCGGTGGTGACCTTTCCCGAGCACGTCGAGGCGCTGGCGCCCTTGGCGCGGGCGTTCGGCGCGGCCGTCCTCACGCGCGGCTCGCCCGCAGGCGCCTCGCCGCCGGACGTGGCGCCGGACCCCCACGGCCCCGCGCTGCTCCAGCACAGTTCGGGCACGACGGGGCTGAAGAAGGGCGTGGTGCTGACCCACGCCGACATACTGGACCATGCCGCCATGCTGGGTCGGGCGCTGGGCTTCGGCGCGGACGACGTGGTGGCGAGCTGGCTGCCGCTCTACCACGACATGGGGCTGGTCACGGGCTTCCTGCTGCCGCTGGCGGCGGGGGCGAGCGTGGTGGCGGTGGACCCGTTCGAATGGGTGGCCGATCCCGCGGTCCTGCTGCGCCTGGTGGAGCGCCACCGCGCCACCTTCACCTGGTCGCCCAACTTCGCCCTGGCGCACCTGGCGCGCACGCGCGATCGCGATCGCCGATACGACCTGACCAGCCTGCGCGCGGTGATCGACTGCTCCGAGCCCTGCCGGCCGGAAACGGTGGACGCCTTCTTCGCCGCCTTCGCCGACTGCGGGCTGACGCCGGACCGGGCGGCCGCCTGCTACGGCATGGCCGAGGTGGTGTTCGCCGCGACCCAGACGCCGCCGGGGCGCCCGCCGCGCACGCTCGACTTGGATGCGGACCGGCTGGAGCGCGACGGCGCGGTCTCACCCGCCGGCGACCGCGCCGCGCGCGTACGCCGGCTGCTCTCCTGCGGGCCGCCCCTGGACGGGGTGGAGCTGCGCATCGCCGGAGCCGCGGATGATCAGGCGCGGGTGGGCGAGATCCTCGTCAAGAGCCGCACCCTGTTCGCCGGCCACCATCGCGCGCCCGAACTGGACGAGGCGGCCTTCCATGAGGGCTGGTTGCGCTCGGGCGACGTGGGCTTCCTGCATGAGGGCGAACTGTTCGTGTGCGGCCGGATCAAGGAGGTCATCATCGTCCACGGCCGCAACCTGCACGCGGGCGACGTGGAGGCGGCGGCCGGCGCCGTCGCGGGGGTCAAGCCCGGGCGCGTGGCGGCGCTGGGACTGTGGGACGAGGCGGCGGGCACGGAGGAGTGCGCTCTGCTCGTCGAGGCGGACACGACCGACCTGTCGGAAGCGCAGACGGCCGCGCTCAAGCGGGCGGTGCGCGAGCAGGTGGCCGCCGAGCTCGACCTGCACGTGCGCCGGATCGAGGTGGGACCGGCCGGATGGCTGGTGAAGTCCACCTCCGGCAAGGTCAGCCGCGCCCACAACTTCGCCCGGTTGGAGGCGCTGGCGGCGCCCGGACCGGCGGAGCCCGCGGACGCCGCCGAACCGGGGCCGGAGCCCGCCGCCGAACCGGCGCCTCCCGACATCGCCGACATGCCCGGACGAATGTTCGGCCCGCAGGCGCCCGAGCCGCCGCCGCCTGACCCCGCCCCGCCGGAGCCGGCCCCCTCCCGTTCCGTGCGCGAGGCCGTGGCGCTGGCGGTTGAGCAGTGCTTCGGCCTGCCGGCGGCGGCGGTGCGCGACGACCTCGGCCCCGGCGACGTCGACGGCTGGGACAGCCTGGGCCACACCGTGCTCATGCTCCGGCTGGAGAAGCTGACCGGCCTGACCCTCGGCGAACGCGTCGCCTGCGCCCGCAGCGTGGAGGCCATCGCCCGCGCGCTCGACACCCACCCCGACCTGCGGAGCGCCGCATGAGCCTCGACCTGCAGGGCCGCGTGGAGGAGGTGGCCGAGGGCCGCTCCTCCGACGGCCGCTCCCGCCTGTTCTTCGCCCGCTCCGAGAACTTCGACGCGCGCAAGCTCTACGCCGAGCCGTGGAACGACGTGGACTGGATCCGCCGCAACTGGACGCTGGCGGTCGAGCGGCGGTTGCGCCTATGCCGCGAGCTCGGCACGCGCTTGTGCCTGCTGCTGCCGCCGGACGCCCACGCGGTGCACGCGGACGAACTGCCGGAAGGTTTCGCCTTCGCCACCCCCTCGCTGGGCGATCGCTTCGCCGAATTGTGGGGGAGCGATGGCGAACTCAACCTGATCTATCCGCGCGAGGAGTTGCGCGGCGCCCGCGGCCCCGTGGACGTGTACCGGCGCACCGACAGCCACTGGACGAGCCTCGGCGCCTACGCCGCCTACCGCATGGTGATGGGCCGCATCGGTCAAGGCGCGCGCGTGCTGGGCCCGGACGACTTCCACTATCGCTGGCGCGAGGAGACCGGCGATCTCGGCTGGGCGCTGGAGCCGCCGCGCACCGCCCTCGTTCCCCGGGCGGTGATCGACCAGCCCCGCGCGCGCTGCACGGTGGAGCGCTACGACGAGCGCCGCCACGGGCTGAAGGTGTTCGAGGTGGACGACCCGTCGCTGCCCACCTGCCTGGTGGCGCGCGACAGTTTCGCCACCGACATGGGACCGTTCCTGTCCGAGAGCTTCCGACGCACGGTGATCGTCGGAGCCGACGACCGCTTCTTCCCGGAGATCCTCTACGAGGAGCGGCCGGACGTGGTGATCATCGAGCGCGCGGAGCGGGCCCTGCGGTTCGGCGTGCTCGACTGGGGGCTGACCACCTGGCGCGAGGCTTGGCCCGAGCCCGGCGACGCGGAAGCCCACGCCCTGGACCTGGAGGCGCGCCGGCGCATGGACGGCGGGTTGGCCGCCGAGGCGCTGGCCCTCGCACAGGAGGCGGTGGCGCGCGATCCCACGCCCGACCGACGCTTCACCCTGGGCCGCGCGTGTTTGGCGGTGGACGACGCGGAGGGAGCCCTGGACGCCTTCGACGCGGCGCGGGCGGGAGATCCGGCGCGCTGGGCCTTCCTGCTGCACGCCGGGATAGCCAGGCTACGCCTGAACCGGTTCGACGAGGCGCGCGACCTGTTCGCCCGGGCCTGCGCGACGGCGCCCTGGCACCCGTTCGGCTTCGAACACTTCGGCTTCGCCTGCATGGCGCTGGGCGACATGGCGGCCGCCGAACCCGCCCTGCGCACCTCCATCCGCCTCGCGCCGGAGAATGCGGGCGCCCACGTCTGGCTGGTGCGGCTGCTGCACGGCGCGGGCCGAGTGAACGAGGCGCACGCGGCGGCGGTCTCGGGCGCGGCGGTGTGCCTGAACGACCCCGTCCTGCAAGGGCTGGCGACCGGCGCGGAGTGAGAAAGACCGGGCGGAGGGCGAAACACCCCCGCCCGGTCCTTGCTGCGACTCAGGTCTCGGCGGTGCTGGCGACGATCGCGCCGTTCACGCCATTGGGGAAGAAGCCGCCCTTGTTCACCGCGCCCTTGTTCAGGTAGGCGATGTTCAGGATTTGCCCCGCCGTGCGCGGATAGGTGATCGAGTTCGCGTCGGTCGGCACGAGGTTGAGCGCGCCGTTCAGCTGAATGCCCTGATCGTCGTCGCTCGACCCGTCCAGGCTGTCGCGGGCGTTGGAGATACCGTTGGCCTCCGTGTAGAGCGCCGGGGTCTGGATGCCTTTGGACGCGATCAGCGTGCGGGCGATACCCGAATGGTAGGCCTCCACCGCCAGAATGCCCGCGGCGTTCAGCAGGTTCGTCTTGTCGGTGATCAGCCCCGCCGAACCCTGGTAGGCGGAGGTGCCGACCTCCACGAACAGGAAGGTGGCGATCAGGAAATTTTCGTCGCTGGCGTAGGGGTCGAAGGACTGGCCGGCGGCCACGATCCCCGCGGACTGGGCGGCCATGGAGAACGCGCTGGTGGGCGAGACGCCCAGGTCGATGGCCGGCTGAGCGATGGCCGTGGCGCCGACGGCGGATTTGAGGAAGTTGATATGGCCGAGCTCGTCGGTGCGCAGCTCGTTGGCGTAGCCCGCCACCGTGGGATCGGTGAACGTGATCTTGCGCCCGCCGGTGGCCGCGCCGGGCGTGCCCGTGCCGCCCGTCATCGAGGCGGCGATGGGCGCGCCGGTGGTGACGTAGGAGTAGAAGTTGGCCTCGAGGTACTCGAGGTTCAGGGCGAAGTTGAAGATGTCGCCGTCCGACGGCGCCGCCGTCTGAGCCTGGGCCCGCGAGGTCGCGCCCGACAGGGCCGCCGCAGCCGCGCCGCCCACCGCCAGCCCACCGGCGGCGAGGAAGAACTCGCGGCGCTCCTGGCGGCGCTGCTCCCGGCTTTCCAAAACCTCGAGCATCACTTGATCGTTCATGACCACATCCCTCGCATTACGCGCCAGCTTGGCCATAAGCGCGCGGGACGCGGCGACGGCCAGCAACGTCGGTCCGGACTCGACGCCCCCGACGCTTAGGGCTCGACAGTGCCGGAGAGCCGCACCCTTCCGCAAGCCGCAATCCTGGAGCATCCGCGAGTATTTCCATTTGCGAGAGCTTGGCGGCGACTTGAATCTCACCTTCGAGTTTGTTCCCGTCTCCACACACTAAATTCGATCGGCGAACGGCCGCGAGCGGAGCCGCCGCCGTGGACACCCGATCGCCGGTCGTGTAATCGCAGTCACTTCGGCGCATCCAAACGCGCCCTCCACCGCCACGACCCCGCTCGCACTGCGAACGGACGAGGGCGGCGAGGCCCCCCGTCGGCGCGTCGCGCTCACGGGGGTCGTCGGCGTTTGGGCGAACCCCGCCGTGAGGGACGTGCATGTTCGAGTCGCTCGGCGATCGTCTGACGGGAGTGTTCGACCGGCTCACCGGCCGGGGCGTGCTGTCGGCCGCCGACGTGGACGAGGCGCTGCGCGAGGTGCGGCTGGCGCTGTTGGACGCGGACGTCGCCCTGCCGGTGGTCAAGGACTTCGTCGGCCGCATGCGCGAGGCGGCGTCGGGCGAGGCGGTCGTCAAGGCCGTCAAGCCCAGCGAGCAGGTGCTCAAGATCGTCCACGACGGCCTGGTCGACATGCTGGGCGGCGAGGAGCCCACCGGCCTGCAGCTCAACGTGGTCCCGCCGTCGGTGATCCTGATGAGCGGCCTGCAGGGGTCGGGCAAGACCACCACCTCCGCCAAGCTGGCCGTGCGCCTGTCCAAGACCGACAGGAAGCGCGTGCTGATGGCCAGCCTGGACACGCGCCGCCCCGCGGCCATGGAGCAGCTCGCAACGCTCGGAAAGCAGGCCGAGGTCGACACCCTGCCGATCGTCGTGGGCCAATCGGCCCCCGACATCGCGCGCCGCGCGCTCTCCGCCGCCAAGCTCGGCGGCTACGACGTGCTGATCCTCGACACCGCCGGCCGCACCACGCTGGACGAGGCGATGATGGGCGAGGCGGCGGAGATCGCGCGCATCTCCTCTCCCACCGAGACCCTCTTGGTGGCCGACGCGCTCACCGGCCAGGACGCGGTGCGCACCGCCAAGGCCTTCCACGAGCGCCTGCCGCTGACGGGCCTTGTGCTCACCCGCACCGACGGCGACTCCCGGGGCGGCGCGGCGCTGTCCATGCGCCACGTCACCGGCCTGCCGATCAAGTTCCTGGGGGCGGGCGAGAAGATCGACGCGCTGGAGGTGTTCGACGCCCAGCGGGTGGCCGGCCGCATACTGGGCGCGGGCGACATCGTGGCGCTGGTGGAGCGCGCCACCGCCGAGTTCGACCAGGCCAAGACCGAGCGCATGGCCAAGAAGCTGGCCAAGGGCCAGTTCGACCTCGAAGACCTCGCCGAGCAGCTGAAGCAGATGCAGCGGATGGGCGGCGTCGGCGGGATCATGGGCATGCTGCCGGGCGTGCGGAACATGAAGAAGCAGCTCGCCGACAGCGGTATGGCGGGCGACGCGGGCGACCGGATGTTCGCGCGCCAGGGGGCGATCATCTCGTCCATGACCGTGGCGGAGCGGCGCAAGCCCGACCTGCTCAACGCTTCGCGCAAGCGCCGCATCGCCAAGGGTTCGGGCGTGGACGTGGCCGAGATCAACCGGCTGCTCAAGCAGCACCGGCAGATGGCGGACGTGTTCAAGTCCATGTCCAAGGACGGCGGCAAGGGCATGATGAAGATGGCCGCGGCCCTCGGCGGCATGGGCGGCGGTGCGGGCGGCGGCGGCCTGCCGGGCCTTCCTTCCGGCTTCACCCCGCCCGGCGGCGGCAAGGGTCTGGGCGCCGGCCCCGACCTCGCCCGCCTGAAAGCGTTGGGCGGCGGCAAGCTCCCCGCCCCCGGCGCAGACGCCCCGCCCGGCGGATTCGACCTCTCGAAGCTTGGCGGCCTAGGCGGCCTGCCCGGCTTCAAGAAGAAGTAAGACGACCTGAACCCCCAGATCGACGATCAAGGAACACCCCAGATGCTGAAGATCCGTCTCGCCCGCGGCGGCGCCAAGAAGCGCCCGTACTACTATATCGTGGTGGCCGACAGCCACGCCGCCCGCGACGGCAAGTTCATCGAGCGCGTAGGCAGCTACAACCCGATGGTGGCCAAGGACAGCCCCGAGCGCCTGGTGATCAAGACCGAGCGCGTGCAGGAGTGGCTCTCCAAGGGCGCCCAGCCCACAGACCGCGTGGCGCGCTTCCTCTCCACCCAGGGCCTCGCCCAGTGGGAGCACGGCAACAACCCGACGAAGGGCGAGCCCGGCAAGAAGGCCAAGGAACGCGCCGCCGAGCGCACCCAGCGCGAGAGCGACCGCGCCGAAGCCGAGGCCGCCGCCCGCGCGGAGGCCGCCGAGGCCGCCGCCCGTCCGGCCCCGGTCGAGGAGCCGGCCGCCGAGGAGGCGCCCGCCGAGGCCTCGGCCGAAGCGTGAGCCGACCTCCCGAGCGCGGTGCGGCGGGGCTCGTCCTCGTCGGCCGCGTGTCGGGGGCGTTCGGGGTGCGTGGCGAGGTGCGGATCGCCGCCTTCACCGCCGACGCCGCCAGCCTCCTGCGCTACCGCGACCTGCGCCGCGCCGACGGCTCGCCGGCCCTCACGCTTGAGGGCGGGCGCGTCGCCAAGCCGGGCGAGGTCATCGGCCGCGTCCGCGAGGTCACCTCCAAGGAGGCCGCCGACGCCCTGCGCGGCCTCCTCCTCCACGTGCCACGCGAGGCCCTGCCGCCCGTGGAGGACGAGGACGAGTTCTACCTGCACGACCTGATCGGCCTCGCCGCCGAGACGCCCGAGGGCGTTCCCCTCGGCCGCATCAAGGCCGTGCACGACCACGGCGCGGGCGACATCCTCGAGCTCGATCCCGGCGCGGGGCGCCCTACGCGCTTGCTGCCCTTCACCCGCGAGGTCGTGCCCGAGGTGCGCGTGGCGGACGGTCGACTGGTGGTGGTGGAGCCGGGAGAAATCCTTCCGCCCGAGACGGAGAAGGGCTGACCCTCCCTCCCCTCTCCGTTCAGGCGCGCCGCATCCTGGACAGGTGGAGGCGGGCACGCCGGCGAAGTCGTTCGCCACGAGACGGCGCGTGGGCCTGACCCGCATGATCTACGACCGGCTGGACGCGGGCCTGCTCGACCTCGTCTTCGCCAAGCGCCGCGAAGGCGACGGGCGCCCCCTCACCCGATGCTTTTTACAGCCTCGGGAGGGGCGGCGGGCGTCCGGGACTCGATGCACCCGTCCTCGGCCAAGCCCGCGTACGGCGCGCGCAGCGTCCAGCGGAGCCCGTCGGGCGCGTAGACGAGGTCCACCGCGCCCTGGAAGGCGGACTCGGTCAGGCGCGTGATCAGGCGGGCGCCGAACCCGCTGCGGACGGGCGGCCGCACGGGGGGACCGTCCCGCTCGATCCAATCGAGGCGCAAGACCTCATCCTCCCCCTGTTCGAGGCTCCAGTCGACGGCCACCCGCCCCGCCCCGTTCGACAAGGCGCCGTACTTGACCGCGTTGGTGGCCAGCTCGTGGATGGCGAGCGCCAGTTGCAGGGCGGGCCGCGATCCGAGCGAGACGGGCCGGCCCCGCGCCTGCACGCGCTCGGGCGACAGACCCAACCCGTCCAGGGCGCCCTCCACCACCTGCGCCACCGTCGCGGACGACCAGGCCTCGCGGATCAGGAGCTCGTGGGCGCGGCCCAGGGCGCCGATGCGCGCGGACACGGCGGCGCGCGCCGCGTTCACGTCCGTGGAGCTGCGCAAGGTCGCGTCGACTACGGCCTGGACGAGCGTCATCGAGTTCTTGAGGCGATGGTCGAGCTCGCGGGTGAGTTCGCGCCGATGCTCCTCCGCCCGCTTGATCTCGGTCACGTCCTCCAGCACGCCCGAGAAGCGGGTGCAGACGCCGTCGACGAAGCTCGTGCGTCCGACCCCGTGCAACCAGCGCACCGCACCTCCGGCCCGGTGGAGCACACGGTAGGTCTCGTCGTACGGCCCGGTTCGGTCATTCTTGTGCACCACACCCAGCGCGGCGGCGATGCGGTCGCGGTCGTCCGGGTGGATGCGCGAAAGGAAGGCGGACACGTCCTGCATCTCCTCGGTGCGCAGGCCGAGCAGCTCCAGTGCGCGGGCGTCGTAGAAGCGACGGCCGCTGGGCAGTTCGTGGTCGAAGCGGCCCAGGCGGGCGGCCTCCATGGCGAGTTCGCGCCCGAGGTCGGCGTCGCGCAGGGCCCGCTCCGCCGCCTTGCGGTCGGTGATGTCGATGACCACGCCCGCGAAAACCTCCGGCCGGTCCTGAAGGTCGCGCGAACAGCTCACCCTCGCCAGCACCCAGCGAGGCTCGACGCCCGGGAGGACGATCCTGAACTCGTCCTCGAAAGGCCGGCCCGTGCGGGCGGCGTCCTCCAGGCCCTCCTCGACCGGCGCCCGGTCGAGGGGGTGGAGGTTGGCGAAGAAGTCCGCGACCGGCGCGCCCGCCTCGGTCGCACTCGCCCCCAGGCCGAACAGGCGCGCCACCTGGGCGTTGCCCCGCACCCGGCCCTCGCCGATCCGCCATTCGCACCAGCCGATGGAGCCGCCCTCCAGCACGCGCAGGAGCCGGACCTCGCGCGCGACGGCCAGGTCGCGGGCCTGGGCGTGGCCGGCGGCCTCCAGGCGGCGCGCCTCGACCTCCTGGCCGAGAGCGAGCCGGGCGGAGACCTCTTCGGCCAACGCGACGAGCAGGGCGCCCTGGTCCGAGGTCAGCCCGCCCGGACGCGCGACCACGTCCATCACGCACAGGGCGCCCAAAGGATGACCATCCGCAGAGTGGAAAACCGCGCCCGCGTAGAATCGCAGACCGAGCGCGCCCGTCACCAGCGGATTGTCCGCGAAGCGCGGGTCCAGGGTGGCGTCCGGCACCACCAGAACGCCGGGTTGCGTCATGGCGTGGGCGCAGAACGACCAGCTCCGCGGCGTGGAGGCCGCCTCCAGCCCGAGGCTCGACTTGAACCACTGCCGGTCGCCGTCCACGAAGCTGAGGGTGGCGATGGGCGCTTTGCAGATGCGTGCGGCCACGCCCGTCAGGGCGTCGAAGTCGGCGCGCTCGGGAGCGGACTCGATGTCCAGGCGCGCCAACGCGCCGAGGCGCTCGGCTTCGGTCCCATCCATCGCTCCAGGCACATGACGCACGCGGGACGGTTCGTCGCCGCGACCAAGAGTCCCGTTTCCGCTCGGCCGTGGAACCCCGGGCGGTTCGACACCTTGGCTTCGGACGCGCAGGAGCAGGACTTGTGGACAGCACGCCCCCGCAGCCAGCCTCGCCCCCCGCCGTCCTACATCGCCGGACAGCCCACGACGGCTACCTGACCGTCGAGGTGCTGCGACTCCGCTTGGCGGACGGCTCGGAGGTGACGCGCGAGGTCGAGCATCACGGCGACGCGGCGGCCGTGCTGCCCTACGACGCCGAGCGCCGCACCGCGCTGACCGTCCGCCTGCTGCGCCCGCCCGTGCTGGAGGCCGCCGGGCTGAACTGGCTGGAGGAGGCGTGCGCGGGCGTGATGGAGGACGGCCAGGACGCGCAGGCCACCGCCCGCCGCGAGGCCCGCGAGGAGCTCGGCGTCGAACTCGACGAACTGGAGCGGGTGGGCGTCGTCTGGTCGAGCCCGGGGGTGAGCACCGAGCGCGTTTCCCTGTTCCTCGCGCCCTACGCCCCGAGCGATCGGTCGGGCGACGGCGGCGGGGTGGAGGAGGAGCACGAGGACATCACCGTGCGCGAGGTCGCCCTGGCCCGCCTCGCCGCCCGCGCCGACCAGGGCGCGATCGCCGACGCCAAGCTCCTCATCCTGGTCCAGGCCCTGCGCCTGCGCCGGCCGGATCTGTTCGCCTAGCGCCGCCGGGAGGCGGACCCGTCGTGGAAGTTCGCGGCGTCCAGGCCGTCCCAGGCTCCCGCGGGGCCGCCCCGCTCGGTCGCTCGGTTCGTGATGCCGGGATGACACACCGTCCGGCCACCTCCCGAAGCGGCGCCGTCGGAGCTTTCAACGTCGTAGGCTATTCCGTAACAGGTGCGCTCTTCGAGACGTTTCGGGATCGTACGCGACATGGCCATCCGTAACCTGCTTCTGGCCGCCGCCGGGCTGACCGCCCTGTCCGCCGGCCAAGGCTGGGCGCAAGTCGCCGCCGACGCGACGCCGGGCTCGCCCCAGACCGACGCCGCAGCGCAGGCTTCGTCCAACGCGTCCCCGGTGGTGGTCACGGCGCGGCGGCTGGACGCGGCCCGCCAGTCCATCGAGCCGGGACTGGGCGCCACGACCTACTCGATCGACAACAAGACCATCCAGGCGCTGCCGGCCGGCGACAACCAGCAGCTCAACCAGGTCATCCTGCAGTTGCCGGGCGTGGTGCAGGACGGCTTCGGCCAGTTGCACATCCGCGACGACCACAACAACATCCAGTACCGGCTCAACGGCGTGATCCTGCCCGAAGGCATCTCCGTGTTCGGCCAAACGCTCTCGCCACGGCTGATCGACCGCATCGACCTGATCACGGGCGCCATGCCCGCCCAGTACGGCCTGCGCA
This sequence comes from uncultured Caulobacteraceae bacterium, assembly GCA_964235945.1. Classification (GTDB taxonomy): domain Bacteria; phylum Pseudomonadota; class Alphaproteobacteria; order Caulobacterales; family Caulobacteraceae; genus JASLDZ01. The sequence continues at coordinate 37,040 of CAXSDV010000005.1, forward strand.
CCGCCGGCATACTGGACCTCACCACCAAGAGCGGCATCTTCAACAACGGCGGCCAGGTCTCCCTCTACGGCGGCAGTCATGGCGAGTACGAGCCGAGCTTCGAGTACGGCGGCTCGGTGGCCGACACCAACTTCTTCGTGTCGGGCTCCTTCCTGCGCAACCAGCTCGGGATCGAGAACGTCAACGACCGCAAGGACGCGTCCCACGACCGAACCGACCAAGCGCAGTTCTTCGTCTACGCCGACAAGATCCTTTCGCCCAACGACCGGATCGCCTTCACCGGCGGCTACAGCAACGAGCGGTTCCAGATTCCGAACCCCGTGGGACTGCAGCCCGCCGACGCCGGGAACTTCATGCTGGCCGGATCGGACGGCAACTTCCCCAGCGAGCAATTGAACGAGCGCCAGCGCGAGACGACCGGCTTCGCCCAGGCGAGCTTCCTTCACGACGAGGGCCGCTGGACGCTGCAGACCTCCTTGTTCGCGCGCTACTCCACGCTGACCTACTCGCCCGACACGGTGGGCGAGCTGCTCTACAACGGTCAGGCCCAGTTCGCGCAGAAGCGCGACGCGGCCTTCGGCCTGCAGAGCGAAGGCGTCTACCACCTGAACGACGCGCACACTCTGCGCGGCGGGATCATCATCCAGGGCGAGCGTGGAACCTCCAAGACCAGCGCCCTGGTGTTCCCCACCGACGATGACGGGAACCAGACCTCCGACACGCCGTTCGCCGTCAACGACCGCAGCGGCAAGAACCAGTTCACCTACAGCTTCTACATCCAGGACGAGTGGCGGATCTTCAAGAACCTGGTGCTGAACTACGGCCTGCGCGGTGACGACGTGAACGGCTACCGCAACGAGAAGCAGCTCAGCCCACGCATCAACGCGGTATGGACGCCGCTGGACGGGACCACCCTGCACGTCGGCTACGCCCGCTACTTCTCGCCGCCGCCGTTCGAACTGGTCGCCACCGAGACGGTGGGGCTGTTCCAGGGCACCACGGGCGGCAGCACCCTGACCCAGGACACCACGCCCTTCGCCGAGCGGCAGAACTACTACGACCTGGGCGTCCAGCAGAAGATCGCGGCCGTACCCGGCCTGACCGTGGGAGTGGACGCCTATTATCGCCAGTCGCACAACCTCATCGACGAGGGCCAGTTCGGCTCGCCGATCATCCTGACCCCGTTCAACTATCTGCGCGGCCACATCCACGGTTTGGAGGTGAGCACCAACTACGCCCACGGACCCTGGATCGCCTACGCCAACTTCGCTTACGCCAAGGCGCAGGGCAAGGACATCACCTCCAGCCAGTTCTCCTTCGATCCGGGCGACCTGGCCTACATCCAGAGCCACGACATCTATCTCGACCACGACCAGACCTATACGGGTTCGGCGGGGCTGTCCTACCGCTTCCGCGACGGCTCGCTGCGGGGGCTGCAACTGGGGGGCGATCTGATCTACGGCTCGGGCCTGCGCGCGGACGGCGACGTCCCGAACGGGGCCTCCTTGGCCGACTACACCCAGGTGAACCTCACCGCCTCCTACGGCCTGATCCTGCCCGCCGCGGGTCCCGTGTCCGTGCGCTTCGACATCATCAACGTGGGCGACACGCACTACGACATCCGCGACGGTTCCGGCGTGGGGGTCGGCGCGCCGGAGTTCGGGCCGCGGCGCGGCTACTTCGGCGGCATCACCAAGTCGTTCTGACCCGGCGCCCGGACGCGGAGGTCAACTTCCGCGTCCGGGCCCGAGACGAGGGGCGTCACGCCGCCTGGGCCCCGGGCCGGCCGTCCTCCACCGCGAACCTCGCCAGCGTCGTGGCCGGCGCGTCCTTGACCAGGCGGTCCACGGACATGAAGCGAACGTCCATGCGCGCGGGCGTCACCTCGCAGCTCACATAGCCGTGGGCGCGGCTCTCGAAGTAGCGCACGTGCGGGTTCTGGGGCAGGTACTTGGCGAACAGCCCGTAGGGCGGGGCGTCGGCGGTGATCGAGCCGCCGACGAACTCGGTGGCGACCGTCGGCGTCTGGCGGTCGAAATCGACCTTGAGGTCGGTGGTCCAGAACGAGTGGATGTCCCCGCCGATGAACACCGGGTTGCGCGCCTTCGAGTCGCGCACCGCCTCCAGCACCCGCGCGCGGCAGGGGCGATAGCCGTCCCAACCGTCGGTCCAGTGGCCGACGACGCCCGTCTTGCCCTCCTGCACCAGCCCGGCCATCAGCAAATCCTGGGCCACGATGTTCCAGCGCGCGTCCGAGCGGCGGAAGCCGTCGGCCAGCCAACGCTCCTGGGCGAAGCCCAGCATGGTGCGCGCCGGGTCGTCGATCTCGTGGCAGGCGGGATCGGCCACGTGGCCGCCGCGCCAGCCGCCCGGCGCCTGCGGGCAGGGCTGGGGGCCGTTGCGGTACTGGCGCCCGTCCAGGATCGGCATCTCCACGAGATTTCCGAAGCGGAAGCGGTCGTAGACGCGCATGTCCGGCCCGTTCGGCCGCGACCCGCGGCGCAGGGGCATGTGCTCGTAGAAGGCGCGGTAGGCGGCGGCGCGGCGCTGGAGGAAACGCGCGGGCGACACGTCCGGGTGCTCGGACCAGGCGTTGGCGTAGTCGTTCTCCACCTCGTGGTCGTCCCAGGTCATCAGGGCGGGAGCCGCCGCGTGCAGCGCCTGCAGGTCCGGGTCGGTGCGGTACAGGGCGTAGCGGTTGCGATAACTGGGCAGGTCGGTCGCTTCGGGACCGACGTGCCGGCGCGGCCGCCCCTCCAGCCGCTTGGCCGAGTTGTTGTACTCGTAGATGTAGTCGCCCAGGAACACGACGAGGTCCGGCCGCTCCTGCGCGATGCGGCGGTAGCTGGTGAACCAGCCCTCCTCCCAGTGCGAGCAGGACACGAAGCTGAAGCGGAACCGGTCCAGCGGATCGTTGGGACGCGGCGCGGTGCGCGCCGTCCCCACGGGGCTGCGCGCGCCCAGGGCGGTGAAGCGGTACCAGTAGGGGCGCCCGGGCCTGAGCCCGGCCACCTCCACGTGGACCGAGTGGGCGTCGCGCGCGTCCGCCTGCGCCTCGCCCCGGGCGACGGGGTGGGCGAAGCGCTCGTCGGCGGCCACCTCCCAGCGTACGGAGGCGGGGCCGCCCATGCCCCCCGACCCGTCCGGCGCCAGCGGGTCCACGGCCAGCCGGGTCCAGATCACGAAACCGTCGGGGACGGGATCGCCGCTCGCCACTCCCAGCGTGAAGGGGTCGGCGCGGCCGTCGAGCGCCCAGGCGCGCGCGGGGGCGGGCAAAGCGGCCGCGGCGGCCAGTCCGGCTCCCGCCCCGAGCAGGCCGCGGCGCGTGGAGGCGGGCGGGGACGAAACCATGGTCGAACGCTCCAGGACGGACCCGACCGCATCGGGCGGGCGCGGGCGGTATAACAGCAACGCCCGGCCGCGATGATGTCGCCCACGTGACGCCCCGCGCGGGCGACGCTTGGCCGCGTTCGGTCGCGCGGGCTAGAGGTCGCCGTTCGCAGTGGGAGTTCGACGCGCGTGACCCCCTCTCCCCGCCCGCGCCGCTCGGCGCTCTACCTGCCCGCCTCCAACCCGCGGGCGCTCGCCAAGGCGCGCACGCTGAACTGCGATGCGGTGATCTTGGACCTGGAGGACGCGGTCGCGCCCGAGGCCAAAGCGGTCGCGCGCGCCGCCGCGGTGGAGGCCGTCGGCGAGGGCGGCTGGGGCCGGCGGGAGGTCGTGGTCCGCGTCAACGCGCTGGACACCCCCTGGGGGGCCGAAGACCTCGCCGCCGTCGTCGCCGCCACGCCGGACGTGGTGCTCGTCCCCAAGGTGGAGACCGTCGCGGACCTGGCGCGCTACGAACTTCGCCTGGCCGACGCGCCCGCCCAGGTCGCCCTCTGGGCCATGGTGGAGACGGGCCGCAGCCTGTTCGCCCTGGCCGACCTCGCCGCCGCCGCCGCCGGCACGCGCTTGGCGGGCCTCGTGCTGGGCGCCAACGACCTCGCCAAGGAGCTCGGCTGGCGTGCGACCCCCGGCCGCCAGCCGTTCCACTGGGCGCTGTCGGCCACGACGGCGGCGGCCCGCACGGCGGGGCTGGTGGCGCTGGACGGCGTGTACAACGCGCTGGACGACGCGGAGGGGCTGGAGGCGGAATGCCGCCAGGGCGCGGACTGGGGGTTCGACGGCAAGACCCTGATCCACCCCGACCAGGTCGCGCCCTGCAACCGCGCTTTCAGCCCGTCGGACGCCGAACTCGCGCACGCGAACGCGGTGATCTCCGCCTTCGCCCGGCCCGAGAACGCCGGCAGGGGCGCGATCCGCGTCGACGGGCGCATGGCCGAGCGCCTCCACCTGCGCCAGGCGCAGGCGACGCTGGCCCGCGCCGGGGAGGTCGGAAACGCTTCGGCCTAGACCCGACCGGCGCGCCCGCCTGCTCAGGACATTTCACCCACCTCGGCCTGGCCGAGCTTCTGGCGCACCTTGACCGCCACCGCCCAGGCGGTCTTCAACCGGTTGGCGCGGTGGGCGACGAAGCGGGCGCGGACGGCGCGGAACGCGTCGGCCTGAGCGGGGAAGGCCAGGGCCAGCGCCTCCAACTGGGCGACGTGCAGGTCGTGGTAGAACGGGCTCGCGACGTCCCCCGCCAGGTCGTAGAGCGACCAATAGCCCGTGTCGAAGCGCGGCAGGGCGCGCGCCAGGTCGGCCGCCAGCCGCTCGGCCGTCGCCATCACCGTCGCGTCGCCGGTGAGCAGGGCGTAGTCGCGCACGCCCATCAGGGCGAACATCCAGCCGTTGAGCACGCCGCGCATGGCCTCGCCGGGAATACATGGACGCGCTGGACAGGAAGCCCCTGGCCTTCGACGTCGGCACCCAACTCGCCCACGGCCCGCTGCGCGCCTACGTCATGGGAGAGCGCGGCGCCATGAACGAGCCCGCCACGCCCGAGGACATCGCCGAGATGGCGCGGCTGGTGACCGAGGCGCAGGCCTGCGGGTCGCTGGGCTTCTCCTCCTCGCGCACGGTGATCCACCGCGCCATGGACGGCGAACCCGTGCCCGGCACCTTCGCCGCCCGCGAGGAGATCGACGCCCTGGCCCGCGCCGTGGGCGAGAGCGGCCGCGGCGTGCTGGAGATGGCCCCCGCGGGCCTCCTGGGCGAAGATCTCGTGGCCCCGCCCATCGAGCTCGCCTGGATGAACGAGATCTCCGCCAAGACCGGCGTGCCCGTCACCTTCCTGTGCGGCCAGAACCACGTCCAGCCCCAGTGGTGGCGCGAGCAGCTGGCCGAGTGCGAGCGCCACCGCTCCAACCGCGCCCACGTCATGCCGCAGATGTTCTGCCGCGCCATCGGCATCATGGTGTGCCTGGAGAACAAGGAGCACCCGTTCATCCACTCGGAGACGTGGAAGTCGCTGGAACACCTGCCCTTCAACGAGCGGGTGCGCCGCCTGACGCAGGACGGGGCGCTCAAGCGTAAGATGGCGCTGGAGGGCGTGAACGACGTGCTGGGCGGTTCCAGCGGCTTCGGCCAGTGGGGCGGCACCTACGCGCTGGGCACGCCGGCCGACTACGAGCCCGATCCCAAGTCGAGCCTGCGCGCCCGCGCCAAGCGCGAGAACCGCGACCCGCGCGAGGTGGCGCTGGACGTCATGCTGGAGGACGGCGGCCACGGCTTCCTGCACCGCCCGGTGATGGGCTACGCCGACGGCGACCTGAACCCCACCTACGAGATGCTCAAGAGCCCCGGCACCATCCCCGGCGCGGCGGACGGCGGGGCCCACGTGGCCCACATCTGCGACGCCAGCGCCCCGACGTTCATGCTCACCTACTGGGTGCGCGACCGCAAACGCGGCCCGCGCCTGTCGCTGGAGCACATCGTCAAGAAGCAGACGGCCGACACCGCGCGCTTCTACGGGCTGCACGACCGCGGCCAGCTGAAAGCCGGCATGAAGGCCGACATCAACGTGATCGACTTCGAGAACCTCTGCTCGGAGCGTCTCGAACTGGTGCACGACCTGCCCTCGGGCGCGCACCGGCTGATGCAGAAGGCGCGCGGCTACGAGGCGACCTTCGTGGCCGGGGAGGTGATCCACGCGCGCGGCGAGGACACGGGGGCCCGCCCGGGCCACCTGATCCGCGCGGGCCGCTGAGGCGGGACGTCAGCCGGCGGGGGGCTTGAGCACGCGGCAGGCGTGGTCAAGCACCTCCTCGCCGTGGCCGGCGTCCTTGGTGCGGGCGTCGGCCCGGTCGGCGAGCAGGAAGAAGCCGGGGCCGTCGGGTAAACGGGCCCCGATCAGCGCGAGGGTCCAGACGCCCATGTCGGCCCGCGCTCCCGGCACGCCCTCGGCCAGGAGGCGGAACGGGTCGACCGTGAGGTCCTCGCCGCGGACCAGTCGCACGCGGTAGCGACGCCAGCGCACGCCGCCCCACGGCCGCCACCGGCGCGAGAAGGCGGACGCGTCCGCCGCCAGCCGGTCGCGCACGCCCGCGTCCACGCAGTCGATGTGGATGTGGAGCTGGGCCTGGCTGCGGCCCACCACCGAGTTGATCGCCAGCCCCACGTCCTCGCGCGGCACCGGCCTGCCCGCGCGCGCCTCCAGCCGGGACCGGGCGGCCCAGGCCGCCCGCCAGTAGTTCGGCGCGCCCGGCCGCAGCAGCTCGGGGCTCTCGATCCCCGCCACCCGCACGGTGGGCGTCAGCAGGATCTGGGTGGGGTCGCCCAGGTCGGGCACCACCGCCACGCCCTGCTCCAGGTCGACGGCGAGGCATGGCGCGGGCAGGCCCAGGAGCTTCATGTCGGGCACGCACAGGTCGTGCACCACGCGCCACAGAGCGTTGGGGTGCGCCGCCCGCGCCGGGCCGCCGACGCCGAGCAAGGCCAGGGCGGCCGCGAGGCCGAAGGCGGAGCGAAGGCCTTTAGTAAGCATGAAGGTACAACCCGCCTTCAGCCGGGCCGCCTATGGGTGGGCCATGCGTACGCGACACCTTCTGCTCCTCACCCGTCTCGGACTCGCGGTCGCGGTGGCGGCGGCCTGCGCCCTGCTGTTCGGACCCTACCAGGGGATCGAGGGGCGGGTGTTCCTGTCGGACAAGGAAGCGCACGTGGTCGGCTTCTACGGACTGTCCGGCCTCGTCTTCCTGGCCTTCCCGCGCTCGCGGCGGGGCGAACTCAGCCTGGCCCTGCTGGTGCTGGCGGCGGGAAGCGAGATCGTCCAGGGATTCGTCGGGCGCGACGCCGACCTGAAGGACGTCGCCGCCGACGCCTTCGGGGTGATCGCGGTCAACGCGCCCTCCTGGGCCGAGCGCGTGCGCGGCCTCTGCCGCACGCCGCCGAACACTCCGCTCCTGCAGGCGTGGCGGGCGATGGACCGCCGCCGCGCCCGCGGGACGGCGCCCGCCCCGCGCGAAACGGGCCGCCTCCACGCCGGTCGCCGGACGGCCTGACCGCCCCACGCCGGAACGGCCGCGTCAGGCGCGGCCGATGGAGGTGTAGGTGAAGCCGCGACGGCGCATGTCGTCGGGCCGGTAGACGTTGCGCAGGTCCACCACGATTGGGCGCGCCATCATCGACTTCATGCGGTCGAGGTCCAGCGCGCGGAAGGGGTCCCACTCGGTGATGATCACCACCGCGTCGGCGCCGTCCACCGCTTCGTAGGGACCGGGGCGGAAGTCGACGCCCGGCAGCATGTGGCGCGCCTCGTCCATGCCCTCGGGGTCGTAGGCCTGCACCTTGGCGCCCGCCGCCTGCAGGGCGGGCACGATGTCCAGGCTCGGCGCGTCGCGCATGTCGTCGGTGTTGGGCTTGAAGGTGAGGCCCAGCACCGCGATCGTCTTGCCCTCCAGCCCGCCGTCCACCGCGTGCGACACCCGCTCGGCCATGGCCTTCTTGCGCGCCGCGTTCACCGCCACCGTGGTCTCCACGAGCTTGACGGGCGCGCCCGCGTCGGCGGCGGTGCGCACCAGGGCCAGCGTGTCCTTGGGGAAGCAGGAGCCGCCGTAGCCCGGCCCCGCATGGAGGAACTTGGAGCCGATCCGGTTGTCGAGCCCCATGCCCCGCGCGACCTGCTGCACGTCGGCCCCGACCTTCTCGCAGAGGTCGGCGAGCTCGTTGATGTAGGTGATCTTGACCGCCAGGAAGGCGTTGGCGGCATACTTGATCAGTTCGGAGGTGCGCCGGCCGGTGAACAGAAGCGGGCTCTCGTTCAGGTTCAGCGGGCGGTAGAGTTCGCGCATCACCTCGCGGGCGCGCTCGTCCTCGGCGCCCACCACCACGCGGTCGGGCCGCTTGAAGTCGCCGATGGCCGCGCCCTCGCGCAGGAACTCGGGGTTGGACACCACCGCCACGTCCGCGTCCGGCGCGGTGCGGCGCATGATGGCCTCCACCTCGTCGCCGGTGCCCACGGGCACGGTGGACTTGGTGACCACCACGGTGAAGCCTTTGACGTAGCCCGCCACCTCCTCGGCCGCGGCGTAGACGTAGGACAGGTCGGCATGGCCGTCGCCGCGGCGCGAGGGCGTGCCCACCGCGATGAACACCGCGTCCGCCTCCGAAACCGCCTCGGCCGCGTCCGTGGTGAAGAACAGCCGCCCGGCGCGCACGTTCTCGGCGACCAGGCTTTCCAGCCCGGGCTCGTAGATCGGCATCTCGCCGCGGTGCAGGCGCTCGATCTTACCCGCGTCCTTGTCGATGCAGGTGACCACGTGGCCGAAGTCGGCGAAGCAGGCGCCCGAGACCAGGCCCACATAGCCCGTACCGATCATCGCCACGCGCATGTGGTCCGCTCCCCGTTGCGCCGCGGCGCCGCCCCGCGGCGAAGGTCGGCCGCGCGCGCCGATTAGCCCGACCGTCCCGCGGTGTCGACCGCCCTCGCCTCCCAGGCGTGCGCCCTATGGACGAAGCCGCGCCGGCGCGCGAGCTTGGGCGTCCCCATCTTTCTCGGACACCCGATGACGCGCACCCTGGCCGCCGCCCTGCTCGCCGCCTCCGTCCTCGCCGGCCCGGCCCCAGGCTCGGCGCTGGCCGAAGTCCTGACTCCCGAGCGGACCTTCGCCGCGCCCGACCTGTCGGGCCCCACCGCCCGCGGCGTGCAGTTCTCGCCGGACGGCCGCCTCGTGACCTTCCTGCGCGCCAAGCCGGAGGACCGCACCACCCTGGACCTGTGGGCCGTGCCCACCGCCGGCGGCGAGCCCCATCGCCTCGTGGACGCGCGCACCCTGGAGCCCAAGGACGCGCGCCTGTCGGAGGCCGAGCAGAGCCGCCGCGAGCGCCAGCGCATCTCCAACCAGGGCGTGGTGGACTACACCTGGGACGAGCAGGGCCGCTCCATCCTCGTGCCGCTGAACGGCGACCTGTACCTCGCGGACGCCGGCTCCGGCGCGGTGCGGCGGCTGACCCGGACGCCCGGCGACGAGACGGACAGCCGTTTCAGCCCCAAGGGGACCTGGATCTCCTTCGTGCGCGACGGGGTGCTCTACGCCCAGCCGGCGGCGGGCGGGCCCGAGCGGGCGATCAGCCCGCCCAGCCGCGACGCCCTGTCCTGGGGCGTGGCGGAGTTCGTCGCCCAGGAGGAGATGGACCGCTACACCGGCTACTGGTGGAGCGCCGACGACCGCCACATCGCCTACACCCGCGTGGACGAGACCGGCGTCGACGTGGTGCCCCGCGTGGACATCGGGGCCGAAGGCTCCACCGTGGTGCGCCAGCGCTACCCGCGCGCGGGGCGGCCCAACGCGCGGGTCGAGCTCTACGTCGGTGCGGTGGACGGCGGCGCGCCCGTCAAGGTGGACCTGGGCGCGAACGCGGACATCTACCTCGCCCGGGTGAACTGGTCGGCGGACGGGCGCACGCTCTACATCCAGCGCGAGGCCAGGAACCAGCAGGCGCTGGACCTGCTGATGGTGGACCCGGCCACGGGCGCCTCGCGCGTGATCGTCCGGGAGCGGCAGACGCCCTGGATCGACCTGAACGACAACTTCACCGCGCTGAAGGACGGGACCTTCCTGTGGGGGTCGGAGCGCACGGGCTTCAACCACCTCTACCTCTACTCGCGCGAGGGAGAGCTGATCCACGCGGTGACGGGCGGCGACTGGCCCGTCAGCGGCGCGGCCAGCGGCGCGGGCGCGCACGCGCCGGGGGTGGCGGCGGTCGATGAGAAGCGGGGGCTCGTCTACTTCACCGCATCGCGCGAGACGCCGACGGAGAAGCACCTCTACGTGGTGAGCTACAAGGCGCCCGCCGAGCCGCGGCGGATCACGGCGGGCCACGGCTGGTGGTCGGCCTCGGTGAGCCGCGACGCCAAAACCTTCGTGGGCGGCTACACCGATCCGACCACCCCGCCGCAGACCGCGCTCTACGACATCTCGGGCAAGCGCCTGCGCTGGATCGAGGAGAACCGGCTGGGGCCGGGCCACCCCTACGCGCCCTACCTCGACCACCGACCGACCGCCGAGTACGGGACCATCCCCGCCGACGACGGCACGCCGCTGCAGTACGTGGTCCGCAAGCCCGCGGGCTTCGACCCCGCCAAGCGCTATCCGGTGATCGTGCAGGTCTACGGCGGTCCGGACGTGCAGGAGGTGACGCGCACCTGGGCTCCCGCCACCGACCAATTGTTGACGCAGGCGGGCTACGTGCTGTTTCAGCTCGACAACCGGGGCTCGTCCAACCGCGGGGTCAGGTTCGAGGGGGCGATCTACGGCCGCCTGGGCTCCGTGGAGGTGAAGGACCAGCTGGCGGGGGTGGACTGGCTCAAGCGCCAACCCTTCGTCGACCCCGCGCGCATCGGCGTGATGGGCTGGTCCTACGGCGGCTACATGACCTTGCGCCTGCTCACCGAGCCCGGCTCGCCCTTCGCCGCGGGAGCGGCGGGCGGGCCGCCCAGCGACTGGCGGCTGTACGACACCCACTACACCGAGCGGTTCATGGGCGACCCGAACACCCGAGCCGCCGCCTACGACGCTTCGGCCGTGATCCCGAGGCTGAAGAACCTGCACGGGCGGCTTCTGCTCATGCACGGCATGGCCGACGACAACGTCGTGTTCGAGAACTCCACCCGAACCATGGCCAAGCTGCAGGAGCTGGGCACCCCGTTCGACCTGATGCTGTTCCCCGGCCAGCGGCACGGCATCCGCGGACCCGAGCGCCAGCTCCAGCAGTGGCGCACCTACCTCGCCTTCTTCGCCCGCACCCTGGGTCGAACCGCGTCCGTTTCTACAGCATCGTCAACGAATTGAAGATGTGTGGCGGAAATGACAAGCTTCGGGGCGCATTTACAGGCTCGGGCAAATTCGGGCCTTGACCGAGCCAGGGATTAGGCGTTTTTACGCCTTGTGAGGAGAACGAACGCCGAGACGTTCGAGCCTCCGGCGTTTCGGGGAGGAAACGCCCTCTAGGTTCGTCGAGAACGCCGAGCCCGCCGCGGTCACCACCGCGGCGGGTTTCGTGCGTTTCGGTGCGGCGACGCGTTTTCGACAGGGTCAGCCAAATCCACGCTGCTGCGGCTTGATCCTGAACGCGCAAGGGCGGCCCCTGCGGGACCGCCCTCACCCCCACATCGATGGTCAGCGGGCGCGGGTGCGCCCTGAAATCACCAGATGTGCACGCGCTGCTCCGGTGTAAGATAGAGGGCGTCGCCCGGCTTGGCTCCCCAGGCGGCGTACCAGCCGTCCACGTTGCGCACCACGCCGTTGACCCGCGCGACGGGCGGACTGTGCGGGTCGGAGACGACCTGCTGGCGCAGGGCGTCGTCGCGCAACTTCTCGCGCCAGACCTGGGCCCACCCCAGGAACACGCGCTGGTCGCCGGTCAGCCCGTCGATCACCGGGGCGGGGCGCCCGGCCAGGTGCGCCTGGTAGGCGGCGTAGCCCAGGGTCAGCCCGCCCAGGTCGGCGATGTTCTCGCCCATGGTGAGGTCGCCCTTGATGTGCAGGCCCGGCAGGGGCTGGATGGCCGAGTACTGCTCGCCCAGGAGCTTGGCCTTCGCGTCGAAACGGGCGGCGTCGGCGGCGGTCCACCAGTCGCGCAGGCGGCCCTGGGCGTCGAACTTGCGGCCCTGGTCGTCGAAGCCGTGCGTCATCTCGTGGCCGATCACCCCGCCGATGGCGCCGTAGTTGATCGCCGGGTCCGCCTTGGGATCGAAGAAAGGCGGTTGCAGGATAGCGGCGGGGAACACCACCTCGTTGAAGAAGGGGTTGTTGTAGGCGTTCACCGTCTGCGGCGACATCTCCCACTCGTCCTTGTCGACCGGCTTGTTGAGACGATCGAGGCGATAGTTCCATTCGAACGCCGAACTGCGCTCGGCGTCGCCATAGAGATCATCGGCGCGCACCTCCAGCTTGGAATAGTCACGCCACTTCTTCGGATAGCCGATCTGCACGTCGTAGTTGGCGAGCTTCTTCTGCGCTTCGACCTTCGTCGCGTCGCCCATCCAGGTCAGGGCGGCGATGTGGGCGCGGTAGGCCGACTTCAGGTCGGCGATCAACGCCTCCATCTTGGCCTTGGACTCGGGCGGGAAGTAGCGGGCGACGTAGACCTCGCCCACCGCTTCGCCCAGGTCCCCGTTCACCGTGCGCACGCCGCGCTTCCAACGCACGGCCAGCGCGGGCTGGCCCGCCAGCGTCTTGGAGCGGAACTCGAAGCGCGCCTGGACGAACGGGCTGGAGAGCAGGCCGGCGGACGAGTCGACCACGTGGAAGGCCTGCCACGCCTTGAGCGTGTCCATCGGCGTCTGCGCGAATATCGCGGCGATCTTGGGCAGGCTCGTATTGGTGGTCGCGACGACCTTGGAGGCTCCGCCCAGGCCGGCCGACCGCAGGTAGCGGTCCCAGGCGAAGCCGGGCGCCATGCGGGTCAGGTCGCCGGTGGCGACGGGATTGTAGATCTTGATGGGGTCGCGCTGCTCGGCGCGGCTCCAGCTCGCCTGGGCGATGCGCGTCTCGAAGGCCACCACCTCCGCGGCGCGGGTCGTCGCCTCCGGCCAGCCCGCCAACTGCAGCAGGCGCGCGACATAGGCCTGGTAGGCGGCCTTCTTCTCGGCGAACTGCGGCTGGAGGTAGTAGTCCCGGTCGGGCAGGCCCAGACCGGACTGGCCGAGGTAGACCGAGTAGCGCGTCGGGTCCTTGGCGTCCGCCTCGATGCCCACGTCGAACACGGCGGACTGGAAGCCCTGGTTGGAGCGGCCCATCAGCGCGGCCAGGTCGTCGCGGGACTTGACCGCGCGCACCGCGTCCAGGTCCGCCTTGAGCGGCGACGCGCCCAGCGCCTCCACCCGGCGCTCGTCCATGAAGGCGTGGTAGAGCGCGCCGATCTTGCCCTCGGGCGTGGTGGGCGGGAGATTCTTGGCGGAGGCCTCCTCCAGAATGGCGTGGACCCGCGCTTCCGAGAGGTCCGCCAGCTTGTCGAAGGCGCCGATGGAGGTCTTGTCGGGGGGGATCACCGTGCGGCGCTCCCAGTCGCCGTTGGCGAAGCCGAAGAAGTCGTTCCCCGGCTTGATCGCCTTGTCCTCGCCCGAGGCGTCGAAACCCCACGTGCCGTAATGCGGCGTGGCCGGCGGCGCGTCGGCCGCGGCGGGGGCGGCCAGGGCCGGGGCGGCGACGAGAAGGGCGACGGCGGCCGCGCCCGCGAACCACGACTTGGACGACATTCAGGGTCCTTCGAAGGTGAGGCGTGATCCTGCTGCGGAACCGCGCGCGCCCGACGTTAGAGCGTCGCCGCCTTCGACGCCATCCGTGCACGGAACAGGACGCCGACTCAGGCGCGGCGGGCCACCAGCACGCAGTTCAGCCCCCCGAAGGCGAAGGAGGAGGAGACCAGCGCGTGGTGGTCGATGGGCGTGGGCTCCAGCGCCAGGGGCAGGTCGCACTCGGGGTCCGGCCCGAGCCAGCCCAGCACGGGGGGGGCCAGCCGGCGCCGCAGCGCCTCCAGCCCCAGCAGCAGCTCCAGCGCGCCGCCCGCCCCGATCAGGTGGCCGTGGGCGGACTTGGTGGCGATCACCCGGCTGCGGTCGAGCGCCCCGCCGTAGACCGCGCGCAGGGCGGCCGCCTCCGCCTTGTCGTTCAACGGCGTGCCCGTGCCGTGGGCGGAGATCAGCACCGGCTCGTCCAGGGCCAGCCCCGCGTCCGCGTGCGCCCGGCGCAGGGCGGCCGCGGCGCCCTCGCCGCTGGGGGCGGTGATGTGGTGGGCGTCGGAGGAGGCCCCCTCCCCGTCCACCCAGCCCAGCACCTCGGCCCCCCGCGCGCGCGCGTGGGCCGCGCTCTCCAGCACCAGGGTGGCCGCGCCCTCGCCCAGCACCATGCCGCGCCGGTCCCGCGAGAAAGGGCGGCAGGCGTCGGGAGCCATGGCCTTGAGCGCGTTCCAGGCCGACCAGGATCCGTAGGTCACGGCCGCCTCCGTCCCGCCGGCGATCGCCACGTCGCAGCGCCCGGCGCGGATCATGTGCATGGCCTCGGCCACCGCGTGGGCGGAGCTCGAGCAGGCGCTGGCCAGGGCGAAGGCTAAGCCGCGCACGCCGTAGCTCATGGACAGGTGCGAGGCGGGCGCGCTGACCATCTGCCGGGGCACGGTCTGGGGATGCACCGATCCCGTGCGCCGAGCGAACAGCCGGTGGTAGCTCTCCTCCAGCGTCGTGTTTCCGCCCGAGCCCGAGCCGTAGACGATGGCGGTGCGCGCCTCCAACACCGGATGGTCGACGAGGCCCGCCCGCTCCAGCGCTTCGTGGGTGGCGACCAGGGCGTAGGCCGACAGCGGGTCGAGGTTGGCGAAGGGGCGCGGCCCGAAGCGCGACAGCAGCGGCGCGGGGTCGAGCGCGTCGATGAAGGCGGCCGGGCCGGTGTAGGCGAGCTCCGGGTCGTCGGCGACCCGGCGCGTCAGGGTGCGGATTCCCGAACGCCCGGCGGCCAGCTCCGCCCACGACGGGTCCACGCCCTGGCCCAGGGCGGACACGCAGCCCAGCCCCGTGACGGCGACCCGCCGGTCCCCTCCCGCTCCGAGCGTCGCGCCCATGCGTCAGCCCGGGGTCTGGGCCGCCTTGGCCAGCACGCGGTCGACGAACTCGCCCAGGGTGGACACCCCCTCCACGTCCCCCTGCTCGACCACCACGCCGAACTTGTCCTCCAGGGCGAACAGCACGCTGATCACGTCCAGCGAGGCTATGCCCAGCGAGTCGAGGGTGGCGGCGGGATCCAGCGCGCTGCGCTCCACCGGAGCCTCGTCGGCCACGAGGGCCAGGACGTCGTCGGCGGTGAGGGCGGCCATGTGTGTCCTGCGGATTGCGTGCGCCAACCTACAGAGCCGCCCGCCGGCTACAAGGGGAGCCGTCGGCGCCCTTCGAAGGCGCGAACTCAGACCTCGTGGTCGGGCGGCGGCAGCGCCAGCGGGATGTCCGGGTCGGGCCGGGGCGTGTCGTCCGTCGAAGACGGCTTGCGCCCGGTGGACGCGGCCCCCGGCGGCTGGTCCCGAGCCGCCGCCTCCAGCGCGGCCACCACCTCGTCGAGCGATCCCTTGACCTGGACGACGATCACCGGCGGCGCGCCCTCCTCGCCGCCCGCGCCCTTGCCGCCGAAGTAGAGCCAGCAATCGCCCGTCTCGGGCAGGGGCGCGACGTAGAGCACCCGCTCCGGATTGACCGCGACCTCGGCGTGGACGCCGATGAACTTGACGAAGCGCGCCATCGCCGCCTCAGCGCGCGGCGACGTGCGCGGTCGCCGCCGGCGTGTGCGGGCGCGGAACGGCCTGGGGGTCGGCCCCCATGGCCGCCTGCGCCACGATCATGGCCGCGGCGAACAAGGACGCCCCCGTGCTGGTGATGAGGTCGCGCATCGTTCGTCCGCCCTTAACGCTTCGTCAACCAACGTAGCCTGCAGGGGGCCGTTCCCGTAAAGCCCTCTCGCCTCCTGGATGAGCGGTCGCCACGCCGGGCCGCCGCCGCCTCGACCCGAGGCGGCTGGCGCGGTGATTCACCGATGCAGATCAACGCGACGCCGCTGGAAGACGCCCTGGTGCGGCTCGAGCCGTTCTGCGACGCCCTGCAGGCGCAGGTGCGCGCGGCGGTGGACGTCGATCCCGACGCGTGGAGCCTCATGGCCAGTTGCGCCTACGGCGAGCGCTTCGAGCCCTGGTGGCGCGACGTGCTGCGGCGCATGGCGGCGGGAACGCGGATCGCCTACGCGGCGCGCCGCCGCGCGGACGCGCGCGTGGTGGGGATGACCAGCTTCATGGACCCCTGCGCGGAGCACGGCCGGGTGGAGATCGGCTCCACCTTCCTGCACCCGGACGCGCGCTCCGGTCCGGTCAATCCCGCCGCCAAGCGGCTCATGCTGGGCGCCGCGTTCGAGGCGGGAGCGCGCCGGGTGGAGATACTCACCGATCCCGACAATCTCCGCAGTCAGGCGGCGATCGCCAAGCTCGGCGCGGTGCGCGAGGGGGTGCTGCGCCGCCACAAGATCACCTGGACGGGTCGCTCGCGCGACACGGTGGTGTTCGCCGTCACCGACCTGGACTGGCCGCGGGTGCGCGAAGGATTGGACGCGCGGCTGGCCGACCTCGCGCGGCGCTAACGGCGGATCAGGGCTTGCAGGTCGTGTCCGGCCAGCCCGGCGAGACCAGGGCGGCGCCCGCCGGTCCGCGCGTCAGGATGAAGGGACCGCCGTCGTAAGCGTCGCTGCGCCACACGTTCGGGCGGTCGGGCCGGGGCGTCAGCACCACGGGCTCATAACGCTCGATCCGAACGATCGCCTGGGCGCGTTGGTAGAGCACGAGCACGCGCCGGCCGTCCGCGCACTGGTAGTCCACGCGCCCGGACGGGAGCGACGCGACGGCCGCGGGCGGGGCGGCGGCGGCGTCCACCTAGTGCGTTTCCTCGCAGCGCACGGAGGGCCGGCCGGGCGAGAGCCAGTCGATCCGGTCGCCCAGCCCCCGCAGGCTGTAGGCGCCGCCCTCCACCAGCCCGGCGTAGGAACGGCCCCGCGCCGCGCCCGTGGCGGGCAGGGTCACGGGCCTGTCGTGGTCGGCGCGCACCACCGCGTCGCGCCGGTCCAGCCGGAAGCGCACGTCCAGCCGGCGCGCGTCGTCGCACAGGAAGCGCGCGTGCACGATCCGGTCGTGGGGATCGCTGGTCGCGCAGCCGCACAGGGCCGAGGCGGCCAGGCCCAGGGCGATGAAGGCCGGGACGGGCGGAAGGAGGCGGGCGCGGCGTCGCACGATCATAGCTCCTGCGCAGGACGCATCAGGCTTCGTCCAGTCGCCCCTCCACGTCAACGGTCCGGCGGGGCGCGTGCGGCGCGGCGGCGCGCCCGGAAGAAGCCGCGCAGCAGGGCGGCCGACTCCTCGGCGAACACGCCGCCCTCCACCGCCGGGCGCCAGTGGCACTGGGGGTGGTCGAACACGCGCGCGCCGTGGGCCACGCCCCCGCCCTTGGGGTCGGACGCGCCGTAGACCAGCCGGCCGATGCGGGCGTGGCTGATCGCGCCCGCGCACATGGGGCAGGGCTCCAGGGTGACGTAAAGAGAGAGGCCCGTCAGCCGGTGGTTGCCGCGCAGAGCGCCGGCGGCGCGCAGAGCGACCATCTCGGCGTGGGCGGTGGGGTCGCACGCGGCGATGGACGTGTTGGCCCCCGTCGCCACCACCTCGCCCGTCTCGGGATCGACCACGACCGCCCCCACCGGGGCCTCGCCCGCTTCGGCGGCGGCTTGCGCAGCCGCCAGGGCGATGCGCATGTAATCCTCGTCATGTCCGACCATCGCCGCGACGCGACAGCCGCGCCCCCCCGCCGTCAAGCCCCTTCCGACGCCGCGCCCGCCGAGCGCGGGGCGGAACGCGCGCCCGAACGTCCGTCCGAGCGCCCTTCCGAGCGCATCGCCAAGGCGCTGGCGCGCGCGGGCGTGGCCTCGCGCCGCGAGGTGGAGCGCTACATCGCCGAGGGCCGGGTGGCGCTCAACGGCCGCGTGCTCGACACCCCGGCGGTCAAGGTCGAGCCCGGAGACATGCTCACCGTCGACGGCCGCCCCGTGGACGCCGCCGAGGCCGTGCGCGTCTGGCGCTACCACAAGCCCGTGGGGCTGGTGACCAGCAACGGCGACCCGCAGGGGCGGCCCACCGTGTTCGCCGCCCTGCCGCCGGGCATGCCGCGGGTGATCTCGGTCGGCCGGCTGGACCTCAACTCCGAAGGCCTGCTGCTGCTCACCAACGACGGCGAGTTGGCGAGGGCGCTGGAGCTGCCGTCCGGCGGGTGGACGCGCCGCTACCGCGCGCGATGCTTCGGCCGCACCACGCCCGAGAAGCTGGACGCGCTCAAGGAGGGCGTCACCGTCGAGGGCGTGCGCTACGGCGCGATCGAGGCGCGGCTCGACAAGGCCACGGGCGCGGGGGCCAAGAGCGAGGGCGCGGCACCCGCCAACCTGTGGATCAGCGTGTCGCTCACGGAGGGCAAGAACCGCGAGGTGCGCCGGGTGCTCGAGTCGATCGGGCTGAAGGTCAACCGGCTTATCCGTCTGGCGCACGGCCCTTTCGCCCTGGCCACCCTGGGCGTCGGCGAGGTCGAGGAGGTGGGCCCCCGGGTGATCCGCGAGCAGCTGGAGGGCCTCGTGCCGCCCGAGCGCATGCCTCGTGGCGAACGCGCCGCTCCGCGCCCGGTGCCGCACCCGGAGGGCTCCGCCCCCGCGCGCCACCTGCGCCGCCGTGCTCCCGCGGAGGTTCCCGCCACGGGGGCGACCGAAGGCGCCCGGCCCGCGGCCGCCGCCAAACCCGCCCGCGCCAAGGCCCGCCGCCCGGGCGCCAAGGTCGTCGCGCCGCCGCCGCTCGAGTACAAGCCCGGCTGGGCCAAGCCCTCGCGACCCTTCCGCCACAAGGCCACGGGCGGCGGACGCGCCGCCGCCGTCCCGACCGAGACGGCCGACGGCCGCCCGATCCCGCGCCCGCGCGGCCCGGCCAAGGCGGGCGCGCCGGCGCGCGCGGACGCCGCCAAGCGGTCGGGACCGGCTCCGGGAGCCCCCTCGCGCCCGCCCGCCGGCGGCCCCCGGCCCCATGCACGCGACAAAGGCGCCCGAGGCGAGGGCGCGCCCGGCAAGGAACCGCCGCGCGGCAAGGGCCCGCGCGGCCCGCGGCGCTAGGAGCACCTTCCGGTGCGCATCGTCTCCGGCCGCCTGCGCGGGCGCGCGCTGACCGCGCCCGCCGGCTCCGCCACGCGCCCCACCTCCGACCGGGCGCGCCAAGCGCTGTTCGACGTGCTGGCCCACGCCCCCTGGGCGCCGGAGCTGGAGGGCGCGCGGGTGATCGACTTGTTCGCCGGCTCCGGGGCCTTGGGGCTGGAGGCGATGTCGCGCGGCGCGGCCTCCTGCCTGTTCGTGGAGACGGACGAGGCGGCCCGCGGCGCGATCCGCGCCAACCTGGAGGCGCTGGACCTGATGGGCGCCGCCCGCGTCCACCGGCGCGACGCCACCGACCTCGGCCCCCGCCCGGCGAGCGCCGGGGCGGCCTTCGACCTGGCCTTCCTCGACCCGCCCTACGGCCGGGGCCTGGGCGAGCGCGCCCTGGCCGAACTCGCCGCCCACGGCTGGCTGGCCCCGGGCGCCCTCTGCGTCTGGGAGCGCGCCGCCGACGAGTCGGCCCCGCCGCCCCCGGGGTTCACGTCCCTGGACGACCGCACCTGGGGCGCGGCCCGCGTCGACTTCCTCC
>CAXSDV010000005.1:56789-66425 GCA_964235945.1 uncultured Caulobacteraceae bacterium
CCCGATCGTCGGTCAGGAGGGCTAGCCGACCGCGCCGAAGCTTGCGGCCAGGATGGAGGAAAGCCCCTCCACGTCCGCCTGGTCGAAGGCGTCGGACTCGGCGGAGTCGACGTCCAGCACGGCGATCAGCGCGCCCGCGGGATCGAACACCGGCAGCACGACCTCGCTGCGCGTGCGGGCGTCGCAGGCGATGTGGCCGGGGAAGGCGTGGACGTCCGGGACGACCACGGGCGCGCGCGCCTGGGCCGCCGCGCCGCAAACTCCGCGCCCGAAGGCGATGCGCAGGCAGCCGAGCGCGCCCTGGTAGGGGCCGACCACCAATTCGTCCGGCTTGACCGGGTCCACCACGTAGAAGCCCGTCCACGAGAAGCGCGGCGCGAAGGCGGCGTGGAGCATGGCGGCGAGCGTGGCCATGCGCGCGGTGCGGTCGGGCTCTCCCGCCAGCACGGCGGCGACCTCCATCTCCACCTCGCGGTAGCGTTCGGCGCGGTCGACGGCCAGGACGGTGGGATCGAAGGTTTCGGGCATGGGGGCGGGCTCGGCGGGAGTGAAAGGAAGGTCGACGGGCGGGAGCAGGCGCTGGAGCACGACGGCGGCGTCATCCGCGGCCGAGACCACCAGCAGGCGGCGTCCGGCCAGCCCCTCGGGCGCCGCCAGCACTTGGCGCCGCTTGGGACACAGGCCGAGACAACCCGCCTCCACCACGCGGACCTTGCCGCGGCCGGCCAGCTTGGCCACCGACTTCAGGGCCTTGCGCGCGCCCCGGCGGCCGCCGAAGCCGTCGCCGCCCAGCTTGCGCTCGCACTTGCCGCAAACCAGCACGAGATGGCGGAACGGGGCTTTGGCGACGCGACCGGCGGCCGGCGGAGGGGGAGGATCGGCCATGCGCTCCTCCAACGGCGGCGGCGAAGACCGTCTCTAACGCACGGAAGGCGGTGGCGCACCGGCCGGGCGCAGCTACTTGCGCGTCCAGGTCCCGGCGGTGGAGCGGACGTACTGGCCGGCCGGGGTGCGCGCCTGCAGCTGGCGCGCGGTGGCTTCGCCCGCGGCCGCGGGCGTCACGCCCGTCTTGGCGGCCGCGTCGCGGTAGGCGGCGGCGCGGCCCGCATTGATCTCCGCCACCGCCGCGCGCAAGGCGCCGCCCTCGCCGGAGACGAGGCCCAGATAACCGTCCGCCTGCTCGCCCACCTCCCCTTGGCCCTTGCCGGCGTCGACCGCAGCCTTGGCGGCGGCGGTCTGGGCGTGGGCGGGAGCGGCGGCGCCCGAAAGCGCGGCCAGCGCCGATAACAGCGTGGCGGCGGTGCGGAGGGGGGCGGTGCGGAACGTCATGGAGGTTTCCCGCTCAGAACAGGTTGGGGTTCTGCTGGATCAGGCTCTGCACTTCCTTGTCGAGGCGCAGGCGCACGTCGGCGTCCAGCTTGGCGTAGATCTGGATGGGGGCGACCTCCACCCGCACGGTGGGCGTGCAGGCGGCGGCCCACAGCCCCATGGACAGGCCGGCCGCGAGCGCTCCCGCCGCCCGCCTCGTCGCGCCGTCCCGCATGTCCGCTTCCCCCGTCATCAGCGCCGAACCTGCGGCGTCAGGGCTGAACCGGGGCTGAACCGACCCCTGGAGCCCGAAGCGCCGCAGCCCCGCCCGCCCCCGCCACGTCGCGACCGAGCCGGCCGTAGGCGGCCAACAGGTCGTCGAAGTTGAGCGAGGTGTCCAGCGTCAAGTCCACCGGGGTGCCCTTGGGCAGGGGAATGGGCTTGTCGAAGGCGCGACCCCGCAGAAGGTCGACCAGCGCGAAGCGTGGCGGCGGCGGCGCTTTGGGCGGGTCGTGGCGCCCCTTCGCGTGGAACACCACGCCCAGGCGCCCGCCGGGGCGGCTGTCCACCACCGCGTCCAGCCGGTCGAAGGCCAGATCCTCCAGGGCCTGGTAGGCGAAGTCCTGCACCGCGCCCGTGGCGGGAGGCTTGGCGACGGCGGGGGAGCCCGGTGCGGAGGGCGGGCCGGTGGTGGCCGAGGCTCCTTCCAGCGCCGCGCGACGCACGGACAAGCGCCCGGGCCCGTCCGCCGCCACGCGCCCGTTCGCGATCCTCAACCCTTGCGGGCCGAAGCTGAAGGGCACGGCGCCCGTGAGCCGCGCCTGGGCGGTCACCGCCTGGGACAGGTTGAAGCCGGACAGCACCCGGCCGAGGTCCACCCGCTCCAGGTGCAGCACGGAGCTCAGGCGCGCGCCCGGGGTCAGCGGCACGACCAACGCGTCCAGGCGCACGACGCCGTCGGCCAGCACCGCCCGGGCGCCCGTGACCTCCAGCCGGCCGGGGGCGAACGCCAGGTCGGCGGCGAGGGCGGTGAGCGGAACGGGCAGGTCCAGCCGGTCCGCCTCCAGGTGCTGAGGACCGGCCGCGAGCGGGAGGAGCGAAGGCAGGTCGAGCACGCCCCTCAGCCCGTGGACCATCCCTACGGGCGAGCGCAGGTCGAGGCCGGAGCTGGCCACCCTGGCGCTCGCAACCGGCGGCTCCGCCCGCGCCCACCGCGCGGCGGCCTCCACGGCGACCGTTCCACGCACGTCGGACGCGAACGGCCGGGCCGCCGGCGCGAGGTCGGCGGGTTGCAGACCGCCCGGGGCGAAGGCGAGGGCCGGCAGGCTCCACCGCGCCTCGCCCACTCCCGACGACGGATCCTGGTGCAGGACCGCGCGCCCCAGGCCCACGCCGCCGCGCAGGAGGGCGAGGTCGAGCGCGGCCTGGACGCCCGACCGGTCCAACCGCGCCTCGCCCCGGGCGGTGATCGGCCGCAGACGGGGGACGGGGGCGAGGTCGAACGCCCCGGCATGGTCCAGCGCCACCCTCCCCGCCGCCGGCCGGCCCGCGCCCCCGGCGAAGTCGAGACGCGCGGACGCGTCCGCCAGCCGGACCTGGGCGGAGGGCAGGACCAGACCCGCCTGCGCCACGGCGGCGCGGACGCGCCATCCGTTCGATGCGTCCAGTTCCAGCAGGGGCGCCTCGACGGGGCGCAGGCGCACGGCGGCCCCGCGCAGGAGCAGGGCGCCGTCCGCACCGTTCAGGGAGGCCAGGGTCAGCGTCGCGGGAACGGCGAGGCGCGCCGTCGTGCGGCCGCCGGCGCGCGACAGGGCGCCCCGAACGGCGAGGTCCAGCCCCCGCGCCCGGCCGAGGTCGCCGGCCAGCGCCAGGGCGCCCGCCGCCTCCAGTCGGTCGCCGCGCAGGGCCAGCCGGCCTACGTCCAACTTCAAGCGCGGCAGGCCGGGTCCGGACGCGACGAGGGCGAAGGCGCCCTCCCCCGCGCCCGCAGCGCCGGCCGCGGCGCGCCACAGCGGCCCGTTTGCGGCCGCCAGCTCGACGGTCGCCGCGCCCGCGCCCAAGCGCGCCTGGACGGGCCGCGGCAGGTCCAGGCGCAGACCACCGCGCGCGTCCAGCCGCGCCCGCGCGGCGGGAAGCGTCAGGGCGACGCGGCCCAGGGCGGCGGCCGCCCGCGCCTGGGCGTCGGGCAGAACGGGCGCGAGGGCGGCGGCCCCCACGGCGGCGCGCCGGGCGGCGGCCGCCGAAAGGCCGCCCTCCCCCCGCGCCGACAGGGCGAGGTCGAAGCGCGCCCTCCCCGCCTCCCATCCGATCGGACCCGCCGCGACGCCGTGCAGCGGCCCGAAGCGCACCTGCGGGGAGCCGCCGCCAGCCGCGTCCGCCTGAACGCGTATCGGGCCGGACGCCGACACCGCCCCGGCCCGCCGTCCGACGGACGCTTGGCCCGAGGCGAGGTGGAGGGCCGGCCCGCTCCACCGCACGCCGCCCGCCCAAGCCGACGCCGCGCCCACGAACAGGTCGAGACGACCGTCATAGGCCGGGGCGCCGCCGTCCCAGCGGCCGTCGATCTCCAGGCGGCCGGCCGGGCGCACGGCTTGGCCGGCGGGCGCGCGCAGGGCGGCGGCGGCCAGGTCGAGCCGGCCCGCCACCGCGCCTCGCAGCGGTCCGGAGCGTGGGTAGGGCGCCGTCACGTCCAGGCGGAAATGCGGGGCGGCGACGTCCAGGCGGGAGGCGGGCGAGACCAGGCGCACGGCCGCGAGGTCCGCGCGGACCCGCATCCGGTCCGCGCCCACGGCGACCGCGGAGGCGCTCCCGCCCAGGGCCCGCGCGGACGGGCCGCCCTGGGCGCCCAGGTCCACGGGCGGTAGGCGCAGGTCGGCGCGCGCCAGCCGGCCGCGCACGAAGCGCGCGTTCCCTCCCACCCCGAGCCTTCCCCAGGGCATGACGAGGTCCAGCCGGCCGTCCACGACGTCCAGGTCGGGCGCGGGGCCGCCGCCTGGCGGGGCGGCGGCGGCCTCGTCCACCAAGCGCTGGAGCGAACCGAAGCTGAGCCGTCGCCCGTCCCAGCGTGCGCGCAGGCGGGGGCGCACGAGGCGCAGGGTGCGCAAGCGGGGCGGCGCGCCCCAGGGCCGGCCGGAGACGAACATCGGCTCGAACCCCGCCTCGAAATGATCCACCTGCAGGTCGGGCGCGGCGGCGGGGCCGAGGGAGAAGCTTCCCGCGGCGCCGCCCGCGTCCAGGCGGTCCAGCCGCACCCGGGCGGGCACGCCCTCGCGGCGCAGGTAATCCTGCGCCAAACGCACGCCCACCGCGTTGCGCTGCGCCCACAGCACGCCCAGCCCCAGGGCGCCCGCGCCCAGCACGCCCAACGCAAGCCCGCCGGCGACGGCCGGCGCGCGCAGGCGGCGGGCGGGGGCGGGCGGGCTCACGCCGGGGCGGGCGGGGCCGCCGCCGCGCGGGCGCCCGCGCGGATCAGCCCAGCACCTCGCCCACCGTCTCGGTCGGCAGGCGGCGGTCGACCAGGCCGTAACGCGAGACCAGGCCGTAGGCGGCGATGACCAGGTAGCAGAGCACCGGCACGGCGAAGGCGATGCTCAGCCCCGCGGAGTCGGCGATCTTGCCGACCAGGAACGGCACCACGGCCCCGCCGAAGATGGCCAGGCAGAGCAGGCCCGAGCCGGCCGGCGCGTTCTCGCCCAGGTCCTCGATGGCCAGGGTGAAGATGGTCGGGAACATGATGGAGTTGAACAAGCCCACCGCCAGTATGGCGACGGCCGCCGTGGATCCGTGCGCCAGGCAGGAAACGGACACCAACGCGCCCGCGCCCAACGCCGCGTAGGCCAGCACCGTGCCCGCCTTGACGCGCCGCAGCACCGCCGAGCCCACGAAGCGGCCGATCATGGCCCCGCCCCAGTAGACCGCGACCAGCGAGCCTGCGACCTCCAGCGACGTCTTGTGCCGGGCCGCGGCGTAGCTTTCCAGCCCTCCTCCGATCACGCCGGGCTGGAGCAGGTAGTTGGTCAGGAAGCTGCCGATGGCCACCTCCGCCCCCACGTAGACGAAGATGCACACCACGCCGAACAGCAGGCGCGGGCTTTTCAGCGCGCGGGCGTAGCCTCCGCCGCTCTCCTGCACCGTGCGGGGCGAGAGCTTGTAGAACAGTACGCAGGCCCCCGCGAGCAGCAGCACGGCCACGGCGATGCCGACGAAGGGCCCCTGCACCGCGTGCGCCTCCTGGTGGCGGTAGAGCGCCATCACGGCGGGCGGGGTGGTCTTCGGGTCGGGGGAGGCTTGGCTGTGGGCGAGGATCAGCGCGGAGCCGAACAGCGGGCCGACGGTGGTGGCCAGCGAATTGAACGCCTGGCCGAGCGTCAGCCGGCTGTGGGACTGGCGCGGGTCGCCGATCATGGCGGTGAGCGGGTTCACCGCCACCTGAACGATGGTGACGCCGCTCGCCAGCACGAAGGTCGCGGCCAGGAAACCGGCGTAGACGCCCGACTCGGCGGCGGGGGTGAACAGCAGGCACCCCGCCGCGGTGACCACCAGGCCGACGGTGATGCTCTGGAGATAGCCGAGCTTGTTCAGCATCCAGGCGGCGGGGGCGGACATGACGAAGTAGGCGCCGAAGAACACGAACGGGGCCAGGGCCGCGTCCTGAAAGCTGAGCGAGAACATCGCCTTGAGCTTGGGCGTCAGCGTATCGATCAACACCGTGCAGAACCCGAAGGCGAAGAACAGCGCCATGGTGACGGGAAACAACTTCTCGGACGCGCGGCCGACCGCGCGCCCCGTGGTCGCGCCCGACGGCGCCGCCATGCCCTGAGCCAAATCACACACTCCCTGAAGCCGCCCCACCCTTCCGGCGGGTGCGATGTTGTCCGGCGCGTCGCCGCGGTCGACGACAGGCCGTCGACGCCCTTACGTCAACCGCACCGCTCGGGAAACGGCTTATCGTCACGGTTGCGCCGCGGACGGGGCCTCCAGGGTGAAGAGCTGATCGAAGGCCACCAGCAGGTGGTACAGCGTGCTGGCCGGCACCACCGGGGCGGTGGAGCGCCCCTGCGCGTCGAACTGGTCGATCCACAGCCCGGGCGTGTCCGTCGAGAGATAGCCGTCCAGCAGGCGCTCGGCCGCGGCGCGGGTCTCCTCGGCGTGACCGGTGGCGAGGTGGGCCTTCAGGAGTTCCGCCTGGGGCCAGGTGCGGCGGGTGGCGCGGCGCTGGGCGCCCGACTTGTCGCACTCGTCCACGGCGAAGCCCGCCGGGTCCAGGCCGTGCTCCAGGCCGAATCGGTACAGCTGCTGCGCGCGGGCCCGCAGATCACGCCCGCCCTGGGCGTGGTGGCGGTGCAGCAGCCAGGTCCACTCGAAGTGGTGTCCCGGCTCGACGCTCAGACCCTCCGGCGGGGGGAGCGGGTTCAGCTCCTCGTCGAAATACTCGCCCAGGCAGCCCGCCTCCTTGTCGAAGAAGCGATCCTCGAACAGGCCCACGAGCGCCTCCGCGCGCTGCAGGAAGGCCGTTTCGCCCGTGGCGTCGTGCCAGGCGAGCATGGCCTCCAAGAGGTGCATGTGGGGGTTGGTGCGCCGCGGCAGGGCGGGGGGCAGGCTCTCGCGGTAGCCGCCGAAAGGGTCGGCCATCTGCGCGTCCATGAAGGCGAGCGTCTTGTCGGCGTGCTCGCGGGCGCGGGGGTCGCCGGTGGTGCGGTGCACGCCGGCCAGGGCGAACAGGCAGAAGGCGTGATCGTAGGCGTCGCGCGTGGCGTCGATCACGCCGCCCTCCGGGTTCAGGCGGGCGACCCAGCCCGGCCGGCCGTCCGGGGCCCAGCAGTACTTCAGGAAGGCGTCGAAGCCGCGCTCCAGCCCGGGAGCGGGATGCCAGCCCTTCTCGCGCGCATGGGCCAGGCACCAGACCTGGCGCGCCTGAACGCGCACCCGGCGGAAGCCGCCGGGGTCGGGAACGCCGGCGTAGTCGGTCTGCTCGTAGAACAGGCCCTGCGCGTCCTGGCCGTGGTCGCTCCAGAAGGGCAGGGCCGCGCCCGTCACCCAGGCCCGCACCCGCTCGATCACGTCCGCCATGGCGTCCCGCCTTCCACAAGCCTCGTCGATGCGACCGCTTAGCGCAGGCGGACGCGTCAGGCGAGGTCGAGGGCGCAGCGCTCGCCGATGGTGGGCCGGCCCACCGTCACCCGCGACAGGGTCGGGAACTCGCCGCGCAGCCGGGCGGCGAAGTGGAGGCACAGGCGCTCGAGGGTGGGGCTCTCCAGCCCGGCGTGCTCGTTGAGGAGGCCATGGTCCAGCTCGGCGGCGGCCGCCTTCAGCGCGGCGTCCAGCGCGCCGAGGTCGGCCACCCAGCCCATGGGCTCCACCAGCGGGCCGCGCACGGTGGCCTCCACCTCGAAGGAGTGGCCGTGCAGCCGCCGGTACTCGCCACGGGGTCCGAGCGACAGGTAGTGCGCCGCGTCGAAGTGGGCGCGCTTGGTGATCTCGAACTGGGCGGGGGCGGTCATGGGCGGGAAGGCTTCAGGCGATGCCGAGGTACTTGTGCGTTTGCACGCTCAAGCGCCAGTTCGGATGCTCCAGGCACCAGGCGATGGCGGCGCGGGTGTTGGCGGCCTGGTCCGGCCCGTCCATGGGCTGCAGCAGCAGCCGCTCGAAGCGCAGGTGCTCGAAGGCGGCCGGCGGCGCGTCCGCCTGGGGGTAGACGAGCTTCAGCTCCTGGCCTTGCGTCTGAGCCAGCGCGGCCGAGCCCTTGGGGCTGACGCAGATCCAGTCGAGCCCATCGGGGGCCGGCAGGGTGCCGTTGGTCTCCACCGCCACCTCGAAGCCGCGGGCGTGCAGGGCGTCGATCAGCGGCGGGTCGAGCTGGAGCAGAGGCTCGCCGCCCGTGCAGACCACCAGGCGGGGCGCGCCGGCGGGCCCGCGCCATTGCGCGTCGACGGCGGCGGCCAGGGCTTGCGCGTCGGCGAAGCGGCCGCCGCCCGGGCCGTCCAGCCCCACGAAGTCGGTGTCGCAGAAGGTGCAGGCGGCGCCCGCGCGGTCCACCTCACGGCCGCTCCACAGATTGCAGCCGGCGAAGCGCAGGAACACCGCCGCCCGCCCCGCCTGGCCGCCCTCGCCCTGCAGGGTGAGGAACAGCTCCTTGACGGCGTAGCTCACGCCGCCCGCCCGGCGAGGTCGCTTTCGCGCCACTGCGCCCAACCCGCCGCGCGCTGAACGCAGGCGGGGCAGTCGCCGCAGCCATAGCCCCAGGCGTGGCGGTGCTCGCGGTCGCCGCGATAGCAGGTGTGGCTTTCCTCCACGATCAGCTCCACCAGGGGCTCGCCGCCCAGGTCGTGCGCCAACGCCCAGGTCTCCCCCTTGGTGAGCCGCATGAGCGGGGTGTCGATGCGGAACGGCCGCGCCACGCCCAGGCGCAGGGACAGCTCCAGCGCGTCCAGCGTGTCGCGGCGGCAGTCGGGATAGCCGGCGAGGTCGGTCTCGCACATGCCGCCCACCATGACGTCGATCCCCCGCCGGTCGCCCAGGGCCGCGGCGTAGACGAAGAACACGAGGTTGCGCCCCGGCACGAAGGTGGCGGGCAGGCCGCGCTCGGTCGCCTCCATCTCACGGTCGGCGGTGAGCGCGCTCTGCGCCACCGCGCCGAAGCTTCGGATGTCGAGCACGTGGTCGGGCCCCAGGCGCGCCGCCCAGTCGGGGAAGCGCGCGGCCAGCGCCTCGCGCACCCGCAGGCGCGCAGTCATCTCAACCAAGTGGCGCTGACCGTAGTCGAAGCCCACCGTCTCCACCCGTTCGAAGCGCGACAAGGCCCAGGCCAGGCACGTCGTGCTGTCCTGACCGCCCGAGTGCAGGACGAGCGCGGCGGGGGCCGGAGACTGCCGGGCGATGTCGGACATGGTGAAAGGCTCGGGCGCGCCACGGCGGCCGGAGGCGTCGTGGCGCGCGGGCGATAAGGCGGAAGGGCGGGTGCGGGTCCTCGTACACCACCGCGCGGTCACGGCAAAACCGCAGGCGGCGGCCGCCCTTTTCCGGACGCGCACGGGGCGTGATAGGTCGCCTCCGCCCGAGAGCCCCGATCCCATGCCCCGCCCTCTCCTCGCCCTGGCCCTCCTCGCCCAGGCGATCGTTCCGGCCGCGCCGGCCGCGCCGGCCGCGCCGCCCCCGCCGTCCGCGGCGGTGGTCGCGGCACCCGACGCGGGTTCGGAGGACGTCCCCACCGTCCAGGGGCTGGAGGACCTGAAGCGCGTCTACGCCGACAGTTGCCTGACGCGCGCCTACGGGACCTATGACGAGGTCTGCTCCCAGTTGGCCGACCGGGTGCGCGCCTACCGGCGCGAG
>CAXSDV010000005.1:66525-78716 GCA_964235945.1 uncultured Caulobacteraceae bacterium
CGTTCCGGTTGACGACCTGCCCGGAACCGCGGACGACACCGCTCCGGCCGACGCCCTGTCGGAGAACTTCGACGCCTTGCGCAATCCCGCGTCCGCGCCCGGCGCAGGCGGGGTCGCCGCGGGCGACGGCGGGGCGGGCACGACCTCCGAGAAGCTCGGATCCACCCTCCAGAAGAGCTGACGCTGACGTGACGGCCGCGCGGGCGTAAGCACCCGGGCCGCCGCCGCCGAAAGCCCCGCCCTCATGGCCGAACTCGCCGTCCTTTACGAGCATCCCGAATGGTTCAAGCCGCTGTGGGCGGCGCTGGACCGGCGGGGGATCGCCTACGAGGCGATCAAGCTGGAGGACCACCTGTTCGACCCCGCCGAGCGCACCCTGCCCGCCCCCGTGGTGTTCAACCGGCTGGCCATGAGCTCCTTCCTGCGTCAGGGGGAGCACGCGATCTTTTACACCCAGGCGCTCTTGGCCCATTACGAGCAGGTGGGCGCGCGGGTGCTCAACGGCTCGGCGGCCCTGGCCTTCGACAGCTCCAAGGCGCGCCAGCACTCGCTGTTCTCGGCGCTGGGCCTGGGCACGCCGCAGACGCGGGTGGTGCACCGCCGGGCGGACGTGGCGCGCGCCGCCTCCGGCCTGCACTTCCCGGTGATGGTGAAGGGCAACATCGGCGGGTCCGGCGCGGGCATGGTCCGCTACGACGACCCGGAGGATCTCGCGCTGTACGCCGCCGAGGGCTCCACCCCCGTGGGCGTGGACGGGGTGGCGCTGGTGCAGGAGTACGTGCCCGCGCGCGACGGCCGGGTGTACCGCTGCGAGACCCTGGGGGGCCGCTTCCTCTACGCGCTCCAGATCACCGGCGCGGGCTCCACCTTCGACCTGTGCCCCGCCGACGTGTGCGCCGCCGACCGCGCGGACAAGGGCGTGGCCGTGGCCGTGGAGGCCTACACGCCGCCCCCCGAGATCGTGGAGGCGGTCGAGGCGGTGGCCGCCGCCGCCCGCCTGGACGTGGGCGGGATCGAGTACATGATCGACGACCGGGACGGCGTCGCGCGCTTCTACGACGTCAACGCCCTGTCCAACTTCGTGGCCGACCCGGTGCGCGTGCTGGGCTACGACCCCCACGACCGGCTGGTGGACATGCTGGCCGCCGAGATCTCGCGCACCCTCAAGGACGCCGGCTGATGCGCTACGGTTTCTGGGCCCCGGTGTTCGGCGGCTGGCTGCGCAACGTGCGGGACGAGGGCATGGAGGCGTCCTGGCCCTACATGAAGCGGGTGCTGACCCGCGCGGAGCGCATCGGCTACGACCTGACGCTGATCGCCGAGCTGAACCTGAACGACATCAAGGGGATCGAAGCTCCGGCGCTCGACGCCTGGTCCACGGCCGCGGCCGCCGCGGCCGTCACCGAGCGGCTGGAGCTGATGGTGGCGGTGCGGCCGAACTTCCACCAGCCCGCCCTGTTCGCCAAGGCCGCCGCCAACATCGACAACATCGCGAACGGACGCCTGGCGCTCAACGTCGTCTCCTCCTGGTGGAAGGACGAAGCGGAAAGCTACGGGCTGCAGTTCGACCAGCACGACGACCGCTACGGCCGCACCGCCGAATGGCTGGACGTGGTCAACGGCCTGTGGACGCAGGAACGCTTCACCCACGAAGGCCCGCGCTACCGGCTCCGCGACGCGATCTGCGCGCCCAAGCCCGTCGCGCGGCCGCGGCCCGTGATCTACGCCGGCGGCGAGAGCGAGGCGGCCAAGACGCTGATCGCCGGGCGGTGCGACGCTTTCGTCATGCACGGCGACGAGCCGGCGGTGATCGCGCAAAAGATCGCCGACATGCGCCGCCGCCGCGAGGCCCTCGGCTTGCCGCCCATGGCCTTCGGCATGGCCGCCTACGCCATCGTGCGCGACAGCGACGCCGAAGCGCGCCGGGAGGTGGAGCGCATCACCACCCTCGACCCCCACGCCCCCGGCTTCGCCAACTTCAACCAGTGGCTCTCGGGCACCGAACTGGAGCGCGAGCTGAAGGTGGCGGAGTACTCCGTCTCCAACCGGGGCCTGCGCGCCAACCTGGTGGGTGCGCCCGAGGCGATCGGCGCGCGCGTGGCCGAGTACGAGGCGGCGGGGCTCGACCTGCTGCTGCTGCAGATGAGCCCGCAGATGGAGGAGATGGAGCGTTTCAGCGCCCAGGTGATCCGCCCGCCGACGGCGACCGCGGCGGCTTGATGCGGCGCGGGTTGAGCCCGGAGATCGGAGCGGCTATAGCCCGCGCCTCGCTCTGGGTGACGATCTGTGGCTGGATAGCTCAGATGGTTAGAGCGGAGGATTCATAACCCTCAGGTCGGCGGTTCGATCCCGCCTCCAGCTACCACTTCGTCCCCAGAGCGAGGGCCCCCCGCTGAGCGTCGTCCACCTCTTGGGATCGGACAGGGACGGCGGAGCGGAGACCTACTTCGTCGACCTCGTGAGCGCCCTGGCGGACGACGGCCTGGCCCAGGCGGCGGTGCTGCGCCCCCACGCCGCCCGGCTGGCGGCGCTGGCCCGGGCGCGCATCCCCCTGGCTGTCGCCCCTTTCGGCGGCCCGCTCGACTTCGCCACCGCCCCCCGGGTCGGCCGGGTGCTGCGTGGGCAGCGCGCGCGGGTGGTGGTGCAGTGGATGAACCGGGCCGGGCGCTTCATCCCGCGCGGCCGTCCCTCGGACGGGTGGGCGCGCATCGGCCGGCTCGGCGGGTACTACGACCTGAAGTACTACCGCGGCTGCGACCACCTCGTGGGCAACACCGCCGACATCGCCCGCTGGATCGCCGCCCAGGGCTGGCCCGCCGACCGCGTCTCCCACATCCCGAACTTCGCGCGGGCCGGCGCAGAGGCCGCCCTGGCGCGCGCGACCCTGTCCACGCCGCAGGACGCGCCACTGCTGGTCCAGCTCGGCCGGCTGCACCCCGCCAAGGGTTGCGACGTGACGCTGCGGGCCCTGGCGCGCCTGCCGGACGCTTGGCTTTGGCTGGCGGGGAGCGGACCGCTGGAGGGCGAACTGCGCGCCCTGGCCGCCGAACTCGGCGTGGCCGACCGCGTGCGCTTCCTCGGCTGGCGCACGGACGCCGCGGCGCTGTACCGCGCGGCGGACGTGTGCCTGTTCCCCTCGCGCTTCGAGCCGCTGGGCAACGTCGTGCTCCAGGCCTGGGCGCATGGCGCACCCGTGGTGGCCGCCGCCGCCGCCGGTCCCGCGGCGCTGATCACGCCCGGGGAGGACGGCCTGCTGGTCCCCGTGGACGACGCCGACGCCCTGGCCGCGGCGACCCGGCGACTGCTGGACGACCCCTCCCTGCGCGCACGCTTGGCGGCGGGCGGCCGCGCCCGGGCCGAGGCGGACTTCGGCCGCGCGGCGGTGGTGTCGCGCTGGCGCGACCTGTTCCGCCGCTACGGGGAGGGCTGAGCGGTGTGCGGGATCGCGGGCGTGCTGGGGCCGGGCGCCTCGGCCGATGAAGCGCGGCGGCTGATCGCCCCCCTCCTCCACCGCGGGCCGGACGGCGTGCGCGTGGAGGCCGAGCCGGGCGCGGCCCTGGCCCACGCGCGCCTGTCGATCATCGACCTGGAGTGCGGCTGGCAGCCCCTGTCCGCCGCCGGCTCGACCGTGATCGGCAACGGCGAGATCTACAACTACCTGGAGCTGATCGAGGCGTTCGAACTGGAGGACCGGCTCCGCACGCATTCGGATTTCGAACCCCTGCTCCACCTCTACGCCCAGATGGGCGAGGCGGCCTTCGAGCAGCTCCGCGGCATGTACGCCTTCTGCCTGATCGGCTGCGACGGGCGCACCTGGCTCGTGCGCGACGCTTTCGGCATCAAGCCGCTGCACGTCGCGCGGCGCGGCGGCGACCTGCTGTTCGCCTCCGAGCGGCGCGCCCTGCCGGCGGACGCCGCACCGCGCGACCTTGGGGCGGAGGTCGCGGCCCAGGTGCTGGCGCTGGGCTACGCGCTTCAGGGCGCGCCCTCGCAATCCAGCATCGCACCCGGCGACGTGCTGGAGTGGACGGAAGGGCGCCTCGAGCGGCGACAACGGCCGCCGGCGCTTCCCGCCCGCCCCGCGCCCCCGCCCCGCGACGACGCCGAGGCCTTGGCGCGGCTGGACGCGGTGCTGGAGGACAGCGTGCGCGTCCACCAGCGATCCGACGCGCCCTACGGCCTGTTCCTTTCCGGCGGCGTCGACTCGGCCGCGATCGCCACGATGATGGCGCGGCTGAACGAACGGCCGGTGGTCGCCTTCACCTGCGGCTTCGACGCCCCCGCCCACCGGGGCCGCACCGCCGCGGACGAGCGCGCCGGGGCCGAACGGATCGCCCGCGCCCTGAACCTGGACTGGCGCGAGACCCGCTTCGGCGAGGAGGACTTCCTGCGGATCGCCCCGCTGGTCGCCTCCGCGCTGGACGAGCCCACCACCGACTACGCCTGCCTGCCCACCTACAAGCTGGGCGAGGCGGCGCGGGGCGACCTGACCGTCGTGCTGTCCGGCGAGGGCGGCGACGAACTGTTCGCCGGCTATGGCCGCTACCGCCGGGCGCTGCGCCCCTCCTGGCTGGGCGGGCGCCCCGCCGAGCCGCAGGTTCGTGCGCCGTTCCTGCGGGACGGCGGCGCCGCGGCGTTGTCGGCCTGGCGGGCCGCCGCCGCGCGGGACCGCCCGGACGGACTCACCCCGCTCCAGCAGGCTCAGTGGGCGGACGTCGCCACCTGGTTGCCGGATGATCTCCTGCTCAAGCTGGACCGCTGCCTGATGGCCCACGGCCTGGAGGGGCGCACCCCCTTCCTCGACCGGGAGGTGGCCGCCTTCGCCTGGAGCCTGCCCGACCGGATGAAGGTGCGCGGCGGCTACGGCAAGTGGCTGCTGCGCCGCTGGCTGGAGCGCGCCTGCCCCGCCGCGCGGCCCTGGGCGAAGAAGCAGGGCTTCACCGTCCCTGTCGCCGGCTGGATCGCGCCCCGGGCCAAGGACCTCGGCCCGCGGGTGGCCGCCTGCGAGGGGATCGCGGCCGTTTGCGACGTCGATGCGGTGCGCGCCGCCTTCGCCGACCCATCCGCGGGCGAACACTGGTGGCCGCTCCTGTTCTACGCCCTGTGGTGGAGCATCCACGTCGGCGGGGCCTCGCCGCAGGAAGCGGGGGCCGCCTTCCTGGGCTGAGCCGGGAACGCCGCGGTCAGTGCACGGTGGCGGGGGCGACACCGGCCGGCCGGTAGACCAGCACGGGTGAACCGGCCTCGTCCTCGCCCAACTCGCACGTCACCGCGCCCTCGCGTTCCAGCCGGATCAGCGCTTCGGCCAGGGTGCCGGGGCCGCCGGGATCGGCGAGGCCGATGCGGTGCTCGCCCGACAGCGCCTCGCGTTCAGCCTCGCCGCGCAGGTGCGGGGTGGCGAGCAAGCGCGCGTGCAGCCGCTCGTCGAGGTCCGACCGCTCGTCGTCCCCCGCGTCGACGCCGTCGAGATCGGCGGCGCGCTCCTCCTCCTCGAACACGTCTTCGTCGTCGAGGTCGGCTTCAACCGCCCCGGACTCGGCGGCGTCGACGGTCTCCCGCTCCACGAGGACCGGCGGCTCGGCCCCGGCGAGCTCCACCCTCTCCCAGGCCTCGACCACCGCGGCTTGGCCGGCCGCCGCCCCGAGCGCGGGCGCGACGACGGGGTCAACGTCGGAAACCGCGGGCTCGGGCGGCCGGGGGTCCGCCGCCCAGGCCGCGTCCAGGGGCAGGCGCGCCGGGCGGGGGGCGGAACGGCGCCGCAACAGCCGCGACGCCCAACCGAAGAGACGATCGAAAAGACTCATGGGTGGAGCCTAGCGGTGCGAGCGGCCGGTCAGAAGCCCGCGCCCACCCGGCTCAGCCGCCCGTCGGCGCGCTTCAGCAACTTGTCGATCTCGGCCATGGTGCGGTTGAGCGCGCCCTCGTCGTCGCGCCACACCTGAAGGGTGCGGCCCCAGGCGCGCGACAAGGCCGCGAGCCGCAGCGCGCCACGCCCGCCGGAGGTGTCCACCCCCGCCCCTTCCGCCAGCGCCCGCGCCGTACGACCCAGGAGCGCGGCCACCTGCAGGGGCTGGGCGCGGCCGATGGCGATCAGCACCTCGCGGTCGGGCTCCATGGCCTCCAGCCGCGCCATGAAGGCTTCGAACAGGCGGTCGTGGGCGGCGGGCTGGGCGTCGCCCTCCAACGCGCGCAGAGCGGCGCGGTCGAGTCGGTCGGACAGCCGCCCGATCAACGCCGCCTTGCCCGTCGCCCGGGCGTAGAGGTCGGCGAAGCCCAGTTCCGCCCGATCCGCCACGTCCTTCAGGCTGATGGAGCTCCAGGGCCGGTCCGCAGCCAGGGCGAGAAGCGCATCCACCGCCCGGTCGAGCACCTGGTCGGCGTCGGCCGCCGGGGCGGCGACGGAGGCCGGCGGCGGAGCCTCCACGTCGATCCCGTCCGTCGCCGGCTCGGCGAAGTCGGGCGCGTCCCCGCCCTCCGTGGCCGAGGGCGCGGCGTAGGCGGCGGTGTCGACGGCCTCGCCGGAGGGCGGCGGAGGCGCCTCCACGTCGATCAGGTCGTCGGGTGTGAGCGTGGACTGGGGCATGCGAAAGCTCCGGCGCGGCGCGCGGACGGGAGGCGGGTCGCGCGGACAACCCGTCCCGGGCGTACGGGTTGCCTGTCAGCCCGCCAGTTCGCGCGCCCGCGCGATGTTGGCCTCCACCGCGCTTCGCAGCAGTTCGGGCAGGCCCCGGCCCGCACCGTCGTCGCCGCGCAGCACGCGCAACGCCGCTTCCGTCGTGCCGCCGGGGGAGGCCACCTGCCGGCGCAGGTCGCCCGGTTCGGCCCCCGAGCGCCGCATCAGCTCGGCCCCGCCGCTGATCGCGCCGCGCGCCAGCCGGGCCGCAGCCGCAGGGTCCAGCCCCGCCTCCACCCCCGCGGCCTCCAAGGCCTCGACGAAGGCGTACAGGTAGCCGGGAGCCGATCCCGATATGGCCGTGGCGGCGTACATGGCCGCCTCGTCGGCCACCTCCACCACCTCGCCCACGGGCTGGAACAGGGCGCGGGCGGCGGCGGCGGCGCGGGGGTCGGGAGCGAGGAGCGTGGTCACGCCCCGGCCCACGGCGACGGCGGTGGTGGGCATGCACCGGGCCACGGTGCGCCCGCCGAAGGCGGCCCGCACCGCTTCGAGCGTCTTGCCCACGAGCAGCGATACGATCACCGCCCCGGCGGCCAGGTGCGGCGCGTAGGCCGCCGCCGCTTCGGCCAGGGCGTAAGGCTTGACCGCGAGCACCACGACCTGGGCGGCGGCCAGCGCCGCGTCGTCCGGGTTCAGCGCCGCCCCGGCGGCGGCGGCGGCGCGGGCGGCGGGGGTGACGCTGCGCGCGCGGACCATGAGGTCGGACGGAGCGGGCGTTCCCGCCTCCCGCCAGCCGTCCAGGAGGGCCCCGCCCAGCCGACCGGCGCCGATCAACAGGACCGGGCCGGCGGAGGGCGACGCGGGATCGGCCACGGCCGGCCTCAGGCGGTGCCCACCGTCTCGAACATGCAGGCGGCCATGGCCTCCTCCGGCGACTTGGAGCCCTTCAGCAGGAAATCGAACGCCGGATGGAAGCGGTCGGCCGCCTCCACCGCCGCGTCGATCATGCCCGCCGCCTGGGCCAGGGTGGGCCGCTCGCCGGGGGGCAGCGACAGGGCGTGGCGGTAGACCACCTCGCCGTCCTCGACCCACACCTCGAAGTGTCCGAGCCAGACGCGCTGGTTGATGAGGCCGACCAGCTCGTGCGCGCCGCCGCGGACGGTTCCTTCCGCGCGCAGGTCCATGGACAGGCAGAGCTGGAGGCAGTCCGCCTCCGGCCGCCAGGCGAACCAGAGCTCGTAGTCCTTCCAGTCGCCGGTGATGGCGAAGGCGAGGTCGCCGTCCTCCGTGCGGTCGAACTCGAGGTTCTCGGCGGTGAGGACGTGCTCGACGACGTCCAGCGGGTCCAGGCCCAGCTCGGCGTCGTGGTTGTCGGTGTCAGGTGCGTCCATGGGTCAGCACTCCTGCGGACGACGTCGCCCGGCGCGCGCACAGGCGCGCGGCGCAGGCGAGTCGCTTCGTGGATTCAGGGTAGCGGGTAACGGCGGGGGCGCTCAACGGGAACCGGCGACGGGGGCGGCGGACAAGCGCGCCACGTCCGCGCGCAGGGCGGCGATCTCGCCCTCCAGCACGGCGCGCAACGCATCCAGCTCGTCGCGACGCACCAGGTCCATCTCGGCGACCAGCCGGTCGCCCCGGGCGCGCACCATCGCGCGCGCCTCCGCGCCCGCCGCCTGGGCCAGACCCGCCGCGCCCTCCATCGCCTTGGCGACGTCGTCCAGGAAGGGATTCTTGGTCTGCATGGGCGCACATATGCGCACGCCCGGACCGTTTGCGAAGGCCGCTCGCCCCCGGAGGGAAGCGGCGGGTTCCGGCCGCCCCGCCCCGCCCCTATACGTCCCCCATGCCCACGCACATCGACACCCCCCTGGAGGAGCTGGCCCCCTACGCCCGCGACGCGCGCAGTTGGCCCTTCGAGCAGGCGCGCGCCCTGCTCAAGCGCGTGCTGCTCCAGCGGCTGGGCGTGGGCGAGGTGGAGGCGGCGCAGGCGCTGGTCGATCACGGCGCGGCGCACGAACTGGCGGCGCGCCACCCGGCCCTGGCCGAGCGGCCCGTCGTGCTGCAGACGGGCTACGGCCCCTCCGGCCTGCCCCACATCGGCACCTTCCAGGAGGTGGCGCGCACCACCATGGTCCGCGCCGCCTTCCGCGCCCTCACCGGCGAGACGATCCCCACCACGCTGATCTGCTTCAGCGACGATATGGACGCCCTGCGCAAGGTCCCGCCGGGGCTGCCGAACGCCGAAGGGCTGGAGGCGGACCTCGGCAAGCCGCTGACCCAGGTGCGCGACCCATCCGGCGAGGAGAGCAGTTTCGGCGCCGCCAACAACGCGCGCCTGCGCCGCTTCCTGGACGGGTTCGGCTTCGACTACGACTTCCGCTCCTCCACGGAGACGTATCGCTCCGGCGCGTTCGACGCGGTGCTGCGGACGGCGCTGGAGCGGTTCGACGAGATCCAGGCGGTGATGCTGCCGACGCTCGGCCCCGAGCGGCGCGCCACCTACTCGCCCTTCCTGCCCGTCAGCCCCTCCACCGGGCGGGTGCTGCAGGTTCCGACGCTGGAGCGGAACGTAGAGGCGGGGACCATCGTGTTCGAGGACGAGGACGGCGCGCGCGCGGAGGTCCCCGTCACCGGCGGCCACGTCAAACTTCAGTGGAAGCCCGACTGGGCGATGCGCTGGGTGGCGTTCGGCGTCGACTATGAGATGAGCGGGAAGGACCTGATCGACTCGGTCAAGCAGTCCTCCAAGATCTGCCGCGTGCTGGGCGGGGCGCCGCCCGAGGGCTTCTCCTACGAGCTCTATCTCGACGAAGATGGGCAGAAGATCTCCAAGTCCAAGAATAATGGGCTGACCATGGAGCAGTGGCTGCTCTACTCCACGCCGGAAAGCCTGGGCTACTACGTGTTCCAGTCGCCGCGCTCGGCCAAGAAGCTGACCTGGGACGTGATCCCCAAGGCCACGGACGATTACCTCCAGCAGCTGGACGCCTACCGCGGCCAGGAGGGCGCCAAGCGGTTGGACAACCCGGTCTGGTCGGTCCACGGCGGCCATCCGCCGGACGAGGGCTCGCCCGTGTCGTTCGCGCTCATGCTCAACGTGGTGTCGGCGGCGGACGCGGGCTCGCCCGAACTCCTGTGGGGCTTCCTATCGCGCTACGTGCCCGGGGCGACGCCGCAGACCCAGCCCCTCATGGATCGGCTGGCGGGCTATGCGATCGCCTACTACGAGGGGTTCGTACGCCCCCGCAAAGCCTTCCGCGCGCCCGATCCGCGCGAACGCGCCGGGCTGGAGGACCTGCTCGCCCGCCTGGAGGCGCTGCCCGCAGACCTGCAGGACGGCGAGGCGATCCAGGCGGTGGTCTACGAGGCGGGCAAGGCGGCGGGATTCGATCCCCTGCGGCTGTGGTTCACCGCGCTCTACGAGGTGCTGCTGGGCCAGAGCCAGGGCCCGCGATTCGGTTCCTTCGCCGCCGTGTTCGGGCTGGAGCGCACCACTGCGCTGATCCGCCGCGTGCTGGCCGGCGAGGACCTGGGCGTGCTGGAACCCCCGGCGGAACCGGAGGACTGAGAACAATCGTGGGGAAACGCGGCGGGGTCGGACCCGGGTCCGCCGCTTTAGGGCCCTGCTGAGGCCCCAATCGGCTTCAGACTGCGTTCATGTCGGTTCGGACATGACGTCGCCCGACCTGGGCCGGAACACATCCCGTCCGAAGCTCCTTTCCCGATCTCCTCCAGCCGGCGCCGTTCATGACGCTCACCCCGGCGATGACCGCCGACGCCGTGCTCGACACGGCCCGCACCGACGCTCCGCGTCCCGTGCGGCGTCGCCCGCGTCAGTTGCGCGGGGCGGCCGCCTTCCTGCTGCACTACCTGGGCGCCCGCGCCGGGTCCTTCGGGACCATACTGCTCCTGACCACGTGCGCGGCGGCGTGCGCGGTGGGCGTGCAGTACGCCATGAAGCTCCTGGTGGACGCGCTCAACCTTCCCGGCGGCGGCGCGGTACGCGGCGCGCTAGGATTGTTCCTGCTCCTGATCGTGGCCGAGACGGTGCTCTGGCGCATCAGCGGGTGGATCGGCTGCAAGGCCACGGTGGCGGCCGGGGTGGATATCCGCGCCGACCTGTTCGAGCACCTCACCGGCCAGCCCATGCGCTACTTTCAGGAGCACCTGGCGGGGGCGCTCGGCCATCGCGTCACCGCCATGGCGGGGCACTTCGGCGCGCTGTTCAACCGGCTGGCCTGGGAGGTGACGCCGCCGTTGGTCAACTTCTTCGGCGCGTTGTTGATCTTCGCGGCCATCGACTGGCGACTGGCGGCCGGAGTGGCGGCGGTCACGACCCTGACCACCTCCGGCATGATCGTGCTGGGCGTGCGCGGCGGGCCCCTGCACCGCCTCCACGCCCAGGAAAGCGGGCGCGTCGGCGGCGAACTGATCGACGTGGTCGCCAACATGTGGCCGGTGAAGGCCTTCTCCGCCGGCCGGCGCGAGCGCGAGCGCCTGGTCCAGGCCTTCCAGGGCGAGGCCGCCGCCCATCAGCGCAGCTGGATGTTCACCGAAGGCGTGCGCGCGATAAATGACGTGGCGCTGGTGGTGTCGGCGGGGGTGACCCTGCTGTTCGCCCTGGCGCTGTGGACCGCGCACCGCGTTTCGGCCGGCGACGTGGTGGTGATCAGCGCCCTGACCTTCCGCCTGCTGCACGGCTCGCGCGACCTGGCGTTCTCGCTCATCGGCATGGGCCAAAGCTACGCCTACGTGGAGGAGACGCTGGAGATTCTGGGCCGCCCCCACCAGATCGCGGACGCGCCGGACGCACGCCGTCTGGTGCGCTGCGGCGGCTCCGTACGGTTCGAGCGAGTGAGCTTCGGCTACCGCCCGGGAACGTGCGTGCTCGATCGGGTGGACCTGGCCATTCCCGCCGGCCAGCGGGTGGGGCTGGTCGGGCCTTCCGGCGCCGGCAAGTCCA
This sequence comes from uncultured Caulobacteraceae bacterium, assembly GCA_964235945.1. Taxonomy (GTDB): domain Bacteria; phylum Pseudomonadota; class Alphaproteobacteria; order Caulobacterales; family Caulobacteraceae; genus JASLDZ01. The sequence continues at coordinate 78,105 of CAXSDV010000005.1, forward strand.
CTGTGCTGGGGCTGCTGCTGCGCCTCTACGACGTGCAGGGCGGCCGCATCTACGTGGACGGGCAGGACGTCACCACCCTGCGCCAGGACGACCTGCGTTCGGCCATCGCCACCGTGCCGCAGGAGGTGAGCCTGTTCCACCGCACCCTGGCGGAGAACATCCGCTTCGCCCGGCCGGACGCCACGGACGAGGAGGTGCGCGCCGCCGCCCGCGCCGCTTTCTGCGACGAATTCATCGACGCCCTGCCCGACGGTTACGAAACCCTGGTGGGCGAGCGCGGGGCCAGGCTCTCCGGCGGCCAGCGCCAGCGCATCGGCGTGGCCCGCGCCTTCCTCAAGAACTCGCCCGTGGTGCTGTTGGACGAGGCGACCTCCGCCCTCGACACGCGTTCGGAGCTGGAGGTGCAGGCGGCGCTGGACCGGCTGATGCAGGGTCGCACCGTGCTGGCCGTGGCGCACCGCCTGTCCACCCTGGCGGGCTTCGACCGCATCGTCGTTCTGCAGAACGGCCGGGTCGTGGAGGACGGCGCACCGCTGGAACTGCGCCGTCGCCGCGGCGTGTTCGACCGGTTGTGGCGCCTCCAGGCCGAAGGCCTGGACGTCGGCGTGGACG
>CAXSDV010000005.1:78816-95947 GCA_964235945.1 uncultured Caulobacteraceae bacterium
GCGACCCAGGCCACCTCCGAGCGGTCCAGCACGCGGCCGGGATAGTCGGGGTTGACCGACTTGAGCTCCAGCCGTCGGGCGGTGACGCGGGCCACCTCCTTGGCCATGACCTCGCCCTCGCGCGTCTTGACCACCACCCGGTCGCCGCGCCGGGGTTCGTCCACCGGCCGGACGATGATGCGATCGCCGTCGCGGTAGAGCGGCAGCATGGAGTCGCCGCTGATCTCCAGGGCGTAGGCTCCCTCCAGCCCGTCCGGTGCGTCCACCTCGTCCCAGCCCTGTCCCTGGGGGTAACCCGCGTCGTCGAAGAAGCCCTGGTCGCCCGCCTGGGCCAGACCGATCAGCGGCACGCCGCGCCGCCGGGCGCTCCGGCCGGCGGCCAGATCGGCGAAGTCGGGAAAGCTCACCCCCGTGGCGGCCAGCACCTTGGACAGGCTCTCGGTCGACGGCCAGCGCGGCCGGGGCGGCGCGTCCGTCGACAGGCGCTTGGAGCGATTGAAACTCGTGGGATCAAGCCCGGCGAGCCTGGCCAGCGCCGAGGGACTCATGTCCAGCCGCGCGGCCAGGGCGTCGATGCCCGTCCAGATCTCGGTGTGCGACAGCACGCCCGCCTCCTCGAGGCGCCCTCAAGGCGACGAGGACAGGACTAGCCTCCTATCCTAGGACGGACAACCTCGACCTGTGGATCGCTTGTGGATAATCCCCGCCCCCGCCTCAGGGCGCGGGCGTGCGTCCATGTGCCTGCGGCCAAGGCGGCGAGCAGCACGTAGGCCGCCAGGGTCAGGGCGGTGAGGTAGCTCCAGGCGTTCATGTGCGGCTGGAACAGGCGCACGAGGTCCACCCCCGTCCCCAGAGCCTGAGCGCCGACGGCCACCATCGGCCAGACCCGTCCGCTGCGCCAGGTCAGCGCCGCCAGCCCCAGGAGCGTGGTGACGTCCACCACGCTGAACAGGACCACGGGATCGTAATCGCCGGTGAGCACCTGCAGCAGCGGCGTCATCACCCAGGCGGCGGCGATCCACGCCGCGCCGCGCCGCTCCAGCGGGCCGCCGAACCACCAAGCGGAGCCGCACACCAGCGACATGGCCGCGAGCCCGAAGGCCGAGGGCCCGTCGATCAACTTCATTCCGCGCCCCCGCGCCGCTTGGCAGGAGGACCATGCCCGATTCGCGGGCCCGCACCAGCCGCATCGCAGGCCCTTGCCGCGGACGCGGACGAGGGCGATCTATCGGGCATGAACGCGCCCCTGTCCTCGTCGTCCATCCTCCAGTCGTCCGCCTGCGACCCGCAGGTCGCCCAGGCCATCCTGGAGGACGCCCTGCACGGAGCGGACGACGGCGAGCTGTTCCTGGAACGCACCGAGAGCGAGACGCTCGTGTTCGACGACGGCCGGCTCAAGTCGGCCAGCTACGACACGGGCGAGGGCTTCGGCCTGCGCGTGGTGGCGGGCGAGACCGCCGGCTACGCCCACGCCAGCGGCGTGACGGAGGGCGCCCTGCGCCGCGCCGCCGACTCGGCGGCGCTGGCCAAGCGCGGCCACGCCGGCGTGGCGGCGGAGGGCCCGCGTCCCACCAACGTGCGCCTTTATGGCGACGAGGACGTGGTGGCGCGGCCGGGCTTCGGTGACAAGGCCGCGCTCCTGCAGGAGATCGACGCCTTCGCCCGCGCCCGCGATCCCCGCGTCGTCCAGGTCTCGACCTCCCTGGCGGGAGAGCGGCGCGAGGTGGAGATCCTGCGCGCCGACGGGCGGATGGTGCGCGACGTGCGTCCGCTCGTGCGGCTGAACGTGGGCGTCACCGTGGAGCGCGACGGCCGGCGCGAGTCGGGCTCCTCCGGCGCGGGCGGCCGCGCGGGCTTCGAGACGTGGATCGAACCCTCCAGCTGGCGCGCCCAGGTGGACGAGGCCCTGCGCCAAGCGCTGGTCAACCTCGACGCCGTGCCGTGCCCCGCCGGCGAGATGGACGTGGTGCTGGGCCCCGGCTGGAACGGCGTGCTGCTGCACGAGGCGGTGGGCCACGGCCTGGAAGGCGATTTCAACCGGAAGGGGCTGTCCACCTTCTCCGGCCGCCTGGGCGAGCGCGTGGCCGCGCCCGGCGTGACGGTGGTGGACGACGGCACCGTCCCCGGCCGTCGCGGCAGCCTGTCCGTCGACGACGAGGGCACGCCCACCGAGCGCACCGTACTCATCGAGGACGGCATCCTGGTGGGCTACATGCACGACCGGCTGTCGGCGCGGATGATGGGGGTCGCCGCCACCGGCAACGCCCGGCGCCAGTCCTACGCGCACATCCCCATGCCGCGCATGACCAACACCGCCATGCTGGGCGGGACGTCCAGCCAAGCGGAGATGATCGCCTCCACCAAGCGCGGGCTCTACTGCGCAAACTTCGGCGGCGGCCAGGTGGACATCACCAACGGCAAGTTCGTGTTCCAGTGCACGGAAGCCTACCTGATCGAGGACGGCCGGCTGACCACCCCGGTCAAGGGTGCGACCCTGATCGGCGACGGGGCCACGGCGCTGACCAAGATCGTCATGATCGGCGACGACTTCGCCTACGATCCCGGCATCGGCGTGTGCGGCAAGCAGGGCCAGGGCGTGCCGGTGGGCGTGGGCCAGCCCTCCATGAAGCTCGGCGGCCTTACCGTGGGAGGCACCCGGCTCTGACGCGAGGCGGGGCCGGGCCGCGTAGGCCCGGCGGCGGCGCTCAGCCGCTCCCCCCCGCGTGCAGGGCCGCCGCGTTCACCGACTGACGCTCGGCGTCCACGGGCGTGGGCGGGTCGGACGCGGGCGTGTCGGTCGTGGCGTGGGCCCAATGCTTCAGCCAGGGGCTGAGCGCCAGGAACACCACGCCCACCCCCACCGCGATCCAGCCGATCACCGCGAACACGTGGGCGGAGGTGGCGAGGGCGCGCGCCGGGTCGAGCACCTGGCCGGCGATGGTTTCCGAGCCCGCGAGCTGGGCCACGGCGCCGGCGATCCACTCGGCCCAGGAGATGCCCATGAACCACATGGCCATCATGGTCGACACGAGCACGAAGGGCGATAGACGGGTGATCTGGCTCATGCCCACCGGCGACAGGCAGAGCTCGCCCGTGCTTTGCAGGAAGTAGGAGGCGGCGATGAACACCAGCGGCGTGCGGAACGCGCCGTCGGCGAAGCGGGCGCTCCAGACCAGCACGAGGAAGGCCACCCCGACCTGAAGCAGGGCCAGGCCGAACTTGACCATGGGGTCGGGGTCGCGCCGCCCCAGGCGCGACCACAGCGCCGCGAACACGGGGGCGAAGATCAACACGAAACCCGGGTTGAAAGCCTGCGTCTGGGTGGAGGCCAGGCTCATGTCGATCCACACCCGGTGACCGGAAGCGGGAGGCGCCGCGGCCAGCATGTCGCGCGTGCCGAAGAACAGCTCCTTGCCGAACAGCGGCAGGGTGAACGGGTGAGGGATCAGGTCCAGCCGCACGTTGCGGTCGGCGTAGATCTGCAGGGAACTGCCGGCCTGCTCGAACAGCGTCCAGAACACGATGGAGCCGACGATCAGGACGAAGGCCAGCAACAGGCGCTGTCGCTCCACCCGGCCGGCTTCGCGCACCATGTAGCGGCCCACATAGGCCAGCACTCCCACCGATCCCAAGCCCAGCAGCCAGCCCACCGCCGCGTCGTGGCGCACCAGCACGAACACCAGCCCGGCCCCGAGAAGGCCGCCGAGGTAGATGATCGTCTCCCGGTTGATGGGGCCGATCACCGGCCGGGCGAGCTTCACGGGATCGGGCGGCTCGCCCCGGCCCTCCAGCCAGCCGCGCCCGAGCACGAACACCACGAAGCCCGCCAGCATGCCGAGCCCTCCCAGGCCGAAGCCCGCCCACCAGCCGACGTTCTCGCCCAGATAGCCGCACAGCACCGACGCCCAGAACGAGCCGAGGTTGATTCCAAAGTAATACAAGGTGAAGCCCGTGTCCCGCCGCGGATCGGTGCGGCCGTAGAGCTGGCCGACGGTCGACGAGATGTTCGCCTTGAGGAAGCTGACGCCCATGATGATCAGCGACAGGGCGAAATACATGAAGTTCAGGTACAGCGGGCTGCGCCCCGCCACCGACAGCTTGAACTCGCCCTTGGGGAGCACGGACGGCAGGGGCGCGCCCGCGGGCAGGCCCTTGATCGCCAAGCCGCCCCCGGGGGCGGGACCGTAGGCGTAGGATCCGGCTCCCACCTTCAGCCTGGGTTCGGCGCCGTGGGAGCCGGGCTGGAACGCGTAGCTCGCCCCGCGGTAGTCCAGCATCTGGGTGGCCGGCTTGCCCTGCACCGCCATGGTGAGTTGGCCGCACACGAGCAGCAGGGCCCCGAACGCCACCGCTTTACGCGTGCCGAGGTAGCGGTCGGCCAGGATGCCGCCCACCAACGGCAAGAGGTAGGTGAGGCTCAGGAAGGCGCCGTACTGTCCGCCCGCCTCGGCGTCGCTGAACAGGAAGTGCTTGGTGAGGTACAGCACCAGCAGCGCGCGCATGCCGTAAAAGGCGAAACGCTCCCACATCTCAGCGAAGAACAGCACGTACAGACCGCGCGGGTGTCCCCTCAACTGCCAGGCCACGGGTATGCAGGTCAGCAGGGTGATCAGGACGCTGGCGAAGATGACGATATTCATGGGTAAGCTGCCATACTGCTGGTCAAGGCGTGTTCTACATGTGTTCCAACGATGACCGGAGTTGACCATGCGGGTCCGGCTATCTCAAGCCAAGGTCCGTCGATCGGCGGATCGCGCCCTGCGGCGGAACCGCCCGTGGGCGGCCGGGCGTTGTCTCTACGAGCCTTGCTGGAGCCGCCCGCGATGAAGACCCCCGGTCCCGACCACCCCATGTCTTTCGACGTCAATCCCAAGCGGGTGCGTGCGCGCTTCGCCGACCACGTCATCGCCGACACCGCCCAGGCGGTGGTCTGCCGCGAGGCGGACCAGCCGCCCGTCCAGTACTTCCCCCGGGGCGACGTCGAGACCGGCTTCATGTCCAAGACCGACAAACAGTACACCTGCCCCTACAAGGGCGAGGCCACCTTCTACACGATGATGATCAACGGCGACCTGCAGGAGAACGTCGCCTGGTCCTACGAGGAGCCCTACCCCGCCGCCGAGCGCATCCGCGGCCACGTGGCGTTCTATCCCGAGCGCATGGAGATCTACGAGATCGCGGAAGGCGAGTCGGACGCGCGGCGCGCCGACGCTCTGGTCGACGTCTGGCCCGCGGGCCGCGAGGCGGACGCCAAGTCGCTCTGAGGTCCGCGCCTACGGGGGAGACGGCGCGCCGCCCAGCCGGTCCAGCAGGGCGCGCGCCGCGGCGGGCGCCCTGACCTTGGCGCCGTTGATCATGAACACGAACACGTCGCGTCCCGCACAAGGCGGTGCGGGCGGGCCGGCGTGGGGTGGGTCCTGCGGGTCGCGGCCCGTTTCCCACGCCCGGGCGAGGTCGGCCCAGCGGTCCAGCGCCTCGTCGTCATAGCCCGTCTCCACCTCCTCCCGCGCGTCCTGCAGCCGGGCGTAGGCGAAGTCGGTGGTCAGGTCGGCCAGCGTCGGGCGCTTCGGGCCGTCGGCGAACACGATCGCCACGCCCGCACGCCGCGCCATCTCGACGAACTCGCTCGAGACGAAGCTGTCGTGCCGCACCTCCACCGCGTGGCGCAGCGGCAAGCCCTCCACCCGCGGCGGCAGGAGCGCCAGGAAGGCGGAGAAGTCGTCGGGGTCGAAGCGCTTGGTGGGCATGAACTGCCAGAGCACGGGGCCGAGCTTGTCACCGAGTTCGACGAGGCCCTGGCCCAGGAATTTGGCCACCGCCTCGCCCGCCTCGCCCAGCACGCGGCGGTTGGTGCAGTAGCGGCTGGCCTTGAGGCTGAACACGAAGCCTTCCGGAGTCTCCGCGCGCCACTTGGCGAAGGTGGGCGGCTTGAAGGTCGAGTAGTAGGTGCCGTTCACCTCGATGGCGGTCACCGCCCGGCTGGCGTGGGCGAGTTCGCGCGCGTGCGCCAGGCCCGCAGGGTAGAACACCCCGCGCCAGGGTTCGAACGTCCACCCGCCGATACCGACCCGCACCATCGCCGCCTCCCGCCCCGCCGGTTCGGCATAGGGCTTCGCCGCGGTGCGGGCGAGCCCCACCGCGGCGCGCGCCGGGCGTTGGCGGGGCGCGCGCGACGGCCTATGTCCGGCCCATGAACGCCCACGACCGCGACCTGGACGGTCCCGCCTCCCTCCACTACGGCGACGGCGACTTCGTCGTGCTCAAACCCGGCCGGTGGGTGGCGTGCGCCGTCAGCGGCCGCCGCGTGCCGCTGGACGCCCTGCGCTACTGGAGCGTGGCCTTCCAGGAGGCCTATGCGGGCCCGGCGGAGGCCTCCCGGGCCGCCGCAGGGCGCGATTTCAAGGTCTAGGACCAGCCTCGGTCGGAGGAGCCGGCGCGTCCAGCGCGGCGTAGACCTGCGCGGGCCAGCGCTTGTGCACCCAGAACCACTCGGCCGGCGCTTCGCGCACCCGCGCCTCCACGAAGGCGTTGATCGCGGCCACCCCCGCGCGCAGGTCGGCCTCGCGGTCGCCCGTGCGCTCCAGCGGCAGGGGTTCGTGGATGGTCACGCGGAAACGCGCCCCGGGCAGGCGCTTGACCGACATGGGGTGCAGCCGCCCCCCGAAGCGAAGCGCGAGCCTCGTGGGGCCGCCCGCCGTGCGCGCGGACGCGCCGAAGAAAGGCGCCTCGACGCCCGTGTTGAACTTCTGGTCGTTGAGGAAGGCCACGGCCTCGCCGCCCTTGAGCGTTTCGAGCACGTCGCGCCCGCCCTCGCCGCCGCCCTTGGGGGCGAACAGCTTCACGCCGTAACGCGCGCGGGTTTCAATGATGCGGCGGTCGAAATAGGGGTTGTTGGCGGCGCGGTAGGTGACGCGGCACGGCAGGCCGCAGTCGGCGATGACCGCCGCCATCACCTCCCAGTTGGCGAAATGGCCGCTGACCAGCACAGCCCCCTCGCCCGCCCGCGCCAGCGCCTCGAACCGCTCGCGCCCGACCACCTCCACCCGGCCGGAGGCGGGGGTGATGCGGTCGGTGAGCGGGAACTCGAACAGGGTGCGGCCGAGGTTGTCCCACTGGTCGCGCAACAGGCGCCGGCGTTCGGCCTCGGACAGCTCCGGGAAGGCGATGCGCAGGTTGCGCCCGGCCAAGCGGTGCAGGGAGGTGAACGGCCCCGCCGCGCGCAGCAGCGCCCCGCCCGCGGCGGATGCGACGGCCACCGGCAACAGGCGCAGCCCGGCGCTCAGCACGTCGTAGGCGGCCATCTCCAGCCGCCACGCCAGGTCCTGCGCGCGGGAAGCGGGTCGGGAGGCCATGGGCCCGTTTAGGCGCCCCCCCGCCGCCGCGCAATCGCGAGGACGTCGCGCTGCGGCCGTTCACAGGACGCGGCGCGCCGCGAGCTAGGCCGCGCGGGCCACCTCGCGCGCACGGCCGTAGACGCCCTCCGCCCCCTCCCACCCCGCCAGGGCGGCGGGTTCGCCGGCCCCCAGGATCAGCCGTCCGTCCGGCGCGACGCGCTCGGCCAGGGCCGCCAGGGCGACCGCGGCGGCCTGCGCATGGAACTGGCCCAGCACGTTGCGGCAGAGCACCACGTCGAACTCGCCCAGCCGGGCGAGGTCGTCCATGAGGTTGATGCGCGCCCAGCGCACCTGGCTGCGCAGGTGGGCCTCAACACGCCAAAGGTCGTCGGCCTTGGTGAAATCGCGCAGCAGCATGCGGATGGGCAGGCCGCGCTGCACTTCGAAATGGCTGTACAGGCCGCTCCGCGCTTTCTGCAGCGCGCGCGCCGACAGGTCGCTGGCGAAGAGCTGGAGCTTGACGCCCGCCGCCGCCGCCACGTCCGCCGCCGCGCGCTCCGCGGCCAGCAGGGCCAGCGAGTACACCTCCTGCCCCGTGCCGCAGCCGGCGAACCAAACGCGCACCACCCGGCCCGGCCGGGTGCGGGCGAGCTCGGGCAGCACCTGGTCCACCAGGAGTTCGAACACGGCCTTGTCGCGGAAGAAGGCCGTGTCCTGGACGGTCAGCGCCTCGACCAGCGCGTCCAGCAGGCGCGGGTCGCCGCCGTTGCGCGCGCGCGAGACGAGATCGGCGGCGGACGCGGCGCCCTCGCGCCGGGCCACCGGATCCAGCCGCGTTTCGGCCAGGTAGGCCGCGTCGCCCCGCATCTCGAGCCCGGCGCGGGCGCGGGCCAGCTCCGTCAGGAAATCCAGGTCGCCCGCCTTGATCAAAGCAGTCCCGCCTGGGCGAACTTGGCCACGATGATGTCGCCGTCGAAGGGCTTCATGATGTACTCGTCCGCCCCGCGCTCCACCGCGTCGGCGATGCGCGCCGGGTCGTGCTCGGCGGTGCAGAACAGCACCTTGGGAACGTCGCCGCCCGGTTCCGAACGCAGGCGGCGCAGGAACTCCAGCCCGTCCATCACCGGCATGATCCAGTCGAGCAGCACCACGTCAGGCATCTGGGCGCGGCAGACGCTCAACGCCTCCAGCCCGTCCGCCGCCTCCAGCGTTTCGAAATCCAGCGCTTCGAGGATGCGGCCGGCGACCTTGCGCACCGTTCGGCTGTCGTCGACGACGAGGCAGGTGCGCACGCTGTGAAGGGCCTCCGACCCGTTCGTCTTGCAGCGGAGAGACTGGGCCCACGCGGTTAAGGGCGGGTGTGGCGGCGCGGTGAACGAGGTGTGAACCGCCGCTCCCGCCCGAGACGCCTCAGCCGGGCGCGCGGGCGCGAAGCAGCACCCGGCCGTCCTCCGCCGCGGCCTCCACCCGGCCTCCCGCCGCCTCCAGCAGGGCGTGGAGGTAGTAGGCCTGCACCCAGTGGCCGGACAGCCCCTCGCCCTGGGGCTCGCCGGCCAAACCCCGCGCCACCTCCGGCCGCAGGCGCGAGCGCGCGCCCACCGCCTCCACCGCGATCAGCGCCGCCCCGTCCTGCACCAGCGCCGATACGCGCGCGGTCCCGCCCATGGGCAGGGCCCCGGCGCCGAGCTGGGCGAGGTTGAGCAGGGCGCGCGCCGCGGGCTTGGACAGGGCCTCGGCCTGGACGCGCCAGTCGAGGTCGGCGCGCACGTGGGTGAACACCCCTTCGGTCAGCTTGCGCAGGTCGCGCGCGTCGAAGGTTTCGGCGGAGGCGCTCGCCCCGAAGGCGACGCGGGCGAAGGCCAACATGTCCACCAGCTTCTTGGCGGAAGCGCCGATCAGCTTCATGGCGTCGTCGCGCATGTCCGCCGCGCTCGGGTCGTCCAGCAGGTCCATGCCCGAGACGATGGCGGAGGCCGGGCTGATCAGGTCGTGGCACAAGCGCGCGGACAAGGCCGCGGCCAGGTCCGGGGCGCCCACGGCGGGAACAGCCGGCGGGGCTGGCGGGTCGAACAGGTCGAGGTCGCTCATCGGGGCGGCTCCGGATCGTCGGATTCGTCGAAGGAGGGCGAGGCCGCCATCATGCACGGGCGCCGGACGGGAGGCGACAGGTCTGGGCGGCACGGGCGGGATTGCCGCGGGGAGGTTGCCGAGTCCTTAACGCGGACCGCACGCCGCAAAAGCGGCTCTCCACCGCACCCCGCATCGCCGCGTCGAGACCGCGGGCGCCGTCGTGGAAGCGGGTTTGCAAAGTGGACGCGTCCGTGGTTCCCGTGAGGGTTCAAGCACATGGAAGAGGTGGAGCGCCGCCATCGTCGGGAACACGACGCCCGGATCTCGGAGCGCCAGACCTTTCGCGAAATCGCTCCTCGGCGGGCCCACGGACAAGATGTACGGCGGATGAATGGACGTCCGTTTCGAAGATTTCAGCTCCGTCCGGCGTCATAAGGCTTTCGGCAACTCTCCAGCACCTTACCCGTTCGGCATGGGAGCCCCACATGGAGGCGACACAATCGCGGGAGACATGAGATGCGCAAGTTCCTGACGGCCGCGACGGCGGCCCTGACCCTCGCCGGCGGTCTCGGCGTCGCCACCCAGGCCTCGGCCCAGCACGGCGGCTTCCACGGTGGCGGTGGCTTCCACGGTGGCGGCGGCTTCCACGGTGGTGGCTTCCACGGCGGTGGCTTCCATGGCGGCGGATACGGCTACCGGGGGGGTTACGGCGGCTATCGCGGTTACGGCGGCTACCGCGGCTACCATCGCGGCGGGTACGGCTATTTCGGCGGCGGCCTGCTGACCGGCCTGGCCATCGGCTCCGCCTTCGGCGGGTATGGCTATCCGGGCTATGGGTACGGGTACGGCGGATACGGCTATGGCGATCCCTACTATGGGGCCGGTTACGGCTACGGGTATCCTTACGGCTACGGGTACTACGGCTACCCCTACTGATCGGCCGACCGCAGGTCGCTCGATCCGCACGCGCCCCGGCTTCGCCCGGGGCGTTTTGCGTTCGGGAGCGCGAAACGGCTTCGGACGTTTCCCTCGCGGAGGATCCAGCCATGAACCGCCCCCTGCCCGCCCTGGGCTTCGCCCTCGTCTTGGCGTCCGCGACGTCGGCTTCCGCGCAGCATCACGGAGGCGGGTCGCATGGAGGTGGAGGCGGTTTCCACGGGGGCGGGTCGCATGGAGGTGGAGGCGGCTTCCACGGGGGCGGGTTCCATGGGGGCGGTGGAGGGTTCCACGGCGGCGGTGTAGGATACCACGGGGGCGGGTTTCACAGAGGCGGGAGGTTTTACGGGGCGGGCCACGGTTTCGGCGGTTACCGCCACGTGGGAGGCTATGGCTTTCGCGGCGGGTACGGCGGTCCGCGCTACCACGGCTACGGGCGCTACGCGTACGGCGGATACGGCGGGTACGGCGGTCCGCTGCTGGTCGGGCCGCTGCTGGGCTATTACGAGGGCCGCCCATATTACTGCTACCACCGCCACCACTGGCGCTGGAGCCCCTACGCCGGCCGCTACGTGTCGGCGTCCGGCCGCTTCTGCTGAGCGGGCGGCGCGCGCCGGAGGAGACGCCCGCGCGTGAACGCCGTCCATCCCCAAGCGCTGGAGCGCCTGAAAGCCGCGGCCGGCCCGGACGGTTGGTCCGACGATCCCGACCGGCTCCATCCCAAGCTGCGTGAATGGCGCGGTCGCTGGACGGGCGACACCCCGCTGCTCCTGCTGCCGCGGAACGTCGGGCAGGTGGCGGCGCTGGTGCGCGCCTGCGCGGCGGACGGCGTGGCGATCACGCCCCAGGGCGGCAACACCGGCCTCGTCGGCGGCCAAACGCCCGCGGGCGAGGTGCTGCTGAGCCTGGAGCGCATGAACGCCGTGCGCGAGGTCGACCCCCTCGGAAACGTGCTGGTGGTGGAGGCCGGGGCCGTCCTCGCCGCCGTTCACGCCGCGGCGGAGGCGGCGGACCGGCGCTTCCCCCTCAACCTCGCCTCCGAGGGTTCGGCCACCGTGGGCGGCCTCGTGTCCACCAACGCGGGCGGGACCGCGGTGGTGCGCTACGGCGCCATGCGCGAGCAGGTGCTGGGGCTGGAGGCGGTGCTGCCCGACGGTTCGGTGTGGAACGGCCTGTCGCGCTTGCGCAAGGACAACACCGGCTACGACCTGCGCGGCCTCCTGATCGGGGCGGAGGGCACGCTGGGCGTGGTCACCGCCGCCTCCCTGCGGCTGCGACCTCGCCCGGCCTCGCGCGCCACGGCCATGGCGGGCCTGACCTCGCCCGAACACGCCTTGGACCTTCTTGCGCGGCTGCAGGCGGCGGCCGGCGGCGAGGTGGAGGCGTTCGAACTGATCGGCCGCACGGGGATCGACCTCGCCCTGCGCCACTTGCCGGGCGCGCGCGACCCCCTCGCCTCCCCCCACCCCTGGTACGTGCTGGCGGAGGTGGCGAGCGGCCGTCCGGGAGCGGCGGAGGCGGCGCTGGAACCCGTGCTAGCGCAGGCGCTGGAGACGGGCCTGGTGGATGACGCGGTGCTCGCCGCCTCCCTCGCCCAGGCGCGCGCCCTGTGGGCGCTGCGCGAGGGCCAGTCGGCGGCGCAGAAGGGCGAAGGGGCGGCGTGGAAGCACGACGTGTCCGTGCCGGTCGCGTCGGTTCCCCGCTTCCTGCGGGAGGCGGGAACGGCGATGGAGGCCTACGCGCCCGGCGTGCGCGTGGCGGCCTTCGGGCACCTGGGCGACGGCAACATCCATTACGACGTGCTGCGGCCGGAAGGGGCGGACACGCCGCGGCTGGACGCGCTCCACGTGGAAGGCCGCGACGGCGCCATGCGGATCGTGCACGACCTGGTCCACGGCCTGGGCGGCTCCATCTCCGCCGAGCACGGCCTGGGAGCGATGAAGACCGCCGAAGCGCTGCGCTACAAGGACCCGGCGGCGGTGGCGGCCATGCGCGCGGTGCGGCTGGCGCTGGACCCGGGCCGGATCATGAACCCGCGCGTGCTTTTCTGAAGCTCCGCCGCTAGAGGGGCCGCCCCATGCTGTTCGTGCTCTCCCCCGCCAAGACGCTGGACTTCAGCCCGCCGCCCGCCGATTTGCCCGCCACGCGCCCGGCCCTCGCGCGCGACACCGCGGAGCTGGCGCAGGTCGCCCGCGGCCTGTCCGCCGCGGACCTCAAACGGCTGATGGGGATCAGCGACAAGTTGGCCGAGCTCAACGTGGCGCGCTTCGCGGCCTTCCGGCCGGGCGCACGCACGGGCGGAGTGCAGGCGGCCCTGGCCTTCGCGGGAGACGTGTACACGGGGCTGCGCGCCCGCGAACTGGACGCGGAGGCGCTCGGCTGGGCGCAGGACCGGGTGCGCATCCTGTCCGGCCTCTACGGCGTGCTGCGCCCCCTGGACCGCATCCAGCCCTACCGACTCGAGATGGGCGTCAAGCTCGAGACCGCGCGGGGCGCTTCGATTTACGAGTTCTGGGGCGAGCGCCTGGCCAAGGCGCTGGACGCCGCCGGCCGCGGCCAAGCCGACCCGACCGTCGTCAACCTCGCCAGCCAGGAGTACTTCGGCGCGGTCGACCGGCGCGCGCTCAAGGCGCCGGTGGTGGCCTGCCAGTTCAAGGAGGAGGCGGCGGGCGCGCTCAAGATCGTCAGCTTCTACGCCAAGGTCGCGCGCGGGCTGATGGTGCGCCACGCCGTCGACGCCCGCGCGGAGCGGGTGGACGACCTCAGGCGTTTCGATCGCGCGGGCTATCGCCACCGGCCGGAACTCTCCTCGGATACGGAGCTGGTGTTCACCCGCCCCCACCCCTGACGCCCCGCGGAGACCTCCATGCCCACCCTGCTGATCACCGGCGCCAACCGCGGGCTCGGGCTCGAGTTCGTGCGCCAGTACGCCGCCGACGGCTGGGAGGTGGTCGCCGCCTGCCGCCGGCCGGACGACGCCGCCGAGCTCAAGGCGTTGAGCGAGGGCGCGGGCGGGCGCGTGCAGGTGCAGGCGGTGGACGTGGCCGACGCGGCGTCGGTCGTCGCCCTCAAGGCGGCGGTGGGCGGGCGCCCGCTCGACCTGGTGATCGCCGGCGCGGGCGTGTACGGCGGCGACCGCCAGGACGTGGGCAACCTGGACTACGACCTCTGGATGGAGGTGCTGCGCGTCAACACGCTCGGTCCCGTGCGGGTCGCCGAAGCGTTCGCCGACAATCTGGCGGCGGCGCCCGGCGCCAAGCTCGTGGCGGTCACCAGCCTGATGGGCTCCATCGCCGATTCGAGCGGCGGCGCCATCATCTACCGCTCTTCCAAGGCGGCGCTGAACATGGCGTTCAAGAGCGTGGCGATCTCGCTCAAGCCGCGGGGGATCACCGCCATGGTCATGCACCCGGGCTGGGTCCGGACCGACATGGGCGGCGGGAACGCCCCGACCACCCCCGAGCAGTCGATCCGCGGCATGCGCCAGGTGATCGACGCGTTGACGCCGCAGGACGCGGGAACCTTCCGCGACTTCACCGGCAAGACCCTGGCCTGGTGAGGACCCGCATGCCCTCCCCCGGCGTGGACCTCTCGGGCCAGGCGGCCGTCGTCACCGGCTCCACCAGCGGCATCGGCCTGGCCCTGGCCGGCGCCCTGGCCGGCGCGGGCGCGGACGTGATGCTCAACGGCCTGGGCGACCCCGCCGAGATCGAGGCCGCGCGCGCCCGCCTGGCCGCCGAGCACGGGGTGCGGGTGCTGCACCACCCCGCCGACATGACCCGGCCGGAGGAGATCGCCGACCTCATCGCGCGAACGCAGGGCGAGTTCGGCCGGCTGGACGTGCTGGTCAACAACGCCGGGATCCAGCACGTGGCGGCCATCGAGGACTTCCCGGCCGCCCGGTGGGACGCGATCCTGGCCATCAACCTGTCTTCGGTGTTCCACGCCCTGCACGCGGCCATCCCGCCCATGAAGGCCGCCGGGCGCGGGCGCATCGTCAACATCGCCTCCGCCCACGGCCTGGTCGCCTCGCCCTTCAAGTCGGCCTACGTGGCGGCCAAGCACGGGGTGCTGGGCCTGACCAAGACCGCGGCGCTGGAGCTCGCGCGCACGGGGGTGACCTGCAACGCCATCTGCCCGGGCTATGTGAAGACGCCGCTGGTGGAGGCGCAGATCGCCGATCAGGCGCGGGCCCGCGGCATGGACGAGGACCGGGTGATGACGGAGGTGATCCTGGCGGCCCAGCCCAACAAGCGCTTCGTCGAGTACGCCGAACTCGCGGGCCTGCTGCTCTACCTCGTGTCGGACGCGGGAGCCTCGGTGAACGGCGCCGCCCTGTCCGTCGACGGCGGCTGGACCGCCCAGTAGCTCCGCGCCCGGCCGGGCGGCGCGGGGTGCGCGTTCCCGTTCGGTGGACGCGCCCGCCGCGCTGGGCTAGGCCGTGGCCGATCTGCAACGACGACGCTATCGAGACTCCATGATCGACGAACTGGTCCAACGCGCCGCCGGCTCCACAGGCCTCTCGCCCGAGCAGGCGCGCCTGGGTCTGTCGGCCGCCCTGTCGCTGATCCAGAAGCACGGCGAGGCCGACAAGGTGGGAGGCCTGTTCCAGGCGATACCGGGGGCCGAAGGGCTGGCGCAGGACGGGGCGGCCATGACGGAGCAGAAGTCCGGCGGCCTCATGGGCGGCTTGATGCGCGGCGCGGGGGGCGCGGGCGGCGCGGCCATGAGCGACGCCATGGCGTTGGGCCAGAAGCTGACCAAGCAGGGCGTGACCACCTCCGACATGCAGAACATCCTGCCCGTCGCCATGCAGTTCGTGCGCGAGAAGACCGGCCAGGACCTGCTGCGCGACGTGCTGGGCTCGATCCCGGGACTCGGCCCGTTGATGACCGCCGGCGCCTGACGCGCGGACCCGGGCGATCGGGCGATCGGGCGGACCTGTTCGAGGTTCGCTGACAGCGGCGCCAGGGGAGCGGGGCCGACAAGCGGCCCGCCAACGCCTATCTTGGGGCGCACCGCCGCCGCAGGACCCCGCCATGGACGCCGCCAACCCTTCCATCGAACCGGTCGGCCACGCCCGCCAGGGCCGGGGCCGCATCTACGACAGCCCGCTCGACCTGATCGGCGACACGCCGTTGGTGCGCCTGCCGCGCTTGTCGGCGGAGATGAAGCCGCGCGCCGAGGTGCTGGCCAAGCTCGAGTATTTCAACCCGCTGTGCTCGGTGAAGGACCGCATCGGCGTGGCCATGATCGAGGCGCTGGAGGCGGCGGGCGAGCTGCACCCCGGCTCCACCCTGGTGGAACCCACCAGCGGCAACACGGGCATCGCCCTGGCCTTCGTGGCCGCCGCCAAGGGCTACAAGATCGTGCTCGTCATGCCCGAGAGCATGAGCGTGGAGCGCCGCAAGATGCTCTCGCTCATGGGCGCCCGGCTGGAGCTGACCCCGGCGGAGAAGGGCATGCGCGGCGCCGTGGCCCGCGCCCAGGAGATCCTGGCGGAAATCCCGGGCTCGGTCATGCCCCAGCAGTTCGAGAACGAGGCCAACCCCGCCATCCACCGCGTCTCCACCGCCGAGGAGATCTGGAACGACACGGCCGGCGCGGTGGACGTGGTGGTCGCGGGCGTGGGCACCGGCGGCACCATCACCGGCGTCGGTCAGGTGCTCAAGGCGCGCAAGCCCTCCCTGCGCATGGTGGCGGTGGAGCCGGAGGCCTCCCCCGTCCTGTCGGGCGGCGCGCCCGGCCCCCACAAGATCCAGGGCATAGGCGCGGGCTTCGTGCCGGGCGTGCTCGACCGCGGGGTGATCGACGAGGTGGTGCAGATCACCAACGAGGAGAGCTTCGACATGGCGCGCCGCGCCGCGCGCACGGAGGGCCTGCCCGTGGGCATCTCGTCGGGCGGCGCGATCTCCGCCGCCTTCCGCCTGGCGGCGCGCGACGAGTACGCCGGCAAGCAGATCGTGGTGATCGTGCCCTCCTTCGCCGAGCGCTACCTGTCGACGGCCCTGTTCGAAGGCTTGTGAGCGAGGAGCCCTCCACGGACGTCTTCACCCCCGAGCAGCGCTCGGCGGTGATGGCGCGGGTGCGGGGCAAGGATACGAGGCCCGAGCTGGAGGTGCGCCGCATCCTCACGCGGCTGGGCCTGCGCTACCGCCTGCACCGGCGCGACCTGCCCGGCTCGCCGGACGTGGCCTTCATCGGCCGGCGCACGGCCTTGTTCGTCCACGGCTGCTTCTGGCACGGCCACGACTGCCGCCGCGGCGCGCGCGTCCCCAAGCAGAACGCCGCATTCTGGGCCGCCAAGCTCGCCCGCAACCGGGCGCGCGACACGGAGGTGCAGGCGCGCCTGTCGGCCCTGGGCTGGCGCAGCCTCGTCGTGTGGGAGTGCGAGCTGCGCGACAAGGCGGCGCTGGAGGCGCGCCTGGCCTCCGACCTCGCGCCGCTTCCCGCAAATGCTGTTGCGAGTCGATCTCACACGTGACAGCTTGCGGGTCTCCTCGGGAGCCCGCGCCATGTCCTTTCTCCGCCCCGCCCCCCTCGCCCCGCCCGCCGACGTGCGCGAACTCACCCAGGCCGAGCACTTGGTGTTGTTCGGCTTCCGCGCCACCGCGCTCGGCCATGGCGACTGCCCGGTGCTCCATCGCACCTTCCACGGCTTCATCGGGGCGGAGGCGGAAGGCGCGCTGTGCAGCCTCCTCGTGTTCGTGCGCGTGATCGGCGGGGCGGGCCGCCGGCGGGTGCGGCTGCAGCCGCCCGGCTGCTGCGTGGTCAGCCCGGACGAGGGCCTG
>CAXSDV010000006.1:0-2757 GCA_964235945.1 uncultured Caulobacteraceae bacterium
CTCGCGCAGTTCACGTCGACCCGCTGGATCTCGGTCCTGCTGTCGAGCGACGGGGAGCCCTACCCGGAACGTCCGCGGTGACCCGGCCCGGGCGACCGATGGCGACCCCTGCTGGAGCAGGTCGCCAAAGGCGCGCCCGAGCCTGACGACGGGACCGCCGACGGGCGAACGGACCGAAGCGGCGACTTCGTCGGCCGGATCGTGAGGCGCGGGCGCGGGAGGCTCGGCTTACGACTCCGTTCCCGGGAAGGCGCCCGTGATCGGCTGGAAATCCACGCGGAGCAGTTTCGCGGTTTGCCGGCCGCCGGGCGGAGGCGAAGCGGTGCCGCCGTCCATGATGAAAAAGGCGGTGCGGCCCTGCTGGCCAGGCTTGCGCCCCCAGGCGGCGCTGGAAGGACCGATCAACGCGTCCGTGAACGGGTCGCCCGCCACGCTCTGCGTGAAGCCGCTGTTCAGCCCCGGGTCCATCGAGATGACGTCGATGGTGTTCTGCCGATGGGTGCCGAGGTAGATGACGTTCGCATCCTCGTCGATGCAGAAGTCGTCGCCCATCCGACCCGTGACGACCACCTCCGGCTTCCCGGCCGCGTCGAGGCTTTGCGGGTCGACGGGAATTCGCATGAACAGCTTCTTCGCCGTGGCGCTGTAATACACGAAGTGCGTCTTGGACGCGTACCGGACGCCGTTCACGCCGGGTTGTTCCGGTTTCATTTTGCCCGGGTAATAACCCATGCTGTCGTCCTTCGCCCAGACGCTGATCTTGGGATCACCCTCCTGCCCGAAGTCGACGCGCCAGATCAGTCCGGCGAAACAATCGGCCACCAGCAGCACGCCGGGCTTGAGCAGGCAGCACCCGTTCAGGCCGCGAGCCTCGCTCGGAAAGCGACAGAACAGCTCCGTGCGGATGGGTTCCCCCGGCTTCCAGCCGCGCAGGTCGATCTTGTGGATGAACGACTCGTGCGTGGTGTAAAGATTTCCCGCCAGCATGAAGAAGACGTCGGGCTCGATCTCCACCAGTCCCGTCGTCGGCGTGTCGAAGGTGTGGAGGCACATCGCCTCGACCTCCCCCGCCTCGGGAGCGGGGGGCACGTACCAGAGCTCCTTCTTGTTCATGGCGGTGATGAGGAACGAATTGTCCGCGCGAGCCACGAGGTTCTCGAGGAAATACCCCTTCGGGAACTGGGCGACGGTCGTCAGATGCGCTTGGGGAGCTTTGTTGTGCGACATGGATATTCCTTCGGCTTGATGGCCGGGGCGCCAAGCGTCGCCGGCCATCGTCGTGACGTTGGGCGGTTCGGCGGACTAGACGGGGGCGGGAACCTCGAACGCGTTCAGCAGGGACGATATCAGCTGGTAGCTGCCGGCCAGGACGATCAGGTCGACGATCCCGCGATCATGGAAGATTCCGCGAGCTTCCTCGAACAAGGCGTCGTCCACCCGGTGTTCCGCCACGAGCACGGTGGTGAAGCGGCGGGCCACCTCCTCCTCGTGGGTCAGGCCCTCGGGGCGAGCCCCCCGCGTCAGCGCCGCGACATCCGCGTCGGACAACCCCGCCTCCCGCGCCACGGCGGAGTGCGCATAACGCTCGTAGTCGCATTGAAACACGGCGCCGACCGTCAGTATGACGACCTGACGCACGCGCTGGGACAGGGTGGTGTTGCGTCCCTCGACGGCCTGCAAGTTCAGGAACGCCTCGGCCATCTCCGGGCTGATGAGGACGGTGTTGAAGGGGCCGATCAACCGGCCGTCGGGAAGCTTGGCTTGAAAGCCCGCCTTCTCCGCCCACGGAACCATCCTGGTGTTGATGGTGTCGTACACCGTGCGCTGTTGCGCCGTAAGCTTGTCAGGCTCGAGCAGGGCGGTCCTGCCGCCTAGATCTTTCGGATCGCTCGCCATCTCGCCCGCCTACTGCTTCAATCCGACCGCGTCCGACGGTACGTCGAATGCGTTCAGGGCCAGCGAGACCGCCGTGAACCAGCCCATGAGCGTCGTCACGTCGACGATGCCGGCCTCTCCGATCAGCCCCTTGGCGCGCTGGAAAAGTCCGACGGGCACGACGCGCGGCTTGGCGAGCGTCGTCGCGAGTTCGTAGACGACCTGCTCGCGCGCGTCGTCGAACCCGGTCGGCAGGTCGGCGATGAGCGCCTGAACCTTCTCCGGCGGCAGATGACCCGCCCCTTCGCCGATCTTCTCATGCTCGTAGTTCGAGTAGGCGGCCAGCCACCGACTGTTGATTATGCTGGTGACGATCTCGATCTCGCCTTTGGTGAGGGTCGACTTCGTCTGGAAATAGGCGCCGATCGGCACGATGGTCTCGGACAGCTTGGGGTTCGAGAGCCAGATCTTGTGGGGTCCCGGAACCTGCCCCCGCAGCTTCATGGTGAAATCGTAGGCGGCCTTCATGTCGGGAGACATGTCGGCGACCGGGGTCTCCTTGAAGCGTCCGAACGTGCCGAAGTCGGGGTTGTCAGCCATCGCGCCGTTCCTGCCATCCTATGGATGGTCCCGTTAGCCCCTGAACCGCATCTCCGGTTCCGAGCGACGCACATCATCGGACGCTGGGCCTGTGCGACATCGGCGTGAACGGGGCGCCCATCGCGATCGGAAAGCTGCAACTCCATACCGCGTACGCCGCCATGCCGCCGGACGTGTGCCGCCTTCGCGCAAGGACCTGTCGCCCTTCCAACAGGTCTACGCCCACGGCGACCTGCAGGCCGCGGTCGAGGCCCTCAAGCCCACCGCGCTGATGGGCGTCAG
>CAXSDV010000006.1:2857-18906 GCA_964235945.1 uncultured Caulobacteraceae bacterium
GCGACCTGCAGGCCGCGGTCGAGGCCCTCAAGCCCACCGCGCTGATGGGCGTCAGAACCACCCAGGGCGTGATCAAGGCCATGGGCAGGATCAACGACCGGCCGATCATCTTCGCGCCGTCCAACCCGACCGACAAGGCCGAGTGCACGCCCGAGCAGGCCTATACCTGGACCCAGGCGCGCGCGCTGGTCGCCTGCGGCGTGTAGTTCCCCGATGTCACCGGGAACGGAAAGGCCCACCCGGACCAGGCCGACAACTTCTCCATCTTCGCGGCCATCGGCTTGGCCGTCTACGCGACCAGGCCCGAACGGATCACCGACGAGATGTTCATGATGGCCGCCCAGGCCAGCGCCGACCAGGTGAGCCAGGACGACCGTGACCGCGGCGCGCCGGCCGCAACGCCAGCCGCGACCAACTTTACGACAGCTTGAGTCAAGTTCATGAGATCTATGGCTCCGGCGGCGACGTGGCCGCGCACCTGATTCACCTACTTGTCGAGCAGAAGCTCGCGGGCGACCACCTCGACCTGCAGGTCGCGTTCGGCGTCCCTTCGGGCCAGCGTCAGCGCAACGTCCCGGCGGCTGCGAAGCGGGGGCCGAGCGTGTCGGCGAGCCAATCGGCGAACACGCGGACCCGGGGGGAGCGCTGGCGGCTGGCGGGAAGCAGGATGGAGACGGGCGTGGGCGTCGGAAGGTGGTCGGGGAGCACCTCGACCAGCGTTCCGGACGCGAGATCGTCCCCGAATCGCTGGCGCGGGGCCTGGACGAGGCCGAAGCCGAGCCTGGCGGCTTCGGCGCCGGTCTCCGCCGCGCCCACCAGCACCCGCGCGGGCAGGGCGACGTGGACCACCTCGCCGCCGACGGTGAACTCCAGCGGCAGCGGCCGGCCGGTGCGCGACGAGACGAAGCCGACCATCTCGTGGCCGTCCAGCTCCTCGGGCGAAGCGGGCGTCCCGTGCCTGGCGAGGTAGGCGGGGCTGGCGCAGGTGATCTCCTCCACGACGCCCAGGCGACGCGCGATCATGTCGCTGTCGACGAGCTCGCCGGCGCGGACCACGCAATCCACGCCCTCGCGTACGAGGTCGACGAAGCGCTCCCCCTCGCCCAGGTGGACGCTCAGCCCCGGGTGCCGGCCCAGGAAGTCGGGCAGCGCCGGCATCAGGACGGTGCGCGCCAAGTTGCCGGGAACGTCGACGCGCAACAGCCCGGCGACCTCGCCGCTCGCACCCCGGTCGGCGTCCTCGAGGTCGGCGAGGATCGCGACGCAGCGCCGGTAGTAGGTCTCGCCTTCCACCGTCGGCCGCACGCGGCGGGTGGTCCTGTGCAGCAGCTGGACGCCCAGCCGCCGCTCCAGCTCCTGGACGGCGGCGGTCGCGGCCGGACGCGAGACGCCGAGCGCGGCGGCCGCGGCGCTGAAGCCGCCCCGGTCGACGATGCCCACGAAGAGTTCGAGGGTGGCGAGCCTGTCCATGCGCGATTGTTCCCGCCCGCAAAACAGCGCCGCCAGCTTGGGCCGTCTTATCTGAACGGCGGGCGTGGGTACATGACGGGCTCCCATCCTTTGGAGACCCATTCCATGGCCAGCACCCACCGAATCGCGATCGTCACCGGCGGCAGCCGGGGCATCGGCCGCGACACCGTCCTGCGCCTCGCTCAGCGCGGCGTGTCCTCGATCCTGACCTACAACACCCGTCGCGACGACGCCGACGCCGTCGTTTCGCTCGTCGAGGCCGCAGGCGCCCAGGCCGTGGCGCTGCAGCTCGACGTGGGGAACGCCGCGGGGTTCGACGGCTTCGTCGAGCGGGTTCGCGAGAGCCTCGCCCAACTGGGCGTGGAGCGCTTCGACTACCTGGTGAACAACGCCGGCGGCTCGTCCACGGCCACGCTGGCGCAGGGGACGGAGACCGAGCTGGACGCCCAGTTCGCGGTGCACTTCAAGGGCCCGTTCCTGCTGACGCAGAAGCTCCTGCCGCTCATCAACGACGGCGGCCGCATCGTGAACATCTCCTCCGGCCTCGCGCGCTTCAGCTATCCGGGCCGCGCCGTCTACGGGCCGATGAAGGCCGCCGTGGAGTCGTTGACACGCTACATGGCGCTGGAGCTCGGGCCGCGCCGCATCGCGGTCAACGTCGTCGCCCCCGGGGCGATCGCGACGGATTTCAGCGGCGGCGTGGTGCGCGACAATCCGGAGGTCGCCAAGGCGCTGGCCGCCCACACCGCGCTCGGCCGCGTCGGCCTCCCCGAGGACGTGGGCCCGGTCATCGCCGGCCTGCTGTCCGATGATCTCGGCTGGATCAACGCCCAGCGGATCGAGGTGGCGGGCGGCGTCCAGATCTGAGCGAGGGCGGAGCGGCGCCGGGCGGCGCGGGGGGCCGCCCATGCGCCGCTCACTTCGCGCCCGGCGCGTTCGGCAGGCTTGCGAGCCATCCGACCACCGCCGTTTCGAGCGCGATCCGCTGGTCCGAGTAGCTGTGGTCCGTCGCGAAGTGCTCCACGCGGGGCGCCCCGCCCGCCTTGCGCACCGCGGCGGCGTAGCCTTCGTCGACGGGTTGGAGCCCGTCGTTCGAACTCACCACCAGGATCGGCGTCTTCGCCGCGCCCGCGGCGTAGGAGGCCAGGTTGAAGCGTTCGGGGTCGGCCGCGATCTCCAGGTAGAGGGCCTCGGGGCTCGTGCCGGAGAGCGTATGCATGGTGGCCGCCCCGTACTCGTCGCCCAGCGCCTTGACCGCACGGTCTTTCGGGCCGTTGAAAAGATCCAGGCTCGCCCCCGAGATCAGGCCGGCGCCCATGATGGAGCGGTCATGGCCGGCCACGTAGGCGGTCGCCAAGCCCCCCATGCTGTGGCCGACCACCGCGATGCGGGCCCCGTCGACCCCTGCGGCCCTTCCGGCCGGCCCGCGCAGCCAGGCCAGGGCGGCGTCGGCGTCCTCGAAGACGTGGTGGAAGCTGAACGATCCCGGCGATCCCCAGGAGCCGCGGTAGTGGAGGGTCAGGACGTTCCAGCCCGCCCGGCGCACGGCTTGCGCCAGGTCCAGGTTCTGCTCGTTGCCGGGGAAGCCGTGCAGCAGGAGCACCGTGGGATGCGGACCTTCGCCCGCGGCGATGAAAAGCACGGCGTTCAGCGCCACACCCCCGCTCGGAACGGCCAACGCCAGCATGCGCGCGGGGTGGACCGGATCCTGCGCGGGATCCTGCGTCACGGCGAGGACCGCCGGGCTCTGCACGAGGGCGAGGGCGGCCAGGAGGGCGGTGAACATGGCGGCTCCGGAGCGAGTGACCGGTCAAGCTTGGCACGCCGCGGGCCGCCCCGCCAAAGGATCATCGGCGGCGCCCATCAGGTGCTCGTCACTTCATGTCCTGGACTTACGCGGATGGCCGATCCATCGGCGCGGGCTCGCCTGAACGCACCTGCGTGACGCCCCGTCCCGGGAGCCCCACGACAACAAGCGGCCCTCGCCAAGCTTAGCGATCGACTTCAGGCGATCACAGCAAACGGCGAACTAAAGGCGAGACCAAGCGCTGCTTCACCCAACAGTGCGATATGTTCGACTTGGCTGTCGTGCGGCTAGACTCCACTTCGATCAAGAGGGATCGTTTTGCGTCGAACGCTGTTGACCGGACATGAACGATCAATGCCGCCCCTCGACCCACGACGGGTACGAGGAAGACACCATGAAACCCGAGGCTCCGGGCCACCACGACACCGAACCCGCCGGTTCGGAAGGCGCGGCGGACACGACCAAAACGGTGACCGACCCGCAGACCGGCGCGCCGAGCGAAGGCCGCCCCGACACCGCGGGCGGGTGACCGGTCGGCGGGTTCCAGGCCCGCGCACCCCTCTAGCCCGCCGGACCGCAGGTTCGACCCGGTTAAGGACGGAAGCGAAGAAGCGCTCTCGCCCACCATCTTCCTCTCACCACGACCAACTTCGGTCCGCTTAAGAGCTGGCGGCGGCTCTGTCATAGGGTTCCGCCCGTTCCATGAAGTTCCTGCGCCCTGCAGGTGCCGTCGGTCTCGTCGCAACCTGTTTCCGGCAGGCCGGCGCGGGGTGGCGCGGGCCGGGATCGGACCGTGCAGCCCACTTCCTACGAACGCCATCGCTATTCCGCCGAGGTCATCCATCGGGCGACGTGAGTTTGTTTCCGCTTCAGCCCGAGCCTGAGCGACGTCAAACAACTCATGGCCGCCCGCGGGTGCGGGTCAGCTGCGAGACGATCCGTTGTCGGTGATCGCAGCCGGCCCTCATCTCCGGGCCGTGCGGCGCATCGGCGCCCAGAAGACCGTCGTGTTCGACGTCGTCGCCGGCAGGTGCAGTCCGTCGCGAGCCGCAAGGGTGGGGCGGCCGTTCACCAAGGCCGTTCCGGGCGCACCGGGAAACGGCCAGGGCACGACGAAGCCGCCGGGCGGGCGGGCGCCACCCGCCAGAGTAAGCGTCAGCCCCCTCTTCCGCGAACCCCGCATTTTCAAGTCCAACGCACCGTACGGCGTGCGCAGGCCTTCGACGCCCGCCCCCTCGCCGGAAAGCCAGCCCGCGTCCAGCCCGGCGCCCAGGACCAGGGTGCGGCGCCTCAGGTCCTCGTAGGCGAACAGGTCCAAGGCGGCGCGGATGAAGTCGGAGGCGACCCAGGCGTGGGGCATGTCGCCGATGAAGCGCACGGCGCGCGGGTCGCGGCCCACCACCTCGGCCCAACCGTTCCAGGCGGGCGGGCGGCGGTCGGCCATGTAGGTGCGGATCAGGTAGGCGGCCCGGTCGCGCCAACCCAGCCGCACGAAGGCCGAAACGTTGCGCCATTCGTAGGGCGTGTAGTCGCTCCACGCCGCTCCCGGGCGGGCCCGGGCCCGCACGCGGCGCCACTGGCGCTCGAAGGTCCCGCGCAGGAGGCGGGGGTCCAGGGCGGCCGCCTCGCCGGCGGGATCGAAGGCGATGGTGGTGGAGGTCGCGTCCCAGTCGCCCAGGGTCACCGCACCCGGCACGTAATCGATCTTGAACCGCGCCGTGGAGGCGACGACGGCGGCGCGCAGGTCGGCGGCGAACCGGTCCGCCGCCAGGGCCATCTCCGGGGCCTGCGGCTTGCCGAGCGCCCGGGCGGCGGCCAGCGCGTCGCGAAACCCCGTGAGCGCCCAGAAGTCGTCCCACAGGCTCGCCTGCGGCTCGGCCGAGTATCCCTCGTGGCTGATCGAGGGCGGCATGAGCCCGTAGCGCGCCCTCCGCTCGGGAGTGAGATTGGCGGCCGTGCGCTCTGAAAGGCTCTGGGCGTTCATGTAGCGCCAGGCGGCGAGGAGCTTGGGCCACGCCCGCTCCAGCCGCGGCCGGTCGCCCGTGTAACGGTAGGTCTGCACCAGGAGGTGGATGAACTCGCCTTGCGCGTCGTTCTCCGGCGTGGGGTCGGCCCCGCGCCGGTCCACGCAGCAGGGCGCCTTGCCATCGGCGAACAGCCGGGCGGCGTACCAGTCGGCGAAGCGTTCGACGGGACCGTCCTCGCCCAAGCGCAGCAGGGTGTCCGACATCATGGTCCCGTCGCGGATCCAGCTGCGGTCGTAGGACCGCGTTCCGGGTCTCAGCGCCGGGCCGTCGCGGCTCATCAGGATGTGGGCGGAGGCGGTGCGCACAGCCTCGGCCACGGCGCGGCGCGCGCGCGGCGCGGTGATCGTGACCCCGCCCAAACGCCGCGCCCAGCCCGCCGCGACCGCCGCGTGCGCCCGGTCGAAGGCGCCGGCGTCCGTCGGGCGGGCCTCGCCGCCGGACGCCACGGCCACGCGCACGTCCAGCACGGCCCCCGGCGCGAGCCGCCGCGTGTACAGGAGCGCGCCGGAGGCCAGGCCCGAGGCGTCGTCGAGGTCGCGCCCGCCCGTCGGGGTGGAGGGCCGGGCCAAGCCGCCCCGGTCGAAGGTCGCCGTGCGGGCCGCATCGGGCGCGGGGACGGGCAGGACCGAGCGCACCGTCGGCGCGTCGCCGTCCACCGCGGGCGGCGTGGTCACCCGCCATGCCCCGCCCCGCCAGCGGAACGACGAAATGGGACTCACCCCGCCCACCTGGGACAGGAACTGAGCGGGCGGGTTCACCTGGAACGGGCGCACCGCCAGCGCCAGGGTCAACGCGCGGGCGCGCGCGGCGGTGTTGCGCAGTCGCCAGCGCGCCATCAGGCGGCCGGAGGCCGCGTCGGCGAACAGCGAGCCGTCGAGGGTGAAGCCGGGCCCGTTCCAGCGCACGTGGGGGATGGGCAGCCAGCCCCGCTCCAGCGACGGCGTTTCGCGCACGTCGGCCCAGGAGAAGGCGCGTCCGCCCGCGGTGACGAACGGCTCCAGCGAGAAGCCGCCCTTGCCGACCTCCACCTGCCCGTCCTCGCCCATGAGGCCGCTGGGCGCCCCGTCCGGCCCGGCCACGAGCGTCCAGTAGGGCTGTTCACCGGAAAACCCGCGCGGGAAGGCGCCGCGGGGGGCCGCCCCGGCCAGCGCCAGGACGAGGGCGTTGGGCGTGGCGCTCCACGCGGGCGGCTCGATCACCATCTCGGCCAGGGCCGCCGCGGGAGAGGCCGGCAGAAGGCCCACGCGCAGGGCGCGCGCGGTCGTGGCCGGTAGCGGCACGGGGTCGTCGCCGCCGTCGCCGTCCGTCACCGTGTGCAGCGTCCGCCAAGCCCGCCCGTCGTCGCTGGCCTCCACGCGATAGCGCGCGGTCGCGCCGGGACGCCAGCGCAGGACGAGGCCGCCGATCTCCCGCAGGCCGCCGAAGTCGACGGTCAACGGAGGTCCGCCGGGCGTCGCGGGCCAGGCGGTGTCGAGCCGACCGTCGAGCGCGCGCGGATCGCTGGCCACCGGAGGCGGAAGCGGGGCGGGCGTCGTCGCCGGCTCCAGCCGGAAATCCGCCGCCTCCAGTTCCCCCGTCCCGCCGTCGCGCCCTCGCGCCAGGACGAGCTCCACCGAAGCGGCGGCGTCCAGTCGCCGATCGCCCCCCGGGCCCCAGGCGAACACGATGTCGCGCCGGCGCAGGACCAGCTCACGCCAGTCGGGCGCGGGCCGCAGGTTCGGCAGCCGCCACCACCAGACGGTCTTGCCCGAGGCGTCGGCGAACTTGAGCTGGAGGTCGTTGACGCCGCCCGACCCGCGTAGGCGAAAGCTCAGGCGGAACTCGGCGGGAAAGCGCACGGCCAGCGGCCGCTTGGCGCCGGCGAAGCCCGCCACATGGTCGAAGTCGAAAGACAGCCGCACGCCGCGCTCCGCTGCGGGCGCGAGGCTCGCACGCACCCCGTCCGAAGCGATCGCGCTCCAGGCGGCCGGTGCGGCGAACGGGTCGGCGAACGCGGCCATGGCGGGCGCGGGCGCGAGAGCAGGCGCGATCATGCGTCCAACCAGCCGCCGGTGAAGCCCGCCCGCTTCAGCCCGCGGCGGATGTGCGGGTTACGGCCCATCAGCCGCCAGATGAGGCCCGAGCGCCGGTTCTCCGCCATGAGCAGGATCGGCCCCTGGTCGATGCCCAGGTGGTCGGTGTCGACCCAGCCCATCCCCGGCGCGATCCGCCCCGCGGTCAGCGGCGCGTCCACCCGCGTCAGGGTCGGGTTGAAGCTGTCCAGGAAGCCGTAGCGGCCGTAGATCGCGCGGCCGTAGCGGGCGTGCATGGCGCGCGCCGCCGGCAGCACGATCTCCGGGGCGAAGGCGATGGAGCCCAGCGCCGCGGTGGGGGCCAGGGTGCCGTCGTCGCGGTCGCCGGGCCCCCGGGCGGAGTAGCTGTAGAACTCGCGCGCCCGCCCGCCCAGGTCGAGGCGGAAGTCGCCCGGGCCGTCGCAGGCGGTCAGGCCCCAGATATCGGGCCCGTAGTCCGCGAACCCGCCGGGGTTGGCCATGGCGTAGTCGCGCTGGGCGTAGGTGGCCCGGCGGCTGTTCTCAAAGTAGTCGAGGCCCTTGGAGGCGATGTAGCGGTCGCACACGCCCCGGAAATCGATCCAGCAGTGGCTGTACTGGTGGCCGAACAGCGGCGGGAAGTCGAGGTGAGGCGCCCGCCCGCCCGTCCGCCAGCTCGCCTCGAAGCCGCGCGTCCAGACGTCCCAGGTCTCGGGCGCCAGGGGGTGGGTCGGCGAGCCCAGGGCCAGGACGTAGAGGATCAGGCTTTCGTTGTAGACGGACCAGTCGCTGGCGATGAAGCCGCTCTCCGGCCGCCACCCCATGGAGACCAGCGGCGGCCGCGCCAGCGCCCAGGGCCAGTCCACCGCGCGGTAGATCCGCTCCGCCAGCTCGCGGATGCGCCGCTCTTGCGGGTGGTCGGCGTCGAACGCGCTCTGCACGGCGAGCACGCCCGCGAGCAGGAGGGCGGTGTCGATGGTCGAGAGCTCGCTGCCGCCGAACCGCAGGCCCGAGTTCATGTGGAGGAAATGGTAGAAGAAACCCCTGTGGCCCGCCCTCCCCTGCGCTTCCGGCCCCTGGGGAGCGTCGGCCAGGCGGCTCAGGGTGCGAAGCGTGCGGGTGCGGGCCTGGGCGCGGCCGATCCAGCCGCTGGCCACGCCCACGGGATAGCTCGTCAGCGCGAAACCGACCGCGGCGATGGAGGCGAAGGAGGGCGTCGGCCAGCGGTCGGGCGCGAGGCCCGTGTCCGCGTCGGTGGTCTCCCAGAAATAGCGGAAGGTGCGCCGGGCGACGTCGTCGACGAGGTTCGACGCCTCGTCGGCCGACCCGGCGAGGGCCGCCGACAGACTCGAAGCCAGGACGCTGCGTCGATCAAGCATGGAACGCCTGCACTGGAGAGACCCGGGCGGCGCCGCGGTCGCACGCCGCCCGGGACGAGGTCAGAAGCGGAAGAAACCGCGCACCTGGATGCGGCGGGGCAGGGTCTGCGTATCCGTCGGCTGGCCATACACCGTGGTGTCGGTGGACGCCCTCTGAAGGGAGTTGTCGAACTGGTAGTTCTGCCCCACGCCGATGAACCCAGGATACCCGGTGAAATTGGTGTTGTTGAATACGTTGAAAAAGTCCACCGCCACGCCGAAGGTGGTCTGTCGGTAGAGGTGGAAGTCCTTCTCAAGAGAGAGGTTGATCTCGCAGTAAGCGAACACACCGGCGCAGTTCGTCGGCGGATAAAGCGAGCGGATTTTGATCTGGTTGGGGCTGAAACCCTGGCTGGCGTCGGTGACGGTGAAAGCTTGGCCCGTGCCGAGCGTAGAAAGGGTCGAGAACTGGAAGCCGAAGGGAAGGTCGTAAATGCCCGAGAACACGATCTTATGGCGCTGGTCGTATGGATTGGGACGGAACCCGTAAGATCGCGGCGTGATGGCGTCCAGGCTGAACAGGTCGTTTCCGTCCTGTATCCCCTTGGAGAACGTGTAGGCGACGTTGAGGCCCCAGTGAGAGCTGGCCGTATAGGGCTTGTCGATGGTGACGTAGAGCGCCTTGTAGCGCGTGTCCAACCCGCTATAGCCCACCAGCGCGTCGGCATAACCGTATTTCAGCGGGATCGTGTTGTCGCAGCAGGTCCCGTCGGCGGCGCGGGAGGCCCAGATATTGGTGTAGCCGTTGCTGCCTTTCAGGTAGGAGCCGGTGACCGACACCTCGAACATGGCGACCTTCTGGCGGACGCCGAAACTCCACTGGTCTGTACGGGGCGGTACGGCGTTGTTCGGCACACCGAACAGTTCAGGCTTGCCGGTGGTGGCGTTAGCCCTCAACGCCAGCAGGGCGGCCGTGCTCATGTAGGAAGGATCGTACTTGATGGTGGGATTGCCGTCCCTTGGCAGGCCATCCTTCGAGAAAAAGAAGGTTCCGATTTGATACTGAGTGCGAATACGCTCGTCTAGCGTATTATTAAGGACGTTTCGGTCGTAATAACGGCCGACGCCGCCGAACACCACTGTATGCTGATCGCCGAACACATCATAGGAGAATCCGGCGCGAGGCTGCACCATGCCCGTGTAGGCGCCCCGCTGGTTGCCGTCGGTGATGTAGTTGGCGGAGTTGAAGTATGGCGTCTGCGGAAGCTGCGAGAACACCTGAATGGCCGCAGCGGGCGTGACGTAGTCGTTATCGAACATATTCGTCTCGTAATCCCATCGGATGCCGAGATTGAGCTGAAGCTTGCGGGTCAGGTTCCAGTCATCTTGGACGTAGACTCCGAGTTCGGTGTCGGACGAGGCGATGGTCGGATTTCCCAGACCGAGTTGGACGGTCGACGGGGTCTGAAAGTCCTCGTTGCGGGTCGGGTCGAGTATGTAGGTGTACTGAGGTGATTGGAAGAACGGCTTTGAGAACGAGTACTCAAGATGGGCGACGCGGATGCCGCCCTTCATGACGTGGTTGGTGAATCCGCTCCAGGTCAGGTCATCCCGCCCGCTCCAGTTGTGCTGCTCGACGTCCTGGGAACCGTTCTTTCCACCAAAACTGACCACTCCCTGATAGACGAAGGAGGGCTCCCCGGGGCTCAACGAGCTTGGATTGTAGACATTGTCGAGATAGCTCACCAAGGCTTCGTTCACGAAGTGGTCACCGCGATAGCGCCACTTCAACTCCGTCGTTTCCGTCAGATAGTCGCGGTTTTCGGCCTGGGTGAAGGCGACTTGACCACCGAAATTCTGGATTTCCGTCTCTTCTCGACGGCTATAGCTGAAATCTATGGTGTTGCGATCGTCCGGCGTCCAGGTCAGCTTTCCGAAATAGAGGTTTTCCTCAAAGGGGCTGACGAACTGGCCCTCGTACTGGCCGAAGCGAGCCACGTTGTCGGGGGTGCGGTCTCCCAGGCGCACGGTCAGCGCACGATCCTGGGTGTTGCGCTCGAACGAGGCGAAGAAGAACAACCTGTCCTTGACGATCGGGCCGCTGAACGCGGCCCCGTACTGCTCGCGCTCGAAATCGGGCTTCGTCAAGCCCAGCGTCTTGGAGAAATAGTCTTTCTGAATTAGGCTTTTACCGATGTATTGACCGAACACCTCGCCATGGAAGTCGTTGCCGCCCGACTTGGTCACGGCGGTGACGATGGCGGCGCCGGCCTGCTCGTACTCGGCCTTGTAGTTCTGGGTCAGTACGCGGAACTCCTGGACGGCCAGCTGGGAAAAGGGATTGCCGCGGCTGTCCTGCTGGCCGGAAATGCCGCCGTCCAGCGTTTGGTTCTTCAGGCTGACCCCGTCGATGAAGACGTTCACTTGGCTACGGGTCGCGGCGCCGGACTGGATACCCTTGTTGGTCTGGCTGTCGATGTAGTTGACCCCCGGCGCCAGCGCCGCAAAGGACAAGAAGTTGCGGTCGGTTTGAGGAAGCGCCTGGATCTGTTTCTGGCTGACGTTGGTCGCGATCTCGCTGGTTTTCACCTCGACCAACCGACGGGCGGTCACCACCACGTCGCCACCCGTCGAGTCGGGGGCGGTCGGGCCGCTGTTGGCGCCCTGGGTGGCGGAGGGCGGGGCGCCCAACTTGGCGTCCAGCGTGGCGCTTTGCCCTACGGAGGTGACCACCCGGGCGGTGAAAGTCTTGCCGTCCGGTCCGGCGATCTTCAGCTCGTAGGTGCTGGGGTTGAGCGCATCGAGCGTGTACGCCCCGTCGGCGGCCGAGACGGCCCGCACGGTCTGGTTGGTGGCGACGTCGCGCGCCGTCACCCTGGCGCCGGCCACCGGGTGGCCCGCAAGGTCGGTCACGACCCCGCCCACCCGGGCCGTGGTCGTCTGCGCGACGGCGGGAGCGGTGATGGCCGCAAAAGAGGCGGCGGTCGCCGCGCCGGCCAGCAACATCCTCATCATGGACCAGGTCTTCATCTCGTTCTCCTCCCTGTTTCTCTGTTTTTGATTTTCGAAGTCTGCGTCGTTCCCCGCACGACCAGCTGGGGCAGGCGCATCTCCGACGTCGCGTCTGCGCCCCCGATCGCGTCGACCAGCCGCGCGACCGCGCGCGCACCTAGCGCGGCCATGTCGACCCGCATGGTGGTGAGGTCCGGTGTGACGAGGCGCGCCAGCGGCACGTCGTCGAAGCCGGCGACCGCCATGTCGCCCGGCACGTCGATCCCGGCGCGGCGCAGGGCCAGCAGAGCGCCGATGGCCATGACGTCGTTGGCGGCGAACAGCGCGTCCGCCCTGTCCGAGTCGCGCAGGAGCTCGGCGACCGCGTCGGCGCCCGCCGTTTCGGTGAAATCGCCGACGATCACCCGAGGCGCGCGCCCGGCCTGGGCCATGGCGCGCCGGTAGCCCTCCACCCGCTCGCGGGCCTCGACGTTGGTTTGGGGACCGGCGAGGTGGACCACGCGCTCGCGCCCCGTCCCGAGCAGGTGCCGGGTCATGACCTCCGCGGCGCCCGCGTTGTCCACCCGGATGTCGGAGCGGCCCAGGCTCGTTTCGGCGCAATTGATCAGCACCGTGGGCATGGAAGCCGCCAGGAGCGCGCCCAACCGGCCCGGAGCCGCCTCCGGCGCCATGACGATCAGACCGTCCACGCACCCGCGCAGGGTGTGCAACGCATCGCGACCGCCGTCCGGCCCCTTGCCGAAGGTGGAAAGCAGGAGGTGCAGGCCGCGCACCGACGCCTCCGCGTCCATGCCGCGCAGGATTTCGGAGAAGAACTCACCGTGCAGGTCGGGAAGCACGACGCCTAAAGTGTCGGAGCGAGCGCGACTGAGGTTGCGGGCGCCGGCGTGGCGCACATAGTCGAGCAGTTCCACCGCGTCGAGCACACGAGCGCGCACGTTCGAACGAACGCCGTCCTGTTCGTTGAGCACGCGGGAGACCGAGGCGGTCGACACCTTGGCTTCCCGCGCCACGTCGCGGATGGTGGCTTTCGCCATCCTTCCTTCGCCTTCTCCCCGCCGGCTTTTCCGCCGCACGTCGCCAGTATTGCGCGTCGGACAGCTTCCCGCCTTGATGTAACCGGTTACATGTCCGCACTGTCATGGATAGAGACTTGCACCGCGACGCTTGCGCGCAGCATGCAGGCGCATCGGAAGGGAACACGATGGATCTGCAGCGGGTCTCCAGGCGCGCCCTGATGGCGGGGGCGACCGCGGTCGCGGCGTGGCGCGCCGGACCGGCGCGCGCGTCGTTGGCCGCGGCCGGTCCTGATCCCGCCCTGCCCGCCCCCGTCGAGAAGCTGCTGCACGCCATGACGGTGAAGGAGAAGGCCGGACAGCTCACGCTGGACGCCGCCGCCTGGGCGGGAGGCGCGGCGGCCACGCTCAACCCCGCGTCGGCCGGCGGCGGCTTCGACGCGCAGTTGGCGCAGGTGCGCGCCGGAGAGATCACCGGCGTGTTCAACGGAGCGGGCGCCGAGATGGCCCGGCGCATGCAGACCGCGGCCCTGCACGAGGCGCGGCTGCCGATCCCGCTCGTCTTCGCCGCCGACGTGATCCACGGCTACCGCACCGTGTTTCCCATCCCCATGGGCGAAGCGTCGAGCTTCGACCCCGCCCTGGCCGAGCGCAGCGCCCGGATCGCGGCGACCGAGGCGGCGGCGGCCGGCGTGGACTGGACCTTCGCCCCCATGGTCGACATCGCCCGCGACGCCCGGTGGGGCCGGGGGCTGGAGGGCGCGGGGGAGGACGTGCTCCTGTCCTCGCGGATGGCCCAAGCCCGGGTGCGCGGCTTCCAAGGCCGCTCGCTCGCCGCCGACGACGCGGTGGCGGCCACCGCCAAGCATTTCGCCGGCTACGGGGCGGCCGAGGCGGGTCTGGACTACAACGCCGTCGACGTCTCCGAGCGCACCTTGCGCCAAGTCTACTTCCCGCCGTTCCAGGCGGCGCTGGGCGCCGGCGTCGCGACGGTGATGGCGGGCTTCAATGAGATTTCCGGCGTGCCCGACACCGGCAATCCTTGGCTCCTGCGCACCGTCCTGCGCCGCGAATGGGGGTTCGGCGGATTGGTGGTCTCCGACTACACGTCCGACGAGGAGATGATCGACGCGGGTTTCGCCGCCGACGGCCGGGACGCGGCGCGCATCGCCTTTCTGGCGGGCGTCGACGTCTGCATGCAGAGCGGGCTCTACCTCAAGCACCTGCCGGGGCTGGTCGCCTCCGGCGTCGTACCCGCGGCGCGGCTGGACCAGGCGGTGCGGCGCGTGCTGGCGCTCAAGGCGCGGCTGGGCCTGTTCGACGATCCCTTCCGGCGCATCGACCCCGCGCGGGAGCGTGCGCGGGTACGCACGCCCGCCCACCTGGAGGCGGCGCGCGAGGCGGCGCGGCGCTCGGTCGTGCTCCTGAAGAACGAGGGCGACCTGTTGCCGCTGCCGCGCGCGGGTCGACGCATCGCCTTGATCGGGCCGTTCGCGTCGGGTTTGCACGACCTCGTCGGGCCCTGGAACGTTTACGGCGTGGACGCCGACGCGGTGGACCTCGCCACCGGCGTGCGCGCGGCGGTGGCGGACGCCTCGCGGGTGACGGTCACGCCCGGTTGCGGTGTGGACGCCCCGCTGCCCGGCGGGCTGGAAGCCGCCCTGGCCGCCGCCCGCGCCGCCGACGTGGTCGTTCTGGCCGTCGGCGAGAGCCAGGAGATGTCGGGCGAGGCCCAGTCGCGCACCGAGGTGACGATCCCCGCGGCTCAGCTGGCGCTGGCCCAGGCGGTCGCCGGCGCGGGCAAGCCCTGCGTGGTGGTGCTCAAGAACGGCCGCGCCCTGGCGCTCGAGGGCGCGGTGCTGGCCGCTCCCGCCATACTCGTCACCTGGTTCCTGGGCTCGCAGACGGGCCCCGCCATCGCCGACGTCCTGTTCGGCGCGGCTTCTCCGTCCGGCCGCCTTCCCGTCAGCTTTCCGCGTCGTTCGGGCCAGGAACCCTACAGCTACGCTCACAAGCCGACGGGACGGCCCAATCCGGCGGGGCCGCTGCTTCCCTACAAGACGCACTACCGGGGCGTGCCCGACTCGGCGCTGTTCCCCTTCGGCCACGGCCTGACCTACGGCCGGATCGCCTACTCCGACCTCGAGCTGGGCGACGCCCGCCTGCCCTGGAACGGAGAATTGGCGGTGCGCGCCACCGTCTCCAACACCGGCGCCCGGGCGGCCGAGGAAACGGTCCAGCTCTACGTACGTCCGCTGGCGGCCAGCGTGACCCAGCCGGTGCGCCTGCTCAAGAACTTCCGGCGGATGACGTTGGCGCCCGGCGCTTCGACCGAGGTGGCCTTCACCCTGCGCCGGGCGGACCTGGAGTTCGTCGGCCTGGACCTCGGCCCCGCCATCGAGCCCGGACTGGTGCGGCTGTGGATCGCGCCCTCCGCCGAGGCGGATGGAGTGTCAGGCGTCTTCACTCTCCTGGCGGGGGCCTGACCGGAGCCTCGGGCCGACCGGCCTTGCCGGCGAGGGCGCCGAAGATGCCGAGTCGGCTCAAACGGACGAAGCGGTTGTAGATCGTCTTGTGAGCCGGGGAGAGGTCCGCCGGATCGAGACGGTCACCGACCTCGACATCGTCTCGGCCGCACCGGCACGAGCCCGATCGAGGTCATCTCGAAGCCGCCCGGCGTCAACTTCCAGGCCGCGGGTCCCTTCGGAGCTTACGAGTGAGCCGAGCGGATCTCGATCCGGGGCTTCGCGCAAACCAGCTCGGCTATACGCTGGACGACGTGCCCTTGGGCGAGAAGAGCTACGCCGACGGCATATTTCCGGTCATACCGCCGAAGGCCGACCTCAAGACGCCCGTCGCCCGCGACTTCCGCACTTGCCGGGACAGGAACCGCATTGAACGCATGTTCAATCACCCAAACAGCCCGCCGCATCACCACGCGCTACGATAAGACGGCCCTCAGCTTTCTGAGCTTCCTCAATCTTGCCGCCTCATCCCTTATGCTGAAACACCCTGTCAACAGGGCTTACCCCTCTATTCAGGTCACATCCGCCTCTCGTGACCCGGTTCTGGCCGATACTGCGGTCGCGGCGTTCCCGGACGTCGCCGCCCTGCCGCGGAGCCGCTGCGGCTCTCCCCGAAGGGGCCGGCCGTGCTGTTCAAGCTCGGCTCCGGGACCGTGGGCGGGCTGAAGCGCCCGACGCGAGGACCTCCCGCGACGGCGTCCATCACTCGCGAGCGCCGCGGCTCAATGCGGCACGCCGATCACGACCATCACGCAATCGCGGTAGGCGCGTGACCGATTGGCTTAGGCTGCCTTCTCAGCGTTG